>JAYTOK010000165.1:0-55205 GCA_043747835.1 Pseudomonadota bacterium | reverse complement strand
CAGCAGGAAGCGGTAGTGCGCGGCGTTGATGCGGCCGGCGAGCGTGCAGATCTCGGTGATGAGTTCGGCGATGGAACGCATGGGCACCTCCGTGTGCGCCAGTGTTGTGAATGCGTTGAGTGTACCAGCCGAGAGGGCAGCGTGCGCGCGAGAATGTAGTTAGTCCGCGCGCCAGATCACGTTGCCGACGTCGTCGGCGACGAGCAGCGCGCCGCGCCGATCGAGAGCCACACCCACCGGCCGGCCACGCGCCTCGCCGCGCTCGTTCACGAACCCGGTGAGCACGTCGACGGGTGGGCCCGACGGTTTACCGTCCGCGAACGGGACGAACACGACCTTGTATCCCGCGGGCGGTTTGCGATTCCACGAACCGTGCAGACCGATGTACATGCCGCCGTCGCCGGCCGCGAGGCCGAGAGCTGCGACATGTCCGCCCAGCGCGTAGTCGGGCGGAATCGCCTTCGCGACGAGATCGGGACGCGCCGGTTTGACGCGCGCATCGACGTGCTGACCGAAGTAGCTGTAGGGCCAGCCGTAAAACCCGCCGTCCTTCACCGACGTCAGGTAGTCAGGCACGAGATCATTGCCGAGTTCGTCGCGCTCATTGGCCACCGTCCACAACGCTCCTGACGAAGGCTCCCACGCGAGACCGTTCGGATTCCGCAGGCCGGTCGCGAACAGACGCTTCGCGCCCGTGCGCGTGTCGACTTCCCAGATGGCGGCGCGGCCCTCCTCCTCCGCCATTCCGTTCTCCGCGACATTGCTGTTCGAGCCGACGGTGGCGTAAAGCTTCGCGCCATCGCGGCTGGCGATGATGTTCTTCGTCCAGTGGTGATTGAGAGGGCCACCGGGCAACGCGGTCAGCGTGGTGCCCGCGCCCGCGATCTTCGTCGCGCCTTCCGTGTACGCGAACTTCACGATCGCATCGGTGTTCGCGACGTAGAGATCGCCGCCGATCAGCGCCATCCCGAACGGCGAGTTGAGGCCTTCGAGAAAAGGCGTCTTCACCTCGGCCGTGCCGTCGCCGTCCGCGTCGCGCAGCAGCGTGATGCGGTTCGCCGACGGCGTCGCCGCGCCCGCCTTCGCCTGCATCGACTTCATGACCTTGCCCTTGATGCCCTTTCCCTGCTCGGGCCGCACAGGCGCGTTGGTCTCGGCGACCAGCACATCGCCATTCGGCAACACGTACAGCCAGCGCGGGTGATCGAGATCGCTCGCGAACGCATTCACCGCGAGGTTCGCCGCGCCGGTGGGCTTCGAGTCCGCGCGCCAGCCGGTCGCGGCGGCAATCTGCACGACGGGAATCAGCCGCTTGTCGGGCTCCGGCATCGTGGGATTCGCACCGACGCTGGTCGCGGGAGACGCGACAGGCCCCGTGCCCGTCGGGCCCACCGACGAGCAGGCCTCGAGCGCGGCCGCGGCGCCGATCGCCACGACGATGCATCCCGCCACAATCTTCAGGGACGAGTAGTTCGACATGGGCGCGATTGTTAGACCAGCGGGCGGGAACGTACAGGAGCCGCGACCGCGCGATCCTGTAGGAGCGCGCCGCGCCCGGAAGAACGCCCGAAACGGACGTATGGCAGACTCCCGCTCATGCGTTCCCTCGTCTTCACGATCCTCGTCTACGGCGTGATCCTCGCGGCCGGCGCGCTCGGCCTGCAGTTCATCGAGTACCAGTACCTTGTGCGCCATCACGCCACCGAGACCTACATCGTGATCGTGGCGCTGGGCTTCATGGCCCTGGGAATCTGGGTCGGGCTGCGGCTGTTCCGTTCCGCTCCCGCACCGCGAGAGTTCTCCGCGAACACGCAGGCGCAGACGTCACTCGGGATCAGCGAGCGCGAGCTCGAGGTGCTGCGGCTGCTGGCCGCGGGCCAGTCAAACAAGGAGATCGCGAACCGGCTGGCCGTCTCGCCGAACACGGTCAAGACCCACATCTCCAACCTGTTCGCGAAACTCGAGGTCCGGCGGCGCACCGCGGCGATCGGGCGCGCGCGCGAGCTCGGAATTCTGGCCTAGCGCATCGAAATCACCCTTTCTGACGATTGCCGCCGCGCGGTGGGGCAGACTTTGATGCGCCACCTCCAACACCCAGGTGTCCCATGATCCGAATCATCTCCGTGTACGGCCTCGTCGCCGGCATCATCGTCACGACTCCGATGCTCTGGCACTGGCTCAGGCTCCAGCCGGGCGACGAACCCTTCGGCAGCATGCTCGTCGGCTATCTCACGATGATTGTCGCGCTGACGATGGTCTTCCTCGGGGTCAAACGCCATCGCGACCGGGCGCTCGGCGGAGTGATCCGCTTCCTGCCGGCGTTCGGCGTGGGCCTCGCGATCAGCCTGGTCGCGAGCCTGCTCTACGTGATCGCGTGGGAAATCGTCCTCTCGTTCGGCAGCTTCGATTTCGTCGCGTACTACTCGAAAGTCATGATCGACGCCGGTCAAGCCGCCGAGGCGGAATCGTTTCGAACGATGTACGCGAATCCGCTCATCCGCGTGGCGATGACGTTCGCGGAGATATTTCCGGTCGGGATCCTGATCTCGGCGATCACCGCCGGGGTGTTGCGCAACAGCCGGGTGCTGCCGGCGCGATAGTTGCGTATGTTAGTGGGATCCAACCCATCGGAAGACTCTCATGAAAACGGTCGTCCTCATCAGCTCGCTCCTACTGGCCACATCCGCCGCCGCGGGCGTGCGCGTCGAGAACGTCACGCGCGACATCAAGACCAAGGTCGTCGACGGGGCCACGCAAACCGTGCTCGTGCAGGACGGCAAGATTCGTGTGTCCTCGGGCAAGGACAACGGCATGATCCTCAAGGGCAACACGATCCTGATCGTCGATGACGGCAAGAAAACGTACACCGAGATGGACAAGGAACAGATGAAGAAGATGGCGGCGCAGGCCAGTGCCGCCATGAAGCAGATGCAGGACAAGCTCAAGAACATGCCGCCCGAGCAGCGCGCGATGATGGAAAAGATGTTGGGCAACCAGATCCCCGGCGGCCTGGACTCGAGCAAGCCCGATGTCTACGACACGAAGAACACCGGCAAGACGGAGACGGTCGAGGGCCGCAAGTGCGCGGTCTGGAATCTCTCGCGCAACGGCAAACTCTTCGAAGAGATGTGCGTGGTGCCGTTCTCGTCGTTGCCCGGCAAGGAAGACTTCGAAAAGTCGTTCAAGGAGATGGCCGAAGCGTTCGCGGAATTCACGAAGGGAATGCCGAGCGTGACGAACCAGGTGACGGTGCGCTCCAACGTAAATGGCTATCCGGTGCGCACCCGGTCGTACGACGCGGCGGGAAAATTGCGCGGCACGGAAACGGTTCTCACGAAGTGGGTCGAGGAGTCCGTGCCCGCGGCAAGCTTCGAAGTGCCGAAGGGCTACAAGAAAAAAGAAATGCCGATGATGGGTCAGTAGCAGCCGCATCCGCGGTCGCGCGAGCGGCGATGCGCTGCCCGCGGTCACTTCGTCTAGGCCGGCGCGCGCAAGCAGGCCGATCTCGATTCGCTGAACAAGATCGCGAAGGCCGGCCGCGGGCTCTACGCGCTCGTGAAGATGCTGGACGAGATTTTGGCGAACGCGCGTCCGCGGACAATTGTCTCAGCCTCGGAGAAAACTTCGCCATGAGGTGAGACTTTCCGCCCCTACGGGACAGATAAGTAGTGAGGGCCCTGCGATGCGGTTTCCGCATGGCAGCAAACAAGCCCCACAAGAGTCCATCACATGAAAGTCCCAGCCAGTATCGAGCGCGGCGCGCGAGCGCGCATCCAGGGCAACAATCCGCAGATCAGACATTCACTCGAAATGGTCCGGCAGGGCGTGCCGTTGAAGGCAGAACCCGAGGAGGAGCGCCTCCTGGCGCGGTTGCAGACCAAGATGCCCATCTCGCGGCAAGTCGCGGCGGCATTGGCCAGCGAAGTGACCGACGGCAACCGCAAAACCATCAGTCGGGCGGAAAGGATCTACGGCAAGACCATCGACTTCGTCGGCGTCTCCTTTCTCGAACGCGGCTACGTCAGCGCTCGCGCCGTGGCGCGAGTCGCCTTCCGTAGCGGTCAGGCCCTGGGCAGCGGATTCCTGATCTCCGACCGGCTGTTCGTCACCAACAATCACGTCATCGGCAGCGCGAAGGATGCCGCCGGACTCGCGATGGAGTTCGACTACGAACGCGACCGGCGCGGGCAAGTCATCGGGGTCACGCGCTTCGCGTTCGACCCGACGCTGTTCTTCTATACGAACCACGAAAACAATCTCGACTTCACGGTGATCGGCGTCGGTCCGCGCATCGACGGCAACAAGAACATTTCCGCGTTCGGCTGGTGTCAGCTCTCCGGCGCCGAGAACAAGCACGCGCTCGGCGAATGCGCCAACATCGTTCAGCATCCGGACGGGCGCTACAAGGAAGTGGTGCTGCGCGAGAATCGGCTCGTCTCCCGGCTCTCCACAGTTCTTCATTACACCGCCGACACCGAGCCGGGCTCGTCCGGATCTCCCGTATTCAACAATGAGTGGCTCGTCATCGCCCTGCATCACTGGGGCGGGCCGTGGCGCCAGACCAAGGACGACACGGGCAAGGCGGTTCCTCTGGAAGTGAACGAAGGCATTCGCGCGAGCGCGATCGTCAACGATCTCAAGTCCAAGCTCGGCACGTTCAGCCCGGCACAGCGCGAAATGGTTCGAAAAGCGATTTCGAGTCAGGAAACGCAGGACGCACCTCGCGCGGTCGTCGCCGCACCGGATTCCGATTCGGGCAACCCGAACGGCCCGCAGATCGACGCCGACGGCACCGCGACATGGCGCATTCCGGTGGAGCTGTCGGTCCGCCTGCCGACATGGGCGCGATCGACGGCGGCGCCCGCAGATCCGGGCGTCGCCGCGGCGACGTCACCGGTCGACGACGGTAGCGGAGGCGAAGCAACGGCACCGAGTCCCGACTATCACGCGCGCAGCGGATACAAGCCGACGTTCATCAGCGGCCACACCGTGCCGCTGCCGCAACTGACCGATGCCATCGCCAATGACGCCGCCGCGAACCTGCAGGGTGACGATGACGAAATCGAACTGAAGTATCACCACTTCAGCGTCGTCATGAATCGCAAGCGACGACTCGCGTTCTTCACGGCATCGAACATCGACGGGAAGAAGGCCAAGAAGGTCGATCGCGACACTGGCACGGTATCGCCGCTGCTTCCCAAGGATGTCGGCCACGAATCGCTCGACAGTGAAGCGGCCGAGGCGGCGGAGGCGTCCGAGACCTGGTACGTCGATCCGCGCGTCGACGAAGCGGAACAAACGGAGCAGTCGCTGTACGACAAGCAGAAGGTCGCGGGATTCCCGACCAATAGCAGCGGACGCCTGGCTCGCATGCTGCAGCGAGGACACCTGGTGCGGCGCATGGACCCTGCCTGGGGAACCGACAGCCAGGCGCTCGATGCCGACGCCGACACCTTCCACTTCACGAACTGCACGCCGCAGTTCGGGTTCTTCAACATGGGCTCCGCGAAAAAATTGAATCTCGCGAAATCGGGCGGCGGCCGGCTCTGGCGCGCGCTCGAGGATCACGTGCTCGGCGGCGCCGTGGCGGACAAGAGCCGCATCTGTTGTTTCACCGGACCCGTGTTCGGCACGAAGGATCCCAAGTTCCGCGACCTCCGCGTGCCGATGCGTTTCTGGAAAATCGCGGTGTGGGCCGCGAACGGCAAGCTGCAGTCGCTCGCGATGCTCGCCAATCAGGCGCCGGTACTCAAAGCCATCGGCAAACTACCCGAGAAGGCGGGCGATGCGGAAGCGCTCGAGCAACTCGACAAGGTCGAGGACTTCCTCTCGACGGTGAAGGACATCGAACGCATCACCAAGATCGATTTCGGCAGCGCGGTCCGCGATGCCGACATTCGCAAGAGCGGTGAAGAGAGCCTGATCTCGAAGCCGGAATCGATTCCGCTGAAGTCCGGGAGGAAAGCCGGCGCGAAAGGCTGAGATCGCGATCAGCGCGGCGGCAGGATTTTCTCTGCGTCGCCGTCGAATGTCGCTCGCTGGATCGCGCCGCCGCGCACCCGCAGCGCCTCGAAGCTCACGCTCTCGCCTTCGCGCTTCGGGTACACATTGAGCGCAATCACGCGACCGTCGTAGAGCGGCGTGACGGTCGGCACGATCGTGTGACCGACGAAGATGCGGTCGACGCCGAAATGCTTCAGCGCCCGGTCCACGTCGGCGGAGGTCGCCGTGGTGAAGTCGCGCTGTTCCGCGAAGAACCCGCGATACCAGAGCGGCCCGTCGGTCGTCATCAAAAAGCTCGCGCGTTCGCGCTCGCCTTCCGCGAGCGAGCCCTCGAGCGTCTGGCGGATCGTGCCGTTGATGTCGGCGAGCGTGAGCTTGCGCTCGACCAGTGCGCGCGAGATGCCGGCGTGCAGGAAGAGCTGGCGGTTGATCCGCAGCACCGCCGGCCGGGATCGCAGCCATTGTCCGAGCACGCTGCGCGCATCGAACAACCGGGAGTACTCCACGCTGAGCACGCGCGCGCTGTCGACGTAACGGGGATTGAGATATCGCAGGTCGCCCATCATCACCATCGTTTCGTGATTGCCGAGCAGCAAGTGCACGCCGCCGCCGGCCTTCGCGGCCTCGGCTTCGAGTTGATATAGCAGCCACAGGATTTCGGTGTGATTGGGACCGCGGTCGAACACGTCGCCCAGGATCACGAGATGCCCGCGCCCGTACGACCAGCGAAGCCTTGCGTCGACGACGCGATGCCTTTGCAACATCTGCACGAGAATCGCGAACTCGCCATGCGTGTCGGCGATCACGAAGAGCGGCGACTTGTCCGGAAGTTTGATGGAGTCCGCCGCGGGCTTCGCGGGCGCGCGCAGCGTCACGTCGAAGGCAGGCAGAGAACCCACGGCGGCGATCGACAGTGTGTCGCCGGGCGCGAGCGGGCCCGACTTTCGGACGGCACCATCGGTCGTGTCGACGGACCAGGCTTCGAGCGCGCCCGCGGCGTTGCGAATGACGTAAGGACCATCGACCGGCGCCGCGAGGGCAGCCGCGGACAGAAGCCAGGCAAGAATGGAAATTCGAAACCCCATGCGGGGCATTCTAGTGCGCGGCGATTTCGTTCCGGACCCGTTATGTGATGTCATCCCCCCATCCATTCCGATGGGAGTCCCCGGGTGAGCAAGCTCAAGTGCGGTCTGATCCAGATGGGGTTGAAGGGCGAGGTGTCCATGGGTCCCGAAAAGATCCGGGACAAGATGCTGGAAGCCCACTTCCCTCTCATCGACAAGGCCGGCGCCGCCGGCGTCCAGGTGCTGTGTTTTCAGGAGATTTTCACGCAGCCCTATTTCTGCCCGAGCCAGGACCGCCGGTGGTACGCGGCGGCCGAAGCGGTTCCGGATGGCTACACGACCCGCCTGATGCAGGAGTACGCGAAGAAGTACCGCATGGTCATGGTCGTCCCGGTCTACGAGGAAGCCATGACCGGCGTGTACTACAACACCGCCGCGGTCATCGACGCCGACGGCAAATACCTCGGCAAGTATCGAAAGACGCACATCCCGCAGGTCGACCCGGGCTTCTACGAGAAATTCTTCTTCAAGCCGGGCGACCTCGGCTACCCGGTCTTCCAGACGGCGTACGTGAAGCTCGGCGTCTACATCTGCTACGACCGGCACTTCCCGGAGGGCTGGCGCGCACTGGCATTGAACGGCGCGGAGTACATCGTCAATCCGTCGGCAACGGTCGCGGGTCTTTCGAAATATCTGTGGGAGCTCGAGCAGCCCGCTTCGGCCGCCGCGAACGGCGTCTTCATCGGCGCGATCAACCGGGTCGGGAAGGAAGAACCCTGGGCCGGAAAGATGGGCGAGTTCTACGGCTCCAGCTACATCGTCAACCCGCGCGGCCAGATCGAGGCGCAGGCGAGTTACGATAAAGATGAGTTGCTGATCCACGAGATCGACCTCGACATGATTCGCCAGGTTCGCGACACGTGGCAGTTCTTCCGCGACCGCCGCCCCGACGCCTACGGCCCGCTGGTGCAGGGCTGATGGTCGAGAAAACCTCGCGCATGGTGCAGGTCGGCGAGTTCTATGAACTCGAGGTCGGCGCGGATCTCGCCGCGAGCTCGCGTTTCAACGAGGACATCGCCCCGACGCGAGTCGCGCAGCGCACCTGGAATGAATGGCACATCGCAGCGCTCTGGGTGGGCATGGCGATCTGCGTGCCGACGTACACGCTGGGCGGTGTGCTCACAACCTACTTCGGTCTCTCGGTCGGCGAGGCGCTGTGGGCGGTGTTCATCGCCAACCTCATCGTGCTGATCCCGCTCACGCTGAACGCGTTCGGTGGCACGAAGTTCGGCATTCCCTTCCCGGTCATGCTGCGCTCGTCGTTCGGCATCATCGGCTCCAACGTGCCGGCGCTGATCCGCGCGCTCGTGGCCTGTGGCTGGTTCGGCATCCAGACCTTGTTCGGCGGCATCGCCGTGCATCTGATGCTCGCCGCCATGTTCGACGGCTGGAAACAGTTGGGCGGCGTCGGCGAAGTCATCGGCTTCTTCCTCTTCTGGATTGCGAACGTGTGGGTCGTGATTCGCGGCTCCGAGTCGATCAAGTGGCTCGAAGTCGTCGCGGCGCCGCTGCTGATGCTCGTCGGCGTGGGCTTACTGGTGTGGGCGTGGCCGCAGGCGTCCGTCACCGAGCTGCTCGCGCAGCCCGCGAAACGCCCGGCGGACGCTTCGTTCTTCGGCTACTTCCTGGCCGGCCTCACCGCGATGGTCGGCTTCTGGGCGACGCTGTCGCTGAACATTCCGGACTTCAGCCGCTTCGCGAAATCGCAGCGCGCGCAGATCGTGGGTCAGATCGTGGGACTGCCGGTGACGATGGTGTTGTTCGCGGGTCTCGGCGTGATCATGACCGCGGCCTCCGCGCAGATCGTCGGTGAAACCGTTTCCGACCCCATCACGCTGATCGGGAAGATCGACAGTCCTTTCTGGGTGATCGTGTCGATGATCATCATCATTGTCGCGACCATCTCGACCAACACCGCGGCGAACATCGTCTCTCCCACCAACGACTTTCAGAATCTCGCGCCGCGTCTGATCAACCAGAAGAAAGGCGTGCTGCTCACCGGCTTCATCGGCATTGCGCTCATGAGCTGGGAACTGCTCAAGCGCATGGGCTGGCTCCAGTCGGACGTCAGCGTCGACAGCCTGTATTCGAACTGGCTCCTCGGTTACTCGAGCCTGCTCGGCCCCATCGCGGGCATCATGGTCGTGGACTATTTCGTGGTGCGCAAACAGCACTACGACCTGCCCGGCCTCTATCTGAACAACGGGCGCTACCCGGCGTGGAACCTCGCGGGCTTCGTGGCGCTGGGCGTGCCCGTCGCGTTGACGCTGACGGCGATCACCACCGGCGCCCTGAAGTGGTTTTACGACTACGGGTGGTTTACGGGATCGTTCCTCGGCGGGATCATCTACTACCTGTTGTCGCGCAACGCCAAGACCTGAGGTTCGCCATGACCGTGCTCATCAAGGGCGGCACCGTCGTCACCGCCGATCAAACCTTCCGCGCCGACGTGCTGTGCTCGGACGGCAAGATCGTGGCTGTCGGCGACGCGATCGCGGCGCCCGCGCGTGCGGACGTCGTCGATGCCTGCGGGCAGTTCGTGATGCCGGGTGGCATCGATCCGCACACGCACATGCAGCTGCCGTTCATGGGCACGGTGTCGAGCGACGATTTCTATTCCGGCACTGCCGCGGGACTGGCCGGCGGCACGACGATGATCATCGATTTCGTCATCCCGAACCCGCAGCAGCGGATCCTCGACGCGCACGCGCAGTGGCGCGAGTGGGCGCTGAAGTCCGTCGCGGACTATTCCTTCCACGTCGCGATCACGTGGTGGGACGAGAGCGTGCGCGCGGACATGGGCACGCTGGTGCGCGAGCATGGCGTCAACAGCTTCAAGCACTTCATGGCGTACAAGAACGCCATCATGTGCGACGACGAAACGCTCGTGAACAGCTTCTCCGAAGCGCTGAAGCTCGGCGCCATCGTCACGGCGCACGCCGAGAACGGCGATCTCGTCTTCAAGCTGCAGGACGAGATCTTCAAGCGCGGCATCACGGGACCCGAAGGCCATCCGCTGTCGCGGCCGCCCGAGGTCGAAGGCGAAGCCGCCAACCGCGCCATCCGCATCGCCGAGGTCCTCAAGGTCCCTATCTACCTCGTGCACGTCTCCTCGCGCCAGGCGCTCGAGGCGATCGCGCGCGCGCGCAACGAAGGGCAGCGGGTGTTCGGCGAGGTGCTCGCGGGCCATTTGCTGCTCGACGATTCGGTCTACCGCGATCCGGATTTCACGCGCGCCGCGGCGCACGTCATGAGCCCGCCGTTCCGCGCGCCCGAGCACCAGGTCGCACTGTGGCGTGGCCTGCAGTCCGGCAATCTGCAGACGACCGCCACGGATCACTGCACGTTCTGCGCGGAGCAGAAGGCCGCGGGCAAAGATGACTTCCGCAAGATCCCGAACGGCACCGCCGGCATCGAGAACCGCATGGAAGTGCTGTGGCACCACGGCGTCAACACCGGCCGGCTCACGATGAACGAATTCGTGAAAGTCACGTCCACCAACGCGGCGCAGATCTTCAACATCTATCCGCGCAAGGGCAGCGTGAGCATCGGCGCCGATGCCGATCTCCTGGTCTGGGATCCGGCGGCGAGCAAGACCATCTCGGCGAAGACGCATCATCAAAAGGTGGACTTCAACATCTTCGAAGGCATGACGGTGAAAGGCGGCGCGTCGCATACGGTGAGCGGCGGGAAGCTCGTCTTCGCCCGCGGCGACCTGCGCGTCGAACGCGGCGCGGGAAAACATGTGGATCGCCCGGCATTCGCGTCGTACTACGACGCCGTCAGGAAACAGATAGAGCTCAGTACTCCGAAACCGGTCAAACGCCCAGGCTGAGAGACGTGAACAACGACAAGCCAGCCATCGAAGCCAGCGACATCCGCTCCGGACGACTCCCGGAAGAGCAGATCGCGGCCAACTTCGCGGACATGCATCCGCCGCTGAGCCCGACCGAAGCGATCATCGACGCCGATCGTTGCTACTTCTGTTACGACGCGCCGTGCACGACGGCCTGCCCCACCGGGATCGACATCCCGGGTTTCATCCAGAAGATCCGCAGCGGCAACCTCGAGGGTTCGGCGCACACGATCCTCAGCGAAAACATCATGGGCGGCATGTGCGCGCGCGTGTGCCCGACGGAGGTGTTGTGTGAGGACGCCTGTGTCCGCAACACGCACGAAGACCGGCCGGTGCGCATCGGTCTGTTGCAGCGCTATGCCACCGATGCGGTTTTCGACAAAGGCACTCCGCTGTTCGAGCGCGCGGCGCGCACGGGCCGCAAGGTCGCGGTGGTCGGCGGCGGGCCGGCGGGCCTCTCCTGCGCGCATCGGCTCGCGCTGCTGGGACACGACGTTGTCGTGTTCGAACCGAAGGACAAGCTCGGTGGCCTCAACGAATACGGAATCGCGGCCTATAAAACGCCCGGCGAGTTCGCGGCGCGCGAGGTGGAGTTCATCCTCGGCATTGGCGGCATCGAAGTCCGCAACGGCGTGGCGCTGGGCAAAGGCATTTCACTCGCGGCGTTGCGCAAGGACTACGATGCTGTGTTCCTGGGGTTCGGGCTCGCGGGCGTCAACGGGCTCGGACTCGCGCTCGCCGAGGAGATGGAAGGCGTCGTCAACGCCATCGACTACATCGCGACGCTCCGCCAGGCGCCCGACAAGTCGTCGCTGCCGGTCGGACGCAAGGTCGTCGTCATCGGCGGCGGCATGACGGCGATCGACATCGCGGTGCAAAGCAAGGCGCTCGGCGCCGAGGACGTGACGATGGTCTATCGCCGCGGCCAGGAGCACATGAAGGCGAGCCGCTACGAGCAGGAGTTCGCGCAGACGCGCGGCGTGACGTTGCGGTTCGACTCGACGCCGCGGAAGTTGCTCGCCTCGGGCACGCGCGTGCGCGCCGTGGAATTCGAGACCCGCGAGGGGCGCACGTATACGCTCGACGCCGACGTCGTCTTCCTGGCGATCGGGCAGAAGGTGCTGTGGGACGGACTCCGTGAAACGGCGGAGCTCGTGACGCTGCGGCAGGACCGGATCGTCGTCGACGGGGAGCGGCAGACCTCACTACCCGGCGTGTGGGCCGGCGGCGATTGCGTTGCCGGCGGCGCGGATCTCACCGTGTCCGCCGTTCAGGATGGCAAGGTCGCCGCGCTGTCCATCGACAAGACTTTGCGAGGGAAGTGACATGGCCGACCTGACCACCACCTTCCTCGGCATCCGATCGCCGAATCCTTTCTGGCTCGCCTCGGCGCCGCCCACCGACAAGGCCTACAACGTCAATCGCGCGTTCGAAGCCGGCTGGGGCGGTGTCGTGTGGAAGACGCTCGGTGAGGACCCGCCGATCGTCAACGTGAACGGTCCGCGCTACGGCGCGCTGCATTCCAACGACCGGCGCGTCATCGGCTTCAACAACATCGAGCTGATCACCGATCGTCCGCTGGCGACCAACCTCGCCGAGATCCGTCAGATCAAGCGCGACTGGCCCGACCGGGCGCTCATCGTCTCGGTGATGTTGCCGATGAACGAGCAGAGCTGGGCGAAATACGTGCCGATGATCGAGGACACGGGCGCCGACGGACTCGAATTGAATTTTGGCTGCCCGCATGGCATGTCCGAGCGCGGCATGGGTTCCGCGGTCGGTCAGGTGCCCGAGTACATCCAGCAGGCCGCCGCGTGGTGCAAGCAGTTCGCGCGCATCCCGGTCATCGTGAAGCTCACGCCGAACATCACCAACATCCTGCCCGCGGCGATCGCCGCGAAGGCCGGCGGCGCCGACGCCGTGTCGCTGATCAATACGTTGAACTCGATCATGCGCGTCGACTACGACGCGCTGACTATCTACCCCGCCACCGACGGCATGGGATCGCACGGCGGGTACTGCGGGCCGGCCGTCAAGCCGATCGCGCTGCACATGGTCGCGGAGATCGCACGCTCGCGCGAGACACGCGGACTGCCGATCTCCGGCATCGGCGGCGTCACCGACTGGCGCGACGCGGTGGATTTCCTCGCGCTGGGCGCGAGCAACGTGCAGGTGTGCACGGCCGCGATGGTCTACGGATTCAAGATCATCGACGACCTCGTCGACGGGTTGAGCCGTTTCCTCGACAGCAAGAGCTTCAAGTCGGTGAGCGAGCTCGTGGGCAAGGCCGTGCCGAGCGTGACCGACTGGAAGTACCTCAATCTCAATCACGTCGACAAGGCGCGCATCGACCAGGACCTCTGCATCCAGTGCGGCCGTTGCCACGTCGTCTGCGAGGACACCTCGCACCAGGCGATCACGGCGACCGTGAACGGCGCGCGGCGTTTCGAGGTCATCGACGCCGAGTGCGTGGGTTGCAATCTGTGCGTGAGCGTGTGCCCCGTGGAAAATTGCATCACGATGCAGCCGATGACGAGCGGCGTCGATCCGCGCACGGGCCGCGCGATCACGACAGAGAAAGCCGACTGGACGATGCACCCCAATAATCCGGGACGAAAGAACGTCCCCGCATGACAACAAGAGTGAGGGTCCGATGAAACGCCGCGACTTCCTGAGTTCCTCGATCCTGGCCGCTTCCGTCTCGATTCCCGGCATCCGCGCCGCGTACGCGATCGTCGGAAGCGGCGAAGTTCCGGACGTCCTCGCGATCACCGGCGATGGCCGCGAGATCACGTTGCGCGGCGCCGATGTCCGCGACCTCGCGAAAAAGATGCGCGGCCGATTGTTGCTCGCGGGCGAGGACGGTTACGACAAGGCGCGCCTCGTGCTGAATCCGTCGTTCGACAAACATCCCGCATTAATAGCGCAACCAACGGGAGCCGCAGACGTGCAGTCGGTAGTCAGTTTCGCGCGCGCCAACAACCTGCTCGTCGCGGTGAAGTGCGGCGGGCACAGCTTCTCGGGCCACTCGACCTGCGAGCGCGGCCTGCAGATAGATTTGTCGTCGCTGCGCGGCGTGCGCGTGGATCCCACTGCGCGGCGCGCGTGGGTCGCGGGCGGCACGCTGCTCGGCCAGGTCGACTACGAATGCATGGCGCACGGACTCGCGGCGCCGCTCGGCACGGTGTCGCACACGGGCGTCGGCGGCCTCACGCTGGGTGGTGGCTTCGGCCGTCTCGCGCGCCGGTTCGGCATGGCGATCGACAATCTCGAGTCGGTGGACATCGTCACCGCCGACGGCAAGCTGCGGCACGCGAGCGCGAAGGAGAACAAGGATCTGTTCTGGGCCGTGCGCGGCGGCGGCGGCAACTTCGGCGTCGTCACGAACTTCGAATTCCGGTTGCACCCGATCGAGCGCGAGGTCATCGCGGGTGAGATCAGCTTCCCGGTCGAACGGGCGAAAGAGGTCTTAGGCGCGTGGGCCGATTACGCCGCGACGGCGCCCGACACCTTGTATATGGACCCGGCGCTGGTCCTGCTGCCGGGCGGCGCGCCGGGCTACGCCGGCATCGAAGTCTGCTACTCCGGTCCGAAGAAAGACGCCGAGCGCGCGCTCGCCCCGCTCCGCAAGCTGGGCACGCCGAGGAACGACTCGATCGCCGCGAAGGACTACGTCGAAGTACAGCGCGCCAACGATATGGGCGACTCGCGTTCCATGGCCACGTACCTCAAGGCGGGATTCGTCACGCAGACGCCGGACAAACTCGTGTCGGCGATTGTCGATGGGATCGAGAGCGATCCAAACCGGCTGACGCTCCTGTTCTTCCAGCATTGCGGCGGCGCCGCCAGCCGGATCGCGGAAGGCGACACCGCGTTCGCGCAACGAGACTCGATCGGCAACATGATCGCGGTCGCCGGCTGGCAGCTCGACAAGATAGACGGCGCTCCGCACATCGAAGCGACGCGTCGGTACTGGAAAACCCTCGAACCATTCACGCGCGGGTTTTACGTCAACGACATCGCGCGCGAAGCCACCGCGAAAGACATCAACGCGAACTACCGCGGCAACTATGCGCGGATGCTGAAGATCAAGAAGACTTACGACCCGACGAACCTGTTCCGGCTGAACGCGAACGTCGCGCCCGGCGGCTGAGCTCGTCGGACCGGGCCGCGTCCGGCGCTAGTCGCGCGGCACGCCATACAGGGCATGGATGCCCTTGTCGTAGGCCGCGACCCACTCGCCGATCGAGTTCGCATCGACGTTGACGGAGCCCATCGCGCCGAGCGTTTTATTGCCCTGCGTATCCGCGCGATCGCCGTAGACCTTTTTGCCGTCGGCGCTGTAGATGCTCACGACGTTCTTCGCGAGCGCCTTGCTCGTGGGCACGAACCGGCCCGTGGCCACCGCCCACTCGGAATACGCGATCAGGATGAAGTCGGCGCCCGCGATCTTCGCGAGCTTGATCGCCACGTCCTTGTCGACTTCCGCCTTGATGAGTTGTTTGCGGTCCTTGGAGAACAGCGGCATCGTCTTTCCGTCGAACACCGGCAGCCCCACTTCGCGGCGCTCGCCCGCGAGCACCTGGAACTCGTCTTTCCCAGCGAACGTCGAAGCGCTCACGACTGTCCAGTCCTTCGAGAACAGCGTTTCGATCAGGCCCACCATCTGGTTGAGCTGAGTGCCCATCAGGTCGGACGCATTGGCGCTGTTCCAGCCCTGCAATGAGCCGCCGTAGTTGTTCGCGGAGATGGAAACGACGGCGATCGTCTTGCCCTTGTTCTGGATCCCCAGCGTGCCGATGTTTCCGGCGAACGCGGTTTGCGATGCAGCGAAGAGCAGGACGAAGGATGCGGCCAGGCAGCGCGATAGTTTGCGCATGTTCGACTCCGTGAATGGTGGCGGCAAATGACGCGCGGAGTATAGGCGCACTGCCGCCGGGTAGTTTGCTCGCGCTAACCGGATTGAGAAGCGCCGCTCGTTTTCCGCAATCACGCCCTCCAGTGACCGCCGCCCGCCGAAGCAATGAAGAATCGAAGCGGCGTAATATGGCGCGGTGTTCCTGTTACTCGCCGCCGGACTCTGGGGATTCGCCGAGGCGACGCTGTTCTTCGTCGTCCCCGATGTGCTGCTGAGCGCGATCGCGTTGCGCAACCCGCGCGCGGCGCTGCGCTGCTGCGGGATCGCGACGGTAGGAGCGATGATCGGTGGCGCCGCGATGTATCAATGGGGCATGACCCAGCCCGAGGCCGCGGTCCGCACGGTGGCGGCCGTGCCTGCCGTTGGAACGGCGATGATGGAAAGCGCCGCCGCTGCGATGCGCGAGGCTGGAGTCGTCGCCACCATCTTCGGCCCGCTCACCGCCACTCCTTATAAGGTGTATGCGGTCCAGGCGTCGGCCGCCGGAATCCCGCTTTGGTGGTTTTTAGTCATCTCGCCGATCGCGCGCCTGCCGAGATTCCTGCTCGCGACGCTGCTGGCGGCGGGCGCCGCACGACTGCTCGGACCCCGCGTGAGCTCCCGCATTCTGTTCGGACTATGGGCCGGGACCTGGACTGCGATCTACGCATTCCTGTGGCGGTCCCTGCTGTAGTTAGTAATGTCTCGCGTTGTCTCGTGATGTCGCGATTGTCCTGAGATCGCACCGCTTTCCACGCGCAGCGTTCCCGCCAGACGACACCGGCTTACGCCGCGCGCGGCCGTGTGATTCAATCCGCGTCCGCTGCATCGTCAGAAAGCCAAGTTCAGGGGGAACGTCATGAGATCAGGGAATGTTTCGGCTTTGCGTTCGCGTCTCGCGTGGATTCTATTGCTGCCTTTCATGCTCGCCATGCAAGGCGCGGCATTCGCGCAAACCGACCTGACCATCTACGACGAGGCGCTCGCGCCCGGTTGGCAGAACTGGAGCTGGGCGGCCAACGACACGGCGAGCACGGCGAACGCTTACACCGGCTCGATCTCCGCCGCAATCACACCCGCCGCGTGGTCCGCGTTCTATCTACGTTCGACCGCCGCCGCGCTCGACACGCACGGCTACCTGAACTTCTCGTTCTGGGTGCATGGTGGCGCCACCGGCGGCCAGACGATCCAGGTGGTCGCCGTCGTCAACGACGTGTCTCAGCCCGGCGTACGGGTCGCGACTCCGGTCGCGGGTACATGGACCAAGATCACCGTGCCGCTCGCCGCCCTGGGCGCCGACGAACGCCCAGGCGTGAACGGCTTCTGGCTCCAGCAGGGCTCGGGCGTCAACGACCCCACCTTTTATGTCGACTCGATCGTGCTCGAGTCCGGCACGCCGCCGACACCGCCGCCGCCGGTCAACGGCATGAGCCTCTACCAGGACGCGCTCGCCAACGGCTGGAACAACTGGAGCTGGGCCAGTGTCAGCACCGCGAACACGTCGCCAGTCCACACGGGCTCGAGCTCGATCGCCGTCACGGCCGACGGTAACGAGGCTTTGTACCTGCAGCACAACGCACTGCCGACCGAAGCGTTTTCGACGCTGAAGTTCTGGATCAACGGCGGCCCCATCGGCGGCCAGACGTTGAAAGTCATCGCGCTGCGCAGCGACGTCTCGCAACCCCCGATCGTCATCGGTCCGCTCGCGCCCGACACGTGGCAGGAGATCGCGATTCCGCTCGCGCAGCTCGGCATCGCGAACGTCGCCGATCTCACCGCACTGTGGTTGCAGGAAAATTCCGGCACGACGCAGCCGACGTACTACGTCGACGACATCTCGCTCGAGTTCGCGCCGCCGCCGCAGCGAGTGAACGTCACGGTCCAGCCGGACCAGGTAATCCGCAGCGTCGACCGGCGCATGTTCGGACTGAACGCGGCGGTCTGGGACGGCGCGTACGCGTCGCCCAACACGACGAACCTGCTGAACGAACTCGGCAACCAGGCGCTGCGTTTCCCCGGCGGCTCGCTCTCCGACGTCTATCACTGGCAGACGAATCGCAGCGAAGGCCAGACCTTCGACTGGGCCACGAACTTCGATGAGTTCATCGCCGTCGCGGCCGCGACCCGCGCGGCGGTCTACATCACCGCCAACTACGGCACGGGCACGCCCGAGGAAGCGGCCGCATGGGTGCGCTACGCGAACATCGAGAAGGGCCACAACGTCTGGTACTGGGAAGTCGGCAACGAGAACTACGGCTCGTGGGAAGCAGACAACAACGACCGTCCGCATGATCCCGTGACGTATGCCAATCGCTTCAAGGAATACTGGACGCAAATGAAGGCGGTGGATCCGCGCATCAAGATCGGCGCGGTCGTGGCACTCGGCGAAGACGAGTTCGCGAACTACCCTGACCGGCAGGTCACGAATCCGCGCACCGGCCAGGTTCACCGCGGCTGGACGCCGGTCATGCTCGACACGCTGCGCCAGCTCGGCATCACGCCGGACTTCGTCGTTTACCACCGTTACGAACAGGGACCAGGCGGCGAAAGCGATCTGTACCTGCTCAACTCAGCGTCGAGCTGGGCGAACGACGCCGCGCGACTGCGTCAGACGGTGAACGACTACCTGGGTCCCAAGGCGAATCGCGTGGAGCTGTCCGTCACCGAGCACAACTCGGTGTACAGCAATCCCGGCAAGCAAACGACGAGCCTCGTCAACGGCCTGTTCTACGCCGATGCGCTCGGCAACCTGCTGAAGACGGAATTCAACTCGATGTTGTGGTGGGACCTGCGCAACGGCCAGGAAGCGGGCAACAACAACAGCGCGTTGCTGTACGGCTGGCGCCGTTACGGCGACTACGGCATCGTCAACGCCGCCGATCCGGCGGGCGCCGCGGACCGGTACCCGACGTTCTACGTCAGCAAACTACTCAAGAACTTCGCCCGTCGCGGCGAACGAGTGGTTCAGGCGAGCAGCGACTACCGCAGCCTCGGCGTCTATGCGGCGCGCGGCAACGACCGGTCCCTGCGCCTGTTGGTCATCAACAAGCACCCGACCGCGGCATTGAACGCGACATTCAATGTTGCCGGGCTCCGGAACGGCGAGAAGGTGAAGGTGTTCAGCTACGGCATCCCGCAGGATGAAGCGGCGCGGACCGGCACGGGTTCCGCCGATGTTCAGGAATCGACGGTCGTGCTCGCGGGCACGACGCTGACGTTCTCGCCGGGGCCGTACTCCGTGCACGTGATCGAGCTCGCTGCTCGCAACGGCGACCGGGCGGACGAAACCTGGGGCGATTGAGAGTCGCACAAAGGCTCGCGCGCTGCTGGGCATGATCTGCCCGGCAGCCGCGAGCTGCGATTTCAGCTTCTGGCAACGAACCCGTCGATCGTGCGCGCCAGCGTGAGCATCGGCACGCCGCCGCCCTTCACGACCGTGTCATTGAACTGGCGCAGATCGAAGCGCGCGCCCAAAGCTTTCTTCGCGCCCGCGCGCAGCCGATTGATCTCGCTGTGGCCGACCTTGTATCCGCACGCCTGTCCCGGCCAGGCGCAGTACCGGTCCACCTCGCCCGTGACCTCTTCGACGCTCGAGCCGTTCGTCTCAGCGAACCAGACGATCGCCTGCTGGCGCGTCCAGCGCTTCGCGTGCAATCCGGTGTCGACGACGAGGCGGCACGCACGAAACGCGATCGACTGCAGATAGCCAAGGCGGCCGAACGGATCGTCATCGTAGACGCCGAGCTCGTTGGCGAGCTGCTCGGCGTACAGCGCCCAGCCTTCCGAATATGCGTTGAACGCGAGCAGCGAACGCGACAGCGGTAGTTTGAAGGTGTACTCGCCCTGCCAGACGTGGCCGGGAAGCGATTCGTGATACGTCAGCGTCGGCGTGTTGTACGTCGTGAACACGCTCATCGTGTGCATGTTGATCCAGAACTTGCCCGGCACCTTGCCGTCGATCGTGCCCGCGCCGCCGTAGGCGCCCGGCGCACCGGGCTCGATCTCCGGCGCCATGCGCTTGATCTCGAAGTTGCCGGGCACCAGCGTCGCGAACGCGCGCGGCAGCCGCGTACGCATGTCCGCGACTCGCGAGTGCAGCCAGGCCATGAGCTTCGCCCGGCCGGCCTCGCTCTCCTCGAAACGGAAGCGCTCTTCCTTCCCGAGCGCGGTCATTCGCTCGCCGACCGTGCCCTGCGTGTACCCCTGCTTCTTCAGGATCGCGTCCATCTCGGACTGCAACTCGCGCAACTCCTGCTGGCCGCGCTCGTGGATTTCGTCGGGCGTCATGCGCGTCGTCGTGCCGGCGCGCAGCGTCCAGGCGTAATACTCATCGCCGCGTGGCAGCTTCCAGACGCCCGCATCGGCGGTCGCGCGCTTGCGATGCATTTCGAGCACGGTCATCTGGCGATCCATCGCGGGCGCGATCTTTCCCACGCCGATTTTCGTCGCGCGTGCCGCGCAATCTCCCGGCATCTTCCCCGTGCGTTTCGCGAGAGAGGCGACCAGCGTCCATTGTTCGATCTTTCCGGCGCGCGCGAGCCGGTGTTGATTCAATGTCTTGTCGAGCAGAAAGTCCGGCGCGATCACCTTCTGGGTGATCGCGTCGCGCAGCCGATCGGTCTCGCCGTCGAGCTGCTTCGCGTAGGCTTCGAGACGGGCCAGATAGGCCTCCGCGTCCGCGCGATTCCCGATCGTGTGCTGCTCGTCGAGCATGCCCGGAATCTCGAGGAACGCGCCCGTGTTCTGCGCGACCACATACGGCGCGTTGCGCCACGACCATTGCGAATTCAGCAGCGCGACGTCGCCGTAGGGAAAAGAAAAACCTTCCATCGCGAACTCGTGCGCCGTGCGCACGACGTCGACTTCGAGAAGCGCCGCATCGCCAAGCGTCGCGGTGTCGAGGGATTTCAGTTTCTCCACGCGCTGCGCGACGCGCTTCGCGATCGCTGCCTGGCCCGCCGCGGAACGATCCGCGAGCTTCGACTTCAATGCGACGCGCGCGCCCTTGTCGATGCCGAGCATCGTGGCGCTTTCCGGATAGTCGACGAGCAACTCTTCGGTGATCTCGGCGAGCAGCGTCTGCGCTGCCGCGTCCTTCGTGGCGGAGCCCGGTGCGGCGTTGAGGTTGGTGGCAGCGAGCGTGACGCCCGTGCCGATGACGAAATCGCGGCGAGTTGAGTTCATGAGCGACAGTTTAATCGCTTCGCTAGGGCGCCCCGCCACTCGCCGCCAGCGCGGCGCGCAGTTCGCGCAGCTTCGCCTTGACCTGCGTGGCGTTCTCGCCGCCCATGCGGATCAGCAACTTCTGCCCGGCGCTCAAGCCCTCGAGTTTTGGATCGGCGAATTCGTATTGCACCGACGGGCGCGCGAGCGGAATCGGATCGCGAACTTCGGGCGTCTCGAGCAGATGGTCGATGACTTCGATCACGCGATCGTTGAAGTATTTCGGCGGGTGGCCGAGGGCTTCGTACGATTCCTGGAACAGCGGGTAGTAGCGCTGGTACGTCGCGACGAGGCGCTGCGTGTCGAGCGACCCAATCGTTTGCACGAGGGGTTTGTAGCGTTCGTAGTTGGCGGGGTCGAGCACGGGCGCATCTTCCGATCCGCCGACCGCGAAGGTCCCCGGCACTCGTTGCAAAGGCCGAATCCGCTCGGCCACCTTCTGCTCCGGCAGATTGTCGATGCTCACGACGATGTTGCGTACCAGGTTTTCCGGGGAGACGAATTGCTTCGCGGCCTCGAGTCCGATCAGATCGGCGATCGAGGCTTGCACCGGCACATCGCTCGAATCCAGCGCCGGCAACGCCCGATCCGCATCGACCGCCGGGAGCGGATGTCTGACCGCAGGCTCCGCGGTCTCCGCGGGAATGGCCAGCTTCTCTTGCACCGTGGCGACCGGCTTCGCAGGCGGCGCGGGCTTGTCGTTCCACCACTTGTCGCGGTAAATGACCGCACCGATCGACAGACCCACGACGCCGACTGCGCAGGCGAGCCACTTGATGTTCTCGTTCATATCAAACGAGACCTTACACGGGCGTCGGGAGTTCCGCCTGTGGCCACGTGTTCGCCGTGGAGATGTAGGAATATCATTTACTCCGCCGGGACTTCGCCCTGATTCACCGGGAGCCTTCGATGCGCCTCATTTCGAGCCTCTTGCTCGCGCTCTGGCTGCTTGCGTCCGTCGCGGTCGCCCAATCGCCGCCGGATGCGTGGTGCCGATCCGATTCCAAGGCGCCGTATTGCGAAGCCATTCGCGGCGTGCGTGCCGAAGGCTGGCCCGCGCAGACCCGCTCGGAGGTCATGGCACGCAACGGCATGGTCGTGACGAGCCAGCCGCTCGCCGCGCAGTCCGGGCTCGCGGTGCTCGCGCGCGGCGGCAATGCGATCGATGCGGCGGTCGCGACCGCGAGCACGCTCGCCGTCGTCGAGCCGATGATGGTCGGCGTCGCGGGCGACGTGTTCGCGGTGGTATACGTCGCGAAGGAAAACAAGATATACGTGCTCAACGCGAGCGGCACCGCGCCGACGGGCGCGACGCTCGAACGGTTCCGGAAACTCGGCTACGTGCAGGATCCGAAATCGTGGGGACCGATGTCGGGCATGCCCGAAGGCGGAATTCTCACGGTCACGGTGCCGGGTTCCGTGTGGGGCTGGCATGCGCTGCTGAATCGATTCGGCAAGCTCACGTTCAGAGAGACGCTCGAGTCCGCCGCGCAGTACGCGGAGAACGGCTTTCCGGTCTCGCAGCGCATCGCCACCGACTGGAAACTGAGCCCCGCTCTGCCGCTCGAAAAATGCTGCACGGAACTCGATCCGGACTCGGTGAAGGTGTGGCTGCCGGGCGGCAAACCGCCGGTGCCCGGGCAGATCTTTCGCAATCCCGATCTCGGCAGAACGCTGCGGCTGCTGCAGGCGCAGGGACCGGATGTGTTCTATCGCGGCGAGATCGCGCGCGCGATCGTCGCCAAGTCGAACGCGGTCGGCGGCACGATGACGCTGGCCGATCTCGACGGATACAAAGGCGCATGGGTCGAGCCCGCGCGCTCGACCTATCACGGCCACGAACTGCTCGAGCTGCCGCCGCCATCGCAGGCGTGGGCAACGAACGAGATGCTCAACATCCTCGAGGTCTGCGTGCCGGCGTGGGCCGCGGGGCAGACACTCGCGTCGCTGGGCCCGAGAAATCCGTTGTATTGGCACATGCTCGTCGAGGCGAAGAAGTTCGCGTACGAAGATCTCTACCGCTACAACGCCGATCCTGACTTCTCGAAGATTCCGCTCGCGAAGCTGCTCTCGAAGGAACACGCGGCATCGAAGTGCGTGCGCTTCGACGCCAAACGTGCATCACCGACCGGACCGCCGAGCGACAAGGATCTGCGCGGCGATACCGTGGTCCTATCCACCGCGGACAAGGACGGCAATCTCGTCTCGCTCGTCAACAGCAACTTCGATGCGTTCGGCTCGGGACTCACCGTGCCGGGTTACGGCTTCCCGCTGCACAACCGCGGCACGCTGTTCACGCTCGACCCGAAGAGTCCCAATGCGATCGCGCCCGGCAAGCGGCCGTACAACACGCTGTCCGCGGGCATGCTGATGCGCGCGGGCAAGCCCGTGATGACAGTGACGCTCATGGGCGGCGACATGCAGGCGCAGGGTCACGCGCAGATGCTCGTCGGCATCCTCGATCTCGGCGCGAACCTGCAAGCGGCCACGGACATGGCGCGCTTCCGTCACGCGCAGGAGCCGAACCGGTTGAATCTCGAGGCGCCGCTGTTCGACGCGGTCGGCGCGACGTTGAAGTCGATGGGGCATGACGCGCGTTCGGTCACCTCGATCGGCCTCGGCGGCGCGCAGGTGATTGGCGTGCGAAAGATGGACGACGGGTTCGTGTTCGTCGGCGGTTCGGATTTTCGGAAGGATGGGCAGGCCGCGGGCTGGTGATGTCGAAACGGCGACGGGTTTAGCCACCGCCCGTCGTCTAAACCGGTATTGCAGACTTTCTGCAGAGGTTTCCTCGTGCCGCGGTTCCTGTTGTCGGCCTTGTTCTTCTCCACCCTGCTCGGAACGGTCTCCGCCTCGACTTCGCCCGACATGGCGCCGCTCGATCTCGCGCGTCATCGCGGCCAGGTCGTCATCGTCGATTTCTGGGCCTCGTGGTGCAAACCCTGCCGCCAATCGATCCCCTGGCTCAACACGATGCGCGCGCGATACGGAAGCCAGGGCCTCACGATCATCGGCGTGAACGTCGACGCCGAGCGGAGCGACGCCGAACGCTTCCTTCGCGACGTGCCCATCGAATTCGAAAACCTCTTCGATCCGGTCGGGGATCTCGCGATGCAATTCAAGGTCCAGGGCATGCCGAGCTCCTACGTCTTCGATCGCAATGGAAAGCTGGTCGAAACGCACCTGGGGTTTCGCGATGCGAAGAAAGCCGAGAACGAAGCCGCTCTCCTGAACCTGCTGAAACAGTCCGCCCATTGAAGAAAGGAAGCCCGATGCAAAGGTCAATAGTCCTGGTGGCCGTGTGCGTCGCTTTGACGGGCTGCGCGAATCTTGGCGTGAAGCCGTGGGAGCGCGAAGTACTCGCGCGCTCCGACATGCAACTCGATGCCAGCGCGCTCGATACCGCATTCGACGACCACATCTATTTCAGCAAGGAAGGAACCAGCGGCGGTCGCGGCTTCGGCGGCGGCGGTTGCGGGTGTAACTGACATGGCCGACAAGGACGTGAAGATCGGTGCCGCGCTGGCGGCCGCCACCTGTGGCTTGTTAGGCATCGCGCCCACCGCGTCGATCGCCGCGGATGCCGAACCGAAGTGGGACATCGAGTCCGCTTTCCTTTTCTATGGCGAGAGCGACGGCCGCGTCAAGGATCTGAGCCTGAGCTCGCACGCGACGCGCGATTTCGGCGACGAGAGCAGGCTCGGGCTCGACCTGAGCGTGGACTCGTTGACCGGCGCTTCGCCGAGCGGCGCCATCGCGAGCGGCGGTGCTCAGACTTTCACGAGCCCCTCAGGGCGCGCCACCTACACAACGCCCGCGAGCGAGATCCCGCTCGACGACTCGTTTCTCGACACGCGATTCGCGTTGAATGGAAGCTGGTCGCAGCCGCTCGCGCGCCTCTACACGCTGAGCGCGGGTCTCGGTTTCTCGTCGGAGTACGACTACCAGCACGTCGGCGCGAACTTCGGACTGACGCGTGATTTCAACCAGCGCAATACCACGCTGAGCGCGGCGCTCGCGTACGCGCAGGACACGATCAAACCGGTCGGCGGTTTGCCCGCGCCGCTGGCGCAGATGACCGATGCGGTCGGCGATGACCAGAGTCCGGGGAACCGCGGCGGCGACAGCGACAGCAAGAACGTGCTCGACGTTCTGTTCGGTGTGTCGCAGGTCCTCGGACGTCACACCGTCCTGCGCGTCAATCTTTCGTATTCCGATTCGAGCGGTTACCTCACCGACCCGTACAAGATTCTGAGCGTCGTCGACCCCGTCACCGGCGATCTCATCGGGCGGACGCCGGCGCCAGGCATATCCGGTCCGACTGGCGTCTATCGCTTCGAGAGCCGCCCGGAGTCGCGCCGCAAGGAGGCGTTGTACGCGGAGATGCGGCACGACTTTTCCGGAAAGGTCCTGCAGGTCGGCTATCGATACTCGACCGACGACTGGGAAGTCGACTCGCATACGCTCGAGTCGCGGCTGCGATTGCCATTCGGTTCCAGCTACATCGAGCCGCACGTGCGTTACTACCAGCAGACCGCGGCCTCCTTCTATCGATACAGTCTGGCCGATTTGCCCGTGATGCCGGCGTTCGCGTCGGCCGACGCGCGGCTGTCGGAGATGAGCGCGGTCACGATCGGTCTCAAGTACGGTCATGTGAACGCCGGGGGAAATGAATGGAACGCGCGACTCGAGTTGTACCGGCAGACCGCGAAAGCGCCGAACGGCGGGTTGATCGGCAATCAGGTGGGCAATGTTCAGATGCCGGACTTCAACGCGGTGATCCTGCAGTTCGGGTACCACTTCAATCTCTGACGCGCGGCGACGGCTTGTGGATGGCGCGCTTCCACGCGATGGGTGGGGCGTGCGAGGTGCTGGTGGAGATCGCGGATGAAGTCGCGGCACGCGAAGTCGCAAACGCGGTCGCGCAGCATGCGTGGCAAGTAGAAGCCAGGTTCAGTCGCTATCGCGCGGACAACATCGTCGCGCGCATCAACGGCGCCGTGGGCGAGACTGTCGAGGTCGATGAGGAAACCGCGAACCTGCTCGACTTCGCCTCGTTGTTGCATGGGCTGTCCGGCGGCCTCTTCGACATCACCTCGGGAGTGCTGCGACGCGCGTGGACTTTCGACGGCGGCGAGCGGACGCCCGCCCGCGCCGAGATCGACGCACTGCTGCCGCTGGTGGGGTGGTCGAAGGTGAAGTGGCAGCGGCCGTTCATCACGCTGCAAGCGGGCATGCAGATCGATTTCGGCGGCATCGCGAAAGAATACGCGGTCGATCAGGCAACCCAACTGGCGGCGCGCGCGGTCGACGCGGCGGTGCTGGTCAATTTCGGCGGCGACCTAGCCGTCACTCGCGTGCGTGACGGCAATCGACCATGGCGCGTGGGCATCGAGAACATCGACGCGGACGCGCCGGGTGCCGCGAGGGTGGTGGATTTGTCCGCGGGCGCGATCGCCACCAGTGGAGACACGTACCGCTATGTCACAGCGGGCACGCGACGGCTGCCGCACATCCTCGACCCGCGCGACGGTCGTCCGGTGCGCGGCGCGCCACGCTCCGTCACGGTCGCCGCGCCCAACTGCACGAACGCCGGAATGCTCACGACGCTCGCCATGCTCCGCGGTCCGGGAGCCGAAGTATTCCTGGAAGCCGAGGGCGTCCGGCACTGGGTTCAGCGAGACCCGTCGATACCGTATGCTGGAGGCTGCCTCAGCCCATAACGGGACAAATTCATGTCAATCGCCACTCTGGGGCCGCTGGCGGCGCTCATCAAACAGCGGCGTCAACACATCCTGACGCGGTGGGGAAAAATAGTCCGCGAACTGCCGTCAGCGAAGTTTCTCGACACACCGACGCTCAACGACCATATGCCCGGCTTGCTGGACGAGTTAGTGACGGCGTTGGAGACGAACCCCGAACAGACGATCCCGGAAGCCCTGGCGGGAATCAGCCCAACCGCTCATGGCCTGCAACGCCTCGATGATGCGTTCGACATCGAAGAAGTCGTGGCGGAGTACAACATCCTGCGCGGCTGCATCCACGATCTGGCCGACGAAAACGGTTTGAGCCTGCAAGGCACGGCGTTTCACACCCTCAATCGTGTCTTCGATCAGGCGATCGGTACGGCCGTGCAGACGTTTGCCACGCGGCGCGCGCGCGACGTTCTGCAGCGTCGCGAGGAATATCTCGCTTTCGTCGCTCACGATCTGCGCACACCCTTGAATGCGATATCGCTGGCGGGCCGCGTGCTCGAGCGGACGCTGACATCCGACGGGACGCAGCCCGAAGTGGCACGGATGCTCAAAGCCCTGCGTCGCAACGTGTCGCACCTCGAAAAGCTCGTCAGCAAAGTGATCGAGGAAAGCACCAATCTCAAGACCGAGGTCGGGATAAAGCTCGAACGGCGCCACACGGATCTGTGGCCACTCGTGGAAGGACTCATCCACGATCTGGAGCCTGTGGCGGGCACGGCGAACACACGTCTCATCAACCTCGTACCGGATGAACTGGTCGTCTATGCGGACGCCAGTCTGCTGAAGCGGATTTTTCAGAACCTGATCGCGAATGCGATCAAACACGCCCCATGCGGAGAGATCGTCATTTCCGCGGTCGAGCTCGCCGGCAACGCAGGTGTCGAATGCAAGGTCTCCGACAACGGCAGCGGAATACCCGCGGAGTTTCTGGAGAGGATCTTCGAAAAAGGCGAAACAGACAGCGCCGACAACTCCGGCATGGGACTGGGCCTGGCGATCGTCAAGACATTCGTCGAGGCACACGGGGGCGCGATCAGCGTCGAGAGCACGCTCGATCAAGGCTCGACGTTTCGGTTTACGCTGCCCGCGAAGGACTGAGCGCGTCAGTCCCTCGGTTTGTCGTACCAGTCCGCATACGGACTGTCCTTCGCCTTGTGACGATTGAAGTCCGGCGCGCCGTCGGTCCACCACACCGGACCGCGCTCGCCCAGCGCAATCTTCGCGGCATCGACCGCCTTCCGGGCGAGTGAAATCGCCGTCGGGTCGCCCGAACTCATCGCGGCCTTCACCGCCCGCCGCCCATTCATGAGCTCGCGCACGAGCGCCTCTCGCTTCTCCGGGGACAGATCCGGATTGGCTCGACGCCACAGGCGTCCGCGCACTACGAAGTATCGACCGTCGGGGGTGACTCGTTCTTTCATGATCTCATTTCGGTAGTTTGTCCTGAGTCTGCGTCAGGAAGTCGCCCGCATCGTGCCGTTCGTGTAGCTGGTCCGCGGGATCGCCCGAGATCCGGTTGACCTTGCGGCCCCGCTGCACGGCCGGTCGCGCGCCGATCGTCTCGGCCCAGCGGAGTAAATGCTTGTAGTCGCGCACTTGCAGGAATTCGACTGCGTCGTAGACCGTCCCGAGCACGAGCTGCCCGTACCAGGGCCAGATGGCGATGTCGGCGATCGTGTATTCGTCGCCAGCCAGGTACGGACGATCCGCCAGACGCTGGTCGAGAACGTCCAGCTGGCGCTTCGCTTCCATCGCGAAGCGATCGATAGCGTATTCGATCTTGATCGGCGCGTAGACGTAGAAGTGTCCGAACCCGCCGCCCAGATACGGCGCGGCGCCCATCTGCCAGAACAGCCACGACAGCGTCTCCGCTCGCCCCGCCGCGTCACGCGGCAGGAAGGCGCCGAACTTCTCGGCGAGGTGCAGCAGAATCGCGCCGGACTCGAATACGCGGATAGGCTCGGGCCCGCTGCGGTCCAGCAACGCCGGAATCTTCGAGTTCGGGTTCACGGCCACGAAACCGCTGCCGAACTGATCGCCGTCGTTGATGCGGATCAACCAGGCGTCGTACTCCGCACCGGCAACCCCGAGCGCGAGCAGCTCCTCGAGCAGGATCGTGACTTTCTGGCCATTCGGCGTCGCCAGCGAATACACCTGCAGCGGATGTCGGCCGACCGGCAGCTCTTTCTCGTGCCGCGCGCCGGCGGTCGGGCGATTGATGCTCGCGAATGGACCGCCATTCGGCTTGCTCGGCTGCCAGACCTTGGGGGGAACGTAGGAGTCGGTGGTCTTTGTCATAGGTTCAGGCGATCCATGGCGGGAGTTTCGTAGACGCCGTCTTCGGGAGGGTAACGCGGTAGTTTGGCCTTGCCCTTCTGGACCGCGAGCGCGAGCACGAGGCTGTCGCCCGCGGGCAGAACGGTCGGCTGTTCGTCGAACACCGGATCCTCGTAAGCATGCGCGGCGTCGATGAGTTTCCAGCCTTGCCGTTTGTATTGATCGAGGACATCGCCGAGGAACATCTCGTTGATCACGTTGTGATGGACGAGCAGCGTATGTCTGACGCCGCGGCCCAGCGCGCGACGGGCGATGTCGTCGTAGTACCGCGATCGATCCGCGATGTGCGCCAGATAGTAGTCGCGGAAGCCGGTCGTGTCGGCTTTCGGATCGGCTCTGAGTCGCGTTCGCAGGCGGTCGTCGATATACCAGTCGGACGCGTCGATCGTGACGGCGCCGTTCTTGTATTTGCGCTCGGCCAGGAACGCACGCATCCGGTCGCGATGCTCCGCGGTCTTGCCTTCCTTCAAGAAGGGAAAGCGGAAGAGCCGGCGGAACTGCGGGTAGTCCTCGATGATCGCTTCGCAGCGAAGGACGTCGGCGGCGTATTCGGAGAAATCGCTGTCCGCGTAGTTGCGGTGCGAGTACGTGTGGTTCGCGATGAGGTGGCCGTCATCGTTCCACTGCTGCAGCAGCCGGTGATGGAACGGCGACTCGATGTTCCTGGCGGCGACGAAGATGGCGGCCTTGATCGAGTGCGCGCGGAACGCCGAGAGGATCGCCGCGTTGCGCTTTTCGGCAGTGGGCTCGTCGGCGCCGTGCAGGCTGAAGTCGTCCATCGTGATGGCGACTTCGGGGCGAGCGGTCTTCGAGGCGGCGATGCGCGGCGCGATGGCGGCGCCGATCAACCCGGCTCCGAGCAGTTTCGTGAGTTCGCGGCGGTTCATCCCTTCGTCCCCTCGTCACTTTGTGACCAGACGCTCCGAGTATGGGTCATGCCGGTCTGGGCGCGCCATCGCGCCGGCGCGAGACTTCTCGCTAACCACAAGGAGAGAGTCGATGCGGAATGACTGGCGAAGGACGATCGTTGCGGCAGGGATGATGGCCATGGCGATGTCGATAACGGCAACGGGCACGGCCAAACCGGCGCTGACCGAATCGGGCGCGCTCGGAGGAGTCAGGAACGATGGATTGACCGCGTATCTCGGAGTTCCGTACGCGGCGCCGCCCGTGGGCGAGCTGCGCTGGCGCGAGCCGCAACGCGTGGCGTCGTGGACCGGCACAAGAAAGGGTCGATCCTTCGCGCCGGCATGCCCGCAGAAAGGCGTGTCCATGCCCGGAGAAGATCCGCCGGCCACCAGCGAGGACTGCCTGTATCTCAACGTCTGGACGCCGGCCAAGATTGCGAACGAACGCCTGCCGGTTCTCGTGTGGATCCACGGCGGCGGCTACACGAATGGATCGACGGCGATGCCGCTGTACGCGGGCGACAAACTCGCGCAACGCGGGATCGTCGTCGTCACGATTGCGTACCGGCTCGGCCCGCTCGGATTTCTCGCGCATCCCGCACTGACGGCGGAGTCGGCTAACAAGTCATCCGGCAACTATGGATTGCTGGATCAGATCGCGGCGCTCGAATGGATCCAGCGGAACATTGCCGCGTTCGGCGGCGATCCGGGACGCGTCACGATCGCCGGACAATCCGCGGGCGCCATGGCGGTCAGCATGCTCATGGCCTCGCCTCTCGCGACAGGTTTGTTTCACCAGGCCATCGGTCAGAGCGGCGGGCTGTTCGAGCCCGTGCAACTGGCGCCGCAGTACCTGTTGCCGAACGCCGAACGTGACGGCAAGGACTACGTTGCCTCGCTCGGTGCAACCTCGATCGCCGAGTTGCGCAAGCGACCGTTGGAAGATTTGCTGGGCGGCAAGGCGGGCCAGATCAGTCATCCCGTCGTCGGGGATCGCGTGCTTCCCGTCAGTCCCTATGACGCGCTCGCCTCCAACGCTTACAACAACGTGCCGGTTCTCGTGGGTTTCAACGCGGAGGAAGCCCGCGCGCTCGTCGACGTATCGCCGGTGAAGAGCGCGACGTTCGCGGCGGACATCGAACGCAGCTTCGGTGCGCTGCCACCGCCGCTCATCGACGCCTATCCATTCACGACCGATGCACAGGCCCGGCAAGCCCGTCTCGATTTCGAACGCGATCTGCGCTTCGGGTGGGATATGTGGACGTGGGCGCGACTGCTGGCGAAGCGTGGCAGCGCGCATCTCTACTACTTCGAGAAGACACCGCCCTTCCCCAGCGGATCCGTCAGACAAGGTTGGGGAGCGAGTCACTTCGCCGAGCTCTGGTACATGTTCGATCATCTCGACCAGGAGAAATGGGACTGGTCCGCGAGCGATCGCCAGCTCGCGCGGACGATGGCGCAGTACTGGGTGAACTTTGTCCGGAGCGGGAATCCCAACGGAAAAGACTTGCCGGCCTGGCCCAGGTTCGAAGGCAAGGAAGTCCTGCGGCTGGGTGACGCAATTGTCGTCGGCAGCGTGCCGAACGCGGACAAGCTGCAGGTCTTCGATTCGGTTTACGACGCCGTGCGGGGCAAGCCTTTCGGCAAATGACTGCGGATGCTCGCGCGGTAACTGCGGCTGGCGCGCAGCGCGCGACCATCCTGCAGGATCAGCGTCGAGTCGCCGTTCGCGAGCGGCTGGATTTCCCGCACGCGGTCGATGGCGACGACGACGCGGCGGTGAATGCGGACGAAACGCTCCGGATCGAGCTGGCCCGAGAAGTTGGCGAGCGTCTCGCGGATCAGATGCGCGCGTCCGCCGGAGTGCAGGGCCAGGTAGTTGCCCTGACTCTCGATCCACTCGATGCTGGCGATGTCTAGATAGCTCTCGCCGCCACGCGTCCTGATCGCCACGCGGTTCGGTCGCGCGACGGGCGGAGAGAGTTTCATCGCCGGGATGATTGCGATGAGCGAGCCGAGGACGCAGACCAGGAGCAGCCAGTTCGCCGCAAGCTGGCTGCGGACGTCCGCGACTGACGGAAGTAGATCGCCCTGGAGAATCCACGCCGCCAGGAAGCAAGAAATCAGTATGAGCGCGAACGACATCACGGCGGCGCCCGCCGCGTGCACGGCGACGTGGCGCAATCGCTGCGCGCCCGCGATCGGAAATCGGCGGCTCAATGCGAGCAACAATGGAGTGACCGAGGAACCGAGGAGCGCGGCGGCGCCGATGCGCAAGGCCTCGCGGTCGATGTCGAGCGTGCGCCCCATGCTCCTGGCGTGAAGCACGTTGCCGGGCTCGAGAGCCAGCAGGAAAGCGAGCCAAAAGAGAAACGCATACCCGATGCTGCGAGACCAGCCAGGTAGCTTGAGCGCGCGGCGCACGTTCCCGACGAAATCGATTGCGATCATTGCTTCTCCTCTGAAGCGCTCAGCCGAGCACCACCGGCACACCCGCGGCCGCGAACTCCGGATAGCCGCCGCCGAGCCGGCGCGCGGTAAACCCGCGCTCGCGCAGCAATGCAACGGCTTCGAACGCCAGCACACAATAGGGTCCGCGACAGTAAGCGACGATCTGCTGCTTGCGCGGAAGAGTCCGAAGCTTCCTCGCAAGCTGCTGCAGCGGGATGTTCGTGGCACCGCGCAAGTGACCTAGTGCGAATTCACTTTCCGGCCGCACGTCGAGCAGCACGATGGACTTGTTCTTGAGGCCACGCGTGAGCTCGACGACCGACAGCCCGTCCATCGAATCCCGGTTCGAAAAGTATTCCGCGAGGGTCTGCCGCGCATCGGCCACGTTACGTTCCCCGATGGCACGAAGTGCGCCCAGGAGATCCAGCACCCGCTCGCTGCTGAGTCGATACAACACTCGTTTGCCATCTCGTCTCGACAAGACGAGCCCCCCGCGTCGCATCTGCTGCAGGTGCTGCGATGCGTTCGCCACCGACAGTCCCGACACAGCGGCCAATGCATCGACCGGCCGCTCGCCCTGAGCCACATGCTCGAGCAAATCGAGACGGCGCGGGTGAGCTGCTGCTTTGGCGACCGCGGCGAAGGCGGCAAACAATTCGAGCTTCGGAGAGGGTTGAGTCATCTAAAGAGTCATTGACAGTCATTCAATGGAGTCATTGAATGTACGCGCCCGATCCTGTCCGGGTCAATCCGCCAGAAGGTGCTCGAGTCCAATGGTCACAACAGAAAGCGGGACGGAAAAGTTCGTGACTCTCGCGAGCAATGGCCGTACGACGATTCAGCTCGATGCCCCGCTCGCCAAGGGCGGCGGCGGCATGGGATTCGGTCCGCACGAACTTCTGGAGGCGTCCATCGGCGCGTGCATCAACATGGCGGTACGCATGCACGCGCTCGCTCACCAGATTCCACTCGAGGGCGTCGCTTCGAGCGTTCGCATCGTTCGCCCCGACGCGGCGACCGTCCGGTTCGAGCACACGCTGGATCTGCGCGGGCCTCTCACCCATGCGCAGCGAGAGGCGCTGACAGTCGCGGCTGCAACGTGCCCGGTGCGACAGACTTTGTCGCGCCGCATCGATTTTCAACCGTGGACGACGTGAGCGGGCTTCGCATGGTCTCTGACACGCAGCATCTCTGGGACGTCGTCTACGGGCGCCGCGCCGCGAATGAACTGAGCTGGTTCGAAGGTTGTCCGACTCGATCGTTGGACATCATCGCGGCTGCGTGCCTCGATTCCAGATCCGCTGTCATCGATATCGGCGGCGGTGCGTCGACCCTGGTCGACGAGCTGCTCGCGCGAGAATTCGCCGACCTGACCGTGCTCGACGTCTCCGAGGAAGTCCTCGCCAAAGTCGGTGCGCGCCTCGGAGAACGGCGACGGCTCGTCACGCTACTGCAGGAAGACATCACGACGTTTCAGCCAGCGCGCAAATACGCGCTGTGGCACGACCGCGCGGTGTTTCATTTCCTGACGAGTGGAGCGGACCGCGAGCGCTACCGGAATGCAGTGCTCGGCGCAACCAAGCCCGGCAGTCACGTCATCATCGCGACCTTCGGGCCTGAGGGTCCGACACGCTGCAGTGGTCTCGACACGCGCCGATACGATGCGACGACTCTCGCCGCGGAATTGGGTTCCGATTTCGACCTGAGGAACTCCTCGATCGATTTCCACCCCACTCCCGCCGGCGTGCAACAGCAATTTCTGTACACACACTTTCTGCGTCGCTAGGGAGTCAGTCATGCGTTCGATGATCCTGGGTGTTTGTGCGTTCCTCTGCGCGCCGGTCGCTGGTGCCGCGGACCCTGCCAAAGATGGCCTCGCGGAACTGCGCTGGTTGCAGGGAGATTGGCGCGGTGTCGGCGAGGGAGACCCCGGCACTTCGGGCTCCGAACGCCACATCGATGCATACCTCGGAAGCAAATACATTCGCGCCACGGGACGCTCGGTGTATCCGAAGCAGGAAAAGAATCCCAAAGGCGAAGTGCACGAGCAACTCAATCTCTGGAGCTTCGATCGCGCGCGCTCTGCCATCGTCATGCGCGAGTTCGACACACTTGGCTTTGTCGGCACATACGTGCTCGACAAGACCGCAAGCGCACCGGATCGATGGGTGTTGGTCGCCGAATCTCTCGAGAATGTTCCGCAAGGCTGGAAGGCTCGCTACGTTGTCACACGCAAGTCGGACGATGAGTATCACGAGATGCTCGAACTCGATCCCGACGGCAAGGGATTTCAGCCGTACGTGACCAATCGTTTCTTGAAGGTTCCATGAAAAGCCTGGAGTTGAAGGCGCCCCCACTGCCATTCGCGGCAGCCATGGGCGCGTTGATGTGGGCGATCGACTGGTGGCTGCCGCTGCAAAGCAGTCGGACTCCTGGCCGGACGGTCGCGGCTGTGGCGATGTTCGTAGTCGCGGTGGCCATGACGTCAACCGCGGTTTTCGGTTTCCGCAAGGCGCGGACCACAGTCAATCCGATGGCACCGGAAACGGCTTCCGCCATCGTCGATACCGGGGTCTATCGCTTCACTCGAAACCCGATGTATCTGGGATTTCTTCTCGCGCTCATCGCCTGGGCAATTTTCCTGGGCAACATCGTGTCTGCGCTGATCCCGGTGCTTTTCGTCGCGTACATGAACCGCTTCCAGATCGCACCCGAAGAGCGTGCCCTGCGCGCACGCTTCGGCGAGCCTTATGCGGCGTACCTGCGTTCGGTGCGGCGTTGGATCTGAGGGTTGCGCTTCGATCACCACGCGATGCGACGTCCTTGCGTGGGCGGCCGATTCCATGATGGTTTCCTAACTATCCGCACGCCCGCCTACCGGCCGGCGCCGGGCAATCGCGTTTCAACCTGGGTCCAAATCTCTCCTAGCTACATAACTTCACGAAGGCGGTCCACGCTAGGCGTAGTTACGTATTGCATTGCAAGATATTCACGAGAATCGCACGGCCCTCGAGGCATGTCGTGCAAGGCTGCCGCAAAGCTCGTATAACTTTGGAATCCCCGCATGACTGAACCCGATGAACGCGGAAAGTCATTCTTACAAGACACAGTTAGTTCGGGCAGCCAGCGCAGTGCTCTTGCTGGGTGCGGTGGCGACGTTTGCCGCCTGGATGATCGAAGACTCCCCTTTGCCGACGAAACTTCCCGCCCTGATAGCGACGGGCCTCATGGCCGCGGGCTTCGTCCTGCTGCTCATTGCACCGCATCGAATGTCGTCTCGACCGCCAACGGAGGACATCCGCAAGCGGCACGACACGCTCGCGATGCTCAATCGGGTCAGCGGCGCCCTCGTCGCCGAAATGGATCTGCAGAAAATCGTCCAGTCGGTGACCGACGCGGGTCGGGAAATCACCGGTGCGGCTTTTGGCGCATTCTTCTACAAGAGCGAGAACGAGCACGGCGAGGCTTACTTGCTGTACACCTTGTCCGGCGCGCCGCGCGAAGCTTTTGAAAAATTTCCAACTCCGCGGCCCACTGAATTGTTCGCGCCCATCTTCGAAGGCCGCGGACCCGTCCGGATCGGAAACGTATTGAAGGATTCTCGCTACAGCAAGAGCGCACCGTTTCACGGCATGCCGCCCGGACACCTGAAAGTTCAGAGCTATCTTGCGGCACCGGTAATCTCGCGCACCGGCGGCGTGCTCGGCGGACTCTTCTTCGGCCATCCAGACGCGGATATTTTTTCAGCGGAAGCCGAATCGACGCTGGTTGGGCTTGCTGCGTTGGCGTCCATCGCGATCGACAACGCAAATCTCTACGCAACGACACAACGCGAGATGTCGAAACTTGCGCAGGCCCGAAATGATTTGCTCGCAAGTGAAGAGCGCCTTCGAACGTTGGCCGAGTCCCTGCCGCACCTGGTCTGGACATGCCGGCCCGACGGATGGTGCGACTACCTGAGCCGACAATGGGTCGAGTACACCGGTCAGCCGGAACAGGAGCAGCTCGGCTCCGGCTGGGCCGCACATCTGCACCCCGACGATCGCGAACACGTGCAGGCGGAGTGGACCGCCGCCACGGCTCGCGGTGACGTTTACGATGTCGAGTTCCGGATCCGACGCGCCGATGGAGTCTACCGGTGGTTCAAAACGCGAGCGGTCCCGCTTCGGGATGGGGCCGGCAGCATCGTCAAGTGGTTTGGTTCGAATACCGATTTCGATGACTTGAAGCGTGGCGAGGAGCATCTGAATGCGCATCTCGCGCGACTGAGCTTGCTCGATCGCACGACGCGCGCCATCGGCGAGCGCCAGGACTTGCGCAGCATTTTTCAAGTCGTGCTGCGCAGCCTCGAGGATCACCTGCCCATCGACTTCGGCTGCGCCTGTCTGTACTCGCAGGGCGACGACTCGCTGACCGTCGAATGCGTTGGACCGGCGAGTCACTCGTTGGCGCAGGAATTGTCGCTGACCGAACTCGTCCGCGTTCGCCTCGACGAGAATGGCCTGGCTCGTTGTGTTCGCGGCGAACTGGTCCATGAAGCGGACATCACCGAATCCCGATTCGCGTTTCCCGCCCGGCTCGCGCGCGGCGGTTTGCACTCGCTCGTCATCGCGCCGTTGATGGTGGAAAGCAAAGTCTTCGGCGTCATCATCGCCGCGCGGCGCGCATCCTCGACGTTCACGAGCGGCGATTGTGAGTTCCTTCGCCAGTTGACGCAGCACGTCGCACTCGCGGCACATCAGGCCCAACTCCACGACTCGCTGCAGGTTGCCTACGATGACCTGCGGCAATCTCAACAGACTGTCATGCAGCAGGAACGACTGCGGTCGCTCGGGCAAATGGCGAGCGGTATCGCGCACGACATCAACAATGCACTCTCGCCGGCGGCTCTCTACGCGGAAACGCTGCTCGAGCGCGAACACAACCTGAGCGACGTGGCGCGAAAAAATCTTCTGGTCATTCAGCATGCGATCGAAAGTGTCGCGCAGACCGTGGCGCGCATGAGGGAGTTCTACCGCCCGCGTGAAATGCAGCTGGCGCTGGTTCCCGTCGATCTCAATCACACCGTGGAGCAGGTCATCGAACTCACGCACGCGCGCTGGAGCGACATTCCCCAGGAACGCGGAGTCGTGATTCGCATGTGCACGGAGCTCGACCAGCCCGCTCCCACGGCGATGGGGGCAGAAGGTGACATCCGTGATGCCATCACCAACCTCATCTTGAATGCGATCGACGCGATGCCCGATGGCGGCACTCTGACTATCCGTTCGCGCTCGGTCGCATCACGGGTTTCCATCGAAGTGTGCGATACCGGTGCCGGGATGAGTGAAACGGTACGAAGCCGCTGCCTCGAGCCCTTCTTCACGACCAAGGGCGAACGCGGCACCGGACTCGGGCTCGCCATGGTTTACGGCATGGTGCAGCGACACAACGCGGAACTCGAAATCGAAAGCGAGCCCGGTTCGGGCACCACGGTGCGAATCGCCTTCTCGGCCACGTCGGCAGTCGCGGCCTCGCATCAGGCGCCCGCCCAGCGTCCGGCTCGCGCCCTGCGCATCCTGCTGGTCGACGATGATCTCGTGCTGCTCAAGTCGTTGCGCGACACGCTCGAGCAGGAGGGGCACGTGGTGGAAACCGCCGACGGCGGGCAGGCCGGAATCGATGCGTTCGCGACGGCGGAACAGAAGCAGAAGAGCTTTGCGATCGTCATCACGGATCTCGGCATGCCGCATGTCGATGGCCGAACGGTCGCCGCGGCGATCAAGCGCGTCTCGCCGGTCACCCCCGTCATCATGCTCACCGGCTGGGGGCAGCGGCTGAGTGCGGAGAACAACGTGCCCGAGCACGTCGACCGCTTGCTCAGCAAGCCGCCGAAACTCGGCGAATTGCGCGCGGTGCTCAACGAGCTTGCCAATCGCTGACGTAACCGGCTTCTTTCAGATAGTTAGCCAAAGCGCGTTGCAGCAATCTCCTCTGCTGCGGCCCACCCGCGGCAGCGAAATCAGACACCAAGTGCCATTCATGCGGCATAGTTTGGGCCCAGCGGCCTGTTTCCGGCTCCATGAACGCTACCCCATCGTTGACCGACATGATTCAGCGCGCGCAGTCCGGCGACGCCGCGGCACTGAAGGGCGTTTTCGAGCTGGCGTACGAGGAATTGCGCGGACTGGCGCGGTCACGGTTGCGCAAAGGGTCCCCCCACGCATTGCTCGGCACCACGGCGCTCGTGCACGAGGCTTATCTGCGGTTCGCCCAGGCGGGCCGCCTGTGCGTCGAGGACCGGCTGCACTTCCTCAAGTACGCCAGCCACGTCATGCGCTCCGTCATCGTCGACTTCGTGCGCGAGCGCGTCGCACAGCGGCGCGGCGGCGATGCGGCGCATGTGGCGCTGAACGACGAGATCCTCTCTTCGGCGGACAGTGGAGAGCGGGAGATCATGCAGGTGCACGAAGCGCTCGAAGAGCTCGCGCAACACGACGCTCGCCTGGTGGAGGTGGTGGAGATGCGCTACTTCGTAGGTCTGACGGAGGTCGAGATCGCGGACGTGCTGGGCGTGACGAAACGGACCGTGCGGCGCGACTGGCAGAAGGCGCGGTTGTTTCTCGCCGAGTCGCTCAAATGACCTTCTCCGTGTCCTGAATCGCCACCCAATTCCGTTACGACTCCCATGGGAAAGCCGCCCGCCGACGCGCACGAATGGGAATCGCTGAACCGCCTGCTGGATGAGGCGCTGGAGCTGCCGCCCGACACGATCGAGCCCTGGCTCGATGATTTGCCGGCGGACGCCGAGCCGCTCAAGCCGCGGCTGCGCGCGCTGCTCGCCCGGGTCGCGCAAATCGAGACTGGCGACTTCCTGGAGACTTTGCCGAGATTTGAGCTGGCCGACCATGAGCTGGCGCCACCAGCACCAGCGCCTGCGGACCGCGCCGGCGACCAGATTGGGCCGTATCGACTCATTCGTGAACTCGGCGCCGGCGGCATGGGCGTCGTGTGGCTCGCGGAGCGCGTCGACGGTCTGATCGCCCGGCCGGTGGCTCTCAAACTACCGCACGGCGCCTGGAAGCGCGCGGGCCTCGCCGAGCGCATGGCGCGCGAGCGCGAGATCCTCGCGACGCTCACCCATCCCAACATCGCACACCTCTATGACGCCGGCCTTGCAGCGGACGGCCAGCCTTATCTCGCCATCGAGTATGTCGAGGGGCAGCGCATCGATGTCTATTGCGAAAATCACTCACTCGACGCAAAGGCACGCCTGCGGCTGTTCGCGCAGGTCGCCGACGCTGTGGCCTACGCACACGCCAAACTCATCGTGCATCGCGACCTCAAGCCGGCGAACATCCTCGTCGATGCCGACGATCGCGTGCGGCTGCTCGACTTCGGCATTGCAAAGCTGCTCGAAGACGGCGCAACCCGCGAAACCCGGCTCACCGAACTTTCGGGACGCGCGTTGACTCCCGACTATGCATCGCCGGAGCAACTGCGTGGCGAGCCCCTCACCATTGCCTCGGATGTGTACTCGCTCGGGGTCGTGCTGTACGAACTTCTCTGCGGTCAGCGTCCTTACAAACTCGCGCGCGAATCCCGCGGCGCGCTCGAGGACGCCATCCTGCAAGCCGAGCCGATGGCGCCGAGCCGCGTCGTATCCGATGCGCGCCGTCGGGAGTTGCGCGGCGACCTCGACACCATCGTCCTCAAGACACTGAAGAAGAAGCCGGAAGAGCGTTATGCAACCGTGCATGCGCTGGCGGAAGACATCGTTCGATTTCTCGAGGGCCACCCGGTGCTGGCGCGCCCCGATTCGTGGACTTATCGAACGTCCCGCTTGCTGCGTCGAAACAAGCTCATTGTGTCGGCGATCGCCACGGTGGCGATCGCGCTCGTCGGCGCCACGCTCTACTCCATGCGCCAGGCGCAGCTCGCCCGCTCCGAACAGCTTCGCGCGGAACAGGTCGAGCAATTCATTGCGTCGATTCTCACCGATACCGAGTCCGCGGAATCCCTGACCGCGGAAGGACTGCTGAAGCAGGCTCGCGCTCGAATAGGCGAGGAGTTTGCCGACCACCCGCTCACGCAGATTCGTCTGCTGCTCATCGTCAGCCGAAGCCTCATCGGGTTCTCCGAGTTCGACGACGCCGACGAAGCGTTGGAGGCGGCTATGTCCCTCTCGCGAAACCATCCCGGCGAGAGTGACTCCTATGTCCGGCAGGCGCGCGTGCTGCGACTGACGCTGCACCGCCTTCGCGGCAGGTTGGTCCAACTACGTGAAGAACTTCCCGAGCTGCGATCGGAGATGGAGCGCGATGGCGACTGGTCTGCTGCCGACCGCGTGAAACTTCTCATCGAGGCAGCTTATGTGGCCAACCTGGATGCGCGGGACGAACAGGCCGCCGCGGACATCCAGACAGCGGCCGATCTCGCGCTCCGGGAGTTAGGCCCTCGTCACGAACTCACGCTCGAGGCCGTGAATGCCCGCAGCCCAGCCTTGCGAGGACCCAGCAAAATAGACGATTCGATAGCGGCAGCCGAACAGGCTCTTGCACTCATGCTCCGCGTATACGCACCCAACCTGCAGCACCGCAGGATACTCGGCGCGCGAATGGCTCTCGGCACCAGCTACCTGAGAAAGGGAAGGACTCAGGACGCCATCCGGGAGCTGCGCACGGTGATCGATCACGCCGGAGACCGCGATTTTCTGGAGCTCTACGCCCAGGTCCATGCCTCTCGCGCCTGGAGTTCGGGCGGCGAACCAGAAGCCGCCCTGAGCGCTCTCGTCCGCGCCGAGTCGCTCGCGCGCGGCTCGAACAACGCGAATGCAGTCATCCTGAGCCAGGCCATGGCGCTGCGTGCTTATGTGCTCGCGTCGATGGGGCAGATGTCGACGGCGCTGCCGGTCATCGACGAGTCGTTGCAGCGATACGCACGGGAATATGCGCGTGACCATTTTCCGACACTCGCCTTTCGCGCCCACAGAGCGATGATCCTTGCGCACCTCGGACGCACCAAGGACGCCCGCGCCGAACTCGATGAGATCTCCGCCATGAAGCGCGACATCCCGCACTGGACCTTGCCACACCTTTCCTACGCCCGCGGTGTTGTCGAACGACTCGCCGGGAACTGCGAACGCGCACTGGCCCTGCAACAGGAAGCGCTGCAGGCGATCGAAACGGATTCCAGCACGTGGCTGAGACGCGCCAAAGTCCTGGGCGAGATCGGCCTGTGCACTCCTGCAGAACAGAAAGTCCGCGCGATTGAATCGCTGAGTCAGGCGCTTGCGTTGCTTCGTGAGCACCAGACCTCCGCGACATCCAGCGACCGCTTCGCGCTCGAACTGCAGGAAAAGCTCGCGAGTCTCACTGACACCTCCTGACTACTTACGGATTCACCCGCACGAGCCCGAAGCCCACGCTCCCGGCGTTGGTTGCGAAGCCGCCGAGCACGATCCTGCCATCCGGTTGCACGACGACGGCCCTGCCACCATCACGCGAACCGAAGAAATCGATGATCAGCTTGCCGTCGACGTCGAACGTCGGATCGAGCGTGCCGTTGACGTCGTAGCGCGCGACCGCGAAGTCGGGACTCGCCAGGTTGCCGCTTTCTCCGGCAACGACGATCTTGTCGTCGGCCTGCACGGCGACGGCGTAGCCATAGTCATCCCGTGTCGTGAACGGCGTGGTCACCAACCCCTGGGCGCCAAAGCTGCCATCCGCGCCTCCATTGGCGTCGAGGCGCATCAATCCGAACTGCGTGCCGCCGATCGCCGGCACATTGCCGGCGACCAGGATCTTGCCGTCCGCCTGCAGCGCGAGACCTTCGCCCAGCGCGAGATTCGGCAGATTCTTCTTGCCCAAGCCCGCGGCAAAGCCCGCATCGAGCGCGCCGCTCGCGGTGAAGCGCGCGAGCCCGGTGTTGCCGAGCACGGGCGAACCCCCCATCGTGATCACGCCGGACACGAGGATCGCGTCGCCCTGCAACACGACATTGCGTCCGAGGTCGACGCCGCCCGCGATGTCGATCGTCTGTCTGCCGTCCGTGTCGAAGGTCGCGTCGAGCGTGCCATCCGGTAGATAGCGCGCGACGGCGAAGTCCACGACCCCCAGCCGGCTCGTGCTTCCGACCACCACTATTTTTCCGTCCGGCTGTACGACCACGCCATGAGCCTCGTCGATGCCACCGATGAAATCGGTCGTGACCTTGCCGAGCGTGCCGAAGGAGTTGTCGATCGTGCCGTCGGCATCGTAGCGAACGACGGCGAAGTCATCGGTGGAGCCGACCCGCGCGGAACCGACCACGAGGATCTTGTTGTCGGCGGGCTGGATCGCGACGCCGTGCGCCTCGTCGTTGCCCGCGGCGATACCCGTGGTCACCGTACGCTCGAGGCTGCCGTCGGCGCCGTAGAGCGCGAGCACGAAGTCGGTGCCCGCATCGCCCACCATGACGATCGTGCCGTCGCCTTGCAGCGCCATGTCCGTCCCGATGCCGCCGAAAGCAGTGCTCACCTTGCCCGTGCCGCCGAACGACGGATCGAGCGCACCACTCGGAGGCGGCGTGATGCAGTTCACCTCGACATGGGTGATGTTCGCGTTGGTCACGATGCCGCTGCCGAAGTTCACCGTACAGACCTGTATCGGATTGCTGGGCTGCGTGAGGATGGTGACCGCGTATGCCTGACCGGTCTGCGTGGGCAGCGTGAACGTGAACGGACCATTGGCGGCGGGCGCGATGGGCACGAAGTGCAGGTCCTGCAGCACGAGGCCTTCGCCGGCCAGACCCGTGACCGTTCCGCCGACGGTGAATTCCGGCGGGGGCGGCGGCGCGTCGGCGTCGCGAATCGTCAGCACCGCCGCCGATTGCGCACCGATCGCGGAGCAGTTGCCCGGCTCGGTAAGCGTCAGATTGACCGTCTTGTCGGGTTGACCGGCGGTCGGATCGTGAATGATCGGCACCTGCACGACGCGTGGAGTCGTATCGCCATCGGCGAAGAAGACCGTGGAATGCACGGCGGTGTAGTCGGCACCCGCGATCGCCGTACCGTCGCTCGTGGTGAACGTGGCGGTCACGGCGCCGACGCTGCCGCCGGTGCGCGCCACCGTGATGGTAGATGGGGAGCCCGACTCCAGCATCGAGTAGCCGGGCGCGGTGAACTGGATCGAACCCGCCGCCGGACTGGGGCTGCCCGCGCAGACGACGGGAAGCACGTACTCTTCCGTCGGCGGCGGCTCCGGCAACGGGAGCGGCGTGTCGACAAGTTCGAGTCCGCTGAATTCCAGGATGCCACCGCCGATGGCCAGCGATTCGCGTAGATAGGCACCGACGGACGTGCGCCGCTCGCTCGGCGGTCCGGCGATCAGGTTGTAGGCCGATGCCTTGGCGGTCACGCGAACGTGAAATGTCTCGCCGACCCCGATGGAGGAAATATTCACCGTGTGCGTAGGTTGGTTGATGAGCGTCAGCAGCGCGTGCGACTCGGTGAGGGCATCGAGATCTTCGACGACGAGCCGGAAGTCTTCCCGGTTCCACAGCGGAATTCGCGACGAGGAATTGGTCTGGGAGATGAATTCCCACGATTCGGCGAAGCCGGTGAGTTCGACGATTCCGGAAAGACTGAAGAATCGCCGGGCTGGGCCGAGAACCGGATTCCCGGCCACAGTCCCATCAGGCGTGAACGCTTCCAACTCGATACTGAGAAGCCCATTGATGAGAATGCAAAGCTCGGGTTGATCTCCCGACGCTTCAAACACTCGATTCTCGGGACATTCACGGCCCAGCGCGGCGTTCTCGTCATGCGCATCGATGACCGTCTGCGGCAGCGAGAATGTCAGAGAGGCAATGTCGTTGCGCTTGGTGAAAGTTTGAACCTGAACCAGGATCGACTGGCTGCCGATCGGTACGCCCGGAACGTTCGCGTTCTGCAATGGCGACTCCGCGGCGACATAGAGTGACTTTCCGTCCGCGGATGCGCCGATGGCGCCGTTCGCGCGGCCATCGGGCGTGATGATCCGGCCGTCGATCAGCGAGAATTCCGCGTCGAAGTTTCCGAGCCCGAAGTCGCGGAACTCGGACAGCTGCCCGCCGCTCACCTCCGCGCCTTGCAGAAAGAATGCCTGCGCTCCGAACCCATGCAGCGTGTTGAACGTCCATTTCCGCCCGACGTCCCCCAGCGTGAACGGCTCGGTGGCGACCGTCGCATCGGAGAAGCTCGTGACCCGCGCGCTCACGCTGCCCGCGCCGAACGACGGGCTAGCTACCCGCTCCCACTGCGTCTGCCCATTGAGGGTCTTGAGGAATGCCGGCGAGAAGTTTGCCGGCACGTTGGCCGGATCGAACGGCAGCGTCATGGTGACCGGCAACGCGAACGTCGTGCCGTGCGGCGTGAAGGCGAACATCGGACCGATGGCCGTGAGTCCGGCGGGCAATGCCGGCGCGCCGGTGGTGATCCGTTCGATGTTGATCCTGACCTCCGTCGACAACGCGCCCGCCGGTATCACGACGCTCGCGCCATTCGGGCCCGAGACGGTTCCGCCTGCGGCGCCGATCAGCACGCCCGGAGGCACAGGCGCGGTTGGCGTTGGCGCAGGCGGAACCGGCTGGGCGGGGGAGGACTCGCCTCCGCCGCAAGCCGCGAGTAAAACCGCGACGCACAGCGGAACCAGCGTGCGAACGATTGGCTTGCGGACTTCCATTTCTGTTTCCCCGTGATTCGTGACATTCGGCCGGACTGACCGCTGCTTAACGACATCCGGGGTGGAAACGGGACATCGGGCGCGAATGTCCCCCGTGGCGCGCCGATTCCGTTGTGAGGGCGTGCGACGTCATCCTCACAAACACGAGAAAGTGCCATGAGCGGAGCACTGCTCATCGCCCTCTTCACCCTGTTGTCGGGCTTCGGCGATGCCGAAGGATTCATTCACGCCAGCAAGGTGTGGCAGAACGGCCGCTTCGTCTGGCTGGAGGCGTTGAAGTGCATCGCCGGTTTTCAGTTCGGCACGCTGATGTACTGGCTGGCGTTGTGGAAACTCAACGGCTACGGAGTCGTCGCGGTCGAGATTCAGACGCTGTTCTGGTTCGCGGCCACGATCATCGGCATCGCGGTGCTCAGCGGGCGCCTGGTCAACTGGCCCGTGATCGATCAGGCCGTGGCCGCGGGCGTGCTGGCGGGGATCGGCTGGCTGCTCTATCGCGGCGTGCAGTCGTGATGCGGGAGCGGCGCGAGCACCTCGCCGCAAGTCGCGAGAATCAGCGCGCACACCGGATCACCGCGGCAAACGATGCTCGCGAACCGGCTGCGCAGTGAGGACGGCGGCAGTTCGCCGTCGCGGCGCAGCTCCTGCGCTGCCGCGTGCAACCGACGCTGCAATCGCTCGAGATTCTCGTCCTGCAACGCGATGACCCGCTCCGGGACGATGCGCGAATCGTGCAGCCAGCCGAGCGCCGCATGCGCCCACCTGCCCGGCTGCGCCTGCGTCATCATCGATCGCGTCGAAAAGCGGTCCGACGAATCGCCCGGCACCTCGTGGTCGGACATCTCTGCCTGCGATAGTGCCGCCTCGAAAGCGGCATGCTCGCTCGCGCCGGTGCCCGTCCCGGCAACCAGGATCAACTTCATCTTCGCCCCTTCTACAGAGGCGGGCTCTCGACACCCGGAGATTCCAGGTCGTCCTCCGCGATCTCGCTACCCGGTAGTTCGGCGGAATTTTCCGCGGAATCCTGGCGCGTGATCTCGATCTCCTCGGGCTTGGCCGTGGCCTCCTGTACGACAGCCACTTCGGTCTTCTGCCCGTCGCGCTCGATCTCCTTGATCTCGCGAACGACGACGACGCGGTTCGCGTGGACGAGTTCCCAACCCACGGCGAGGCCCATCGGCACCACCCAGACTGGCCGGCCGAGCATGACCCGGCTGAATGCGTGACGCCGGAATCTGCGCCTGGCACGGAGGCGAGGCCGCACACGCCGGCGCGGATTGTCGTAGGCCGATGACTCGCCTGCCCCAAGGGCCAGGACGATCCCGAGTGGCAGGGTGAAGGCAACTAGGTTTCTGCGGTTCATTTCCGTCTTCCTGTGACGTGCGACTAACTCCTTAACGGAATCGCGGTGGAGAAACCGGACATGCGGACGACGAGCCGTTCCAATTCAGGTTGCCAATCTCTTGTTCCAGTTGTACCATGGGCTCAACTGGTACATTGAAGTGGCTCCAATGGAAATCACCGTCGACATCGACAGTCCGCTCCCGCAGTTCGAACAGCTCATCGAGCAGATCAAGGCCGCGGTGACGGCGGGCGCTCTGAAGCCCGGCGACGCGCTGCCCTCGATCCGCCAGCTCGCGAGCGATCTCGCGCTCAACAGCAAGACCGTCGCGAAGGCTTACCAACTGCTGACGCGCGATTCGATCATCGAAACCAAGGGCTATCGCGGTACCTACGTTCACCCGAAGGCCAAGACGAACTGCAAGTTCAGCCTGCAGGAATGGACGCTGCGCAAGCTCGGCGAATCGATCTCCGAATTGCGCGAAGCCGGTGTGACCGATTCTGAAATTCGCAACGCATTCGCCAGCGCCATCAACGGGGCGCTGGCGGCAAAGTGAGGATGTCATGATCGAAGCCTATGCATTCCTGGCGATGTTCACGCTGCAACTACTGGTGATGTCCATCGTCCTCCCGACGTGGATCATCAGAAGCGTAAGAGCGAGGGTGAAGGATTTCCCCGCTGCACGCTTCGCGCAGTTGTATCCGGGAGTCGATCACCAGCGGATTCGCGAGCGCTATCTGAAGCTTTACCTCGTGGCCAACGCGTGCATCGTCGTCCTCGGCCTCGCGCTGTTCGGCTGGCTGTTCAACTACCTGCAACGCCCCGACTGGGATGACGGTCCGGTGGAAGCGCTCGTCGGCGCGTATTTCATGGTGCAGGCATTGCCGATGCTCGTCATTGCCGTGATCAGCATCAGATACCGCAAGTTGCTCGAGCGCTTGCTCGACGCGAAAAGGAAAGCCACCTTGAAGCGTCGCGGCCTTTTCGATTTCGTCTCGCCGTTCACCGTGTTCGTCGCCGCCCTGAGTTATTTCCTGTTCGTCGCGTACGTGATGTACATCGCGCAGGACCCGTTCCCGGGATTCGCCGGGCCTCTCGTCAACATCATCGCAATGACGCTGGCGTTCACGTTGGAGGCGTTTGTCGTCTACTACCTGCTGTACAGAAGACCGCTCGATCCCCTCGAGACCAACGAATCGCGCGTTTACACGACCGGCGTGGGGGTGAGGGCCTGCGTCTACATGTGCATCGCCGGCGTCGTGAACCTGTCGATCAACTTCACGCTCGTACGACTGGACCTGCAGAGATGGGAGCCGTTCGCGCTGAGCGCATTCTTCGTGCTCACCGCCCTTCTCGCTTTCCTGGCGATCACGTCGGCGCCGCGCCAGCCTGAGGCACATGAACTCAGCGCAAGCGCGGCTCCTTGAGTCTCTCCAACCGCGCCTTCATGCGGGGATCCGCGCGCAATCCATCGAAAGAAGGATCGACGCCCAGCAACCCGCGCATCTGCGCACGTTCCTCGATTGCGCGATCCAGCCACTCGAAGGCGTGATCCGCATCGCCCAGGCTGGCCTGAACCGCTGCGATGTCGTAAGCCGAGACGTAACGTTCCTGCCGTAGCGCGATCAGCCGGTCGAGTTCCGCGACCGCCTCCTCCCGGCGTCCCGCGAGCGCGAGCGCCATGCCGAGATCCGCGTAGCTGCCGACGGACAAGGACTTGCGCTGTGTGAACTCCGCGATGGCAGCCGCCGGGTCGCCCTTGCGTAGATAGGCGCGGCCCAGAAAGCTGCGCGCGTGATCCAGCCGCGGTTCGAGAGCCAGCACCTTGAGCAGTTGTTCGATCGCTTCATCGTAACGGCGCGAGAAGTAAAGCAGCATGCCGATGTTGGCGCTGGCGCCGAGCTGCAGCGGCTCGAGCTCCTGCGCCTGGCGCAGCCGCGCGAGCCCGTCCTCGTAACGGCCGGACCAACCGAGGAACAAGCCGTACCACATGTGCGCGATGGCGTAGTCCGGCGCGAGGCTCAACGCAAGCTGATACTCGCGTTCGGCGCCGGGCATGTCGCGTTCGTAGACAGCCTTGATGTGCGCGAGCGACGTGTGCGCCTCACCCAGTTCGTTGTCGAGCTCGAGCGCCTTGTTCGTGGCCGCGAGCGCTCGCGGAAACGCCTCACCCGGCGCCATCGCGCCAAACACCGCCAGCATCGCGTAGCTGTCCGCGAGCCCGACATAGGGCAGCGGGTAGTTGGGATCGCGCGCGATGGCCTTCTCGAAAAAGTCGATGGACTGCCGGAACCCGGTCTCGCTTTGCCTGCTGCGCTGAAACCAGCCGCTGACGTAGAGTTGATAGGCCTCGGCGTCTTCGGTGAAACGCCGTTTGAGCCGTCGATCCGCCTGCCCCGTGAGGCGGATCGCCAACGCATCCGCCACGCGCGCCGCGATGACGTCCTGAACCGCGAAGATGTCGGTGAAGCTTTCGTCGAACTGCTGTGACCACATCTGGCGCCCGTCCGCCACCTCGAGCAGCCGTGCCGTGACGCGAAGGCGGTCGCCACTGCGCTGAATCGTCCCATCCAGTACCGAAGCCACGCCGAGTTCGCGCGCCGCCGCGAGAGCGTCCTGATCGGAACCGCCGTAGCGCCGCACGGAAGTGAAGGGTTGCACCGCGACGTCATCCAGCCCGCGCAGGCGCGAGATCAGGGTGTCGGTCATGCCGTAGCGCAGTGAGGCGTCGTCATCCGCCGGCACGACCGACTTGAACGGGAGAATGGCCAGCGTGTGCTCGAGGGTCGCTGGCGTCCGCGGGGTCAGCGCGATGAATGCGGCAACGATCAGTCCCACGACGGCGGTTGCGAACATCGCCCACCGGCGCCAACCCATCGACTTGCGCGTCGCGGACTCTGCCGGTGCTGCAACTCCGACGGGCGCGACGAATCGAAATCCACGACCCGGAATCGTCACGATGTATTTGTGTTCGCCGGCGCGTTCTCCCAGAACCTTGCGGATGGCCGCGATGCTCTGGTTCAGGTTGTTCTCTTCGACGATCGTGCCCGGCCACACGGCCTCGAGCAGCTCGCGCTTGCCGACCAGCTCGCCGGGGCGCTCGACCAGATATTGAAGAGTGTCGAACGCTCGCGACACCAAGGGCAGCACATTCCCATCCGCCGCCAGCGTCAGCAGTCGCTGCCCTGTATCGAGGCGAAAGTCACCGAACTCGTAGATCGCGCGCGGTTCGGTTGGCTGCATGACGGGCACGGGGTTGGTTTTCACGAAGATTCACGAGATTTCACGCGTTGGCCAAAGCCTCGCGCGCCGCTCTTGCGCCCAACTATAGCCCCCGGCCAGCACGCAGGCCCAAATAAGGAGAACGAATATGAAGGCGAAATACCCCTCGTTGATTGCACTCACTGCCGCGCTACTGGGCGTTGCGGCGGCGGCATTCGCCGGTGGCGATGGTGGCCGGGCCGAGGGCCGAAGCAGTGACGATGAACGCGTGCGCCTCGGGTTCAAGCTCTCGCCGGTGCCTCTGAAGCTGCGCGGCAGGAATTTCGAACTGCTGGGTCTCGGCAGCTACCTCATCAACACGAGCGGCTGCGGCGAATGCCACACGCACCCGGCATTCGTGGCGGGCGGCAATCCGTTCCTGGGGCAAGCGGAAGTGATCAACACCGCGGTGTACATGTCGGGCGGACGCATGTTCGGTCCCGTCATCAAGGCGCCGAACATCACCCCCGACGAGTTCGGCCGGCCCGCGGGCCTCGACTACGCGGCGTTCGAAACGGCGATTCGCACCGGGCGAAAACCCGATGCCTCGGGACGAATCATCCAGGTCATGCCGTGGCCGCAGATGGGGAAGAGGACGACGCGAGAGTTGCGCGCGATGTATGAATATCTGCGCTCGATTCCGTCGCTGCCCGACAGCCCCAACCCGGGTCCGTAAAGATCGGAGCCAGTCGCGGCGGCGATTGTCGCCGCGATTGGAGAGGTTTCATGGATTCAGGCCCGGGCGCTTTGGCACAGCGCTCACGTTTCCGGAAACAGCTTCGGGAACAATACGTCGAGCGCATCGACGGGAAACCGCAGCGACACCGCACCTTTCGGCGTGTCCGAGGCGAGAAGTCCCGTGTTGACCACATCGCTCAAGACGCGTCGCGCGCTGCGTTCCGGAAGTCCCGTGATGCGCGCAATCTCGCCTCGCTCGAACTCGCCGCGGATCAGCGCCTCTTCGAGCAGTCGAGAGGCTTCCGGCTTGAGGGCCTCGTTCAGCTCAACGAAGTTGCGAAGGCGCCGCGACAAAGTTTTGAGATCGAAAAGACCCGACATGAATTGCACCTGATCGAGCGCCACGCGCAGAAACCAAAGGACATATTCCGCGAGGGCGCTTTGCGAGAGATTTCCGCGACCATCGAGATCGCCGCGTCTCGGTGAATCCGCATCATCCATCTTCAGCTTGTACTCGCCGCGGCTCGAAAGACCGCGCGCGAGTCCCCGTGAGATGGACCAGAGTCCGTGCGCACCGATGCCCGCCATGTGTGCCATCGCGTGACTCATCAATCGGCTCACGCGCCCGTTTCCGTCGGGAAACGGGTGGATGTAGTTGAAGCGATGATGGGCGGCGGCCATCGAGATGATGCGCCCCGACTTGCCGATGTTCGCGAATGCATAACGCTCCGCGAAGTAGCGCATGAATTCCGGGATGTGCGGACTGGACGGCGGCGCGTGGCGGCCCACCGCCACATCATGCTCGGGACGTGAGCGCCAGCCACCAGGCTCCATGAGGAAATCACGGCCCGCGCCGGAAACGCGCAGCAGCCCGTCCGGCGCATCGCGATAGAACTCGCGATGCAGCCACTGGATGAAATCCGTCGATGCCGGCTCCGGCAAGGCGATTTTCGCAGCGAGCTCATCAATCTGCGCCTGCACTCGTACATGCGCCGCGGCTTCGAGCTGCAGATTGCGACGCTCCAGATCGTTCTCGAGCTCACCAGCCAACGCGCGCTCGATATCTCTGGGGCGCGTGTTGTGCCCTTCGATGAGGTTGCTGTAGTAGGCGTTCATCACGCGAACCAGCGCGGCTAGATTGGCTGCTGTTCCCGGATGCAGGGCTCGCGCCAGCGTGGCGCTGGCGGCCGAGAGCTCCGCTACCGCGTCGCCGATCGCTTCGCCGGGCTCTTCCAGCCGGGCGGGCTCAATTCGTTGAACGGTTTCCATCATCGCGATTTTTGGCCGATCTCAGATCACCATAAAGTATCTAAACTACAGGTAGTTACCCCACTCCTCCAGAGAAATCAGCCGATCTGTTGGCCGATCTGTTAGCCCTTGGCTCGCACGACGTGACCTGATGATCCCGTCGGTGTCACACCGTGACGCCCGACTACAGGTCATCGACCCGCAACCGATAGCCGACCCCGGCTTCCGTGACGAGATACCTGGGCCGCTGGGGCTCGGGCTCGAGCTTGGCGCGCAACTTGCGGATGCAGACTCTCAAGCTGCGCGTGTCGTCCACCTGTGCCGGACCCCACACTTCGCGGATCAGCCGATCCTGCTTGACGATCGTGCCGGGTTGGCGCGCGAGATTCTCGAGCACGCGGAACTCGAGCGGTGTCAGGTGGACGGACGCAGGCAACCCGCGCGCTTCACGGTGCGCAAGATCGATGACGATGCTGCCGAGCCGAATCTCGGACGATGGCAGCGCACCCGTCGCGGTGCGCCGCAATGCCGCGCGCACCCGCGCCAGCAGCTCCGCCGCACCGAAGGGTTTCGTCACATAGTCGTCGGCCCCCGCGTCGAGCGCGGCGATCTTCTGTGTCTCGGCGGTCCGCGCGGACAGCACGATGATGGGCACCGCCGACCACGAACGCACGCTGCGAATCAGCTCGATGCCGTCCCGATCCGGCAGGCCGAGGTCGACGATCGCGAGATCGGGCTTGTGTGTGCGCGCCTCGATCTCGCCACGCGCCGCGGAGCCCGCTTCGATGATGCGGTAGTTGGCGGCGGTGAGCATGACGCGCAGCACGTCGCGAATGCCGGCGTCGTCCTCGACGACCAGCACCTGGTGCATCGCGAGCGTCACGCGCGCGGCTCCGCGGTCGGGAGCGTGAGCTCGAAGCGCGCGCCGCCACCGGGCCGCGCCGCGGCCTGGATGTTTCCGCCGTGCGCCTGCGTTATCGCGCGGCAGATCGCGAGCCCCAGCCCCACGCCGGCGATCACGCCTTCGCCGTCGCCGCGCTGGAACTTGTCGAAGAGGCGAGAGGGATCGCCGGCGGGAAGCCCCGGACCGTCGTCGTCCACGATCACGCGCAGGAAACCCTCCTCCTGCACCGCCGTGACCGTGGCGTGCGAGCCCGCCGGCGTGTACTTGATGAAGTTGTCGAACAGGTTGGCGAACAATTGCACGATGAGCGTCGCATCGACGAACACGGGCGGCAGCTCGTCCGGCAATCGCAGTTCCACGGGGTGACCGACAAGCCTTTCCTGCAGACGCTCGAGCGCCACCGCCGCGAGATCGTCGACGGATTCCCAGTCACGGCGCAACACCGGTCCGCCCGACTCGAAGCGCGTGAGATCGAGCACATTGGAAATCAGCTCGGACATTTCGCGCGCGCGGGTCTCGATGGTATTCGCCAGTGCCTGGCGTGTGCTTTCGTCGAGCGCCGGGCCATGTTGTGCAAGCGTGCTGCCGGCGCCCGCCATGACCGCGAGCGGCGTGCGCAGGTCATGGGAGATCGACGCCAGCAGCGTGTTGCGCAGGCTTTCGCTCTGCGAAGCGATCCGCGCCGCCTCCGCTTGTGAGGACAGCAGCTCGCGTTCCAGCGCCACGCCAATCTGGCCCGCGAAGGTTTCGAGCAGATGCAGTTGCTCGGGCAGCAGCACCCGCCGCCGGTTGCGCGGCAACACCGCGAGCACGCCTAACAAGCGCTGCGAGTCACCGAGCGGCAGATAGAGCGCGGGCGCCGCCGGCAGAGTGTCGGAGCCGAAGCCGGCGCGGCGACCGTGATCGAGCACCCACTGCGCCACCGCGACATCGCTGCCGCGATACGAGCCGTCGACCGGCGGCTCGCGCGGCGCGTGCAGTTTGCCGGCGCGGTCGGGCAGCAGCAGCACCGCCTCGCATTGAAACCCTTCCGCGACGTGTTTCACCGCGATGCGCGCCATGTCGGCGGTGCCGCGCGCCGCGGCGAGCTCGCGGCTCATGCGATAGAGCAGCGCCGTGCGTCGCTCGCGCGCGCCGGCGACGCGCGTCTGCTGGCGAACGTTCGCCATGAGCGTCGCGATCACGAGCGCGATGGTGAGCATCACCGCGAAGGTGATCAGGTATTGCGCATCGTTCACCGCGAACGTGAAACGCGGCGGCACGAAGAAGAAATCGAAGGCGGCGACGTTCAGGACAGCCGCCAGCACCGACGGACCGCGGCCGAAGCGCAGACCCGTGGCCGTGACGCCGAGCAGATAGACCATCACGAGATTGGAGGGGTCGAGAAACGGAAACAGGAGCTGCGCGAGCGCGGTGCAGAGACCGGTGATCGCGAGCGCCGCCGCGTACCGGCTCCAGCGGATCGGCTGCCCGCGCTCGCCCGGCGGCGGCCGCGGCGGGTTGGGCTGCCCGCGCGCCGCGATGGTGATCACATCGAACTCGCGTGCGCGCAGCGCCAGCTCGGTCGCCGCCGACGGACGCAACCACGCGCGCCAGCCTCGTCGCTTCGGCGCGCCCAGCACGACACGCGTGAATTGCCGCGTGGTCGCGTACTCGAGCAGCGCATTCACGGCGGACGGACCATCGAGCGTCACCGTCTCCGCGCCCAGCGACTCGGCGAGCCGCAGCAACGCGACGCGCCGATCGCGCTCTTTTTCCGACAGGCGCAGCAGCGCGGGCGTCTCGACATACACCACGGTCCATTCGGCATTGAGCGCGTCCGCCAATCGTTTGCCGGAGCGGATGGTGTGTTCGGACTGCGGATCGGGACCCGTCGCCACGAGCACGCGATCGCGCGCCAGCCAGCCGCGCGACTGATCGTCGGGCGCGCGCGCGGCCCGCGACGCAACCTCGAGACGCTCGGTCATGCGCCGCAGCGCGAGTTCGCGCAGCGCCAGCAGATTCGGCCGGCGGAAGAAGCGATCGGTCGCGGTGCCGGCGTCCTGCGCGCGATAGATCTTGCCGGCGCGCAGGCGCGCGAGCAGATCGTCCGGCGGCAGGTCTATCAACTCCACCTCGTGGGCTTCGTCGAAGATCCGGTCCGGCAGCGTCTCGCGTTGTTTGACGCCCGTGATCTGCGCGACAACATCGTTGAGGCTTTCGAGATGCTGGACATTAACCGTGGTGTAGACGTTGATGCCAGCCGACAGCAGTTCCTCGACATCCTGACAGCGCTTCGGGTGACGCGAGCCGGCGGCGTTGTTGTGCGCGAGCTCGTCGACCAGGATGATCGCAGGATGGCGCGCGAGCGCGCCGTCGAGATCGAATTCCGCCAGGCGTGAACCGCGGTAATCGACGTAACGCGGAGGCAGAATCTCCAAGCCATCCAGCAGCGCCGCGGTCTCCTTGCGGCCGTGGGTCTCGACAATGCCGACCACGACATCCGCCGACTGGCCGCGCAACTCGCGTGCCGCGGACAGCATCGCGTAGGTCTTGCC
>JAYTOK010000164.1:0-24373 GCA_043747835.1 Pseudomonadota bacterium | reverse complement strand
GAATTGTGGGAGACCGGCGCATTCCGGTCTCGCACTCCGCCAGGGGGACAGGTTTCAACCTGTCCCACTTACCTGTCTACCGGTTCCCCCTACCTATCTACCGGTTTCCCTCACCCCGCTCCAGGAACCGCAACGACCACTCGAGCGGCGTCTCCGCATCGTGCTTGAACGCGCGTCGCCAGGCTGGCGGCGCTCGCTCGTGCCAACAACGCTCCGTCGACCCGCCGATGAGAACGGTGGGTCCCGGTTCCAGCGAGAACCCACCCGCCGCGGAGAAGTTTTCGATCGCGGATGGACTCCAGAACGCAAAACCCGGCGGTGGGCGCGCCGCGTCCGCCTGCCGCAACGCGGTGAGCTCGGGCCCGAGATTCGCGGGTGCCACCGTCGAATACACCGCGCGCGTCTGCACGCGCAGCCGCTGGGCGAGAGTCGCGACGGCGGCGAGATGTTCGGGCTGGCGGAGCGCGGCGTCGCTCGTCGGATAGAACACTTCCGCGCCGTTCGCCAGCGCGGCGTGATCGTGCACGGCCTGCGCGAGTTCACGCGCGCCGCCGTGCGCCGAGATCGTCACGCGGATGCCGCGCGCTTCGAGCGTCGCGGAGGTCGTCGGCGCGATCGCCGCGACCCACGCACCCTTCGGCACTTCGACACGCGCCGCCGCGGCGCGACTGGTGACGAAAAGAAGCGCGGGGCCCGTTGCGCCGATGCGGCGCAGCTCGGGCCAGTCGAGCCACTGGTGTTCGATGCAGGGAAGCGCGAGCGCAGCGAATCCTTGCCGGCGGAGCTGAATCGCGACGCTGTCGGCATGCGGCTGTGACTTGGTGATGACCCAGGTGTGCGGCAATTCGAGACCTCGCCGGGATGTTAGCTGTCGAGACCACTCGCGTTGAGTCTCGTGACACAGCTGTGACAGACCCGAAATGTCGCGGTCGTAGTCTGGCGCCTTGATTCGACGGGAGTTTATCGATGCATTCGCGTGAGCGATTCCTGGCGGCGCTGCGCGGCGATGCGCTCGACCGTCCCCCCGTGTGGCTGATGCGTCAGGCCGGCCGCTATCTGCCCGGCTACCGCGAGCTGCGCGCGAAGCACAGCTTCTGGGAAGTCTGCCAGACGCCGGAGTTGTCGACGCAGGCCGCACTCGAGCCGCTCGACCGATACAAGCTCGATGCCGCGATCGTCTTCTCGGACATCCTCGTCGTTCCGCTCGCATTGGGTCTGGGTGTCAGCTTCGGTCCGGGCGAAGGTCCGCGCATCGCGAAGCCGTTGCGCAGCGGCGCCGACTTCGACGCCTGGCAGATCGACGGCGCAGTGTCGCGCATCGACTATCTGCCGCGCGCAATCGCGCACCTCAAACAGACTCTGCAAGGCCGCTACGGAATCCTGGGTTTCGCCGGCGCGCCGTTCACGCTGTTCGCTTACTGCGTCGAGGGTGGCGGCAGCGACGATTTCCGCGAGGCGCGCATCCTCATGCATCGCGACCCCGCGCTCGCGAAACGGGCGCTCGCGACCATCGCCGACGTCGTCGCGGATCTGCTGCTGGCCCAGGTCGACGCCGGCGCCGACGCCGTGCAGCTCTTCGATTCGTGGGGCGGATTGCTCGCGCCCGATGAGTATCGGGAGTTCGCGTTGCCCGCGCTGCAGCGGATCACTTCGAAGCTCGCGGCGCGCAAGGTGCCGTCGCTCCTCTTCGTGCGCGGCGGGCACCATTTGCTGCCCTTGCTGGGCGAGAGCGGCGTCACGGGCTTTTCGCTCGACTGGCGAACGGAGTGGGACGTTGCGCGCGCGATGTATCCAACGCACCTGCTGCAGGGAAACATCGATCCGGTGTTGCTGCTAGGCAGCGCGGACGTGATCCGGCAACGCACCCGCGCGTTGCTCGAGACGATGAAACGCACGACGGGCGGCCGTAGCTCCATCCTCAATCTCGGTCATGGCATCCTGCCCGGAACGCCGCCCGAGACCGTCGGCGCACTCGTCGACACCGTCGCGGAATTCGCCTAGGGCCGGGCCGGCGCCATGATTCCGCTTGCCCTCGTCGGCATGAGTTATCGCGAAGCACCTTCCGCGGTGCGCGCCGCTCTCACGGCGCTCGATACTGGCGAAGCCGGTCCGTCGCGCCAACTGCTCGAGGCCGGCGAAATCACCGGCGTCGTGCGCATCGAAAGCTGCGCGCGCGTCGAATGGTTGCTCGCGTCGCCGCGCCCCGCCTGGGCGGCGGAGCTGCTCAGCGCAGCCTTGTTAGGTGCGGTGGAGCTGGCCGAGCCCGTGCGTCCGCGCGTGCGACACGGTGGCGCTGCCGTCGGTGCCTTGCTCCGCGTGGCCGCCGGACTCGATTCCGTCGCGCAGGGCGAGCATTCGATCGGCAACCAGGTACTGCGCGCTTTCGAACGCGCGCAGGAGGCGGGCACCGTGTGCCGCAATCTGCATGTGGCCTGGCGCGGGGTTGGCGAAATGCTGAACCGCGCGCGGCGCATCCTCCCGCAAGGGCGCACGGGTGGCGTGCAGGCGCTCGTGATGCAGCGGATGACGGAGGTTCCGCGCGACGCGGCGATCGCCGTGTTCGGGCTCGGCGAAATCGGTCGCGCGATGCTGCGCTCGCTCGCCGATGCGGGCTTCACCGCGGTCGAAAGTTTCAATCGCGCGAGCATGCGCGCCTTCGACGGCGCGCTGCAGCGCGCGTCGGTCGTGATCATCGCGTCGGGCGCTCCGCAAGCGTGGGCCACGCTGCCCGATGGCCGCGGCCGCCGGGCCTTCGATCTCGGCAGTCCACTCCAGCTAAAATCCGCGTCGGGCTGGCAGGTGACTCCGCTCGACGAGCTGCTCGACGGCAACGGCGCAATCCTTCCCGAAACCGAATATGCCGCGCTCGACGCGGAATGCGCCGCGAGCACGGAACGAATCTGTCAGACATTGCTCGCACCGCCACCGAGCGACACACTCGCCGCGATGACCGCCATGCGCTCGGAATTCATGCAGAACAAACTACCCGGCCTGCTCGAGGGTTTGCCACCGCAGCGTGCGCGCCAGCTCACGTCCGAGGTCAACTCGGTGCTGCACCGTTTCATCTCCGCCGCGAGGCGCGAGTCGTGAGCGCGCGCCGCATCGGCAGCCGCGGCAGCGATCTCGCGCTTTGGCAGTCTCGGAAGGTTCTCGCTGCCTTGTGCGAAGCATCGCCCGCCGCGGAATGGGAATCCGACATCACCGTCGTCACGACGAGCGGCGACATCAATCCCGCGCCATATCTCGCGGGCGGCGTCGAAAAGGGATTTTTCACGAAGGAGCTCGAGATCGCGCTCCTCGAGCGGCAGATCGACCTGGTGGTCCATTCGCTCAAGGACCTGCCCACGAGTGCGCCCGCGGGACTCGTGAACCTGCCGATCCTGCCGCGCGCGACGACCGCGGACTGGCTGCTCGTTCGCCGCGAATTTCACGAGGCGCGCGAGGATGGTTTCCTGCCGCTCAGGGCCGGCACCCGCGTCGGCGCCTCGTCTCTGCGCCGCGGCGCCTTGTTAGGCCGGTTCGCGCCGCAGGCGCAGTCGGTGCCGTTGCGCGGCAACGTGCCGACCCGCGTCCGCAAGCTCGCCGAACATCAGAACGTCGACGCCATCGTGCTGGCGGGCGCGGGTCTGTCGAGGCTCAAACTCGATCTGTCCGCGTTCGCCGTGATCGAGTTGCCGCCGGAATGGTGGATCCCGGCGCCGGGCCAGGGTGCGTTGGCCGCCCAATGTCGCGCGGGCGATTCCGGGATCGAAGCACAGATGGCGATGCTCGCCGATCCCGCCTGCGTGTACGCAACGCGCTGGGAGCGCGACTTCCTGCGTGTCATCGAAGGCGGTTGTTCGACTCCGTTCGGCTGCTACGTGACCGGCAAGCACGCCCATATCGGCATCGCCACCGATCGTGGTTGGGCCGCGCGCAGCGTCGAATTGCCGCAGGATTTACTGGAGGAATCTCAACGTGACTCATTCATCCGCGGAGCCGTCGCGGGCTGCAAACCCATCGACCTCTCCGAAACCGCCGCTGTCCGCATCGGCCGCTCTCTATTCGCGCGCTGAGGCGCTGATCCCCGCGGGGGTTTCGAGTCCCGTGCGTGCCTTCCGGAAGGTTGGCGGCACCCCGATCTTCTTTCGCTCCGCCGCAGGCGCGCACGTCGTCGACGAGGACGGCAACCGCTACCTCGATTTCTGCATGGCATGGGGTCCATTGATCCTGGGCCACGCGCATCCGCGCGTCATCGACGCCGTGCAGCGCGCGGTCGTCGACGGCCTCGCGTTCGGCACCGCGCACCGCGGCGAAGGCGAGCTCGCCGAACGCGTGCTGGCCGCCTATCCCTACGCGCAGCTCGTCCGCTTCGTCGTGAGCGGTACCGAAGCCGTTGCAACCGCGGTGCGCATCGCGCGCGCCAGCAATGGCCGTCGGCGCATCCTCAAGTTCGACGGTTGCTATCACGGTCACGTCGACTCGCTCATGGTGAAGGCGGGCAGCGGCGTGATCACGCAGGGACTGGCCGACAGCGCGGGCGTGCCCGCCCAGGTCGCGGCCGATACGCTCGTGCTCCCGCTCGGCGACATCGCTGCGCTCGAACAGGCGTTCAAGGAGCAGGGCGATCAGCTCGCGGCGGCGATCATCGAACCTTTGCCTGCCAACAACGGCTTGCTGCAGCAATCGACGGAGTATCTCCACAAGCTGCGCGAGCTCACGGCGAAGCACGGCACCGTGTTGATCTTCGACGAAGTCATCACCGGGTTCCGTTTCGGCTATCACGGCTACGACAAGTTGTTAGGTCTCGAGCCCGACCTCACGACACTCGGTAAGATCGTCGGCGGCGGCCTGCCGGTCGCGGCCGTGCTCGGCAGGCGCAAGCTTCTCGAGCAGCTCGCCCCGCTGGGTCCCGTCTACCAGGCCGGCACGATGGCCGGAAATCCGGTGTGTCTGGCAGCGGGCATCGCGACGCTGACGGAACTCGCCGAAGGCGGCGCGTACCGCCACATCGAAGCGCTCGGCAAACATCTCGACGCGGGTTATGCGCGCCATGCGTTGAGAGGCATCGCCCGGTTGCCGCGCGTGGGTCCGATCGTCTGGCCGTACTTCGAGGTGAACGCGGCGCTTCCCGTGGCGGCGTCGGAAATCACCGCCTCGTCCGTCGAGGCGTACCACGGCCGATATCGCTCGTGGCTCGAGCGCGGCGTGTATCTGCCTCCGTCCGCGTACGAAGTGTGTTTCCTGTCCGCGGCTCATACGACGGCGGATGTCGATACACTTCTGGACGTGCTCGCCATCGAGACCCGATGAAATCAGGCTTCAGACAATGGTTTGCGGAACGCGCGGAGCTCGTGGTGCTCGGCGTCACTCTCGTCGCGACCGCGTCGCTGGTGTTCTGGTGGACGATCCTGTTGCGCGGGGAGATGCGCAGCAACGAAGTTCTGGCGCGCGAACTGCTGGATGTGCGCACGGATCTCTCTGCGGGCGAGATCGAGCGGAAGCACCGCGAGATCGCCGACCACCAGGACCTGCGCAACGTGATGCTCGTCGGCGAATCGACGATGCTCGCGTTGCTGCTCTCCGGCAGCCTCGTCACGCTGTTCCTGCTTGCGCAGCGTCGCAAGCAGCAGCGCGAAGACATGGAGAAGTTGTTGCAGTTCACGAGCCACGAGTTCAAGACGCCGGTCGCCGGCGTGAAAGGACTGCTGCAAAGCCTCGCGCTCGGCAGCATTCCCGAGTCGCAGCGCGCCGAGCTCATCGAGCTGGGCCAGCTCGAATGCGATCGGCTGGAGCACCTTGCGGAAACCATCCTCGCGTATCAACGTGCAATGTCGCGAGAGCCGCGTGAAGGCGCGCAACGCATCGACGCGGCGCGCTTCATCGCCGATCTGCTGGCGCACCGGTCGCGAACCGCGACGAGAAACGCCGTGGAAGTCAACGCGATGGACGCGGTACATGTGCTGGCCGATCGCGACGGCCTGCGTGTCATCCTCGAGAACCTGCTGGACAACGCGCAGAAGTACGGCGGCGGGCACGTGCGCCTGTCCGCTGGCGTCTACGACGAGCGCTGGCGGCTCGACATCAGCGATCGCGGCCGGGGATTCGCGCCCGAGGCCGCCGAGAAGCTCTTCGACGCGCACAATCGCGGCAGCGGCGACGGAATCACGCATGGCGCGGGGCTGGGACTCGCCATCGCGCGTCAGCTCGCGCGGCGCATGGGTGGCGACATTTCCGCGCGCAGCGAAGGGCCGGGGCAGGGCGCCGTCTTCACGGTGACGCTCGGCGTGGCCACAGAGCAATTGCATGGCTGATCGCATCGCGATTGTCGAAGACGAGCGACTCGTCCGCGAACTGGTTGCCGTCAACCTGCGTCACGCGGGCTATGAAATCATCTCCGCCGAGAACTTCGAGCAAGGTGTCGCGTTGCTGGCCGGCAAGGATTTCCAGCTCGCGATCCTCGATGTGATGCTGCCCGGCGGTGATGGCTTCGCACTCACGCGCCAGGCGCGCGATCTCGGCGTGACCGCGCCGATTCTCATGCTGACCGCGCGTAACGACACGAACTCGAAGGTGCGCGGACTCGACGCCGGCGCCGACGACTATCTACCGAAGCCATTCGACGTGAACGAGCTGCTGGCGCGCGTGCGCGCGCTGTTGCGCCGTGCGAGCGGCCGGCCGGTGAGCGCGCCGCCGCGACTCGCGTTCGCGGGCTACTGGGTGCGTTTCGACACGGGCCAGGCACTGACGAACGAGGGCGAGGTTTCGCTCTCGGACAAGGAAGTGCGGCTGATGGAAGTGTTCTCGGCCAACGAGAACCGCGCGCTCACGCGCACCGACCTGCTCGAGGAAGTCTGGGGCATGGACCAGTTCCCGACGGATCGTACGGTCGACAACTTCATCCTGCGCCTGCGGAAGCTGTTCGAGCCGGATCCCGAGAATCCCGTGCACATCGTGACGCTGCGCGGGCGCGGATATCTTTTCCGGAGCTCCCCATGATCGGGGCCGCGGAGATCGAAGCGGCGCGACGATTCTTCTACGACTTCCACACGCGCCTGTCGGACGCCTGGGCCACGCTCGATCCGGCTGCGCCACAACGCCGCGATGAATGGACTCGCCCCGCGGGCGAGCCGCTCTCGGGCAGCGGCCGTCTCTCCCTCATCGAAAACGGCGCCACCTTCGACCGCGCCGGCGTCGCGTTGAGCGATGTGGCCGGGGCCAAACTACCCGCGGCGGCCAGCGAGCGGCACACGGAGCTCGCGGGCCAGCCGTTCCGCGCGATGGGCACGAGCGTCGTCGTGCATCCCGTGAATCCCTACGCGCCGACCTCGCACGCCAACGTGCGCTTGTTCACGGCCCGCGACGGAGAAGTGTGGTGGTTCGGCGGCGGCTTCGATCTGACGCCTGTCTACCCAATCGACGAGGACGCGCGCGCGTGGCACGCGGCCGCGCGCGACGCCTGCGCGCCCGCCGGCAGCTCCGTCTACTCCGTTCTCAAGGACGCCTGCGACAAGTATTTCTGGCTGCCGCATCGCGGCGAGACTCGCGGCGTGGGCGGCCTGTTCGCCGACGACCTGAATGAAGCCACGGCCGGGATCGGCGGCGATTTCGAGCACTGCTTTGCGCTGATCCGCCGCATCGCGGACGCGTACCTCGATGCGTACGTGCGCATCGTGCGCGCCCGTGCTGCCACGGCCTTTGGCGAACGCGAGGTCGCGTTTCAGCGGCTGCGCCGCGGCCGTTACGTCGAATTCAATCTCGCGTTCGATCGCGGCACGCGCTTCGGCCTGCAGTCGCAGGCACGCACCGAGTCGCTGCTGATGTCGCTGCCACCGCGCGCCGAATGGCGCTACGACTACCGGCCCGAGCCCGGCAGCCCGGAAGCGCGACTCGCCGACTATCTGCAGCCGCGCGACTGGTTCGATTGAAGGACGGGCTCGAATGAAGAACGGGTTCGCATGAAGACAGGAATTCTGCTCGTCAATTCCGGAACGCCGGCGTCTCTCGAGACGCGCGACGTCCGCGCGTTCCTCGCGGGTCTGCTGGGCGATCCGCGTGTCGTGGAAATTCCGCGGCTTCTCTGGTGGCCGATCCTCCACGGCATCATCCTGCGCGTGCGTCCGCGCGCGAGTGCGAAGAAGTATGCGGCCATCTGGACGCGCGCGGGATCTCCGCTCGCGATCGAGAGCGAGGCGCTGCGCCACGGACTCGAGGAATCGCTGGCCGCTACCGAAACCCCGGTGGCGCTCGCGATGCTCTACACGGGCGGCGCGAGCGTGCGCGACGCCATCGATGCGCTGCGCATTTCCTGCCAGCGCATCCTCGTGATCCCGATGTTTCCGCAGTCCTGCGGCGCGACGACGGGCGCGGTCTTCGACCAGGTCGCGGCGGCGTTTCGCGCCTTGCGAGACGTGCCGGGCCTGAGCTTCGTGTCCAGCTACTGCGACGAGCCAAACTACATCGGCGCGCTCGCCGCGAGCGTGCACGATTACCGGCGCGCGCACGGCAGCGCCAGACACCTGTTGATGTCGTTCCACGGTATCCCCGAGCAGTTCGTCACGCGCGGCGATCCGTACCGCTCGGAATGCGAACGTACCGCGAACCTGCTCGCGCAACGTCTCGACCTTGCACGAGAGGAGTGGACGCTTTCGTTCCAGTCCCGCTTCGGCCGCGCGCGCTGGCTGCAGCCGTACACGAGCGAAGCGCTCGCCGCGCTGCCGGGGCGTGGTATCGACAGCGTCCACGTGATGTGTCCGGGCTTCGCCGCGGACTGCCTGGAGACGCTCGAGGAGATCGGCATGGAGAATCGCGACGTGTTCCTCGCCGCGGGCGGCAAGAGCTACGGCTACATCCCGGCGCTCAATGGGCGCCCCGATCATGTCGCGGCGCTGCGCGCCGTCGTGTCGCGCGAGACGGGAGGCACCGCATGCTCTGGTTGAAGGCGTTCCACGTCGTGAGCGTCATCGCGTGGTTCGCGGCGATCTTCTATCTGCCGCGCCTGTTCGTGTACCACGCGCAGATCCAGAAGGGCTCCATCGACGACCCGGTTGGCAATGCGCGCTTCAAGATCATGGAGCGAAAGCTGTTCGGCCTGATGACCGTCGCGGCCGTCCTGGCGATCGGCTTTGGCGTTGCGATGGTGCTGGTCTTCCCGGCCTATCTACTCATGCACTGGCTGCATCTCAAGCTCGTGCTCGTGTTCGCGCTCGTGAGCTACCACGGCGCCTGCTTCGCGTTGCTGCAGCAGTTCGCGGGCGACCGGAATGCGCGTTCCGAACGCTGGTATCGCGTGTTCAACGAGCTACCCGCGCTCCTGCTGATCGGCATCGTTATCCTGGCGGTCGTGAAGCCTTTCTGAGGCGATCCGCTCGCGACTCGAGAGCTAACCCATTGTTCGGACAGGCACTTGCATTGCCCGCAGCCGAGTCATATGCTCGTCCGCAAATGAGAAGCGTTCTTGTTTGAGGTCTGACATGCGCCCCGTCCCGCTCAATGATTCCCCCGCGCCATCGCCCGCGACGTCGGCGCCCCGGCCATCGCCGGAGCGCGTCGTGACCACGAGAGAGTTGCTCAATGGCGCCCATCGCATCTGGATCGAGCACGCTGCGGAACGCTACCTGTTGCAGGTGACCCGCAGCGGCAAGCTCATTCTCACGAAATAGTTCACCCGCTCCCATCAGCCACCTAGGCGGCCGCGAGCCCCCCTCGCGAGCGATCCCAGGCAGCCAACCCTGCGCAACGCGCGACATTCGAGGTTGGCATGTCAATTCGCAAACTCCTTGCCCCGCTCACGCTGGGCGCAATCGCATCGTTCACCTGCGCCGCGCCTGCCGCGGATCCCGAACTTGCGCTCGATGAAGTGACGGTCAGCGCGACCAAGTTCGCGACCCCGCTGCTCGAAGTGCCGGCAACCGTCACCGTGATCACGAGCGAGGAGTCGGAATCCCGCCTCGACGGCGACATCCGCGACCTCGTTCGCTACGAACCAAACGTCTCGGTGCGCAACAACGTCGCGCGCTTCGGACTCACCGATTTCAACATCCGCGGCATCGGCGGCAACCGTGTGCTGGTCGAAATCGACAACGTGCGCATGCCGGACGCCTTCGCGATTGGCAGCTTCTCGAACGCCTCGCGCGATGGCATCGATCTCGACCTTCTCAAACGAGTGGAGATCGTGCGCGGCTCGGCGTCATCGCTGTACGGCTCCGATGCGATCGGCGGCGTCGTCGCGCTGACCACCAAGGACCCGGTCGACCTGCTCGGTCCCGATCGTCGTTACTACATCGGCGCTCGCGGCACGTACGGCGAATCGCACGATTCGACGAGCGGTGCCGCGACGCTCGCCGCGCGTTTCGGGAAATTCTCCGCGCTGGCCGTCTACACGCACCAAGAGTCGGGCGACTACGAAAACCAAGGCGATATCGCCGCGCTGAACGGCACGCGCACCGTGCCGAACCCGCAGGACGGCTACGGCGACAGCGTGCTGCTCAAGGGTGTGTTCGACGCCTCGGATTCACAGCGCTTCAGGCTCACGTTCGAGAACTCGCGCCACGATCTCTTCACCGATGTGATCACGAGCCGCGCGATCACGGCCGCGCTCGACACGACCCGGCTGGTCGGCGACGACGAGGACGAGCGCCGCAGGATTTCCTTCGAGCACGAATTCCAGGATCTCGGTTTGTGGTGGCTAGACGGCGGCGTCTGGCGCGTCTACGACCAGCGCTCGCAAACGCGCCAATACACGACGGAGGATCGTACGGTGCGCGCAGGTCCGGTGACGACGCTGCGGGTGCGCGAGCGCGTGTTCGAGTTCGGGCAGAACCTCACGGGCGGCGAGATCACGCTGCACAAATCCTGGGACGTGGGTTCGGGGACGCACCGTGTCACCTTCGGAGTGGAGCACGTCGACACTCACACCGAACAGCTGCGCGGCGGCATCGAGCGCAATCTGACCACGGGCACCGTCACCTCGCAGGTGGGTCCCGATCTCTATCCCGTGCGTGACTTCCCGATCACAGACACGCGCTCGTCCAGCATCTATCTACAAGACGAGATGCGCCACGGTCGCTGGATCGTCACGCCCGGCTTTCGCTTCGACAGCTACGAACTCGAGCCGCGGCCCGACGCCATCTTCGCCGCGGACAATCCCGGCGTCGTACCGGCGCCGCTCGACGACGACCGCGTGTCGCCGAAACTCGGCGTCGTGTTTCGTCCGGTCGACACGCTGTCGCTGTTCGCGAGCTACAACTACGGCTATCGCTCGCCGCCTTATGGTGACGTCAACGTCGGCTTCACGAATCTCGCCGGCGGTTACACGACCCTCCCGAACCCGAACCTGAAATCCGAGACCAGCGACAATTTCGAAACCGGCGTGAAGTACTCGAAGGACGGGCTTCGCTTCGACGTGAGCGCGTTCTACAACACCTATGAGAACTTCATCCAGTCATTCGCGACGCTGGGAGTAAATCCGATGACAGGCCTCATCGAGTTCCAGTCGCAAAACGTCGACTCGGTGCGGATCTACGGCGCGGAACTCAAGTCCACGCTGCCGCTGACCTTCAATGACTCCATCGCCGGGCTCCTCTGGCAATCCGCGATCGGTTACTCGCGCGGCACCAACCGCGAGACAGACCGTCCGCTCGACACGATCGACCCGCTGCGCGTGGTGACCGGTCTCAACTATCAACCGGCCGGCGGTCGCTGGCAGTCCGGCATTTCACTGACGTGGGTAGATAGCAAGAGCCGGATCGATCCGGCGACCAGCCAATTCCTTCCGGACTCACATACCGTCGTCGATCTATACGGCGAATTCCGGCTCGGCGAGCATCTCCGTCTGAATGCCGGCCTCTACAACGTCGCCGACGAGAAGTACTGGGATTGGGCCGACGTCCGCGGCCGCCGCGCGACCGATGTGGCCATCGACCGTTACACGCGACCCGGCCGCAGCGTCTCCGCCAGCCTCAAGGTGGAATTCTGATGAATCCAAAACAGCCATTGGTATTGCTGGCGCTGCTCGGCGCCGCCCACGTGGGCGCTGCCGCGGCGCACGAATCGTTCGACCAGGATCGCGCGGCGATCCTCGCAATGGCCGGCGAGTTCGAAGTGAAGTTCAATTTCGATGAGACCGTGGGCCTGCGCGACGGCTACGAGCCAAAGCATGAGAAGACCGGCGGCTTCGAAACCGTGATCGTCGCCGAAGACTCGGGAAGGCGGATCGTCCTGCAGCACATTCTCGTGAGCAAGGATGGCGAGCACGTGGTCAAGCATTGGCGCCAGGACTGGACCTTCGAAGATCGCGAGCTGCGCGAATTCGCGGGCGATCGTTTCTGGAAATGGCGCCATCTTTCTTCGGGCGCAGCGCGCGGTACGTGGACGCAGGCTGTTTATGAAGTGAACGATGGACCGCGTTACGAGAGCGTCGGCCGTTGGCGGCACGAGGGCGCTTACTCCTCATGGCAATCCGACGTCACGTGGCGGCCACTGCCGCGGCGCGAATACTCGAAGCGCAAGGACTACGACGTGCTGCTCGCGGTGAACCGCCACACGATCACTCCCTGGGGATGGGCGCATGAGCAGGACAATACGAAGTGGGATCGCGCGTCGACCGATCATCCTTACGTCGCGCGTGAGCTCGGCATCAACGAGTACCGGCGCATCACGAATTTCGACTTCTCGCCGGCGCGCGCGTACTGGGAGCGCACCGCGGGTTACTGGAAAGGGGTACGCGCGGCCTGGGCGCGCGAGCTGGACGGCTCCAGACCACTCATCGTCGCCGGTAGCGCGGAGGTCGCCGAAGCGCTGGGGCGCGTGTTCGAGATGGCGAACGAGACGACGCCCGAACCCGTGAGAGTCCTGGAGGCGCAACAATTGATCCGCGCCGCCGTGCAGAAACCGGATTCGGTCGCGCGGCGCTGATCATGACCTTCGAGGTCGAGCGCAGTTGCCCGGCCGACATGGATCTGTTGCGGCACCTCGCGTTCGTGCTCGCGACCCACGGGAAGAGGTCGGCCGCGATCGAGAATGCTGTCCGAGCCTGCGAATTGTCGCCGCGCGATCCGCGCGCCTGGTCGGATCTCGGCTGCGTGCATGCCATGCTGGGCGAGTTGCGCGAAGCCGTGGAGGCATTCACGCGCGCGCTGGAGATCGACCACGATTTCACGGTGGGATGGCACAACCTGGGTGTGACGCTCGCGCGACTCGGCCACATTCGCGCCGCGTTCTGTGCACTGCGCAACGCACAGATGCTCGATGGGCGCCGAGCGTGCACCTGCATCGCGCTCGGCCAACTGCTCGCGGATACGGGCCTGCTCGATGCGGCCCTGGCGAGTTTCGCGCGCGCGGAGCAGCTCACGACGGCCTGACGCCTCGGCGTCGATCCGATTGGGCTACGATTCGCGGATGAAATACACGTCCCGCTTCGTTGCCATTCTCGTCTCCACGCTATTGTTCGCGGCCTGTTCGCGAGAACCGGCGGCACCCGCACCCGAGCCCACGCCAGCAATGCCCTCTGGCAGGAGTTGGCCTGAGTTCGTCGACGCTTTCATCGAAGCGCGCATGAAGGCGGACCCGTATTTCGCGGTGCAGGCCGGAAGACACGAGTTCGACGGCAAGATGCCCGACTGGAGTCGCGCGGCGCTCGAGACCGACATCGCGCAGACGCGTCGCTATCTCGACGAGCTGCGCCAGCGCGATGCCGCGAGGCTCGTCGGACGCCGCCGCTTCGAACGCGACTATCTAGAGTGGGTGATGGAGCGGCAGATTTTTTGGGATGCCACGGCGGAGCAGCCGTTCCGCAATCCGGCCTGGTATCTCGACCGACTCGATCCCTCGATGTATTTGGAGCGCGAATACGCGCCGTTGCCGAAGCGGCTCGAGGGTTACCTTGGCTACGCAAGAGCGCTGCCCGCGCTCGCCCGCAACATCCGCGAGAATTTGCAGACGCCGTTGCCCAAGGCGTTCATCGAGCGCGGCGCGGCGGGGTTCAGCGGTTACGCGACTTTCTTTCGCAGCGAGATGCCCACGATTTTCGCCGGTCTCGGAGACGAGAAGCTGAAGTCGGACCTGACTACCGCAACCGCGGCGGCGGCACAGGCGATGGACGAACTGGCCACGTGGCTCGAAGCGCAACGCGCAGCCGGCACCGATGGCTTCGCGCTCGGCAGCGCGAAGTTCAGCGAGATGTTGCGTCAAACCGAACGCATCGACATTCCGCTCGAGGAGCTCGAGCTCGCTGGCCGCAAGGATCTCGAGCGCAATCTGAGCGCGCTCAAGGAGGCCTGCGCGGCGTACGCGCCGAAGGCTGCGCTCGCCGCCTGCGTCAACAAGATGCGCGCCGACAAACCGACGGGAGGATCCGTGGAGGGCGCACGCGCCCAGCTCGAGGAATTGCGACAGTTCGTCATCGACAGGAAGATAGTCACGATCCCGAACGAGGAGCAGGCGCTCGTTGCGGAGTCGCCCCCGTACAACCGCGGCAACTTTGCCTACATCAACACGCCGGGGCCGTATGAGAATCCCGCGGTGAAGGCGACCTACTACGTCGCGCCGCCCGATCCGAAATGGTCTGCCGCGGAGCGCAATGCCTATCTACCCGGGAAGTCGTACCTGATCTTCGTGTCGGCCCACGAGGTGTGGCCCGGCCACTATCTGCAGGGGCAGTTCGCGAACGCGAATCCCTCGCGCGCCGCCGCGCTCTGGTGGAACTATTCGTTCGGCGAAGGCTGGGCGCATTACGCCGAGGAGATGATGTACGACGAGGGCCTCGGGAAGGGTAACCCCGGCATGCGCGTCGGGATGCTCGCGAATGCGCTCATGCGCGACGTGCGCTTCCTGTCCGCGATCTGTCTGCATTCGGGTTGCATGACGCTCGAGGAATCCGAGGCCATGTTTCGCGAACAAGCCTTCACCGACGCCGGGAACGCGCGCCAGCAGGCCCTGCGCGGCACCTACGATCCGGGTTACCTGGCGTACACGCTGGGCAAGCTCATGATCCGGAAGCTGCGCGCGGATTGGCTCGCTGCGAACCCGGACGCCACACTCCAGCAGTTCCACGACACATTCCTCTCCTATGGCGTCCCGCCAGTGCCCCTGGTCCGCGAGCAGATGCTCGGCGAGCGAGGCGCCATCCTCTGAACATAACGAGCTCTTATTTGCACCGAATTATGAGAGGTGCATTTCCTCGAAATCCCTAAGGTCGGCCGCTTCCGGGCCGATTTCCTGACCGAGATGAAGTGTTTTCCGCAATCCGCGGTGGCCGAGTGCCAGCAGGTTGACGGTGGATCAATCGGTCAAGGAGTCGAGGATGTTGCATTCATTGAATCGTTCGCTGGGCGCTCTCGCGTTCGCGTTGTTGGCGGTCACCTTCACCGGCCCCGCTGCCGCGCAGGCGACTTACTACACGAACTCGGACAACGAGAACAACGCGCACACCGGCGTCGCCGACAACGACATGGACGTGTCGCTCGGCAACGCGAACGGCATCCATCCGATCGAATTCAACATCAACGTGGCCGCCGTGCCGACGAGCTCCGCGGTGCTCACGATCCGCGCGCTCGACGTCGACGAAGAGCAGGGCGAAGTGGACGAAGTCCGCGTCAACGGCCACTACCTCGGCCGGCTCACGGGCGCCAACAACGTCTGGAGCGTCACGGCTCTCAACATCGATCCCGCCTTCCTGGTCGTCGGCAACAACCTCGTGCAGGTCAACGTCGACACGGGCGGCGACCCGACGGCGTGGGTGACGACCATCGATTGGGCACAGGATCTTCACGACGGCGGCGGCGCCACGAACGGTGATACGTCCGGCGTGGCGATCACCGGGCACACTGTCAACGCGGGCACGGTCACCATCAACGCGCAGACATCGGTTCATTCCACCACCGGCGGCACCTATCGCCTGCAGATCAGCCTCATCGATCCGAACGGCAACGCGGTGACGGTACTCACCGAAGATTTCGCCGTCGCGGCGAACGGCGATGCGACGCGCACCTCGAGCCCGACGTATCCGCTGTCGTCGGTCTCCGGTCAGTACACGATCCAGGCGCAGCTCTTCTGGCTCGATCCCGGTCAGGGAAATTTCCCGGTCCAGCAGGACATCGCGGTCGCGACGTTTACGCACACCGCGAACACCGGTCCCAGCAATTTCAATAACGACAGCGATGGCGATGGACTTACGGACACGCAGGAAACGGCGATCGGCACGAACCCGAACGACGCGGATTCGGACGACGACGGCGTCAACGATGGCGCCGAAGTGGGGCCTGCTCCTGCCGCGCCGATCAACACCGACGGCGATGGAGTCATCGATGCGCTCGAATCGGACGTGACCGACAGTGACGGCGACGGTCTTTCCAACCAGAACGATCCCGCCAACAACAATCCCTGCATCCCGAACGCGAATCACGCGGCCTGTCTCGCGGCCGACAGCGACGGCGATGGACTCACCAACGGCCAGGAAGACACGCTGGGCACCGGGCGCAACACGCCGGATACGGACGGCGACGGCACGAACGACGGTGCTGAGGTCGGCGGCAACGTGAACGCGCCGCTCGATACCGACGGCGATGGCACGAGCAACGCACTCGAATCTTCCGTCACGGACACAGACGGCGACGGCATCGTCGATCAGAACGACGCGGCTAACAACAATCCCTGCGTTCCGAATGCGAACTCCGCGCCCTGCCTCGCGCTCGACAGCGATGGCGACGGTCTCACCAACGGCCAGGAAAACACGGCTGGCACGGATCGCAACAACACCGACAGTGATGGCGACGGCAGCAACGATGGTGTCGAAGTCGGCGGCAATGCCAACGCGCCGGTCGACACCGACGGCGACGGTACGCCTAATGCGCTCGAGTCGTCGATCGTGGATTCCGATGCCGACGGCGTTTCCAACCAGAACGATCCCGCGAACGGCAATCCCTGCATCCCGAACTCGAACGCGGCCACTTGCCTCGCGCTCGACAGCGACGGCGACGGACTCACCAACGGTCAGGAAGATGCGCTCGGCACCAGCCGCACGAATCCCGACACCGATGGCGACGGATCGAACGACGGCGCGGAAGTCGGCGGCAATCCGGCGAGCCCCGTGGACAGTGACGGCGACGGCACGCCGAACGTGCTCGAATCCTCGATCACGGACTCGGACGGCGACGGAGTTCCCAACCAGACGGATTCGAACAACGGCAATCCCTGCATCCCGAATTCGAACTCGGCGGCCTGTCTGGCGCTCGACAGCGACGGTGACGGACTCACCAACGGCCAGGAAGACGCGCTCGGCACGGATCGCAACAATCCCGATACGGATGGCGACGGCGTGAACGATGGCGTGGAGGCAGGCAACCCGTCGAACCCGACGGACACGGACGACGATGGCATCCCGGACGCGCTCGAAGCCGGCGACACCGACGGCGACGGCACGCCCGACGCGGCCGATGGCGACAGCGACAATGACGGCATTCCGGACGCCGACGAAGTGGGCGCGGATCCGCTGAACCCCTTGGATTCGGACGTCGACGGCACGCCTGACCACCTCGACCTCGACAGCGATGGTGACGGCACTCCCGACGCGCTCGAGGCCGGCAGCGACCCCGCGAATCCGGTGGATAGCGACAACGACGGCACGCCTGACTACCTGGACACCGACAGCGACAACGATACGCTGCCGGACAGCCTCGAGAGCAATGCGAGCGGCAGCGATTCCGACGGCGACGGTATCGACGACGCGTTCGACGTGGATGAAATCGGCGGTGGTGACCTCGATGCCGATGGCGTCGCGGATTCCGCCATGCCGCGCGACACGGATGGCGACGGATTCCCGGATCACGTCGACGTCGATTCGGACGACGACGGCATCCTCGATTCGTACGAGGGTACGCCGGTACTCCTCACCGATACCGACGGCGACGGCATTCCGGATTCACGCGATCTCGATTCGGACGACGATGGCCTGGCCGACGTCGTCGAGGCGGGACTCGTGGATGCGGATGGCGATTCGACGATGGACGCGGGCCAGACGCGTACGCCGAATCCGCGCGACGTCGATGGCGACGGCACGCCCGACTTCCGCGATCTCGACTACAACAACGACGGTACGCGCGACATCGTGACGGCCGGCCGCACGGCGTTCGACTCCAACAATGACGGTCGCGTCGATGCGGGCCCGGACAGCGACGAAGACGGCATCCGAAATGGAGTCGACGCGGCGCCGCTGGTGTTCGGCACGTTCGCCGATCGCGATGGCGACGGCGTGTCGGACACGCTCGATCAGGACATCGACAACGACGGCGTGCCGAACGCGGCCGATGGCGCCGACGACACCGACGGCGATGGCCTGCCGAACCTCGCGGACCACGACAGTGATGGCGACGGCTCGAGCGACATCGTCGAAGCCGGCGGCGTCGATTCGAATGGTGACGGCATCGTCGACAACTTCGTGGATACCAACGGCAATGGCCTCGCGGATTCGCGCGAAACTTCGCTCGGCGGTGCGCCGCTACCGTTGCCCGACACCGACGGCGATGGCGTCGACAACCACCGCGACCTCGACAGTGATGGCGATGGCGCGGGCGACGTGATCGAAAGCGGCGGTGCCGATGCGAATCGCGACGGCCGTCAGGATGGCGTCGACTCGGATCGCGACGGTCTCGCGGACTCGGCTGACGGCACGAAGACGGGTGGGCGCGCGCTGCCGCGTCCGGACTCCGATGGCGACGGCACTGCCGACACGCTCGATCTCGACAGCGACAACGACGGCGTCTCGGATGCCCGCGAAGGTCGCGCCGATTCCGACAACGACGGCGTGCCGGATGCGCTCGATTCGCCTGGCAAGCTCGAAACCGCGATCCGCGGTGCGGGCGCGGTCGATGGATTCACTCTGGGAGGTTTGTTAGTCATGTTCTCACTCACGATGCTTCGCCGGCGCGCAAGTGCCGCTCTGGTTGCCGCGCTGGGCCTGGCTTCCGCGGGAGCGCAGGCCGCCGAGCCGCGCACCGTCGGCGGCTTCTACGCCGGTCTCGACGTCGGCTTCTCGCGCCTCGAGCCGCGCAGCACGAGTGGCTACCGGATCGACGACAAGAGCAGCGCGGGCTTCCGGGTCACACTGGGCTACGGCTGGTCGCCCCAGTGGAGCGCGGAAGCGTTCTACGCGGATGGCGGTGAAGCCGGAGTCGCGTCGGACAATCCGGCGGTGGGCCACCTCGGCACCATCGGCTACAAGATGATGGGCGTCGGCGCGCAGTGGACTCCGTTCTCGGGCGGCCGCGCGCAGCGATTCTTCCCGATGGTGAAGGCGGGCGCCGTGCAGATCCAGAACAGCTCGAGTTCGGATCAGATCCTCTACGAGAAGCTCAACGACGTTGGCGTCTACATCGGCGGTGGCGCCGGCGTGCGTTTCGGGGACTCGTGGATCGCGCAGGCGGAAGTCGTGAGTTACGACGTGGATGAACTGTTCTATACCGTCGGCGTCCGCAAGCACTTCTGATCGGCTTTTCTAACTACCGAAGCTGATGCCGTGGGCGAGATTCGTGAGTTTGTGTCGAAAATGGTCGTTTTCTGTGCGGAAACTGCGGTGTCCGCACCATCAGGCGGCAACTCTGGAGGAATGTCACCGGCATGCGACAACCGTCGGCGAGCGCCGACAGTATGTAGGTGCCCACGCTGAGGAACTTCCTGGGAAAAATGTGTTCCCATAGGAGTATGAACAACCTGAAGCTCTTCGCCGCGGCTTGCGGCGTGATGACGATGGGTGCGGCGCTCGCGCAGATCGAGGCGACCAGCGTCAGCACTTACTTTCTCGACGTCGATCCGGCGCGTTACGCGGGGCCTGCCGGCACCCGCGTCGCGGTGCTCCTCGGCGACGAGCCGCGGCAATTGCAACTCAGCCCGCAGGACGAGATTTGCCTGCAACTGCAGGGCGCGGGAAATGGTCAGGTGATCAGCGCGCGAGTGCGCGTGCTGCGACCCGAGCCGCACGAGCTGGCGGTCGTGAGCGTCGCGGGTCCGGACATCTCTCCCGGCACGTATCGCAGTACGCCCTGGGGCATGTTGTTGCGAGCCACGCCCGCGAAGCCCGGTGAAGATCAGAAAGCGACCGCCGTCGGCACGGACGGGGCGCCGGTCTGTGTTCTCTAACTAATCACGAACCACTTCGACGATCCGGCTCTCGTTGTCGCGCCCGTGCCCGCGCTCGCACGAGCGGCGGTAGAGCCGGGCGGCGACTTCTCCGAACTCGCCCGGTGATTCGAGCGATCGCGCGAGACGCAACGCGTAGTCGATGTCCTTGAGGCGCAGTGCCGGAGTGAAGCTCACCGGCGCGCCGTGATCACCCGAGACGAAGCGGCGCACGTTGCGCACGACCTGCGGACTCGCCGCCTGGCCGCTCGCGATGGCGTCGGCGACGAGACCCAGATCCAGCCCCGCGCGCTCGGCCATCACCATGCCCTCGGCCGCCGCGGCGATCTGCATGGCTCCCATCAGGTTGACCATCAGCTTGTAGACCGTACCCTGGCCGACGCCGCCGAAATGCAGGACGCGCGTGGCGAGCGAGGAGAACACCGGTCGCGCGGCATCGAGCGCGGTCGCGTGCGCGCCGACGAGCAGGGTCAGGGTTCCCGCGGACGCGGCATCGGGAAGTCCGGTGACGGGTGCGTCGACGTAGCGGAAGCCGCGATTGGCGACGTGTCCCGCGAGCTCGATCACCCAGTCGTGTGACAGCGTGGAGCACTCGATCGCGAGCGCGTCGGGAGCGTTCTCCGCGGCCAGCGCACCCTGTTCACCAAGCCACACCGCGCGCGACGACTCGTCGTCCGCGGTCATGCCGATGATGATGTCCGCATTTTGCGCGGCGGCGCGCGGACTCTCGGCGACGCGCGCGCCTAGCTTCTCGAGGGCGGCAGTGCGGCCGGAAGTCCGGTTGTAGACCGACAGGGTATGGCCCGCGGTCGCCAGGCGGCAGGCCATTCCGTTGCCCATCTTCCCGAGACCAAGGAATGCGACGCGCATTGGCTAGGCCGCCAAGCTAGTGCGCTGTTTGTTGATGAGCCGCCCCATGTCGGCGGCATCATACCGAAGCGCGACTATCGGGCCAGCCAGCCGCCATCCACGGGCAGGATGATTCCCTGCACGTAACTCGCGGCGGTCGAGGCGAGAAACACCGCCGCGCCACCGAGATCCTTCGGATCACCCCAACGGCCGGAGGGGATTCGGCCCAGGATTTCCGCATTGCGCTTCACATCGGCCTGCAATTGCAGCGTGTTGTTCGTTGCGAAGTATCCCGGAGCGATTGCGTTGACGTTGATCCCGCTGACCGCCCACTCGTTCGCGAGCAGTTTTGTGAGGCCGGCGATGCCACTCTTGCTGGCGGTGTAGGAGGGCACGCGAATGCCGCCCTGGAACGACAGCATCGACGCGATGTTGATGATCTTGCCGCCGCCAGCCGGGATCATGTGACGCGCGGCGGCTTGCGACAGGAAGAACACCGACTTCAGGTTCACGTCGAGCACGGCATCCCAGTCCGCCTCGGTGAAGTCAATCGCGTTGTTGCGACGGATCGTGCCCGCGTTGTTCACGAGGATGTGCAGCCCGCCGAGCTTGCTGACGACTTCCGCAACGATGGCGGAGTGGTCGGGTTTCGCGCCGAAATCGGCCTTCACCCAGATACCGCGGCGTCCCAGCGACTTCACGGTCGCGAGGGTCTCCGCAGGGTCGCTGCGACCGATCGCGGCAATGTCCGCGCCCGCGGCGGCGAGAGCCTCCGCGATGCCGCGCCCGATGCCGGTGTTGGCGCCCGTGACGACGGCGACGCGGCCGCTCAGATCGAACATGCGATCGAAACTGGTGGCCATTAGCGCAGCGTGTCCATCGGAACCCAGGCGACGTCTTTGTATTCCTGGTTCTCGCCACCCATCGCCCAGATGAAGCTGTAGTTAGAAGTGCCGCAGCCGGTGTGGATGCCCCACGGGGGCGAGATCACCGCTTCTTCGTTGGCCACGAAGATGTGCCGTGTCTCGGTCGGCTCGCCCATGATGTGCACGACGCGCGCGTCGGCCTTGAGGTCGAAGTAGAAATAGGTTTCCGCGCGGCGCTCGTGCAGGTGGCAGGGCATCGTGTTCCACACGCTGCCTTCCTGCAGCGAGGTCAGACCCATGAGGAGCTGCGCCGACTTGCAGATGTCGGGGTTGATGTACTGGTAGATCGTGCGTGCGTTCGCCGTGGCTGGCGCGCCGACGGGCATCGGGTTCGCCTTCGCGACATCGATCTTCACCGTCTCGTAGCGCGCGTGAGCCGGCGTGCTCGCGAGGTAGAATTTTGCGGGCGCGTCCTTCGATTCCGAAGAGAAGACCAGCGTGTTCGTGCCCTGCGGGATGTAGAGGCCTTCGCGCGCGGCGAGAGCCCATTCCTTGCCGTCGACCGATACCTTGCCGTTTCCGCCGACGTTGATGACGCCGAGCTCGCGCCGCGCGAGGAAAGGGCCCTTGCTGAGGGCGGGCACTTCATTGAGCTCGATGCTCTTCGTCACCGGCATCACGCCACCGACGACCATGCGTTCGATGTGGCTGAAGGTCAGGCTGACGTCATCGGGAATGAAGATTCCGGACACGTGGTACTGGTTGCGCAGCTGTGAGCTGTTCGCGCTGCCGATGAAAGAAGGGTGACTCGCGTGTCGGGTATCGAACTTCATTGCCTGTGGCTCTCTCTTTGAACTGCTGCGTCGATTTTCGGGGACGCGATTCTACCCTGTGTCTCGCGGCCGAGAAACCGGTGTCATCTAGCGAGGCGTCCTCAACGATTCACGGTCGGCGACGCTTCGTCGCCGCTTTCCGACGTGGGGGCGCAACCCCTGGGAATTCCCTGGAAATTCAGGCTCTGGAAGGTGGCTGGCAGGAATCGCGGATCACGAGGTGAGGCTCGAGCGGCGTCACCATTGCATGAGTTCCGCCCGCCGCATCGGGGTGCAGGATCTTGTTGGCCGCGAGGCGTCCGAGCTCGCGGATCGGTAGCCGGATCGTGGTGAGCGACGGCAACATGCGCGACGCGAGCGGGCCGTCGTCGAAGCCGACAATCGAAAGATCGCCGGGGACGGCAAGGCCGAGTTTGTTCGCGACGCGATACACGCCAGCGGCCATTTCGTCGTTGCTCGCGAAGATCGCGGTCGGCCGCGGATTCAGCGCGAGCAGCTTCTCGCCGCCCGCGACTCCCGATTCGTATGTGTATCCCCCCTCGACGATGAGTTCGTTCGTGAGCGGAATCTGCCGTGCTGCGAGCGCTTCGCGGAAACCCGCGAGACGTTCGACGGCGGAACGGAAGCCCGGCGGACCGGCGATGTAGCCGATGCGCTTGTGTCCGAGCGAGACGAGGTAGTTCGCGACTTCCGCGACGGCCAGGCGATCGTTGGAGATCACCATGCGCGCCGGGTCGTCGAGTTGCGTGTAGGTGATGCGCACATACGAGCATTCGGCGGCGGTCAGCGCGCGCGTGAGCTCGTCGTTCTCGGAGATGGGCGGCAACAGGATCACGCCCCGCAGCTTCTGGCGTTCGACGAAACGGCGCACGCCGGAGATGAAGTCCGGCTTCTTGCGATCGCAGGGATGAACCACGACTTCGTATTCGGAGTTGCGCACGGCGTCGAGCGCGCCTTCCATGAGGTTTACGATGTACTGCGCGTTCGGGTTGTCGTACACCAGCCCGATGAGGAAGGACTTGCGGAATGCAAGGCCGCGCGCCTGCGGATCCGGAACGTAGCCGAACTTGTCGATGACGGCCTGGATGCGCGCGCGCGTGGCTTCCTGCACGAGCGGCGACTGGTTGATGACGCGCGAGACGGTCTTCTTCGAGACGCTCGCGAGGCGAGCGATGTCGTTGATCGTCGCGTTACGGCCCGGCTTGATGCCCGACACCTTCGGCGGTGTGGGCACCTTGAGTACGGCGCGATTGAGCGCGGCCTTTTTCCGGGTGCGTGTCATGGGGCGATTCTACGGTAGGGCTACGCCTCTGCGAGCGTGTCTTCCGCTGACACTCACCGCGTCGCGGCCGGTTTGATCGGCACCGTGACGCATCGAAGGCTGCCAATCCCTGTGAATATGGCCTCGGCCGTCTGACCGGCTCGAATCGAATGAACCCCGGTGGCGGCGCCAGTCGAGATGAATTCGCCTTCTTTCAAGGGCCGCCCGCGCCGCGCATTGCACCGAAGAGCGAACGCGAGGGCGGCCAGCGGGCCTCCGCTCACGTTCGCAGCCGTACCGCGGCCCACGATGGCGCCGTCGATGCGGGTTTCGCAGTTCAGGGACTCCAGGGTCCGGGTCTGCCAGTCGGGAATCTCGACACCCAGCAGGAGCCCTGCGTTGTTGCCGAAATCGCTCGCGACGACGGCGGGTCCGAAGTCGTTGATGTTTTGCAG
>JAYTOK010000163.1:0-24780 GCA_043747835.1 Pseudomonadota bacterium | reverse complement strand
GGCAAGCGATGGATGGTCTGCGGCCCGAACACCAGGTCGACGCAGGGTGCACGCGCACTCAGCGCCGAGCCTTCCTGGCTGGCCACGCAACCACCCACGCCGATGATCAGCTCAGGCCGCTGCGCCTTGAGCGCGCGCCACTCGCCCAGCAGCGAGTACACCTTGTCCTCCGCTTTCTCGCGGACCGAACAGGTGTTCATCAGGAGGACGTCGGCCTGGGCCGGATCGTCGGTTGGGGTCAGACCGGCGCCAGCGCCGAGCACGTCGCCCATGCGGGTCGAGTCGTACTCATTCATCTGGCAGCCGAAAGTCTTGATGTAGTAGCGGCCGGGCATTTCAGGGGCGGGGGGAAAGCGGGCGCTAGGGTATCTCAATTGGCCTTGGCAATTCCCCCCATCAAGCCCATTCATCTATGAAATCAATGACTTAATTAACAAGCAAATCCAGCGTTTCGATCTCCCGGCGCAAGCGCGATGCCCTGAATTCGCAGACCCCGATCGCGATGGCACAACACACCAGCACCGGGAGCAACTGGAAGATCAGGGTTGCCCAGCCCATCGACATCTGCCCGACGTGTTTGCCGATGATCATCAAGACCATCGACGGCACGAGCAGCGGCAACGACCAACGCCATTTGCGACGCCAGACCTCGCGCTGCCGTTCGAGCTCGCGCCGATGGAACCGCAGCATATCCATGGCGCCCAGATCCTCGGGCGTCGTCGCGGGAGACGCGAGCCGTGACCACCGCCACGTATACAAGCCGATGGAAACGATCATCAGGGCGATTCCGACCTGGGTCCAGGCGGCGACTTTGACCGTCATCAGCACGAACACCATGGCGGCGATACCGAAGGCGTTGGAGATGTATTCACGGAGATTGCGGCGACGCGCGGCGCGCTCGCTGTCGTGCGCTCGAACCCGCAGGTAGTCAGGCGTGATGCGCGGCGCGTCGAGCGCCTGCGACTGCCAGATTTCCTCTGTGGTCATTTGTCGTCTCCCGAGTGGATCCGCGCGGCCAGCAGCTCGCGGATGCGATGTAGTTTGGTGTGCACGTTGGGCACGGAAAGGCCGGCGATCTCGGCGATGTCGTCCGCCGCGATGCCTTCGAGGTGCAGGATGATGAGTTGCCTGTCGACGGGTTTGAGGCGGTGGATCAGTGCCGTCAGCCGTGTGAGCACGAGTTGCTCGTCGACGGTCGCTGGGACTTCCGCTTCATCCGACGCGATCGACAGCTCGTCGATCGTGGTGAGACTCTGCAACCGGGTTCGCTTTTGCCGGAGCAGGTGCGTGGCGGCGACGTTGTGGGCGACGCGGTAAACCCAGGTTCGCAACGAACAGCGTTCATTGAAACCGCCGAGGCTGCGCCACAACGCGAGATGAATATCCTGCAGCAGGTCCTGCTGCAGCGCCGGGTCGGCTTCGTGCGCGCGCGCGAGTCGCTCGAGCGGCGCGGCGAACTCGTTCGCGACCCGATCGAAGAGCGCATCGACGGACTGTCGTGCGAGCGGGACATCGCCGGCGGAGGGGCCCGCGTGATCGTCCGCATTCAAGGTTTCGGTCAATGCGCTCATACAGAGGTAGTCGCTGCGACCGGAAAGTCCTTACACCGGGTTCAACGACTCCGGCGATTCAGCACGTAGTTGAAATCGCGATTGCCGAGCCCGAGCTTGCCGCCGTTGTCGAGGAAGAACAGGACGTTCTCGTCGCCTCGCATCAGGTGGATCGGCTCCGCGCTCTTGCCGCGGACATAACTGGCTTGCTGGGCCGCCGGCAGCTCGAGCCGGACCACCTGCGCGGCGGCGTCGAACGGCGTTCCGCTCAGGGGCGTGAGCGCACCTTCGCGGGCGCCGGCCGGAAACAGCGAGCCCTCGAGGCGGTAGCTAGCGGGCGACTTGGTCTTCGGATCCTGGAACAGAGTGAGCCGCCACTTGAGCTTGAAGCAGCCGGCGGGCGTCGCGATGTTCACGACCTTCGCGATCTCGCAGGGAGTGCGCCCTTCGAAGACGCCGTACACGTTCGCGCCCGACGCGAACGGCAGGAGTTTGTACGTGGAGTCGGGCGCGTTGGCGCGGGACGGTTCCGGCTGCTTCGCGACGGCGAAGCTCAGTGCATAGCTGCTTCCGCCGTTGCCGACGAGGAGCTGGTTCTTCTCATCGAGTAAATGCAGCGTCTCGTCGTTGATGCGCCAGAGCTTGAGACTGGCGTTGGCGCGCTTGAGCTCGACGACCTGCGCCTCTTTTCGTTCCGCGGTGCCGTTCACCGCGGCCCAGGAAAATTCGCGCTTGAGCTTGGTCAGCGGTTGGCCGTCGAGCCCGTACTCCAACTGCGCGACGGCCGGACCCGGAGCGTCGTTCTTGGCATCGATGGCGAGCGAGAGCTCCCAGCGGACCACCTCGCACTTGGGTCCCGACGGGATCCCGAGGAAGCGCGCGACTTGCGCGCCGCAGGGTGTGGTGCCGACGAAGATTCCGCCGTCGGCGCGCGCGAGCTGCGCGCAGCCGAGAGCGACGAGAAGGAGACCAGAGAGAGTTGTGGGCCGCATCCTTGGCATTCGCTGCTGCGGATCAGAACGGAATGTCGTCGTCGAACTCGCCGCCGCCACCACCGCCACCTTTGTCGCTGCCGCCACCGCTGGGCGGGCCACCCTGGTCGTAGTCATCCGGAGCGTTGTTCTGCTGACGGCCGCGGCCACCGCCGCCTCCGCCACCGCCGCCGGAATCACCACCACCACCGCCACCGCCACCCATGCCGCCGCCACCGCGGGAATCCAGCATCTGCATTTCGTTGGCGATGATCTCGGTCGTGTAGCGATCGTTGCCCGACTTGTCCTGCCATTTGCGCGTGCGCAGCGATCCTTCGATGTAGACCTTGCTGCCCTTCTTCAGGTACTCGCCCGCGATCTCACCGAGGCGGCCGAACATCGCGACGTTGTGCCACTCCGTCCGTTCCTTGTTCTCGCCGGATTGCTTGTCTTTCCAGTTCTCGCTCGTCGCGATGCGAATGTTCGCGACCGTCATCCCCGACGGCATGGCACGGGTTTCCGGGTCTGCGCCCAGATTGCCGATCAGGATTACCTTGTTGATTCCCCGCGCCATGGTCAGTCCTTCATCGAAAGAATTCTGTGTGGGGCGCGATTGTACGGGCGGAACTGCAAGGCGGGGAATCTGAATATGGCCCCGATCCGCTTGAAAATGATTGATCGAATCTTCGCCAGTCTTGCGCCAGACGTTTCAGTTTTTCTTCGCGCGGGCGAGCGGTTGCAGGGCTTTCCAAAAATCATCGTAAGCTGCGGCGTCCGCGAAATCGCGTCGCGGCAGTAGGAATGCGGCGCGTGCCGAGATCACCGCGATGATGATATTTCGTGTGCGTATCAGTCGTCGCGCATTGCCCGGCGCCACGCGAACTTCTCTGATCCCGGTGACTTCGCGCAGGCCCTCATCGCTCACCTCGAAAAGGTGTTCGCCGAGTACGCCGGGCGTGCGACGCAGTCGATTCAACATGATCGGCGCCAAGATGATGAAGTTGAGAAGCATGGCGACGGCAGTGGCCAGAGTGGCCGCGCCCAGCGCGATCAGAAGAGAGATCCCGAGACTGAAAGCCGGCGCGGGGTTCAACAGGTGAAATAACGCGACCGACAGGCAGACAGCAAACAGAATCAGCCAGAACCACGAGCGCAGCGCGATCTGCCAGAGCGCGCGCAACAGGTCGCGACGACGCAAATGGACGACAGCGCGCTGCGGAGGGACGGTGCTGATATCGTTGTCCGATTCGTGAAGCCCTGACTACTGTGATCGGGCAGGAGGCGGAATTCAACATGCATCGCGTGCTGGTTCTCGGCGGTTATGGATTCTTCGGCAGCAGGATCTGCGAGGCACTGGTCCGCAATCCGCGCATCCACTTGCTCATCGCCGGCCGCGATGAGCACAAGGCAACGGCCCTCGCCTACAAGCTCGGCATCGGCGCCGATCGCGCCAGGGTCGTCGACGCAACGAACCCGCAGCTCGCGCTGCAATTGCGCAAGCTCGAAGTCGGCACGCTGATCCACACCGCGGGGCCGTTCCAGGAACAGAACTACGCCGTCGCGCAAGCCGCGATCCAGGCACGCTGCAACTACTTCGATCTCTCCGATGCGCGCGCCTTCGTTGGCGGCATCACGCGGCTCGACGAAGCCGCGCGCGCCGCGGGCGTCGCGGTGGTCAGCGGCGTGAGCTCGCTGCCAGCGCTGACGTCGGCCGTCGTCGATCGATACCTCGACCGCTTCGAGCGCCTCGATGCGATCCGCGTTGGCCTGACTTCCGGCGCTCGCGTGCCGGGACTCGCGACAATCCAGGCCGTACTCGGCTACGCGGGGAAGAAATTCCGTGTGCTCGAGAACGGACAGTGGATCGACGTGCACGGTTGGCTCGATCGCGTGGAGTACGAATTCGCGAAACCCGTGGGGCTGCGATTGTTAGGCCGGTGCGATGTGCCGGATCTCGACCTGCTCGCGCAGCGGTATGCGGGCGTGAAGAGCGTGTCGTTCCACGCCGGCTTCGCGAGCGACACCGGCCACAAGATTGTCGAATGGCTGGCGGCGCAGGTGCGTGATGGGCGCCTGACGAGCGCGATGGGCTTCGCGAAGACGCTGAACACGGTCGGCAAGTGGATGGAACCGCTGCTCAGCGATCGCGGCGCGATGTTCATCCGGATGGAGGGAATGCTTCAGGGCGCGCCGCATCGCCTGACCTGGCAGATCGTCGCGCGCGAGAATCATGGCCCGCACATCCCCTGCGCCGCGGCGATCGCGCTGACGAACAAGATCGCTGGCGGCGGAAAGCTCACGCCCGGTGCGTATCCGTGCATGGGGTTGCTGAACGTGGACGATCTGATGGACCCGCTGAAGAGACTCAGCATTCGGGAATTTCCGCCGCCCTGATCAGAACTCGTACTGCACGCCGAACGACGGCAGCATCGGCAACCAGTTGGTTTCCTCGAACACCAGGAACGACTGCCCACCCCGGGTTTCCACGTGACCGCCCTCGACGCAGCAGGGATTCTCGTGGTTCAACAGGTTCGTGACCTCAAGATAGAACGACAGGCGGCCGCTGCGCAGTTCGACGTCGCGGTTCGCGCGCAGATCGATGCGCTGGTAACCCCCGAGCCGCGCGCCGTTGCGCGGACCCGGCACGACCACGGTGCCCTGCGCACCGCCGGGCAACGTGACGAGGCCCGGGCCCAACCGCGTCGTCGGCGTGCCGTCGTGAAACAAACCGGCGAGGCTCACGTTCCAAACCGCGCCGGTCCAACTCGTGCCGAATGAAAGCGTGCGGCGCTGTTCCCAGAGCCGTGACGTCCAGCCGACCGCATCGCGATCCCGCGCCCTCGCGGCCGCGACGCTCACCCAACCCGCCCAGCCGCGCTCGGCTTCGCGGCGCAACGTGAGCTCCACGCCGCTCGCCTCGGCCGCGCTCGCGTCGATGCGAACGCGATCGACGGCGCCTTCGGGAATCAACTGCACCTTGTCGAGTGAATTCTCGAACCGCGGATACAGCCGCGTGTAGTCCTTCCGGTACACGTCGACTCGCGCGGAAAAACCCAAGCCGAATCTCTGCGTGTAACCCAGCACCGAATGCTGTGCCCGCTCGGGCTCGAAGAACTGCGTCACGCCGTCTTCGACCTGCAGTCCATCGATGCCCTGCGCCTGGTGGAGCACGCCCCACGCCGCGCGTAATTCCGCTCGCTCTCCGAGGTGCCACACCGCATTCACGCGCGGAGACGTGACCGTGAACGACAGACCATCCGGATACACATGGCGGTCGTAACGCAATCCGATCTCGCTGACGACGCTCGGGATCCGGGACGTACGCCATGCCGCGAACGCGCCGACCTTGCTGCCCCGGACGTCGAGATCGGTCGCGCGTTGAATGACCTCTTCGCCGCCCGCCGCGAATCGGTCGAAGATGCCGGCGTCGAGTCGATAGACATAGTCCGCGGTCGCGCGTCCTGCGTTCGCGCCGAAGCGCAACAGATTGTCCGGGTCGAGCGTCCACGACGCCTCCTGACGCAGGTCCGCGAACGTGAACTCGAAATCGGACTGCACCGCGCCGCGACGTATCTCGTCTTCGCCCGTGGAATCGCGACTCGTCGTCACTCGCGCGGACGAGAGGGTGGTGACGGAGCGTAGCGATTCACCAAACGTATGATCGAGCGTGAACCACGCATGCGCGCCGTCACCCTTGCCGGCGGAATCGAGATCGTCGGCGTCATCGGTGGTGACGAGCCTGAGATCGTCCACACCTAACAACACGCGGCTGGAGATCCGCGTGCGCTCGCCGACGTCGTAGTCGACGGACAAGAACAGGTCGGAGAATCGCGGCGTGAGAGTCTCGTCCTCCTCGACCACCTGTTTCATCAATACATCCAGGTAGCCGCGCCGCGCGGCCGCGAGCCAGGAGCCGCGACCTTCCGCGAACGTGCCACCCGTTCGGCCATAAGCGCTCACGAAGCTCACGCCGACGACACTGCGATGCTCGTCCGCGTCGCTCGGACGGCGTGTGCGCATGTCGACGATGCCGCTCATCACATCACCACGCTCCGCCGTGATGCCACCCGTCGTGAAGTCGATGCCCTGCACGAGATGCGTGTCGATGACGGAAAACGCGCCATCGAGATCGCGGAAGTGGAAGCCGTTGTGAATCTCCGCGCCGTCGATGATCAGCAGAGTTTCGTCGCGTCGGCCGCCGCGGATATTGAGCGCCGCCGAGAAATCGCCGCCGGATACGCCGGGCAACACCTTCAGCATCCGGATCGCGTCATCCGCCAGATGCGGCATGCGTTCGACTTCGTGCCGGTCGAGGAACGACTGGCTCGCCTCGAGGCTCGCCAGACCGAAGCGGCTCGCGGTGACGTCGACGGTTTCGATGGTCTCGGTGGTGGTGGTCGTCGTGTTGATCGGTGCCGCGTCCGTCTGGGGAGTCACGCGCGCCGGCGGGTCGTCCACGACCAACCAGTCGCCTTCGGCCGCGCGCACCGCCTTGAGCTTCCACGGCCCGAGCACTTCGTCCAGCAAGGCGCGGATGTCCGTCGCGCGCGGCGCGCTTGCGAGCTTCATGCCCGGCTGCACGAGCGCGCTGCTGTACGCGATGCGGTGTCCGTGTGCATTCAAAGCGTTCAACACGGACGCAACGCTGTCGCCGCCGCGCAATGCGCGCGTCACCGGCGAGACATCGTCCGTGCGCGTGGATTCCGCGGCGGCCAACACGCACGACGCAAGCAATGCGATCGACACGAACAGCAGGCGCGCGACTTTCATGGGGTCAGACCTACGGTCAATGCGCCGTCGCTCAAAGTCATCGGAATTCCGGTGATCAGCGAAACGCGCTCGATCATGGCAGTGGCCTCGAGCTCATCGAGCGAACCGTGGAGCCGCACTGCCTGCGCCCGGGATTGCAGCGTGGCATCGACATAGCGCAACTGCCAGCCATGCTCGCGCGCGATCCACGCGAGGAATTCGGCGAGTGGCCGGTTCTCGACATCGAACGCAGGCGCGATTGCGGCGGCCCATTCCCAGTCGACGCCGTGCGAAACCCGCGTGCTCATCAGCCGGGCGCGCGCGCCATCGACGTCCAGTCGTTCACCCGCCGACACCTCGTGAGCCGCACCATCCGTCGTGCCGAGCGTGACGCGGCCTTCGCGCACCTGGACTCGCGTCACGCCGCCCGCCACGCTCACGAGAAATTGCGTGCCGATGTGGCGCACGTCCCCCGCGGGCGTGACGATGCCCAGCGCGGTGGATGCATTCACGCCGCCGGAATCGACATAGACATTGCCTTCGACGAGCGTGACCCGGTCGGGCGCGTCCAGCCGCAGTCGCGTGTCGCGGTCGACGCGCAACGACAACGCGCCGAACGCGAGCGCGATGCGTCCCGACCGGGTTTCGAGCGACTCGCCCGACAGAACCGCGCTGTCCGCGGCGGGAGTGTCGACGCGGGCGCCCGACAATTTCACAGCACCGCTCACGGCCGCGACACGTGCCACGAACACCGGGCGCGATGCGCTCCAGTACCACGCTCCAACTACCGCGAGCGACATCAACCCCGCCGCCGCCGCCCACCAGGCCACTCGACGTGACGGCGACGGCCGCGCATCCGCGGAGCGCAGCCCCTGCTGCCAGGACGCGAACGCGGCGGCTCGAGCGCGCTCCATGCCTTGCGCGGACGGCGCGTCCCGCGAGCCTGCGAGCCGGACGAGGGTTTCGATCGACGAATCGTCGCCTGCAAGTTTTGTCATGACATGTCTCCGGACGGTTCGCCGTGCAACAGCACGAACGCTTCGCGAAACGCGTCACGGGCTCGCGTGAGCAGCGATTCCGTCGCCTTGGGCGAGCGGCCGAGCCGCACCGCGATATCCGCGACGCTCATCTCGCGCACGTATTTGCATTCGAGCACGTCGGCATAGGGCGCCGGTAGATAGTCGAGAGCGGTGCGGATCGATTCGCGCACCTGCTCCCGGGTGCTCGCCTGCAGCGGATCGCCGCCGCCGGCGAGCAACGACTCCAGCGCGGCGCGGATCTCTGGGTCGTCTTCCGCGAGGCCGGGCCCATCCGCGAAGGCGCGCATCTCGCGCCAGCGCGCACTCATCTCGCGGCGACACAAGGTGCACAGCCACGTCATCAATGCCGCCTCGCCACGAAAGCCGCTCAACGCCTGGAGCGCGCGGCACATCGCCCCCTGCGCGATATCCTCGGCCATGGCGGGGTCGCGCGGCATGCGGCGCTTCACGAAGCGATAGAGCTTCGGGTAATACTCGTTGAAGAACTCGTCGAACGCGGCGGGATCTCCGGCGAGCAGACGATCGACGAGCTGGCGGTCTTCGGGGGTCATCGGGCCGTTAGTGTGCCGCTGCCGCACGAATCCTTCGCGCGTATTGCCGAAGGTGGGCGCGAAGGATTGCGGGCCCGGACGCGCACTAACCCGGCTGGACCCCGGGGAGTTGCGTATGTCACCCAGAATTCCATCTTCGAATTGGCTCGCCAGCGTCGTTGCGCTGCTGCTGGCGGCCGCGCTGGCTTCCTGCGGCGGCGACTCGCAGCCACCGATTCCCATCGATGGGTTGGCGTCAGGTGGGCCGATTCCCGATCTGAATCCCGGCGCGCCGCCTGTCGTGTCGATCGCGCCCGAGAGCCTGGACGACGGTTGGGCGACGTCGACCCCCGGGGCGGAAGGGATCGACGCGGCCGCGCTGGAGGGAATTCTGAGGAGCATCCGCGATGGTGGATACACGCGGGTGGATTCGATGATCGTGGCGCGGCATGGCCGGCTGGTCGCGGAGGGTTACTTCAACGGATATGCGCGCGACACGCTCCATGACCTGCGTTCGACGGGAAAGAGTTTCACGTCCGCGCTGACCGGTATCGCGGCCGAGCAAGGCCTGCTGATCGTCGACGACCCGATCTCGATGTACGTTCGCGACTTCGCGGGCTTCGACAACATGGACGCACGAAAGCGCGCCATCAGCATCCGCAATCTGCTCGACATGGCTTCGGGCCTCGATTGCGATGACTCGAACCCGCTCTCACCCGGCGCCCAGGAGAAAATGTATCCCAAGCGCAATTGGGTGACGTTCGTGCTCGACCTGCCAATGTCGTACGATCCAGGCACACGATCCACCTACTGCACCGGCGGCGTCGTCGTTCTCGGGAGCCTGGTCTCGAGCCGCGCGGGAGTCGGCCTGGATACATTCGCGGCGACGTGGCTGTTCGGACCGCTCGACATACGCAACGCGCAGTGGCTACGCTCGCCCGACGGCCAGGCATCCGGCGGGGGCGGCTTGCGGCTGCGACCGCGCGATGTCGCGAAGCTCGGCGAGCTGTACCGCGCCGATGGAATCTGGAATGGCCGGCGCGTGCTGTCTGCGGCCTGGGTCGCGGAGTCGCGGCGCGCGACGACCTACATCCGGGGGGATGGCTACGGGTATCTGTGGTGGAAGCGCGGATTCGAGCGCGATCGCGTCTTGCTGCAGAGCTTTTTCACGTCGGGGAACGGCGGGAATTTCGTGTTCGTATTCCCGTCACTCGATCTCGTCGTGGCATTCACGGGGTCGAACTACGACTCGCGCGGATCGGACCAGCCGTTTCAGATTCTTGCCGAACGGCTGCTGCCGATCGTTCGTTAGATCTCCGACCACATCCGCAGCAGGTTGTGATAGTGCCCCGCGAGCGCGACGGTCTCCTCCGTCTCGCCTGTCTTCCCGCGCAACTTCTGGATCGTCTGATCCAGGCGATACAGGTGCTCGCGATGCCGCTCGTCCGCCACCATGCTCTGCGTCCAGAAGAACGAGCTCACGCGCGCGCCGCGCGCCACCGGGTTCACGCGATGCACGCTGCCCGAGGTGTAGAGGATCAGGTCGCCGGCGGGTAGTTTGACCGCGTGCTCGCCAAACGTGTCGGTGACCACGAGCTCGCCACCGTCGTACTCGGACGGCTCCGTCAGGAACAGCGTGGATGAAAGATCCGTGCGAATGAAGTGGCTGCTGCCCGGCACGGCGCGCACGGCGCCGTCGATGTGATTGCCGTAGTGCTCGCCGCCCTCGTAGCGATTGAACAGCGGCGGCACGCTCTTGAGCGGCAGCGCCGCGGAGAAGAACAGCGAATGGCGCGCGAGCGCCGTGAGGATCATCTCGCCCAACTGCCGGCCAACGGGTGACAGTTCGGGCAACTGACGGTTGCGTTTGACGAGGGCGCCCTGCTCGCCAACCGTTGCCTTGCCGTCGGTCCATTCGGCGGCGTCGAGCAGGCGGCGGCATTCCGCCACCTGCTCGATTGTCAGGACCTTGGGCACATGAATCATCATGCGCCGGATGCTACCGCGTCAGAACCTGAAGTTCACCGAGAGCAGCCCCGAACGCTCGGTGCCCGGGATGTATCGCGCGCCGCTGTTGTTCAGCGTCGCGATGTATTCCTCGTCCGCGAGGTTGTACGCGTTGAGCTGCAGCGACACCTTGTCGTTGAACTCGTAGCCGACCATCGCGTCGACCACCCAGTACTCCGGCGCCGCCGGCACGTTCGTGATCCTCAGGTTCGCCGCGTTGTTGATCGCGCGGGCCACGGTGTCGACGTAGCGAACGCCGCCGCCGATGGTCAGGCCGAACGGCGTGGAATACGAAGTCCAGCTCGAGAACGTGAGCTCGGGCGACCAGTTGATCGCCTCACCGGTCTGCGTGGGGTTGCCCTGCACCACCTCGGTGTCCATCTTCGCGAGGCCAGCGCTCACATCCCAGTTGTCGGTGACCTTGCCGACGATGCCGATCTCGACGCCCTTCACTTCACGCTCGCCGATCTGCACGAAAATCGCGGCGTTGGTGGGGTCCTGCACGAGTTCGTTCTTGCTCGAGCTTTCGTAAACGGCGCCCGTGACGGCGAGCGCGCCACCGCGCAACTCCCACTTCACGCCGAGCTCGAGGTTCTCACCCTCCGTCGGATCGAGATCCGAGCGGTTCGCGCTGTTGCCGGTGCCGCCGGCGACCAGCGTGAAATTCGCGCCGCCCGGAGGCTGCTGCGAGGTCGCGTGCGACAGATAGATGCTGCCATTCTCGACCGGCTTGAAGAGCACGCCGAGCTTGTACGAGAACAGCGTGTCGTCCTTCTGGAAGTTCGACGGGGTCAGCACCTGGTTAGGCGCGGTGCCGACGAGCGCAGCACCTTGGGTCTCCGTGTCGAAGTTGTCGAGACGGAACCCGCCCGTGACCTGCCAGCGATCGGCGAAGCTCAGCGTGTCGAACACGTACGCGCCGATGGTCTGGGTCTTGCCACGCGTGAAGACGCCGTTGCGCACGGGCGAGTAGCCCGGCTGCACGTCGTTGCGGTTCGGGTTGTAGACGTTCGCCGGCGTGATCGGCAATCCAAGTCCCACGTAGGTCGGGTTGAACTGCTCTTCGACGATGAACTCGGCGCCGGTCGTGATCGCATGGGTCACGGGGCCTGTCTCCAGATTCACCGTGAGGTTGGTCTGGTTAGTGATGAGGTCGCTCTCCTGGAACTTGGCCTGCCGCGTGCGCGCGACGGTCCACAGGGCCGGATTCGGATTCGTCGCCGTCACCGCGTTCACGCCGGAGAGCACGTAGAACTGCTTGAGGTGACCGACGCGGGTCGTGTTGCGCAACGACACCGTGTCGCTGAAGTCGTGCTCGAAGCGCGCCGTAAACATCGTGCCCTTGATCTGCTCGAAGTCGCTCGCCAGACCGTAGTAGTTCGTGCGATCCGCGCGCTCGGGGCGCAAGCCCGCGTTCGGGCCGGGAACCGCCGGCGGCGGCGGCGTGGGATCGAACGCGATGTTGTACGCGCCGTCGAGACCGATCGTGGAGACACCGCCGTCCGGGACGTTGTCCTGCTCGGTGTGCAGTAGATAGAAGTAGGAACGCGTCTCGCCGCCGAGACCGAACGCGACGGAGGGCGCGAAGGCCCAGCCCTTGCGCTCGATGAAATCGCGGCCGTCGACTTCGCCATCCTGGCCCATCACGTTGAGGCGGAACGCGGTGCTCTCGCTGAACGCATGGTTCACGTCGCCCGTGATGCGCGCATTCGCGGCGGTGCCGTAGCTGGCCGATCCCGCCGTGAAGTTGTCCGCGGTGGGGACCTTGCTCGCGAGGTTCACATAGCCAGACGCGGCGCCGCGGCCGTAGTCCGGGCCCGCCGGACCCTTCGCGATTTCGACCTGTTCGGTGTTGAAGGTGTCGCGCGTGACGCTGCCGAGATCGCGGATGCCGTCGATGAAGATGGATCCCTGCGTGTCGAAGCCGCGCATGAAGATCGAATCGCCGGTCGCCGTGTTGCCGTTCTCGCCTAACAGGAACGTCACGCCGGGCGTGTTGCGCAATGCTTGCGACAACGAGGTCGCGCCTTGCTGGTTCAGCACTTCCTTGCTGATGACCGCGATCGTCTGCGGCGTGTTGACGAGCTCCTGCGTGAACTTCGGCGAGGAAACGCGATCGACTTTCGGCGTCGCCTCTTCCTGACCTTCGACGGAAATCTTGGAGAGCGTCTTGGGCTCGCTCGCGGTTTGAGCCTGCGCGGTCTGCGCGTGGGTGGCGGAGGCGGCGGCGAGCGCAAAGCTCACGGCCATGGCGATACGGCGGCGCGCAAACCCTTGGGTCGCAACGACAGAGGCATGGATCGACACGGTGTTCTCCCGAACGTTTCTGGACGTTGCCTCGCGGCTCTGGCTATCCCTGACGGGAGTGGCTGGCGTCTCTTGCGAAGCGATATCGGGGATCTCGAGCCCCGGCGACATCGGGACGAACTCTATTGCGAACCATTCTTGTTTGCAACCAAGAACGCTTCTTATCTCGGGAACACCTATTACTGTGTCGTTTGAAACCCGGCGATGACGGGAACGCCCACCGGCACGGGTGGAAACGGCGTGAACAACGGGTTGATGAAACCGCCCTGGAAAACCAGCAGGTATGCCGGCACCGAATCGTTCACGCGCTCCGTTGCGATCGCGAGGCCCTGCGTTCCGAAGCGTGCCAGCGTGTCGGGGTTATATCGGCAGGAGCCGTCATTCTCGACCGGGTTGATGGTCGGCAGTCGCATGCGATCGACCAGCGCGTGTGTCGTCGAGTCGTACGTTTCGATCAGGCAGCCGGCTGTGCCGTAAGAAACGTACGCGAACACTTTGTTATCCCATCCGGGTCCGGCCGACGTCACGGCGCCAATCACCCGGGTGGGAGGAAACGGCGGTGGCGACTCGATGCGACCAGCGAGCGACCAGTCGGCGGCGTTGCGGAAATCGCCCGGTCCGCGTTCGTAGAGTAGATCGCCAACGACCGAGGCCGACGCCGTCGACGCCGGACCGCAATTGCCGCCGCTCACGCCGTCGAGATCGAGCGCGTACTCGCACATCCGCGTCGGCGTCGTCGTATGGTAGTTAGCGTACAGCCGCGAGCGGCCGGACCAACGCAGGCCCGTCAGTGAATCACCCGGCGGAAGGGCGACGGAGTTCGGCCGCGGTGTCGATGCGTTGTAAATGTTGAAGAAGCCGGCGCCGCTCGCGGCGAAGCAGACCGAGCCCGACCCGCAAGGCACGCCGGCGAGACTCGTGACGATGCCCGGCATCGCGAGCTCGTTGCCGCCGCCGTTGAAAGGCGGATCCGCGCTGCGCAGGTAAACCACTGGCTGATCCGTGGCCACGATGAAGTTGACGCCGCCCTGGGACAGCGAAACATCGGTGGCCCGCAGGCCCGACGGCAGCGCGAGCGGAAACGCCGACGTCACTCCCGTGTTGATCGCATAGAGGGAATCCGGGCCCGAAACGACGGCGAACATGTAACTGTTGTTCGGGCTCGCGGCGAGCTTCACGACCTGCAGCGGCAACGCCGACACTGTCATGCCGCCCGAATATTCCATCGTTCCCGCCATCGCCACGGTGTAGCGGGCGGTGAAGCGGTACGGCCCGCCGGGAACCTCGTTGACGCAATTGGCGTCGAGGCAGATGCGGAAATCGTAGCTCCGCACGTACTCGCCGGAAGCGAGGAGACTGGGCGCGCGGAACGTCCACATCACACCACCGTGCGTGGCATCCGTCGACCGGTAATCGGCGGTCGCCTCGGTGCCAGCGTCGATTTGCTCGACGCGCACGACGGGCGGAACGGCGAAATTCGCGAACGTGAATGCATTGGCCAACAACGCCCGAGCCTGGGACTCATCGGGCATCACGCCGAGACGATCGAATACGCGAACGACAGGCGGCAACACCGTAACCGATGGCGCCGTTGCGCCAACCGGCGCGGTGACAGTGAAACTCACGGGAATCGACGTCGTCGCCAGGATTTGCGCGCAAGCCAGGTCGCCGCAGAGCCGGACGGTGACCGTGTCGGAATAGACCGCTGGCGCAAGCATGTTCGGCGGTTTGAGCAGGATGCGGAAATTGCCCGACGTCGCGGTGGACGTCACGTTCTCGATCGACTGGATGCCGTTGCTCGTGAATAGGGACGCGTTGAGAAACACCGTCGCGGGAGCATTCGCGATGGTCACGCTGACGTCCGACGTCGGCGCGACGGCGTTCGCGCTGGATGTGAGCGCCACCGAGCCGGGACCTGAAACAGTCGTGGCCAGAGCGCGGGGAACAGGCGGCGCGCCCGATCCACCACCGCCGCCGCAGGCGGTCAACACGATCGACAGCGCTGCAACGCACCACGCGCTGGCGATCTCGACTGCTCCGGATTTCTTCGATGGCTGCGTCATGGTCAGCCTGATTCTGACGCCTAACCAGATTCAATGACAGCCGCTCTGAAAATCCTCAGCTACCCTGCTTGTTGGGGTCCCGCCAGACCCGCTCGAATGGCAAACGCCATGCGTGCGGTGCGACGAGCTGGTGAATCGCGTTCGGGCCCCACGACCCGGGCGAATAGGTCCGCACGGCCGGCGGGGCTTCGAGCAGCGGCATCGACACCTCCCACAGACGCTCGATGCCCTCCGCGCTCGTGAACAGCGTGTGATCGCCGCGCATCGCATCGAGGATCAGTCGTTCATACGCCTCGAGCACGTCGCCAATCTGGTTAGTGTCGTTCATCGCGAACTGCAGGCTGTGCTTGTCGAGTTTCATGCCGGGACCCGGCCGCTTGCCGTAGAACGACAGCGACGTGCGCGCGGCATCGGCGAGATCGAACGTCAGATGATCGGGTCCGTGCTGGCCTATCCCCGAGTCCGGCGGAAACATGCTCTTCGGCGGCTCGCGGAAGGCGATCGAGATGATGCGCTGGCCTTCGCCGAGCCGTTTGCCGGTGCGTAGATAGAACGGCACGCCGGCCCAGCGCCAATTGTCGATCGAGCACTTTAGCGCGATGAACGTTTCGGTGTCGGACTCGGGCGCGACGCCCTCCTCGCCGCGGTAGCCGATGTATTGCCCGCGCACGACGTCCGCAGGCTGGATCGGCAGCATGCTGCGAAAGACCTTGACCTTCTCTTCGCTGATCGCGCGCGGCGAGAGATGCGTCGGCGCCTCCATCGCGACGAAGCCCAGGATCTGGAACAGATGCGTGACGACCATGTCGCGATACGCACCGGTCGACTCATAGAACGCGGTGCGCTTGCCGAGACCCAGCGTTTCGGGCACGTCGATCTGCACGTGGTCGATGAAGTTGCGATTCCAGATCGGCTCGAAGAGGCCGTTGGCGAAGCGGAACGCGAGGATGTTCTGCGCGGGTTCCTTGCCGAGGAAGTGGTCGATGCGGAAGATCTGATCTTCCTTGAAGACTTCGTGCAGCTTCGCGTTGAGCGCGACGGCGCTCGAGAGATCGGTGCCGAAAGGCTTCTCCATGATGATGCGCGAGTTCGCGACGAGGCCGGCGTCGCCGAGCAGGTGCACCGCGGACAGCGCCGCGGCGGGAGGGACGGATAGATAGTGGAGCCGGCGGGATTCGGAACCGATCGCCTTCTCCGCGCGCTCGACGGCGGCGGCAAGCGCGGCCGCTCCGCTCTTCAGCGAGACGTAGTCGAGGGCGCCCGCGAAAGCCGCCCATTGCTCGTCGGTCACTTTGCGCGTGGAGAACTCGTCGAAGGCGGTTCGCGCGAAGTTGCGGAACCCGTCCGCGTCGAAATCATCGAGAGACACGCCGATGATGCGGCCGCCCGGAATGAACCCCGCTTGCGTGAGGTGCAGCAGGCCCGGAATCAGCTTGCGACGCGCGAGATCGCCAGTCGCGCCCACGAGCACGACAACCTGCGGAAAGCGGGGACCCACACCCGCCGGAACCTTCGCCACGGTGCACTCCTTGTTAGTACACCCCTCGTGACATCGTTGTAGCAGATAAAGGGGTCAGTTCGGGGTCAGATCTATTGATCTGACCCCTTTCGTACGTCGACCGTCACTTCCGCCCCTTCGTACTCGACCATCGTATCCACCTTCGCATCGAGATCGGCCGGTGCTTTCGCACCATCCTGGATCCGGCGCACGTGGAACGTGCGCTTGGCGGGCATGCCTTCAAAGCTGCCCGCGCGCGCGCCGATGGTCAGGGTGCCTTTCGCGGCGTCGTAACGCAGCGGGATGCGCGCGAACTCGCCCTTCTCGTAGTTGTAGCTCACGCCGTCGTCTTCGTAGAAGTCGAAGCTGCCGTCAGCACCCGTGAACACGAACAGCGTGATCGGCGCGCCGGGCTTCTCGCCGGTGTACTGGATCTCGGGACCCACGGGCACGATCGAACCCGCGCGCACATAGAGCGGCATGCGCGCGAGCGGCGCGGCGGCCTCGACGCTCTGCCCGCCCTGGTGCTTCTTCCCGGTATGGAAGTCGTACCAGTCGGCGCCCTGCGGTAGATAGACCTGACGCGCGCGTGCCTCGTACTGGTACACCGGCGCCACGAGAAAGGCCTTGCCGAACAGATACTCGTCGCGAACCTTGCGCGCGGCCGCGTCGTCCGGGAAGTCCATCGGCAGGCCGCGCATGATCGACCCGTCCTGGTGATAGACGTCCGCGGCGAGCGTGTAGATGTAAGGCATCAGGCGATAGCGCAGCTTGTCGTGCCACACGAGGCTGTCGTACACCTCGGTGCCTTGCGGCGCGAGGTTGTAGATCTCGCGCGTCGGAAACTGGCCGTGCGAGCGGAAGACCGGCACGAACGCGCCCAACTGGAACCAGCGCAACTGGAGCTCGCGCCATTCCGCGAGATCGTCCGGCTTCATCGGCTGCGCGTTGTAGCGCGCTTCCGTCGCGAAGCCGCCGATGTCGAAGGTCCAGTTCGGAATTCCGGAGTAGTTGATGCTCACGCCGGAGGAGATCTGGTTGTAGAGATCGTCCCAGCGCGACACGATGTCGCCGCTCCAGAGCGTCGACGCATGACGCTGGATGCCGGCCGTGCCGGAGCGCGTGAGGATGTACGCGCGTCTGTCGGGATTGGCCGCGCGCGCGCCTTCGTAGACGCCGCCGGAATGGACCAGCGCATAGGTATTGAAGAACTGGTCCGCGGGGCCCATTGCCGTCGGACCGTTGCGGTCCTTGAGCGACTGAATGTCGAGGTTGGAGTGCGGATCGGGTTCCGTCGCGTCCATCCACCACGCGTCGAAGCCGTGGACGTTGAGCTTCTCGTTCACCTGGCGCCAGTACATCTCGCGCGCGGGCTTCGAATACGGATCGTAGAACGCGTTCAGATAGCCCTTGCCGATCCAGTCGACGAAGCCGTCCTCGACGTTCTTGCGGTAGATGAACCCGGCGGCGTCGAGCTCTTTGTAGTTGGCGGTCGTCGGATAGAACTTCGGCCAGACGGAAATCATGATCTGCGCATTCAGCGCGTGGACGTCGTCGACCATCTTCTTCGGATTCGGGAAGCGCGACTTGTCGAACTCGTGCGAACCCCAGGAATCCTCGGGCCAGTAGTTCCAGTCGAGCACGATGTTGTCGAGCGGGATTTTCCGCTTGCGGTACTCCTTCACGGCGTCCAGGACTTCAGTCTGGGTCTTGTAGCGCTCGCGGCTCTGCCAGAAGCCGTAGGCCCAGCGCGGCAGCATCACGGACTTGCCGGTGAGTTCGCGGTACCCCGCGATCACGTCGTCCTGGTTCTTGCCCGCGATGAACCAGTAGTCGATCGCTCGGCCGACTTCCGAGGTGAACGTCAACGAGTGCCGTTCATCGGCCGGGAGCGGGTCGTTGTGCAGCAAGCCGATGTAGCCGCCGTCGGGAGTCCATTCGAGCCGGAACTTCACCGGCCTGCCGGCTTCCATCGCAACGTCGAACGGGTGGTAGAGCGGATTCCAGTTCTGCCGCCATCGATCGAACACGAGCTTGTCGTCGATGAACAGCTTGAAGTAGCTGCTGCCGTAGAGCTGGAACTTGTGGTTGCCGGCAATCGCGGATTCGAGAGTGCCTTCCCAGGTGACGGTCTGGTTAGGCAGGATGTTGGGCGGCGAGCCTGTGACCGGCGTCTTGCCGTCGAGCAGTTCCTTCGGCCACGTGAACCGATCCTTGATGTACTGGTAGTTGATGTCGGACTCGACGCGTTCGAGCTCGAGCTCACCCGCGATCGAGTAACGCGCGGTGAATCCGCCTTCCTTGCCCGACGCATCCTCGATCTTCAGGTCGCGCGACGCGAAACCGTAAGGCTTCGGGTTGCCGAGCCGTGAGATTCCGTTGTTGTCCCAGAGCACGCCGTAGTTACGCGTCGAGACGACGAACGGCACCGCGATGTCGCTGTTGTGCTGGACGAGCTCGAGGTCTTCGCCATTGAGATCGAGGTGGCCGTACTGGTGCTGCCCGCCTCCGAACAATCCTTCGTCCGTGCCATTGTTGAAGCGTTGCGATACGCCGCCTTCGAAGCTGCGCTTCGGCTCTTCCGCGAGCAGCGTCTTGTCGGCGAGATCCGTGAACCGCACGGCGCCATTCGCGAGCGAGACGTGCGCGCGCAGGAGAGTGGTTTCGAGCGCGACTTCGCCGTCTGCCTGCGTCACCTTGAAGGAAACGGACTTGCCGTCAACGGGCGCCGCCATGAGGCTTTGCGGCGTTTCGACTTTTTCATCCGCGACGGCCGTGACGCGAACGAGTCGATCGTTGATCACCCGCAAGCGGACGGACTTGGCGGATCCTGCCGCAGGCTTCACGACGAGACCCGACGCATCCGATGTGAAGGACCCTTCGGGCTGGGACGCCGAGCAGGCGGCGAGCAGCGCGATCAACAGCACGCTAGTTAGAGTTTTCATGGTTCTCGTTTGTTCGGATTTCGACGGCAACATCGTCGCGACGGGAGACCCCCTCTCGAAGGACGCGACGACGACGCGGAAAATACAACGCGGATGCCGTTTCGGGGAACCCGGCGGCGTGGCCGCGCGGCGGATCAGTCGCCGGAAAGCGGGACTCTGCGTCGTGGGGGCGCCGCAAACTCCCGCCTTCCGGCATCGAGGAACCTGATCCGAGCCCTGCGGCAATGTTTTCTCGAATGAAAGTACAATGCTCTAATGAAAAACCAAGATCAAGGGGTACCGGCAAGCAGGGTTGCCGGGCAGAATCCGGCGCCGGTCATCACAAGAACGACTCAAACCATGGCCACGAAATCTGGGGGATCGACGCGGGGAGCGCCGGAAAGCGCTTCGAAAACCGCCCGGTACCGCGCGCCCGCGCTGGAAAAGGGTCTCGACGTCATCGAACTGCTGGCGGCCGAGAAGTCGCCGCTCAACCTGTCCGCGATCTCGCAACGCCTCGGCCGCTCCTCCGGTGAGTTGTTCCGGATGCTGCAGGTGCTGGAGTTCAAGGGCTTCATCACGACGGCCGACAACGGCTCGGGCTACGTGCTGACCAACAAGCTTTTCGCGCTCGCCATGGCGCAGGCGCCCGTGCGCTCGCTGGTCGAAACCGCGCTGCCCATCATGCGCAAGCTCTCGCAGGACATCGGTCAGTCCTGCCACATCGCGGTCGCCTCCGAAGACCAGATCGTCGTCATCACGCGCATCGAACGCCCCGGCGACCTGGGATTCTCGGTGCGCATCGGCTACCGGCGCGAGATCGCGCGCGCGACGTCTGGCCTCGTGATCTTCGCGTATCAGAATGAAGAGGTCCGGCGCGCGTGGCTCAAGCGCTGCCGCCTCAAGGGTGAAGCCGCCGACACCTTCGTCGAGCGCGCCAACGTCGTTCGCGCGCGCGGCCACCACGAAGCGGCGTCCGATTTCGTGCGCGGCATCGTCGATCTCTCCGCGCCGATCCTGCGCGGCGACACGGCGGTGGCGGCGCTGACGATTCCCTTCGTCCACAGCAATCCGCTGGTCATGGAAATGGAACCGGCGGCCGAGCACGTGCGCGCGGCGGCACGACAGATATCGAACGACATCGTCCACGGGGATCTGCCATGACAGCCACGAAGAAAGAATTCATCACGCCCGGATTCCTGGGCGCCACGGTGCTCGTCGTCGCGCTGTTCGCGTTCTGGGGCATGTCGAACAGCCTCAACGACGTGCTGATCCCGCAGTTCCGCAAGACGTTCCTGCTAGGCGACTTCGCGTCGAGCTTCGTGCAGTTCGCCACGTTCATCGGCTACTTCACGTTCGCAATCCCCGCGTCGCTGTTCATGCGGCGCTTCGGATATCGCGCGGCGGTCGTGATGGGTCTCGTGTTGTTCGGCGCCGGCGCGCTGCTCTTCTATCCGGCCGCGCAGTTCGGCGAGTACCACTTCTTCCTCGGTGCGCTGTTCGTGGTCGCGAGCGGGCTGTCGTTCCTCGAGACGTCGGCAAACCCGATGATCGCGGCGATGGGCCCCGCCGAGAGCGCGGATCAGCGGCTCAACTTCGCGCAGATGTTCAATCCGCTCGGCACGATCGTCGGGGTGTTCGTCGGCAAGGAGTTGATCCTCTCCGATCACCACGCGACTCCCGAACAGATCCAGGCGATGGAGCCCGCGGCACACGCCGCATGGCGCGCCGCCGAACTATCCGCCGTCAAACTACCGTACCTCGGCATCGGCGCCGTCGTCCTGCTGTGGGCGCTGCTGGTCGCGATCACGAAGTTCCCGCCGCTCGCCACGCGCGCTGCGGAAGCCGAAGCGCAATCGGGTGGCTTCAAGGGGCTCAAGTCATTCCCGCACTACTGGTTCGGCGTGCTCGCGCAGTTCGCGTATGTCGGCGCGCAAGTCGGCGTGTGGAGCTTCGTGATCCGGTACACACAGTTCAATGCCCCGGGCACCGCGGAAAAACTGGCAGCCAACAACCTCCTCATCACGCTTTCGCTGTTCTTCGCGGGGCGCTTCGTCGGCACGCTGCTGATGTCGAAGTTCCGGCCCGCCGCATTGCTCGCGGTGTTCGCGGCGCTCGACGTCGCGCTGTGCGCGGCCGCGGCGCTCTCCGGCGCGAGTCTCGGGATCTACGCGCTGATGGCCACGAGCTTCTTCATGTCGATCCAGTTCCCGACCATCTTCACGATCAGCCTGCGTGGCCTCGGCGAGTTCACGAAGTCCGGTTCGTCTTTCCTCGTCATGGCGATCGTCGGCGGCGCGATCATTCCGCCGGTCATGGGACTGGTGTCGGATGCAAGCTCGATCAACCTCGCGATGCTCGTCCCGGCCGCGTGTTTCGCCGTGGTCGCGTGGTTCGGCCTGGCATCGCGCAAAATGGCAGGCGCCTGAGTCGATGAGCACTCTCGCGCGCCGCGAGATCGGCCGCACGGGACTCGACGTCAGCGTGCTGGGCTTCGGTGGCGCGGGCATCGGCAACCTGTATCGCGAACTCAGCGATGCGGATGCGGCCGCCGCGGTGCGCGAGTCCTTCGCCGCCGGCGTGCGGTACTTCGACACCGCGCCGTTCTACGGATTCGGATTGAGCGAGCTGCGCACCGGGGCCGCGCTGCGCGGCGAGCAGCCGGCGCGGGACAACGGGCTGACAATCTCCACGAAAGTCGGGCGGCGGCTCGTCCCTGCCGGGCCGCACGATCCGGCGATCGGCCGCGAAGGGTATTTCTCCCCGCGCCCGTTTGCCCCGGTGTTCGACTACTCATACGAGTCGGTCATGCGATCTCACGCGGAGAGCCTCGAACGGATCGGTGTCGCGCGCGTCGACATCCTGCTGTGCCACGACATCGGGCGCATGACCCACGGCGCGCAGCATCCGGTGCGCGTGCGGGAATTTCTCGACGGCGGATATCGCGCGATGGTCGAACTCAAACGCGCGGGCGCCGTGCGCGCGATCGGCCTCGGCGTGAACGAGACGGAGATCTGCGTCGAGCTGCTGCAGAGCTGCGAGCTCGACTGCATCCTGCTCGCCGGGCGCTACACGCTGCTCGAACAGCCCGCGCTGGCCGAACTACTGCCGCTGTGCGAACGGCGCGGGGTGTCGATCATCTGCGGGGGGCCGTTCAACTCCGGGATTCTCGCCGCCGGATCGAAGAAGGCGGCGCAATCCCATTACAACTACGCGCCGCCGCCTGCGGACGTGCTCGAAAGCGTGCGCAGGCTGGAGGAGTGTTGCGCGGAGTTCGGCGTGCCGCTGCAGGCGGCCGCGTTGCAATTTCCCCTGGGTGCCGCCTGCGTTTCTACGGTAGTCGCAGGCTGCGCAAACGGCGCCGAATCGCGTAACGTCGCCGCGATGTTTCAGCATCCGATCCCCACCGCCTTCTGGCGCGCATTGCGCGCGCGCGGCCTCGTCGAGGCCAAAGCGGCGCTGCCCGGAATCGCAGGATGACCGGGCGCGTCGACAGCCACCAGCACTTCTGGCGCCGCGACCGCGGCGACTACACCTGGCTGACGCCGGACCTTGGCCCCATCTACCGCGACTATCTGCCGGCCGACCTCGAACCGCAGCTCGCGACCGCCGGCATCGGCTCGACCATTCTCGTGCAGGCCGCGGCCACGACCTGCGAAACCCGCTTCATGCTCTCGCTTGCGAACGACAGTGACTTCATCGCGGGCGTCGTCGGCTGGGTGGATTTCGAGAGCTCCGACGCGCCCGACACGATCGCGGAGCTTAGCTGCGATCCGCAACTCGTCGGATTGCGGCCCATGATCCAGGACATCCCGGACACCGACTGGATGCTGCGTGACGAGCTCGCGCCCGCATTCGAAACCATGATCGATCATGGGCTCGTGTTCGATGCGCTCGTGAAGCCGGTTCACCTGCCGGCTCTGCGTGAATTGATCGCGCGCTATCCGGAGCTCACCGTCGTGCTCGATCACGGCGCGAAGCCGCCCATCGCCGCGGCGAAGCTGGCCGCCGGCGAGCTCGCGGAGTGGAAGCGCGGGATCGCGACACTTGCGCGCGAAACGCCGATCGTCTGCAAGTTCTCCGGCCTGGTCACCGAGGCGGGCAGCGCGGATGCGGCGATTCTCGCGGAGTGCGCCGGACATCTGGTCGACTGCTTCGGGCCGCGGCGATTGATGTGGGGCAGCGACTGGCCGGTGTGCGAGCTCGTCTGCTCGTACGCGGAGTGGTGCCGCACGACCGAACTACTGCTCGCGAAGCTTGGCCCCGCCGAGCGCGCGCTCATCTACTCCGATACTGCACGGGCGACGTATGGAATCTAGACGACTCTCCGGAAAAACCGCGGTGGTCACCGCGGCGGGATCGGGCATCGGGCGCGAGAGCGCGCTTGCCTTCGCGCGTGAGGGTGCGCGCGTCTTCGCCATCGACATCGATGCGGCGGCATTGAAGACGCTGTCCGGCTGCGAGGGTCACGTCGTCGACGTGCGCGATCCGGCGGCGGTCGCCGCGTTCGCGAAGGTCGCGGGCCGCGTGGACGTGTTGTTCAACTGCGCGGGCATGGTGCCGTCGGGGACGGTGCTCGAGGTCGAGCAAGCGGCGTGGGACGCGGCGTTCGGTCTCAATGTGCACGCGATGTTTCACATGATTCGCGCGTTTCTGCCGGGCATGCTCGAGACGAGGGGCGGGTCGATCATCAACATGTCGTCGGTTGCGAGCTCGATCACGGGCGTGCCGAATCGTTGCGCGTACGGCGCGACGAAGGCCGCGGTAATCGGGCTGACGAAATCGGTCGCGGCGGACTACGTCGGACAGGGCATCCGTTGCAACGCCATCTGCCCGGGCACGGTCGACACGCCGTCGTTGCAGGCGCGGCTGCGCGCGACGGGCGACTACGCGAAAGCGCGCGCCGAGTTCGAAGCGCGCCAGCCCGTGGGGCGTCTCGGCAAGCCGGAAGAGATTGCGGCCCTCGCGCTGCATCTCGCGAGCGATGAGTCGGGCTTCACCACCGGCCAGATCCATGTGATCGACGGCGGCTGGATGATTTAGGGGTCAGACCCCGTTTGCTAGCAAATGGGGTCTGACCCGAATGGCACTTACTTAGGCTTCTAGGCATGACCGTGGAGTCGGATCCGCTCTCGCGCCAA
>JAYTOK010000162.1:0-55513 GCA_043747835.1 Pseudomonadota bacterium | reverse complement strand
GCCTGAATCAACTCCGTAAGCTGCACAATAAACGCGCAAAATCACATAGATTCGCACCATATAAGAGCATTCCTGGATTGGATGGCAATTCAAGTCCTTGATTTGACAAGAACGTGCCGATGGCACGAACGGTGCAATACCAAAGCACCGCGAGTGCACTGCCCTGGTGCTGCATGCGCGAGCACCCAACGAAGACTGTCCCCGGAGGCGACATGACCCCTAGCGATGTAATGAAGCTCATCAAAGACAAAGAAGTGAAGTGGGCCGATCTGCGCTTCACGGACACCCGTGGCAAGGAACAGCACGTCACCATCCCGGCAAAGCTCGTCGATGACAGCCTATTCCGCGACGGCAAGATGTTCGATGGTTCGTCCATCGGCGGCTGGAAGGGGATCAACGAGTCCGACATGATCCTGATGCCGGAAGCAGGCACGGCGATCCTGGATCCGTTCTTCGAAGAGTCCACGGTCAACATCCGCTGCGACGTCATCGAACCCGCCACCATGCAGGGCTACGAGCGCGATCCGCGCTCGCTCGGCAAGCGTGCCGAGGCGTATCTCAAATCGACAGGCATCGCCGACGGCGCGCTGTTCGGCCCCGAGAACGAGTTCTTCATCTTCGACAGCGTGCGCTGGCACAGCGGCCTCAACGAATCGTCGTATGCGATCGACTCCGTGCAGGGCGCGTGGAACAGCAACACCGCATTCCCCGAAGGCAACAAGGGTCATCGTCCCGGCTTGAAGGGCGGCTATTTCCCCGTTCCTCCGGTCGATGCCTTCCAGGACATCCGCGGCGCGATGTGCGACGCCCTCGAAGAAATGGGCCTCGTCGTCGAAGTGCATCACCATGAAGTCGCGACGGGCGGCCAGTGCGAAATTGGCGTGGGACCGGGTGGTCTCGTGAGGAAGGCCGATGAAGTGCAGATCCTCAAGTACGCGATCCACAACGTCGCGCACAGCTACGGCAAGACGGCGACCTTCATGCCGAAGCCTCTCGTCGGTGACAACGGCTCCGGCATGCACGTGCACCAGTCGCTGCAAAAAGCGGGTGTTGCGCTGTTCGCCGGCGACAAATACGGCGGTCTGTCCGAGACCGCGCTGTTCTACATCGGCGGCATCATCAAGCACGCGAAGGCGATCAACGCATTCACGAACCCGGGCACCAACTCGTACAAGCGTCTCGTCCCAGGTTTCGAAGCGCCCGTGATGCTCGCGTATTCCGCGCGCAACCGTTCGGCATCGATCCGTATCCCGTGGGTGGCGAACCCGAAGGCGCGCCGCATCGAAGTGCGCTTCCCGGACTCGGCCGCGAATCCGTACTTCGCCTTCGCCGCGATGATGATGGCGGGCCTCGACGGCATCCAGAACAAGATCCACCCGGGAGACCCGGCCGACAAGGATCTCTACGACCTCGAGCCCGAGGAAGAGAAGCACATTCCGCAGGTGTGTCATTCGCTCGACATGGCACTCGAACACCTGGACAAGGATCGCGAGTTCCTGACGCGCGGTGGTGTGTTCACCAACGACGTGATCGACGCTTACATCGGATTGAAGACACAGGAAGTCACGCGCTTCCGCATGTCCACTCATCCGGTCGAGTTCGACATGTACTACAGCTGCTGAGGCGGCCGTGAGGCTCAAGGAAGCCTCGGGGGGGGCAGAGGCGGGTAAACACCCGACGTCAGCGCCCGCCGGCTTCCCGGCCTCGCGAATTCGGGATGCGGCGGCGCTCGCCGAGCGCCGCCGCGTTATTTCGCTCTTTTTGCGGAATGCGTTTTGGCTGCATTCAGGCGCCGGAGCTATGCTCGTGCCCCATGAAGCGCCTGTCCCTGTTCCTGCTCGCCTCGGTCTGCGCCGCGTCCGCGTTCGCGACGACTTACGTGCGTGTCGAGAAGGACGGCTCGAAGACGTACTCGGACCGGCCGATTCCGGGCGGACAACCTGTCGAGCTCGCGAACGCGCAGACGTACTCGTCCCCGACGACTCCCAACTCCTCCTCGAGCCGGACTCCGCGCGAGCAACAGCTGCTCGAGCAGATGGACGACTTTCGCTACTCGGTTTGCGCGCTACTGCCGGCGAACGACACCAGCTACACGAATCCGGAAAGCGTGAGCGTCAGTTTGTCGCTGACTCCGGGGCTGATCGCGGATCACACTGTGGTTGTGACGATCGACGGTCAGCCCATTCCGGGCGGACCGAACGCAACGGGCGCAACGCTCACGACTGTCTACCGGGGTACGCACACGGTCGCCGCGATCGTGAGAAACCGCTACGGCAAGACGATGTGCCAGGCGACTTCCACGTTTCACGTGATCCGTCCCTCGCTGAACTCGCCGACCCGCCGGCGCTGAGACTCTCCCGCGCTCGCGCCTGCATGGCCGGAGGCCTGCATGGCGGTTGAACGCTTTCTTCCTTCTGCAATCGCGCACTTCGAGCCCGCCGATCTCATCGGCGCGCTGACGACCGGCATCGTTGTCCTCGATTCGGATCTCTGCGTCGTTTACGCGAACGTGGCGGCGCAGGACCTGCTCGCCGTGAGTGTGAACCAGGCGCGCGGCAAACCATTTCTTTCGCTCGTGCTCGAAGCGGATTCGCTGGCCGCGCTGATGCGCCGGTCGCTCGAGAGCGGCGAAACGCTGTCGGAGCGCGAGCTCGCAGTGCAGGCCGGGCCGCTGGGCCGCGAGAGGCGCGTCATCGACATCACGATGACGCCGCTCGACAGCGAGTTCGAACGCAAGTATCTGCTGATGGAAATCTCCGATGCGACGCAGCGCCAGCGCATTGCCCGCGAGAACGATCTCATCGCGCGTCTCGACTCGAGCCGGCAGATGGTTCGGCAGCTCGCGCACGAGATCAAGAATCCGCTCGGCGGATTGCGCGGCGCCGCGCAGCTGCTCGAACGCGAGTTGCACGAGAACCTCCGCGAATACACGGGTGTGATCATCAGCGAGGCGGATCGCCTCACCGCGCTGGTCGATTCCATGATCGGCCCGGCGCGCGCGCCGCAGAAGGCGCTGATCAACGTGCACGAGATCTGCGAGCACGTGTACCGGCTCTTGCGCAGCGAGGCACGCGCGGGCGTGCTGGTCGAGCGCGACTACGATCCGAGTCTTCCCAATGCGGAGGTGGATGCCAACCAGATCATCCAGGCGTTGCTCAACATCGCGCGCAACGCGTTGCTCGCCGTCGGCGAACGCGGGCGGATCATGATCCGCACGCGCATCGCCGCCAACGTCAACATTGGCAACACGCGCCACAAGCTCGCGGCCAGCCTGCAGGTCGAGGACAACGGTCCCGGCGTGCCACCCGAACTCGCCGACACGATCTTCTTCCCGCTGGTGACTGGCCGTGCAAACGGCACGGGTCTCGGTCTCGCGGTATCCCAGGACCTCGTGACCCGTCACGGCGGTCTCATCGAATTCGAAAGCAAGCCAGGGCGCACGGTGTTCACCATCCTGCTGCCCCTACCGGAGAACGCATGAGCGTCGATCCCACGTATATGCACACAACCACCAACCCGCCAGTCAGTCAGCCCGCATTGCGGGTGTGGCTCGTCGAGGACGACGCTTCGATCCGCTGGGTTCTCGAGCGCGCGCTGCGCGCGAGCGGCATGGTGCCGCGCGCGTTCGACGCGGCGGAACCTGCGCTCGCGGCGCTGCGCGCCGACGTCCCGGACGTGCTGCTTACGGATATCCGCATGCCCGGCAGTTCCGGCATCGACTTGCTGCGCGAAGTGCGTGCCGCGCACCCCGACTTGCCGGTGATCGTGATGACGGCGCATTCGGATTTGCCCAGCGCGGTAAGCGCTTACGAAGGCGGCGCGTTCGAGTATCTGCCGAAGCCATTCGACATCGATCAGGCCGTCGAGCTCGTGCGGCGCGCGGGTCAGACCGCTCGCAAGGGCGACGAAGTGCCGACGCAGACGCCCGAGATTCCAGAGTTGTTAGGCCGCGCGCCCGCGATGCAGCAGGTGTTCCGCGCGATCGGCCGCCTGTCACGCTCCAGCGTGGCGGTGCTCATCACCGGTGAATCCGGCACCGGCAAGGAACTCGTCGCGCGTGCGTTGCACGAGCACAGTCCGCGCGCCAGCAAACCCTTCGTCGCATTGAATACCTCGGCGATTCCCGCCGAACTGCTCGAGTCGGAATTGTTCGGCCACGAGAAGGGATCGTTCACCGGCGCCGATACGCAGCGCCGCGGCCGTTTCGAACAGGCGAACATGGGCACGCTGTTCCTCGACGAGATCGGTGACATGTCGACCCCGTTGCAGACCCGCCTGCTGCGCGTACTCGCCGAGGGCGAGTTCTATCGCGTCGGTGGACAGACACCCATCAAGGTGGACGTGCGCGTCATCGCCGCCACACACCAGAATCTCGAGGAGCGCGTGGAGCGCGGCATCTTCCGCGAAGATCTCTATCACCGCCTCAACGTGATCCGCATCGAGTTACCCCCGTTGCGTTCGCGCACCGAGGACGTTCCCGACCTGCTCTCGCACTACCTGCGACAGGCGGCAATGGAGTTGGGGACCGAAACGAAGACGCTGGCGCCCGTGACGCTGGAACGGCTGCAGTCGTATCGCTGGCCGGGAAACGTGCGCGAACTCGTGAATCTGTGTCGCCGGCTGACGGCGCTGGCACCGGGCAGCGAGATCCAGCTGCAGGACCTGCCGGCGGAAATGCACATCGTCACGCCCGCGGCGCAGACGGATTGGGCCGCCGCGCTCACCCTTTGGGCCAAGGCGCAGCCGTATGACGGCACCGTGGCGTGGCTCGATCAGGCCTTGCCGGAATTCGAGCGCGTGCTGATTCGCGTTGCCCTGAACCGTACGCACGGACACCGGCAGGAAGCCGCGCGCGTCCTCGGCTGGGGGCGCAACACGTTGACAAGAAAGCTGAAAGAACTGGGAATGTCTGATGACGAGACGCTTCCTTAGCTAAGCGGTGGCGGGGACAGACTTCAGTCTGTCCCCCTTCCACGCTGACCTCAGCGGGTCGGTCTTCGTGCGCTACACCTTCTAACGAAGTGTTCCGCGACGCCCTTTTCCTCGACCCTTTCTAACGAAGTCCTAATCCTCCACCCGATTGTCCACCGGTTTCCACGGGACAAAACTGTGGATCGTGGGACAAAGGTTTGTCCCGCGGGCCAGAGCGAGATTGTTATCGCTATCAGGCCGGCAGATTTCCCTATTTTTCCCGGGATTTTCATGTAAGGGGTTACATAAGTGACGGCGCGCGTGATTGCCGTCGCGAATCGGAAACCCCTTTGTATGCAGTGTCCCGGGCTTGTTCCATTCTTTGTCCCTACAAGGGTTCCAGACAAATTCGGGTCTGGAAAAGAGAGGAAACATGCAAGAAATCGTAGTGACGAGCACCAAGTACCCCGAGATCGTGGTGCAGGGCTCGCGGGTCGACTACACGTCGGACATCGTTCTGATCGTCGTGGGCGTTCTCGCTTGCGCTGCCTTCATCTGGCGCTACAGCGTCAGCCGCCGGGGCAAAGACTGATGGCCAACCACTCGTTGCGCCCGGGCTGATGTCCCTTCATTCCGTGCGCAGCGAGCCCACCAGGTCAGCGACGCTGCCCAGGTTGTTAGCCTCGAGATAATTCGCCACGCCGGTGTTGATTTTCCGGCACAGAAGCGGATCGTAGAAAAGCGCAGTCCCCAGGCCCACGGTCGTGGCGCCGGCAATCATGAACTCGATCGCATCGTTCACGGTGGTGATGCCGCCCTGGCCGATGATCGGCACGTTGTGCTTCTTCGCGACCTCGTACACCTGGTGGACCTTCAGCAGCGCGATCGGCTTGATCGCGGGCCCTGACAACCCGCCCTGGATATTGCCGATCACTGGCCGACGCGACTTCACGTCGATCGCCATGCCCATGATGGTGTTGATCACCGCGAGGCCGTCGCTGCCCGCCTCGATGCAGCGGCGCGCGTTTTCCCGGATGTCGGTCTGATTCGGCGAGAGCTTCGTGATGATCGGCTTCTTCGTCGCCTTGCGGCAGGCTTCGACCACCTTCGCCGACATGTCCGGGTAGTTGCCGAACGCAACGCCGCCTTCCTTCACGTTCGGGCACGAAATGTTGATCTCGATGGCGTCGATCGGTGAATCGTCGAAACGTCGCGTGACCTCCGCGTATTCCTCGATCGTCGAGCCCGACACGTTCGCGAAGAAACGCGTCTCCTTGAAGTCCAGCGCCGGCAGCACCTTCTTCACGACGTGCTCGGCGCCCGGGTTCTGCAGGCCGATCGCGTTCAACATGCCGGACGGCGTTTCGTAGACACGGTGCGGACGATTGCCGAGGCGCGCCTGTCCCGTGGTGCCCTTGAGCACGATGGCGCCAACATCGCGATTCGAGAATCCCTCGACCCGCGTGTACTCCTCGCCGAAGCCCACGCATCCGGAAAGCAGAACGATGGGGGAATTCAGCGCGAGTCCGCAGAAATCGACTCGCAGCGGGTTCTCGATCGATCGGACGGCGGCATTCATGGGGTGGCGCATTGTACGCCGGAGGCGCGGATTTCGAACTTCTTGCAACCGTTTTCGCCCTGCTCCGTCGCAGAGCGGCGCGCGCCGAAGGTGGCCCCGCCGTAGCGGGGCCACCCATGGCGAGCGCTATTCGAGCTCGAGCGGATTGTTGAAGATCTCCGGCAGCCGGATGCTGCCGTGTCCGCGCTGCGGGAAGGTCGGATTGCTCCGGTTTCCCGGGTCGAGGTTCGACGCCGTGTCGTCCGGCGGGAACAGCACGAGCTCATTCAGGAAGTTGATCACCTGTCCCTTCTGCGCTTCCGACAACGCCGCGAATGCGTTGCGTGACGTCTGGGCCTCGCCGCCGTGCCGCAGGATCACTTCGCGCAGATTGATGCTGCGTCCGTCGTGACCGTAAGGCGCCGAGCTGCCCACGCCCCACAGCGGTTCCGTCATGAACAGCTTCGTGAGCGTGCCGTCGTAGTTGCGCTCCCAGAACGCGGGTCCCAGATCGTGCCGCTTCATGTCCGCGTAGAAGTTGCGGATCATGAACGAGCTGCTGTTGGGCACCTTGATCGTCGGATGTCCCAGGCCATCGTCCCTCTCCGATATCTGCAGCGATGCCACCGCATAGAGACCGTTGAAGATGCCGAGATTCTGGTCGTAGTTGGTCTCCACGTCCGCGACACGGCGGTCACGATTGACCACGAGGTTCGGGATGTGACAGGCCGTGCAGCCGATCTGGTTCAGCAGGTTCTGGCCTATCTGTCCCTCGTTCGTATGCAGGTACTGTCCCGGCTTGAAGTAGTTGAACAGGTAGAATTCCATGAAGTCGACGAGCGAGGTCGGGATCTCGTTGACCTTTCCGTCGAGGTCCAGGTCATCGCCCACGTTCGTCACGAGACTGCGCTTGATGGTGTCCGTCGCTCCGTTGAGCACCATGCCGGTCGGCGTAACGACTCGCCCGCCCCCCGCCGCCGACGCGGTGAGTGGATCCACCGACTGCAGTCCCATCTCGTCGTTGAACGCGCCGACCACGAACTCGCGGATCGAGATCGTGCCGCCTTCCGCGAAGAACGGACGTACGCGCAGATCCGCGTTCACGCCGACGACTCCACTCGTGATCAAGACCCCCTGGGCGTTCGCGCCGATCGTGCCGTAGCTGATGCCCTTCGACATCAGCGGACGGGTGACCGTCGTGCGACGCGTCGTCGCCTCGCCGATGACGTCACGGCGCGTGTTCCGCAGATCCGTCGTGATCTCGTCCGCGAGCATTTCCTGCAGACCGAGACCGAACAGGTGCGGCGCATCCCGGCTGTCGGGCTTCGTGACGACGTCGCCACCGAGGCCCGCGGAGCCGCGTGGCCGGCCGTGACATCCCGCGCAACTGTCGACCAGGCCTGCGCCGAGCGCCGGATTCGAGTGGATGTTGCCGATACCGTCGTTCGCGCGAGGGCCGAATCCCTGAAGTTCGGTGAACTTGCGTTGGAACAGTTGCCGCCCACGCCGGACGGCGCGCGCGGGATCACGAGCGATGATGTAAGTGGAAGAACCCGGCGTCGTGAGATTTCCGACTCCGGTTCCGATTTGTTGTTGAAGTGATTTGACGATTCCGGCGTTTTCCGCGTTCGGCGTTTGCGTGAGATCCGTGAGCTGGGCTTCAGCGGTCTCCATGCAGCAAACAGCCGCAACGAGGAGTGCAGGCATCCATGGATGCCGCCTCGTAAAGACGAACATTAGAACTCCCTTTCGCCACGACCTTGTGGCGGGTTGCGATCGATCCTTGATTCGAAAACCACCACGGAACTCGCGTGGCGGGAGTCAAAGCGGCACAGTCATCGGGAAATAGAAAACGGTGATCCTTCACCGTTTGCCGCTTCGCAACCCTCCATGGTTATTCCGCAGTGCTTCCCTGCAATGCAGTCGGCGGTCCAATTGTTCCCACTCTCGACTCGATGCAGACAGAAGCCAGACGAATTCTACTACCATCGCGGGCAACTAACTGCGTTTCCCCGCTTTCCCGACGGTGCACTGCAAGAATTTCCGATGTTCCATCTAGTCCTGCACGAGCCCGAGATCCCGCCCAACACGGGCAACCTCATCCGTCTCGCGGCGAATACGGGCTGTGTGCTGCACCTCGTGAAGCCCCTCGGCTTCCAGCTCGACCGCAAGTCGGTTCGCCGCGCGGGCCTCGACTACGACGAGCTTGCGACGGTACGGGTACACGATTCATTCACCGCCGCGCGCGCGGCGCTCGCGAACGGGCGATGGTTTGCGATCGAGACCGGCAGCGCGCGCCGTCACGTCGATGCGCGTTTTTCCCCGGGTGATGTCTTGCTGTTCGGGTCCGAGCGGCGCGGACTGCCGCCCGAAATTCTGGCGCTGATCGATGCGGATTGCGTGCTCTCGCTGCCGATGCTCGCGGGCAATCGCAGTCTCAACCTGTCGAACGCCGCGGCGGTCGCTGTCTATGAGGCCTGGCGGCAGCAGGATTTCGCGGGAGCCGGACCACTCTCTTAGGGGCTCGGCAAGATTTGCCTCGCGTCACATACGCGGACCATCCCCACTTCAGAAGGACGCGATCGGGTCGATGCCCCTTCGGACGGGATGTCTAACTCTCGGGCACCAATGTCCCCGGAATTCCGCCGAAGGAAATGCAATGGCGAACGCAGTGAGACTCGGATCCTGGCTGCTCATCCTGGCGATGACGGCCTGCTCGAGCTCGACGGACTCTGAAGTCATTGTGGTCGAATCAGAGTCCGCGGCCGCGCCGCCGCCCGCCGCCGCGCCGGCATCGGCCAGCGCTCACGCCAACGAAGAATTGAGCCCGCGGGTGCTGCGCCGCTTCGCGCCTCTCGAGGTGAGTACAAAGACCATGAGCCCCGCGCTGACAGACCTCGGCCGCAAGCTCTACTACGACCCGCGCTTGTCCAAGACCGGGGAGGTGTCCTGCAACACCTGCCATCCTCTCGACAAGTACGGGGCGACCAATACAGCCGTTTCGACCGGCGTCGACGGCCGCAAAGGCGCGCGCAATGCGCCGTCCACGTATCACGCGTCCGGTCATTTCGTGCAGTTCTGGGACGGCCGCGCCGCAACGATCGAAGCCCAGGCGGTCATTCCGATTCTGAGCAAGGACGAGATGGGGATGACGCCCGCGAGCGCGGTGGCCGCGATCAAAGGCATTGCCGGCTATCGCGCGGAGTTCTTGCGCGCGTTTCCGGGTGAGGCGGATCCCGTGTCGTTCGAGCGCATCGGTCTCGCGATCGCCGCTTTCGAGCATGGCCTCGTGACGCCTTCGCGCTGGGATCGCTATCTGCGAGGCGACAAGTCCGCGCTCAATGCCGAGGAAAAGGCGGGCGCCAAACTATTCTCGAACCTCGGCTGCATCGTGTGCCACACCGGCCCGTACATCGGCGGCTCGATGTTCGAGCACGTCGGCGCGCGCGTCGCGTGGCCCCAGAGCGCCGATCGCGGACGCAAGGCTGTAACCGGCCACGAAGCCGACGACATGGTCTTCAAGGTGCCGAGCCTGCGCAACGTCGCGATGACCGCTCCCTATTTTCACGACGGTTCGGCAAAGACGTTGAACAAGGCGGTGCGCATGATGGCGCGCCACCAGCTCGGCGTGGAGCTCGAGGATGACGAAGCGCGCGAGCTCGAAGCGTGGCTGGGCTCCCTGACCGGCGAGATTCCGACCGAGTACATCAAGCAGCCCGAACTGCCGCCGGAAGTGTGATGCCCCGGCTGCTCCCCAAGTCGTTTGGTGCGAAGCTCACGCTCGGTTTCATGGGCGTCGCGCTCGTGTCGCTGGCCGTCGTCGTCACTCCGACCATTTTGTTGAGCAAGAGCCACGCGACGCAGCAACTCCGAAGCAAGGCAATGTTGTACGCGCGGCTCATCGAACCGCAGCTGCGCACCGTCGTGGCATTCGACGACACGCTGACCGCGCGTGAAGTCTTCGCGCCCTTCGTGGCCGACACGGACGTGTCCGGACTCGCCGTGTTCACCGCGAGCGGAACGCTCATCGAAGGCTATGGCACGCATCCCTCGCGCATCGTCAAAGGCGAGAAGGTCACCTCGCCGGGTGATGGGCGGATGCTCGTCGTCTCGACCGTTGTGTCACGCGAGGGTCCGGTGGGGACGCTCGCGGTTGTGCTCAACACCGACTCGATCGCGACCGTCGTTCGGGGCAACACGAAGACAGCGGCCGCCTATGCCGGCGCCGCTCTCGCCCTGGCCGCCGTCATCGCGCTGCTGTTCGGCCGGTCGGTCTCCGCCCGGCTGCAACGTATCGCGACCGCCGCCAACAAGGTGGCGGACGGCGACCTCGAGCAGCCTGACATCCAGGCGGGCGACGCCGATGAGATCGGCCGCTTGGTGAGCGCGTTCAACGTGATGGTCGAAAAACTCCGGCGCCAGTTCGCCGAGCGAAAGCAACTCGCCGAAAGCGAGCAGGCGCGTCTCGAGGCGATCGTGACCACGCGCACGGGACAGCTCGAAGAGAGCCGCGAACAGTACCGCCTCGTCGCCGAGAGCACCAACGCGATACCGTTCACCTATCTACCTGCCCGAAACTCGTTCGCATACGTCGGACCGCAGGCGCAGAAGGCGCTGGGACATCCGATCGAGCGCTGGAGCGAGGCTGGCTTCCTCGATTCGCTGCTGCTGCCGGAGGACGCGGCGGCGGTGCGCGCGCACCTCGCGGAGGGTGGCCGCGAATACGAGTTCGAATGTGCGCTCCTCGGGCTTTCCGGTACGACGCGCCGCGTACGCTGGGTTGTCACTCGCGGCGAGCTGCGGGGCGAGCCGTGCCTGCGCGGCCTCATGCTCGACATCACGCAGCAGCGCAAGCTCGAGTCAGATCTGCAGCAGGCGCAGAAGCTGGAATCAGTCGGCCGCCTCGCCTCGGGCGTCGCGCACGAGATCAACACACCCGTGCAGTTCGTGACCGACAACGTTCACTTCCTGCGCGACTCGACGCAGGATTTGCTGGTGCTGATCGAAGCGCTGCGCACCAGCAATCAAGCGGTGCTCGCAGGCGACCCGTCACTCGAGGCGGCGGAGAAGGCGGTGAGCGTTGAAGAGGATGTGGAGCTTGCGTATCTAGCGGATGACATGCCCAAGGCGTTCGCGGGCTGCATCGAGGGACTCAAGCGCGTCGCGACGATCGTGCGTTCGATGAAGGAGTTCGCGCATCCGGATTCGACCGACATGTCGGATGTCGACCTGAACCGCGCGATCCAGAGCACGATCGTGATTGCCAGCAACGAGTACAAGTATGTCGCGGATGTCGAAACCCAGCTGGCGGAGATTCCGACCGTGTTGTGCTACGCGGGTGACGTGAACCAGGCGGTGCTCAACATCATCGTCAACGCGGCGCACGCCATCGGCGACATCGTCGAGAAGACCGGGGGTAAAGGCAAGATCGTCGTGTCGACGCGGCACGAAGGCGATGACGTCGTGATTTCCATCGCTGACACGGGTGGTGGCATTCCCGAGCACATCCGCGCGCGCATCTTCGATCCTTTTTTTACCACCAAGGTTGTCGGTAAAGGCACTGGACAGGGTCTCTCGATCGCGCACTCGGTGATCGTCGACAAGCACGGCGGGGATCTCACCATGGAAACCGAGATGGGCAAGGGCACCACGTTCCATCTGCGGCTGCCGATCGCGGGCAAACCGCACGTCGCCGAGGATCAATCCGCGGGACTGGCGGCATAGCCCCAGACCCTCGGGGCTATTCGACTTCCGGCCGGATGGGCCGCGTCATGAGGTCTTTCACGACGTCGCGAGCGGGCTCACTCTCGTAGAGGATCCGGTAGATGCCGTGCACGATGGGCATCTCCACCCGCTCGCGTTGCGCGACGAGATGCACGGCACGCGCGGCGCTGTATCCCTCGACCACCTGGCCGATCTCGCGCAACGCGGTCTCGACGTTCTTGCCGGCGGCGAGCGCGAGCCCGAAGCGGCGATTGCGCGATTGATTGTCCGTGCTCGTGAGCACGAGGTCGCCCAGGCCCGCGAGTCCCATGAAAGTTTCCGCCTGTGCTCCGAGAGCGACGCCCAAGCGCACGACTTCGGACAGTCCGCGGGTGATCAGCGCGATGCGCGTGTTCGCGCCGAATCCGAGACCGTCGCAGAGACCGGCGCCCACGGCGAGCACGTTCTTCACCGCGCCGCCGACCTCGACCCCGACTATGTCCGTCGACGTGTAGGCGCGGAAGTTGGGTGCGTGCAGGCTCATCGCGAGTTGGTTCGCGAACTCGGCATCCGGTGACGCGATCGTCATCGCCGTCGGCAGTCCCGCGCCCACTTCGCGTGCGAACGTCGGCCCCGAGAGCACCGCCACCGGGTAACGGTCGCCGAGCACGTCGTACGCCACCTGATGGGGTAGTTTGCCCGTGTCGAGCTCGAAGCCCTTCGTCGCCCAGGCGAGGCGCGCGTCGCGCGCGAGCAGCGGCTTCAGCTGCACGAGCATCGCGCGCAGCCCGTGGCTGGGCACGGCAATAATAATGGCGACGCAGTCGCGCACGGCAGAGGCGAGGTCGGTGTGGACTTCGATCGCGTCCGGAAATTTCGCGTCCGGCAGATAGCGGATGTTCTGGCGCGCGGCGCGCATCGAGTCCGCGTCGGCGGCGTTGCGCGTCCACAGGCGGGTGGGGTGACCCGCGCGCGCGAACTGGATCGCCAGCGCGGTGCCCCAGGAGCCGGCGCCGACGACGGCGACGGGCGCGTGAGCAGAGTCGTTGTTGGTCTGGTTCACGGCCCGCGCGTCATTTGCGGTCGGCTAGTTCGCGGCGCCCTGCGGCGGCTGCGCTGCCTGCTGCGCCAGGCCACGCGCGAACAGCTGGTCGAAATCGACCGGCGGCAACACGAAGTTCGGGAAACCACCCTGCGTCACGAGCTGCGAGACCGCCACGCGTGCATACGGGAACAGCACGTTCGGGCAAACCGTGCCGATCGCGCGGCGCGTGTCTTCCGGCGACAGGCCGCGCATAACGAACAGACCCGCCTGCTTCACTTCGACGAGGAACGCCGTCGCGTCGCCCTGCTTCGCGCCGACCGTCACCGTCAGGATGACCTCGTTGAGCTCGGGCGAAACCACGTTCGCCGTCGTGTTGATGTCGAGCGAGATCTGGGGGCTCCAGTTGCCGTCGATGCGCGGGCCCTTCGGGGCTTCGTACGAACAGTCCTTCAGATAGACGGTCTGCACGGTGAGCATCGGGCCGTTCTGGTTTTCGGTCGCCGGGGCGGCGGGCTGATTTTCCATGATGATTTCCTGTGTTGAAACGGTTCGGCGTCAACGAGCCAGCAATGCGTCCAGCTTGCCCTCGTCCTCGAGGTCATGCAGGTCGTCGCAACCGCCGACGTGGCTGTCGCCGATGAAAATTTGCGGCACGGTGCGCCGGCCGCTTCGTGCCTGCATCTCCGCGCGCTTCTCGGGAGCCGACTCGACGTCGATCTCCGTGAACGAAACACCTTTCTTCTCGAGCAGCTTGCGCGCGCGCTGGCAGTAGGGACACCAGCCCGTGGTGTAGATGACGACCGCGGGCTCGTTCACTACGCCGCCTTGGCGACCGGCAGGTTCTCCGCGCGCCAGCCGCCAAAGCCGCCACGCAGCGTGAACGCCTTCGTGAAACCTTGTTCCTGCAACTGACGCACGGCGGCGGACGCGAGGGAGCCTGTGTCGTCATAGACGACGACGGGCTTTTCCTTGAATCGCTTGAAGGTGTCGCCGGCGCTGAGGATCTTGTCCGAGGGCAGGTGTTTGGCGCCGTTCACGTGGCCCGCGGCGAAATCGTCCGGCTTGCGGATGTCGAGGACGAGGGCGCCCTGGTTCATCAGCCGGATCAGGTCCTGCGCGGAGATGGCCGATTGGGACGTCGCGCGTTGCCGCGATTCGTACACGACGAGGACCACGATCGCGAGCACCGCAGCGCCCACGAGATACGGGTGGCTGGTGACGTATTGAATGAGTCGTTCCATGCGCGTGGGCGGGGCCGGCCGGTGGCGAAAAAGGGTGCGCATTATAGCGGCACGGTGTGTTTCCGCCGCCTTTCGTGGGGTTCGGAACTCTAGAATATGCCCATGATCTCGTGCGTCCGTGCCGCCTGCCTCGCGTTTCTGGTGCTCAGCGGCGCCGCGTCGGCCGAAGACGCAAGCCCCGCGAAGGCCGAAGCCGATCTCAAGGCTGTCCGTGCCCAGATGGACAAGGTCCGCGCCGACATGCAGCGCGACGCCGGCAAGCGTGACCAACTGACCCGCGAACTCGAGGAGACGGAGAAGACCGTCGGAACGGCCCGCGGCTCGCTCGACAGGCTGCGGCGCGAGCGGGCGGTCCACACGGCCCGGCGCACCGAGCTCGCGGGGAAGCGTCGCGCCGAGGAGTCGGCGCTCGAGGACGATCGCGCCCGGCTCGAACGGCAGGTGCGCGCCGCCTGGCTGATCGGTCCGCAGGAGCCGCTCAAACTACTCCTCAACCAGAAGGACCCCGCGCAGACCGGGCGCATGCTCGAGTATTACCGCTATTTCGGCCGGTATCGCGCAGCGCAGATCGAGGAGATCAAGCGGCATCTCGGCGAGCTCACCTCGCTCGATGCGGGGCTCGCCGAAGAAGAGGCGCGGCTCGTGGAGCTCGAGGAGCGACAGAAAGGGGAACTCGTGAAGCTCACCGCGGCTCGAGAACGGCGCGGCCGCGCGCTCGTCACGCTCGAGGCCGAATCGAAGAATCGCGCGAAGGAACTGGAGCGGCTCAAGGACCAGCAGGGTGGCCTCGAGAAACTGGTGCGCGAGCTGCGTCGCGCGCTCGAACGCGTCGAGAACTTCCCGACGGACAGCAAGGATGCGTTCGCGAAACTGCGCGGCAAGCTCGCCTGGCCCGTGGCCGGAAAGCTGAGTGCCTCGTTTGGTCAGGTCCGCGCCGGCGGCGTGAAGTGGGACGGTGTGCTCGTGGCCGGCTCGCAAGGCTCTCCGGTGCGCGCGGTCTACCACGGCCGCGTGGTCTACGCCGACTGGCTCTCGGGCTTAGGGCTGCTCACGATCATCGACCACGGCGACGGCTACCTCAGCCTCTACGGCCACAACGAACGGCTCTACAAGGAGGTCGGAGAGCGCGTGACGGCAGGTGACACCATCGCTACCGTCGGAGACTCGGGCGGGCGGTCGAGCCCGGCCCTGTACTTCGAGATCCGCAAGGGTGGCCGGCCGGTTGACCCCAGACCCTGGTTCCGCAGCGGCACTCCATGAAACGCCAACTGGATCAACGTCCTAGACGTGGCGATTCGTGATAGTCCCCTGCTGATGTCCTTCGAAACGTCCCTGGAACCGTACGCGCAGCTCGTTCGTTCGCTGCTGCCGCGCGCGGCTGCCGTGAATCTGTTCGACAACACCGGCAAGTTGCTCTGGACCAGCGCCGCGGCGACGAACTCGGACCTGTTCGCGCTCGTGCTCCAGGCCATCGCGCAGCCCGGTGAGCGCGGCGACGGTCAGCACCTCGCGTTGTCCGACGACGGCCCGGCCTATCTATTCTGGCTGCGCGACTCGCGCGACAGCGTCGCCGCGGTGGTCACCGTGCTGTGCACGCCGCGCGCCGACGCCAACGTGCTGCCGTTCTCTTACGTACACGACACACTGAAGCCCGCGCTCGAACTCCTGCGCCGCGATCTGCTCGCGCGCGCCGACATCCAGCTTCTCAACGAATCGCTGGTCGCGCGCGACAAGGATCTCGAGCTGCTGCTGTCGGTGACGGGCTCGCATCCGGCGTCGGCCGGTTCCGACGACCTGAAATCGTTGCTCGCTAACGCCGCCGCCCATCTCAAGTGCGTGCTCGCTGGCATCGTCGTGCCCGACAAGGGTCTCGTGATCACCCATCCCGGCGGCGACGACCATTCGATCCTGACGCGCACCCAGCGCCAACTCCTCGCGATCACGCAGACGCGGCGCGATCCGCTCGTGATCAACCGCATCGCGACGCAGGCGGGCCAGGTCGCCATTCCTTATCGCATCCTCGCGTGTCCGCTGCGCCAGGGCTCGGGCCGCACCTCGGGCGTGCTCGCGCTGTTCCGCAAGCTCGAAGCGCCGGAATTCGTAGGCCGCGACGTACATCTCGCGGATCTCGTCGCGCACAAGATCGCGGCCTCCATCGAAACCAGTTACGACACGCTCTCGGGTCTGTTGACCCGCGGCGCGCTCGAGCAGCGCGTGCGCCTGATCTACGCCGAGGCGGGCGGTAAGCCGCAGCGCTGGAGCCTGCTGTACGTCGACATCGACGAGCTGCACGTCATCAACGAAAACTTCGGCATGCACGTGGGCGACCAGGCGATCGCGCAAATCGGCGAGCTGTTGCGCAAGCACTTGCCGATCGAGTCGTTCGCGGCGCGAATTTCGGGTGACCGCTTCGCGATCCTGATGCCCTCGGACATCGACGAGTCCGCGATGTTCGGCGAAGGACTGCGCGAGGGCGTGACCAGACTGACTACCGTCGGCGTCGACGCGCGTTTCCGTCTGTCGATCAGCCTCGGGGTCGCGCAGTTCAGCGGCCGCGACACGGATCTCGGACGCTCGCTCGCCGAGGCCGAGTCCGCCTGCAAGGCGGCGAAGGACCGCGGCCGCAATCGCCTAGAGAGCTTTCAGGAAAACGACGTCAGCATCATCCGCCGCTTCACCGACATCAACGTCGCGACGGACGTGCGCGCAGCGCTCGCGGACAACCGCCTGCGCCTCGAAGCGCAGATGATCCTGCCGTTCGTCGATGGACCGCACTCGCGCCCGCACTACGAAATTCTGTTGCGAATGATCGACCTCGACGGCAATACGATCGGACCCGATCGCTTTCTCTCGGCCGCGCTGCGTTACCAGATGATGCCGACGATCGACCGCTGGGTGATCTCGAGCGTCATCGACCTGCTGCGTCCGCGACGCGAGTTGCTCGCGAACGCGCCCGTCGTCTTCACGATCAATTTCTCCGGCCAGTCGCTGCTCGACGAAGAGTTCGCCGACTACGTGATCCGCAGCATCGAGACGAGCCGCATCAACCCCGCCGTCTTCTGCTTCGAGCTCACCGAGAGCGCCGCGGTCGCGAGCATGGCGGCCGCTGAAGCGCTGATGTCGCGGCTGCGCAAACTCGGCTGCGGCGTTGCGCTCGATGACTTCGGCACCGGCCTGTCGTCGCTGTCCTATCTGCGCTCGATGCCGGTGTCGATGCTCAAGATCGACGGCAGCTTCGTGCGCGACATCCTGCGCGACGAACGCGCGGAGTCGATGGTGCGTGCGATCGCGCAGCTCGCGCGCGCGATGAACATCACGACCGTCGCCGAGTACGTGGAGACCGAAGAAATCCGCACCCGCGTGCGTACACTCGGCGTCGACTACGGCCAGGGCTTCGCGATCGCCAAACCCGTGCCCGTGAGCGAAGTGCTCGAGGTGCTGCCCGTACTCGCCGCGGCGACTCCCGGCGCCTTCCTGATCGACGCGCGGCGAAGCATCACCGTCTCCCGCTGAGTTCCCGTTTGCCCGGTTTAAGATAGGATTCCCGCCCATGATTCGACTTGGGCTAGGGATCGTCATCGGCGCCGCGATGACTTTGTTCGCGATCTTCGGCGACGTATTCAGCAGCCGTGAGACGGCGCCAGTCGCGGCCGCGCAGCCTGCCGCGAAGTCGAAGCCCGTTTCCTCGCAACTCACCCCCTTCGAATCCGCGCAAATCGCCGAAGTCATCGAGCGTGTGCAGCGCGACTACGTCGACGACGTCTCCCATCCCGTGCTCGTCGACGACGCGCTGCGTGGAATCGTCGCGAGTCTCGATCCTTACTCCTCGTATCTGGACGCCGAGGAATACGCGGACCTGCGCGTCAGCACCGCGGGGACCTACGCGGGCATCGGCATCGAGGTCTCGACCGCGGACCGTGCGCTGCGCGTGGTGCGTCCGTTCCGCGACTCTCCCGCGGCCGCCGCGGGAATCCGCAGTGGCGACATGATCGCCGCGATCGACGGCGAACCGGTTGGCACCGATCTCGACGGCGCGATGGCGCGCATGCGCGGCCCGCGCGGCTCGACGGTTAAGCTCGTCGTGGTGCGCGTGGGACAGATGCTGCCGCTCGAGTTCAAAGTCGAACGCGCGCAGGTCGACGTGCACAGCGTGGTGCTGACACGACTCGAAAGCGGATACCTCTACGCACGCATCACGACCTTCAGCGACACGACCGCGGCCGACTTCGCCGAAGGACTCGCGCGCGTGCGGCGCGATTTCCCGGAGAAGCCGCGCGGCCTCGTGCTGGATCTGCGGAACAACCCGGGCGGCGTTCTCGAGTCCGCGGTCGACGTCGCGGACCAACTACTCGAGTCGGGCCTCATCGTGACGGCCGACGGGCGCACGCCCGCGGCGCGTTTCAGCATGCGTGCGACGCCGGGAGACGTGTTGCCCGGAGTGCCCGTCGTCGTGCTCGTGAACGGATCGACGGCTTCCGCCGCGGAGATTCTCGCGGGCGCGTTACAGGACCACCGCCGCGCGGTGTTGCTCGGACGGCGCACGTTCGGCAAGGGATCGGTCCAGACGGTGATGCCACTGGCGCAGGGCCGTGCGATCAAGCTGACGACCTCGCGCTACTTCACTCCCTCGGGCCGCTCCATCCAGGGAAGCGGCATCGAACCCGATCACCCGTTCGATCACGACGTCGTGCCGCTGGATCTCGACGACGCGCGCGTACGCACGACCCTCGCGACGCGCGACGCGGGAATCCAGGCCGCGCTCGGCCTGCTCAAGGGCGGGAAGACACGCACCGCGCAGTCGCTGGCCGCCGCCGGCAACTCGCGCTCCCGGAAATAACCACGCATGGAACTCATCGGCTGGTTGGTCGACTTCATCCTGCACCTCGACAAACACCTGGTCGAACTGCTGCGGGACTTCGGCCCTTGGATATATCTGATCCTGTTCGCCATCATCTTTGCCGAAACCGGCCTGGTGGTGACACCATTCCTGCCCGGAGACTCGCTGCTGTTCGCGGCCGGGGCGCTCGCCGCGATCGACACGAGCAACACGCTGACCGCGCCGCTGCTCTCCCTGGTGTTCGTCGTCGCCGCGATCACCGGCAACACGACCAACTACCACATCGGGAAGTGGATAGGCCCGCGCGCGTTCAGCGGACAGATCCGTTTCCTGAAAGTGGAATACCTGCAGCGCACCGAAGCGTTCTTCCTCAAGCACGGCGCCATGACGATCGTGCTGTCGCGCTTCGTGCCGATCCTGCGCACCTGCGCGCCGTTTGTCGCGGGCGCGGGACGCATGCCGTACGGCCGCTTTCAGGCGTACAACATCGCGGGCGGTTTGGGCTGGGTGCTCAGCCTCACGTGGGCCGGATACTTCTTCGGCAACCTGCCCATCATCAAGGAAAACTTCGGCATCGTGACGATCATCATCATCGTAGTGTCGCTGCTGCCGGTCGCGTGGGCCGCTTTCAAGAGGTGAACGTGAGCGGGTCCTACCGCAGCTTTGCGTATCGCATCGACATCGGCGCACCCGTCGAGCGGGTGTGGCGCGCGTTCACGGACAGCCGCGCGCTCGCGCGCTGGTGCGCGGAAGGGGCGACGATCACACCGCGGGAGAAAGGCCGGCTGCACGTGATGTTCGGCGGCGACATCGAGCTCGACGCGCACATCGACATCCTCGTGACGCCGCAACGCATGCGCCTCATCCTGCTGCCGACGCCGGGCATGCCGACCGCGGACGCCGTGATCGTCGAAGATTTTCTGTTCGAACGCGCCACCGCGGCGACCGTGGTGCGCCTGCTGAGCTCGGGAGTGCCTTCCGCGCCGCCGTGGGTGACGTACTATCTGTCCAAGCGCCGCTACTGGGAGCTGGCGCTGACCCGCCTCAAGGTGTTCGTCGAGAAGGGTCTGGACAAGTAAAAGCCGGCAACGAGGTTCTGGACATGGCGGGATTCATTCTGCGCGGACTCATCGCCGCGCTCGGACTCTGGGCAGCCACCGAGCTGCTCTCCGGCTTCACGATCAATACCCCGATGACGCTGATCCTGGCCGGCCTGTTGTTAGGGCTCGTGAACGCGATCGTGCGACCGTTCGCGCTGCTGCTGTCGCTGCCCGCGCTGCTGTTCACGCTCGGCCTGTTCCTGATCGTGATCAACGCCGCGATGATCGGACTCGTCGCGCTCATGTTGCCGGGATTCCAGATCGCGGGATTCTGGACCGCGGTCGGCGGCGCGCTGATCGTGAGCCTCGTGAGCTGGGCCGGTTCCTGGTTCATCGGTTCGCGCGGTCGCGTCGACGTCATCCGGCCGAAGAAATAGCGGGGTGGCGCCGGGCACCCCTGTACATGATGGGTGCCACGCACCCGATGTCGTAAATCGCGCATCCGATTGCGCCAGATCATCGTAGCCAGGGACATGCGCACCTCGATCCTCGCAGCCGGTTTTCTGCTCGCCGGAAACGTCTTCGCCGCCGACGGCGTTTTCACCGGTTATGCCCGCGACCTGGACACGAACGCGTTGCTCTATGTCGAATCGCACGCCGTGGCCAATGCCGGCACCGCGCGCGAGACGCGCGTCGTCATGTACCAGTGCGCCGATGGCTCGCCGTTCGCGCGCAAGGAGCTGACCTACGCCGGCGATCGCAGCGCACCGGCATTCCGCTTCGAAGACGCCCGCAGCGGTTACGCGGACGGACTCACCCGCGACGCGCAGGGCCTCGAAGTGTTCGAGCGTTCGGGAAAAGGAGCGCCACTGCGCCGTGAGCGAGTCGACGGCAAAGAACTCGTCGCCGATGCAGGCTTCGATGAATTCGTGCGTGCGCATTGGAACGAGCTCGAGAGCGGGAAGGCGGTCGATGCGCCATTCCTCGTGCCCTCGCGGCTCGACAGCATGCCGTTTCGCGTGCGCAAGGTCGGCGAAGCGCAGATCGGCGACGACACGGTGAGCGTTATCCGGCTGTCGCTCGCGGGCCTGCTGCGCTTCTTCCTGCCGGACATCGACGTGAGCTACCGCAAGCGGGACCGCGCGCTCATGCGCTATCGCGGCACGACGAACATCCGCGATGCGAGCGGCAAGCTTCTCGTGGCGCAGATCGATTTCCCCGCCTCAGAACGCCGCGAGGTGGCGGTGGATCTGCCCGCGCTCGCGGCGCGGCCGCTGGTGGCGCGCTGCGGTAGTTAGCTTGCGCCCTTCGGCCAGCTCACCAGCGCGACGCCGGCGAACATGATCGCCATCCCCGTGAGCTGGCTCGCGTTCAAAGTCTCGTCCAGCAACCACCAGCCGAGCACCGCCGCGATCGCGGGGTTCACGTAGCTGTAGGTCCCCGTCATCGCGGGCGTCGTGTTCCGCGCGAGCCACGCGAACGCGGTGTAGGCGAGACACGAGCTCATCACCGTGAGATAGGCCATCGTGCCTAAGCCTTGCGCGCTCCACTGCCAGCGCCCGGCCTCACCGGTCGCGAAGCCGATCGCGGTCATCATGATGCCGCCCATCATCATCTGCAGCGATGTGAAACACAGCACGTCGAGCTTCGAGTGCGCGTTGCGGATGTAGACGGTCGACGCCGACCACGCGACCACCGCGACCAGGATCATCGCCTGCAGTCCGAGGTGACTCATGTCGAGACTGCCGCCCTGCCAGACGATGAGCGCGGTACCGGCGAAGCCGATGACGAGTCCGACGAGCGTGCGGCGGTCGATCGCGTGCGCGCGCCGGCCGCGCGTCGCGAACAGCGCGATCCACAACGCGGCGGAAGCATTGAGGATCGCCGCCTGGTTCGACGCCACGTGTTGCATGGCGACGTTCGTCAATCCGTTCGCGATCACGACGGTGCCGCACGCGACCACGAACATCTGTTTCCACTCGGTTGCGTCGAGGTCGAACTTCCGGCCGAGCAGCAACGCGGTTCCGCCCAGCAGCAACGACGCGATGATGAAGCGCGCGCCGCCGAACAGGAACGGCGGCATCACGTGGAGGCCGACGCTCGCGACGGCGTACGTCGATCCCCAGACCAGATAGACGGTGGCGAAGCAGACGATGAGCTTCGCGCGGTGGGAGGAGGCTTCGGACATGGCGGGAAGGAACCGGGGAAAAGTGGACAGGCACCGATCTCGCGGAGCAGAAATCGGAGCCAGTCCCCGAGGACTAGGTTTGCGGCTGCGTGTGTCCGCCTTCCTTGCCGACCTTGAGCATCCACCAACCGATGGCGCCGAGCAGCAGGAGTCCGGCCCATTCGCCAAGCGATCCACCCAATTGCATTCCGGCCGGCAGCGCAAGCGCATCGCCGCGTTCGGCGATGACGATCGGAATCGCCATCAGGATGCCCATGAGCGCTTCGCCCGTGATCAGACCGGCGGCGAGCAACATGCCCTTGCGATTGCGCTTCTCGACTTCGTCCTCGGAAAGTCCCTTGCCGAAGCCGCGCGTGACGAGATAGTTGAGCAGACCGCCCAGGAAAATCGGGACCATCGTCTCGAGCGGCAGATAGATGCCGATCGCCGCCGCGAGCACGGGGACTCGGAACGGCGCGTTCTTCGCCTTGAGAATGAGGTCGAAGATGATCACGATGACGCCGATGACCGCGCCGACCGCGATCATGTCCCACGGCAGGTGGCCACCGAACATGCCCTTCGCCACCGACGCCATCAGGTTTGCCTGCGCGGCCTCGAGCGGATTCGGATGCTCCGGCGTCGCGACGCCGATGCCGTACGCCTTGGCGAGCAGGTTCAACGTGGGCGCCATGACCATCGCGCACGAGATCGATCCGATCGCGAGCATCACCTGCTGACGCCACGGCGTCGCGCCGACGAGATAGCCTGCCTTCAGGTCCTGCAGGTTGTCGCCCGCGATGCACGCCGCGCAACACACGACGGCGCCAATCATCACCGCGGCGACGGGGCCGATCGCCGACGTCTTGCCCAGAAATCCCAGGAGCACCAGCGCCGCGAACAGGATGGTCGCGATCGTGATGCCGGAGACGGGGTTGTTGGAAGATCCGACGAGGCCCGCCATGTACGCCGACACCGAACAGAACAGAAAGCCCGCGACGACCATGATCACCGACATCGCGAAGCCGATGCCTGCGCTGTCGACGATCGTGTAGTAGAGCAGACCTAACGGGATCGTGAACAGCACGGTGCCGATCAGCACCCACTTCATCGGCAGGTCGCGATCCGTGTGGGCGATGTTTGCGTTGCTGCCGGCGCGCGCCGCCGCGAGTCCACTCTTCACGCCGGATACGATCGAATTGCGCAGCGTGAACAACGCCCAGAGGCCGCCGACGAGCATCGCGCCGACGCCCAGGTAACGGATCTGCGCGCTGCGCAGGATCTGCGCGCTGACTTCGGCGCACTCCGCGCCCGAGAGATTGGCGCACGCGCTGGCGATCCGCGCAGCAAGCTCCGGGTTGTCCGGCAGGAAATACGCGTGGTAAATCGGGATCGCGATGTTGAACGACAGCAAACTACCCGACACGACGACGGCGCCGATGTTGAGCCCGACGATGTAACCCACGCCCAGGAGCGCCGGCGAGATGTTGGTGCCCATGTATCCCAGGTATTTGCCCGCGAAGCCGCTCGCGAGCGCGCTATCGGGGATGAAGCGCAGGCCGCTGGCCGCGAGCAGTTTGCCGATGCCACCGACGAGCGCCGAGATTCCCAGGATCTTCACGCCGCTCGAAGGATTCTCGCCCGCGCGCAGCACCTCGGCCGCGGCCTTGCCTTCGGGGAACGCCATTTGTTGGTCGACGATCAACGAGCGGCGCAGCGGCACGGAGAACAGCACGCCCAACAATCCGCCGAGGCCCGCGATCGCGAGCACCCACCAGTACTTGAAGTCCGGCCAATAGCCCATGATCACGAGCGCGGGTACCGTGAAGATCACGCCCGATGCGATCGACGTGCCCGCCGACGCGCCCGTCTGCACGATGTTGTTCTCGAGGATGCCGCCGCCGCCGAGCGCGCGCAGCACCGCCATCGACACCACGGCCGCGGGAATCGCGGACGCGATCGTCATGCCGGCGAACAGGCCGAGGTAGGTGTTCGCCGCGGCGAGGATGGTCGCCAGGATGACGGACAGGATGATGGCGCGTGCGGTGAGTTGCGGCGCCGGTGCGAGAGTCGTGTTCATCTATCTATCTCCCGGATCAATTCCAGCCGCAGCTCTGGCCCTTGTTCTGCTCGGCAAGCCAGCCGTCGAGCGGCTTGAAGTAATCGATGATCGCGGACGCATCCATCTGGCGCGTGCCCGTCAGTTTCTCGAGCGTGTCCGCCCACGGCTGGCTCGAACCCAGCGCCATCATCTCGCCGTATTTCCTGCCCGCTTCCTTGTTCCCGAAGATCGAGCACTCGTTCAACGGACCCTTGAAGCCCGCAGCGTCGCACAGCGCCTTGTGGAACTGGAACTGCAGGATGAACGACAGGAAGTAGCGCGTGTACGAGGTGTTGCCGGGAATGTGGTACTTCGCGCCCGGATCGAAATCCGCTTCCGTGCGCGTGACGGGTGCTTCGATGCCCTGGTACTTGCGGCGCAGTTCCCACCAGGCCTTGTTGTAGTCGGCGGGCTTGATGCGGCCGTCGAATACTGCCCAGCGCCACTCATCGATGAGCTTGCCGAACGGCAGAAACGCGATCTTGTCGAGCGCCATCTTCATCTGCTGGTTGATGACGGCTTCCTTCGACGGCTTCACGGCGCTCACGAGTCCGATGCTGTGTAGATAGTCCGGGGTGACGGAGAGATTCACCGCGTCGCCGATCGCTTCGTGGAAGCCATCGTGCGCGCCGTCCTGGAAGAGCTGCGGCTGGTCCTTGTACCAGATGTAGTAATAGACGTGACCGAGCTCGTGGTAGACCGTGAAGAGATCTTCCTCGATCGGCTTGATGCACATCTTGATGCGGACGTCGTCCTTGTCGTCGACATCCCACGCGCTCGCGTGGCAAACCACTTCGCGATCGCGCGGGCGCGTCAGCATCGAGCGTTCGTAGAACGTCTTCGGCAGCGCGGGAAAACCGATCGACGTGTAGAAACTCTCGGCGGACTTCGTGATGCGTTCGGCGCTCCACTTCTGCGCCTGGAGTTGTTTGTCGGCGGTCTCGATACTGGCTTTGGGATAAGGCTTCAGCACGTCGTCGAACACCCGGTTCCACTGCTGCGCCCACATGTTGCCGAACAGGTGCGCGGGAATTGGCTTGCCCGCCGGCACCTTGTCGCGCCCGTACTTCTGCGCGAGTTTGTTGCCCGCGTAGCAGTGCAGTTGTTTGTAGAGCGGTTCGACCTGCGAATAAAGGCGCGCGGCTTCCTTCTCGAAATCCGCGGCCGGCATGTCGTAACGCGAGCGCCACAGCACGCCCAAGTCGTCGAAGCCGAGCTCACGCGCACCTTCGTTCGCGAGCTCCGTGAAGCGCGTGTATTTCGCGCGCATCGGGCGCGCGGCGTCGTGCCATCCGGCCCAGGCTTCGGTCAGCTCCGCGTAGTCGCGGCTGGTCGCGATGATCTCGCCCAACTGGTCGAGGTTCTTGCAGCCGGCGTCCTCCTTCGAGAACTCGAGCACCGACTTCAGCTTTTCTCCGCTCCTTGGCGGGCAGTACTTCCCTTCGCCGTACATCGCTTCGAGATCGGTGGAGATCGTCGCAAGCTCATTGCGCTTCGCGGGATCGGCGGGCGCCGGTGCGCTGACGCCCAACTTGATCAGCTTCAGAGCGCGCGCGGTGGAGGGATCGAGCGCGTCGTTGTCGTACGCGCGCGCCTCACCGGCTTTGCGGCTGTAGAACTCGAGCATGCGCTCGGTCGCGCGCGCGGCGAGGTAGTTGGTGTCGACGGTGATGTTGGTGAGCTGCGACCAGCCCGCGGCATTGCCCTCGCGATTGATGTCGATGAGGTCGTGGTTCACCTGCGCCACGAACTCGGGCGCCGGCAACTTCGGAGTCTTCGCGGGTTCCGGTTTCGTGATTTTTTCGAGAGCCGGCGGCGGTGCCGGACCCTTCGGGCCGGCGGGACAACCGACGAGCAACGCGGCGAGCGGCGCGATGATGATCGTTTGCATCATGGCGCCGCGCAGAGCGATCGGGCGACTCATTTTCGCTCTCCGATCCAGCTGCGCAGGGCGCGCGAGATGAGCAGGATGAACACACCGGCACCGGCGCCGATCAATGTCATCTTCGTGAAGATCTCCGGCATGTCTTCGACCTTCGCTTCGGCGAAGTGACCGCCGACGAGACCCGCGATTGTGTTGCCGATCGCGGTACCCAAGAACCAGGTGCCCATCATGCGGCCGACGAATTTCTTCGGTGCCAGCTTGGTGACGTTCGAGAGACCGACCGGCGAGAGACAGAGCTCGCCGAAGGTGTGGAATAGATAGGCGAGGAGCAGCCAGGTGGGCCCAACCTTGCCGTCCGACGCGACCACGAGTTTGGCCGCGAAATACATGACGAGGAAGCCAACGCCCAACAGCACGAGGCCGATGCCCATCTTGAGCGGCGCCGACGGATCGAGGTTGCGCATGCCGAGCCAGACCCAGAACCACGCGAAGACGGGCGCGAAGATGAAGATGAACATCGGATTCGCGGACTGATACCACGAGCCCGGGTGTTGCCCGTCTTCGAACCAACTACCCAGCAGCGTACGGTCCGTGTACTCGAACGCGAAGGTGTTGAACGTCGTGCCCTGCTGCTCGAATCCGCCCCAGAAGAGCACGGCGCAGAAGAAGAACACGATGATGACGCCGATCCGTTTGCGCGCGGCGGTGTCGAGTTCCTTCGAGCTGAGAATGAACCCGAAGAACGCAACGGCGAGCGCGACCTGGGCCGCAAAGAGTCCGAGCGCGAGCTGTTCCTTGGTCGGAGGATTTTCGCGCGCGAACAACGCGACGGAGAGGATCGCCGCCGCGGCGCCGATGACGGCGACCAGCGTCCACGTACGCTGGCGCGACGCAGGCGTTACATCCTGCGGCGGGAGACCCGCGTTGCCGAGGTAGCGTTGGGAGAAACTGAAGTAGAGGGTTCCGAGGAGGGTCGCGACGCCGCAGGCTGCGAAGCCCAGCCGCCAGTTCACTTTTTCGCCCAGCAGTCCCGCGGCGAGGATCGGGCCGACGAACGCGCCCAGATTGATGCCCATGTAGAAGATCGAGAATCCAGCGTCACGACGGGGTCCCGACTGGCCTTCGTACAGGGCGCCGACGACAGTCGACACGTTCGGCTTCAGCAGCCCGATGCCCACTACCATGACGAAGACGCCGGAGAAGAACAGCGGTTGGCCGGCCGGAATCGCGAGCAGGAAGTTGCCGCCGGCGATCAGCAAGCCGCCGAAGAAAATCGCTTTTCGTTGACCGATCAACCGATCGGCGATCCATCCGCCCGGGATCGCGAGCAGGTATGCGCCTCCCGCGAACAGCGCATACACCGCGCCCGCTTCGGCGCCGGTCAACTCGAACCCGGGATTCTCCGCGACTGTCGCCGCCGTGAGGAACGGCAGCAACATCGTGCGCATGCCGTAGTAGGTGAATCGTTCGAAGAACTCCACCAGGAAGCAGGTGACGAGTCCGCGCGGGTGACCGAAAAACTGTTTGCCAGCATCGGGCGGCACGGTGGTGGCCGTCGTGGGATCAGACATTGTTTGCCCCGAATTCTTATGGGCGCTGTTGCGCCGCGTTGGGGTCGAGTCTGTACCAATGTCCCGCCGGCCAGCAAGGCGGCCGCGGCGGAACGAGCGACCCGCGCGGGGCGCGTCAACTTATCGTCAGTTCGCCTCGGCCTCTTCGTCGGCGGCTCGCGCTTCGCGCCGCATCTTCTGCATGACGCGTGCCATCGCGACCCCGCCCTCGTAGAGCAAGTACATCGGTACCGCCATGATGATCTGCGAAATCATGTCGGGCGGCGTGAGGAACGCCGCGACCACGAAGATGCCGATGATCACGTAGCCGCGATGTTCGGAGAGCTTCTCGACCTTCACGAGCCCGGTCAGCACGAGCAGCACGACGGCGACCGGCACTTCGAACGCTGCCCCGAACGCGAAGAACATCGTGATCACGAAGTCGAGATACGACGCCATGTCGGGGTTGTACTTCACGGCGCCGGGCACCGTCCCGATCAGGAAGTTGAACATGACGGGGAACACGACGAAGTAAGCGAACACCACGCCCATGTAGAAGAGGACGATCGACGACACCAGCAGCGGCACCGCGAAACGTTTCTCTCGGCGATAGAGGCCGGGCGCGACGAACGCCCAGATCTGATAGATGACGACGGGCATCGCGAGGAACAGCGCGACATAGAACGCGACCTTGAACGGCGTCATGAACGGGCCGATGACGCTCGTCGCGATCAGCGAGCTGCCCGCGGGTAGTTTGTCGACGAGCGGCTGCGCGACGATGTTGAAGAGATCGTTGGCGAAGATGGCGCAGGGAATGAAGAAGACGAGTATCGCGAGCATCGCCTTCATGAGGCGATTGCGGAGCTCGAGCAGGTGCGACATCAGAGTGCCTTCCGCGAGCGACTCTTCTTTCTTGGCGGGTTTGCTCTCGTCGCTCACGGCGACTTCCGCTCCGCGTCATCGGGCGGGGGTGCGAGATCGAGCTCGGTCTGTTTGTCGACCTGCGCATTCGAGCTGTGCATGTGGTGATCGGGTGGATAGAACTCTTCCTCGAGGACCGGTTCCGGTGGCGGCACCGGAGCGCCCGCGGGAGGAGTGACCGGCGCGACCGCGGTCGTTGGCGGAGCTTTCGGATCGAGTGACGTGTCGATGTCGGGATCGACGCTCATCTTCGTCTCGAGGGTGTGCGCTTCCTCCTCGAGCTGCTCGCGGAACTGTCGCGCCATCGCGCGCGCGCGGCCGACCCAACGGCCGACCTGCTTCGCGAGGTGTGGGAGCTTCTCCGGACCGAGCACGACGAGCGCGATCGCGCAGATCACCAGCAGTTCAGAAAATCCGACCTCGAACATGAATGGCTCCGCCGCGCGGCGGCCGGCACTGACGCGTGCGCTACCGGGCGCGGCCCGGCAATCTCAGACCTTCGTCTCGCTCTTTTCCGTGGTGGACTTCGCCGGATCGGGGAATTCGGCATCCGCCTTGAGTTGTTTGACGGACTCTTCGCTGTCGCCGTCGTTCATCGACTTCTTGAAGCCGCGAACCGCGGAGCCGAGATCGGTGCCGATCGTCTTGAGCTTCTTCGCGCCGAAAATCAGCAGCACGACGGCCAGGATGACGAGAAGTTCTTTGAAACCAATTGGGCCCATGAGCCGCTCCAGTCGGGACGGTGACGCCCCGCAAAATGCCTTCGGTAAGTCCCGGAATGATAAGTCAACAGAGGTGTCATTCCTAAGAAAGTTCGGTCAGGTCGAGACCCCCATCACGGCCCCTGTTCCGACAGGATCGCCTAAGAGCGCAGCCAGAACGTCACCGGACCGTCATTCACGAGCGAAACCTGCATGTGCGCGCCGAATTCGCCCGTTGCCACCGTCGGATGGGTCTGGCGCGCGCGCTCGACGAGCGCGCCGAACATCGCGCGCGCCGAATCCGGCGGTTCGGCGGTGCTGAACCCCGGACGCGTGCCTGTCTGGGTGTCGGCGGCGAGCGTGAACTGCGGCACGAGCAGGAGTCCGCCTTTCGAGTCGCGCAAGGAAACGTTCATGCGACCGGCGTCGTCCTCGAAGATCCGGTAGGTCAGGACGCGCTCCAGCAGGCGCTCCATGCGCGCCGCGTCGTCGCCGCGTTCGATGCCGATGAGCGCGAGAACGCCGCGGCCGATTTCGCCTGCGGTTCGGGCGTCGACCGTGACGGCAGCCCGGGAAACTCTCTGAATGAGTGCAATCATGGAATCGTGGATTGTGCCCGGTGGCAATTGCGCGCCCAAGTCCTTAATATCGCGGCCTGTTTTTGGGAGACGAAGGCCCTTCATCATCATGGCATTGCGCATCCGCACGCTCGTTCCGCTGACCCTTCTCGCCGGGCTCTTTGTCGCGTCCGCGCAGGCGCAGTCCCCCGCGCCGGCTGGCGACGCCAAACGCGGCCACGCGCTCGCGTACACCTGCAACGGCTGCCATGCGATTCCTAACTACAAGAACGTCTACCCCACGTATTCCGTTCCGAAGCTGCACGGCCAGCGTCCCGATTACCTCGTTGCCGCGCTGAAGGCATACAAGAGCGGCGAACGCTCGCACGGCACGATGCACTCGCAGGCGACGACGATGTCGGAAACGGACATGCGTGACATCGCGGCCTTTCTCGCGGGACCGAACGCGCTGACGAAGTCGAACAGCGACGTGCCCGCGGACAAGCGTCCGAAGGCGACCGAGATCTGCAAGGCGTGCCACGGCACGAACGGCGTCGGCCTCCTGCAGGATCAGCCGACCCTCGCCGGCCAGCACGCCGACTACCTCGAACGCGCACTGCACGACTACCAGCGCGGTGGCCGCAAGAACGCGATCATGGCGGGCATGGCGCAGACGCTGACGAAGGAAGACATCGAGCAGGTCGCCGAGTACTACTCGAAGCAGACGCCGGCGCTCGAGACTGTGCCGAAGAAGGTCTTCTTCTTCTCGTCGGCGGACTAGGCCGGTCAGCACACGAAAGGGGACAGATCTATTTTCCCTCGAGGACTCGGGAAAAAAGATCAGTCCCCCGTCACTTCGACTGCTTCTCTAAAAACGTCACTACCGTCTTCAGATAGAAGTCGCGGTTCTGCTTCTTCCGGAATCCGTGGCCCTCGTCCTTCGCGGCGAGATACCAGACCTCTCCGCCCCGCGCGCGGATCTTCGTGACCATCTGCTGCGACTCCATCGCCGGCACGCGCGGGTCGTTGAGTCCCTGCACGACGAGCAGCGGCTTGTTGATGCGCGCGGCATTCGTCAGCGGCGAGATCCTCTGTAGATAGGCGCGCATGCGCGGCAGGCGTTCGTCGCCGTATTCGGGACGGCGCAGGTCGCGGCGGTAGGCGGAGGTGCTCTCGAGGAACGTCACGAAGCTCGAGATGCCGACGACATCGACGCCGCCGCGCAGCCGGTCGCCGAAGTGCACCATCGACGCGAGCGACATGTAACCGCCGTACGAGCCGCCCGAGACGAATACCCGCTTCGCATCGAGATCGCGTTGCGCTCCGATCCAGACGATCAGCGCGCCGATGTCCTTCACCGAATCCTCGCGATCCTCGCCGTTGTCCAGATTGAGGTACGTCTTCCCGTAACCCGACGAACCGCGGACGTTCGGCTGGATGACGACGAAGCCCATTTCCCGCACGAGGAACTGCGTGAACGGCGAGAAGGTGGGGACCGACTGGGATTCCGGTCCGCCGTGGATGTCGATGAGAACCGGATGCGGGCCCGGTGTCGTCGGTCTGAAGACGAAGGCCGGCACCTGCCGCGCCTTGCCGCGCTCGCGATCGAACGTCGGAAAGCGCACGAGTTCCGCCGGCACGAACTGCAACGGATCCACGGGACCGGTCTCGCTCTTCGTGAAACGCACGACCGCGTTGCGATCGAGCTCGAGCACGAACACGTCGCGCGGCGACTGCGGGCTCTCGAGCGCGAACGCGAGCTTCCTGCCTTCACGATCGAAGGCGATGCGGCCGATGCGCCCGTCCGGCAGCGGCGGCTGGATTTCGGAGCGCGCCGCGAGGTTCACGATCGTGAGCCGGCTCGTCCCATCGACATTGGCGGCGTAGGCGAGATAGCGGCCGTCGTCGCTGCGATCGAAGGCGTCGATGTCCCAGGGAATGTGCGCGGTGAGCACCTCGACCACGCCGGTCGCGAGGTCGATGCGCCGCAACTGTTCGAACTCGCTGTCGCGGTTGGTGATGACGTGGATGGCGCGGCCGTCGGGCGTGAACTGCGCGCCGCCGACGCTCGCGGGGCCCGGTCCTTCCGCCACGGGCGTCAGCGCGGCGGTCGCGACGTCGAGCACGAACAGGTGCGACTCGTTCGCCGAGACGAAGTTGTTGATGAGTAGTTTGGTGTCGTCGGGCGACCATGACGCGACGGACCAGTTCTTCTCGAAGCCGGTGTAGACGAGGCGCGGCGCGGCGCTGCCCGGGATGTCCGCGATGTAGAGGTCGTAGCTCACGCCGTCGCGCGCGGTGCTGTGGAACGCGACGCGCCGGCCGTCGTGGCTCCACGCGAGACCGCCGTTCACGCCCTTGCCGCTGCTCAACATGCGCACGGCGCGAGTGGCGGAGTCGTACCAGAACACCTGCGCGTTTTCGTTGCCGCCCGTGTCCTTGAGGAAGGTGAAGCCCGGCGCAACGGCCGACTGCGGCGCGCGCGCGACTGTCACGGGCTCGCGATAGAACGTGAGTTGCTCGCGCGCGCCGAGCGGCGTCGCGACGCGGTGCAGCTGCTCGGCGTCGCCGAAGCGCGTGGAGATCAGCAAACTGCCGTCGGGCAGCCAGTCGACGAACGACGCGCCGCGAGAGTGCAGGTAGTCCTCGAGACGCAGCGTGAGCGGCGTTTCGACGGATGGAATGTTGTCGAGCACGAGGTTGCCGCGCTCTTCCACGGCAGCCGTCGCGGGAGATGACAAACAAGCCGCATAGGCCATGACAGTCGTCAGGAGTATCTTTCGGGTCATGCTGCTATGTTGCCGCAACACATGAGCGCAGTCATGCCACGCCTGACGAAGTTCGCTGATGGCATCACCGCCGTCGACACCGAATACGTTCGCCCGCAGATGGATGCGTCTCACGTCATCGTGAGCGGCGACCGCGCAGCTATTGTTGATACCGGACCGAATACGGCAGTGCCACTGATCCTGGCGGCGCTCGACGAGCTCGGCATCGAACGCGACGCCGTGCAGTGGCTGTTCCTCACGCACGTGCACCTCGACCACGCCGGTGGCGCCGGCCAACTCCTGCGCGAGCTGCCGCGCGCGACGGCGGTCGTGCATCCGCGCGGCGCGCCCCACATGCTGGACCCGTCGAAACTCATCGAGGGAACGCGCGCGGTCTACGGCCCCGAGCTCTACTCGAAACTCTACGGCGAGATCCTCCCCATCCCGCAGGACCGCCTCGTCATCACGCAGGACGGAAAACGCTTCGACCTCCCCGGCCGGACTTTCGAATGCGTTCACACGCCCGGCCACGCGCTGCATCACCAGGCGATCGTCGATCACGCCGTGACGAGCGTCTTCACGGGCGACACGTTCGGGATCTCCTACCGCGAGTTCGATACCGCGAACGGTCCGTGGATCACGCCGACGACGACGCCCACGCAATTCCATCCGGGGCAACTCAAGGCTTCGATCGTCAAAGTCATGCAGTTCCGCCCGCGCAAGCTCTACCTCACGCACTACAGCGAGGTCGGCGATTGCGCGCGGCTCGCGAACGACATGGTCGATGCGATCGAGGAGTTCGTCGACATCGCGCGCACGTCGGGCGGCGACGAGAAGCGCATGCGCTTCGAGCTGCGTTCGCGCGCGCATGCCGCGCTCGAGTCGCATGGCTGCAAGCTCTCCGCCGAGAAGATCGACGCGATCCTCGGCAAGGATTTCGAACTCAATGCCGCGGGGCTCGCCTCGTGGCTCAAACGCGAGGCCGGCTGATGCTCTATCTACTCCTGAAGTCGCTGCACATCGTGAGCGTCGTTCTGTTCCTCGGCAACATCATCACGGGCGTGTTCTGGAAGGCGCACGCCGACCGCACGGGCGACCCGCGCGCCCGCGCGCAGGCGCTCGACGGCATCATCAAGTCGGACCGCATCTTCACGACGCCCAACGTCTTCATCATCATCCTCACGGGCGTTGGCACCGCGTACGCCGCCGGAATTCCCATTCTCTCCACGCCCTGGATCCTGTGGTCGATCATCCTGTTCGGCATATCCGGCGCCGCGTTCGCGTTCGTCGCGCCGCTGCAGAAAAAGCTGCTAGCCAACACGCAAGCCGGCATCGCCGGCGGTTGGGACCAGGCCGGGTACGAAAAACTTTCGCGCCGCTGGACCGTTTGGGGGACCGTCGCCACGGGCGCGCCGCTCATCGCCGTGTTTCTCATGGTGATGAAGCCGGTCTGAGCCCAAGCGCACTGATGCCATGATGGGAAGGTCGCGGCCGAATGGCCGCGCAATGGAAAATGGTTTCAGTTGATACGGTTTGGCGGGGCGTTAGCCCCGCGGTGACGCGGCGTCAGCTTCTATTGCCCCCTTTCTTTCCCGCGTATCATCCCGCGCCATGCCAAGACTTCACGTACCCCAGCCCCCGACCCGACCGGGTGACAAGCCGGACTTCAGTTACGTCGAGCTCTCGCCTGCCGGCGCGATCGCGCGACCCGAGGTCAACGCGCGCGCGCGCGACATGGAGGAGTGCGCACAAGGGCTCATCCGCGTGCTCGACGACAAACACGAGCCCGTCGGTCAATGGAACCCGCGCCTCGACGCCGAGGATCTGCAAGTCGGTCTTCGTCACATGCTGCTCACGCGCATCTTCGACGACCGCATGCAGCGCACCCAGCGCCAGGGAAAGATCTCCTTCTATATGCGCTCGTTCGGCGAGGAGGCCGTGGCGGTGGCGTCGGCGATGGCGCTGCAACCGGGCGACATGCTCTTCCCGTCGTACCGGCAGCAGGGCATCTACATGGTGCGCGGCAAGCCGCTCGTCGAGCTCATGTGCCAGTTGCTCTCCAACACGCGCGACATGTGCAAGGGCCGGCAGCTGCCGGTCATGTACCACTGGGCCGCGGGCCGCATCTTCTCGATCTCCGGCAACCTAACTACACAATTCCCGCAGGCGGTTGGCTGGGCGATGGCTGCCGCGATCCGCAACGAGGACCATATCGCGTCAACCTGGATCGGCGAGGGCGCGAGCGCCGAGGCCGATTTCCACCACGGGTTGCTGTTCGCCGCCGTCTACCAGGCGCCGGTGATCATGAACATCGTGAACAACCAGTGGGCGATCTCGACGTTCCAGGGCACCGCCGGCGGCGAGCAGCGTTCGTTCGCGGCGCGCGGTCCGGGTTACGGCGTCGCAGGTCTGCGCGTCGACGGCAACGATTTCCTCGCGGTGTACGCCGTGACGCAGTGGGCGGCGCAGCGCGCGCGCACGGGCGGCGGACCCACACTGATCGAACTCGTGACGTACCGCGCCTCCGCGCATTCGACGAGCGACGATCCGTCGCGCTATCGCCCGAAGGACGACTACGAACACTGGCCGCTCGGTGATCCGGTCGAACGGCTCAAGAACCACCTCATCGCGCGCGGCGAGTGGAGCGAGAAGCAGCACAAGGATCTGCACGCCGAGCTCGACGGCCAGGTGGCCGCGGCCTGGAAGGAAGCCGTCTCGTTCGGCGCGCTCAATGAAGGCCCGCGCCTCGACCGGCACCTCATGTTCGAGGATGTGTACAAGGATGTTCCGGAGAATTTGCGCCGTCAGAGCGAGCAGCTCGCCGAGGAAATCAAGTTGAACGCCGAGCTCGGGCTCGCGGCGAAGCCGGAGTAGTTGGGCATGGCTCAGATGAACATGATCCAGGCCTTGAACTCCGCGATGGACGTCATGATGGCGCGCGATCCTTCCGTCGTCGTGATGGGCGAGGACGTCGGTTACTTCGGCGGCGTGTTCCGCGTCACCGATGGCCTGCAGCGCAAGTACGGCGAGCACAGGGTGCTGGATTCGCCCATTGCGGAAGGCGGCATCGTCGCCACTGCGATCGGCATGGCCGTCAACGGGCTCAAGCCCGTCGTCGAAATCCAGTTCGCGGACTACATCTACCCCGCGGTCGACCAGATCGCGAGCGAGCTCGCGCGCATCCGCTACCGCACGGCCGGCGATTTCACGGCGAACGTCGTCGTGCGCGCGCCGTCCGGCGGCGGCATCCGCGGCGGCCAGACGCACTCACAGAGTCCCGAGGCGATCTTCGCGCACATCTGCGGCGTGAAGACCGTCATGCCCAGCAACCCTTACGACGCGAAAGGCCTGCTGATCGCGGCCATCGAAGACGAAGATCCGATCATCTTCTTCGAGCCCAAGCGCATCTACAACGGTCCCTTCGATGGCGACCCTAACAAGCCTGCCGTGCCCTGGAGCACGCACCCGAAGGGCGATGTGCCCGAAGGGTATTACCGCGTGCCGATCGGCAAGTGCGAGATCGTGCGCCCGGGCGAACAGATCACGATCGTGACCTACGGCACGATGGTCTACGTCTGCGAAGCGGCCGCGAAGAAGCTCGGCCTCGACGCGGAGATCATCGACGTGCGCACGATGTCGCCGCTCGACATCGACCCGATCTGCTCCTCCGTGAAGAAGACCGGTCGCTGTGTCGTCGCGCACGAGGCGACGCGCTTCTCCGGATTCGGCGCGGAGTTGTCGGCGAGCATCCAGGAAGAGTGTTTCTGGTATCTCGAGGCGCCCATCCAGCGCGTCGCCGGCTGGGACACCCCATACCCGCACGCCTTCGAATGGGAGTATTTTCCCGGTCAGGCACGGGTGGCGCTCGCGCTGCGCGCAGCCATGGGGGAGGGGCAATGAGCCGCTACGTATTCAAGATGCCGGACTTGGGCGAAGGCACGGTTTCCGCGGAAGTCGTCGCGTGGCACGTGAAGCCCGGCGACCTCGTGCAGGAAGACCAGGTGATGTGCGAGGTCATGACGGAGAAGGCCGCGGTCGAAATGCCCGCGCCCGTCACCGGCCGCGTCCTTTCGATCACCGGACAGCCCGGGGACATGGTTGCCGTCGGCGCGGAGCTCGTCGTGTTCGACACGGACGCGACGTCCGCCGCCGCGGGCGCGGCGCCCGCCGCGAAGACGCCAGCGCCGCCGCCCGCGGAACCGCTGTTGCCGCAACGTCGCGCGACGGATGTCTCGCAGACCGGCGCGCAGTCGAACAAACAACCCGCGGCCTCCGAGAAGCAGCAGGTCGCCAGTGCCGCTCAGTCGGCGCACGACCAAAACGGTTCCGGCTCACACAGACGCATCATGGCGTCGCCCGCCAGTCGCCGCCGCGCCGCCGAAGCGGGACTCGATCTAGCTACCGTCTCCGGCAGCGGTCCGGCGGGCCGCATCGCGCCCGGCGACATCGACTCCGCGCTGGCGTCGGGCGCCGCGCGCGATGCGCCGCCGTCGATGAACGCGCGCGCGAATGAAACGCGCGAACCGCGCAACGGCACGGAGGAAGTGAAGATCATCGGCCTGCGCCGCGTGATCGCCGAACGGCTCACCGAGTCCGCTCGCTCGATCCCGCAGTATTCGTACGTCGAGGAAATCGACCTGACTCGCCTCGAGGCGCTGCGCAAACATCTGAACGACCGCCGGCCGCCCAATGCGCCGCCGCTGACGTTCCTGCCGTTCATCGTTTCCGCGCTGACGCGCGTGCTCGCGAAGTTCCCGCAGTGCAACGCGCTTTACGACTCCGCGCGCGGCGTGCTCGTGAAGCACAAGGCCGTACACGTCGGCATCGCGACGCAGACGCCGCAAGGTCTGAAAGTCCCCGTCGTCCGCAATGCGGAGTCGCTCTCGCTGCACGACCTCGGCGCCGAGATCCGCCGCGTCTCCGAAGCTGCGCGTAACAACAAGTCGCCGCGTGAGGAACTCACCGGCTCGACGATCACCGTCACGTCGCTCGGCAAACTGGGCGGCGTGGCGTCGACGCCGATGATCAACATGCCGGAGGTGTCGATCATCGGCATCAACAAGGCGATCGAGCGCGCCGTCGTCGTCGATGGCCAGATCGCGATACGACTGATGATGAATCTGTCCTCATCGTTCGATCACCGCTTCGTCGACGGATACGACTGCGCGTTGATGATCCAGGCGCTGAAGGATCTGATCGAGCAGCCCGCGACGATCTTCATCGACTAAATGGTGAATTTTCGACCAACGGAGCTAACGCGGGTCTGTTGAGGCAACTCAGAATTCACCATGGCCAAGCATCCATTCGAGGACTTCGTAAACAAACAGGTCGCGGACTCCGAGGATCTGGGCCAGCTCGTCAGCCGCGAAGTAGAGATCACTGATTGGCAGGAGTTTCTTGAAACCTTGTATCGAAAGATCGAGCAGTTTCTCGAGCCTTTCACGTCACAACGCAAAATTACAATCGCCTATCAAGCGATGTCGATTCGAGAAGAGTTTCTGGGAACGTATCAAGTGCGCTCGATGGAAATTCAGATTGGCGCTTCAGATGTACATCTCGAGCCGATTGGCACCTACCTGATAGGCGTCAAAGGTCGAGTTGACATGATCGGCTCTCATGCGACGGTTCGGCTCGTCCTGGTGGACAAGAGATCGGATCGACCCAAGGTGAGCGTGACGATCCGTCCCTTGAACGCGGAGCGTGTTGCGCAACCTCCTCCAGAAAAGCCGCTCGAGTGGACGTGGAAAATAGCGACGAGTACATCGCCTATTCGATATGAATCCTTGAATGCCGAATCGTTTTACGCCGCGCTCATGGAAGCGGTCGGTGGTTAGAGCTTCGAGAATTCCGCTTTCCGGCCAGAATCTGACGCTCGGAAAAGTTGCGGAGCATCACGATGACGTAGTCTCCTCCTTGCGCTTCGCTTTCGACATACGTAGTCCGTTCGCGACAATCAGATTCCCGGCAGCAACCCCAGCCGAAATCAATGCCCGGTTAGGCGAACGTTTGCTCGAAACTGAAATCAGTTCGGTCATGAACGTGCTGGCCGCAATTGAAGCTCGATTTCGAGTCGACTATCTAGAGCGGAGTTTCCAGAAGCGCAAAGATCGCTTGTCGCGCGAGTTGCGGCACCTCTACGCGAAGCGAGGTGCCAGGGCTTCGCTGGAGGAGGAAATTCTGGCGTCGTGGAAAATGGCCACAGACGTGCCTCACCGTTTGATCGCGGAGCTCAAGAGCGCGTTCAAGTATCGACACTGGATTGCACATGGTCGCTATTGGAGCCCGAAATTGGGCCAGAAGTATGATTTCTTCGGGATTCACACGCTTGCCCAGCTCGTTGAGTCGTCGTTTCCCTTTGTATCGGCTAGCAAGAGCCGCTGACGGGTTCGATTGATCTGGATGAAAAACAGAACGGGTGTTCAATCCAGGAGCCGAGTTCGCCTTGCTCTGATCTCAATGATCATGATCGGGCCGACATCCGCCGCGATCGGCGATCTGGCCACGCCGCCGCAGGTGCGCGTCGAAGTCACGCGCAACGGCACCAACTGGTTCGCCGATTTCCACTTCGATCGCGGCATCGAAGCGTGGGTCTTCCCGCGCTCCGACATCACGCGCGAGAGTGGCGAGCCGTGGCGTCGGCAGAGCTGGACGGTCGAGACGCAAGGGGTGCAACTCAAGCGCCTCGGGCACTACGACGCGTTCGTCGCCGATCGCGGAGAAGTTCCGCAGCGCGTTCGCGTTCGCATCAAGCCGTTTCCCGCGGGCATGCGCGCCGACTATGCGAATGCGCTGATATTCACCGACGGTTCCGTCGCGATGTTCGTCGCGCAGTTCGAAGCCTTCCCGATGGATTCGCAACGCGCCGCGCGCCAACTCCCCAGCGACCTCAACAACCAGATCGTTCCGCAGGCAGACCTCGAGTATGTATTTCGCGATGCGGCCGGACCGGTGTTGTTGGAGGGCACCCGCGCGCCCAACGCTTCGACGACGAAGAGCGACACGTACGCCTTCTTCGGCGTGACGCGGCCGCTCGAGACGCCGTACCTGGCGGCCGTGCTGGACCCGCAGTTGCCGGCGTGGATCCGCGAATCGCTGTCGAGCGCCGTGCCCACGCTGCTGTCGCGCTACACCCAGGAGTTGGGCGCGCTGCCCGACTTCAAGCCGACGCTGCTCGTGAGTTGGGCCGGGCCGACGCCGCGCGTCGTTTCGCGCGGTGGCAGCGTGCTGCGCGGAATGATCGTGATGACTTACGAAGGCGAGGGCGTGCTGACGGAGACCACCGAGCAGCGACACCAGGGCCTCTGGTTCATCGCGCACGAGGCCGCGCATTTCTGGGTGGGGCAGACAGCGGGCTACGAATACGCGCGCGACGCCTGGATCACCGAGGGCGGCGCGGATCTGCTCGCCATCCGCGCCGTCGCCGAGATCGAGCCCGCGTACGATCCGCGCATCGCGCTCAATGAGGCCATCGCGGATTGCGCGCGCCTCACGAAGCGGCACGGCGTCGAAAGTGCGCGCGACCGCAACGAACACCGCGCGTACTACGCCTGCGGCACCGTGTTCGGCCTCGTGGCGGAAGCGGGCTCGGGCCGCTCGTTTTACAAGTTCGCGCGCAAGCTCCTCGACGAGAACCGGGCCGACGGCATCATCACGCGCGCCGAATGGCTCGCGGCGCTCGATTCGGTGACGCGCAAGCCCGCGTTGTCACGCGACATCGTGCGTTTGCTGGAACGTGGCGCTTCCGATCCGCCGGAGTTCCTGGCCGAGCTGTTCACGAAGGCGGGCGTCGGCTTCGACCTCGATGAGAAGGGCGTCCCACGTTTGCGTTAGGGGAAACGCGGGTCCTACAGGAAACCGTGAGCGGGTTCCGCCTCACGTTATGGCCGGATGGCAGATTTCCCGCATGCATTCGCGCTGCAAGAACTGTCTCTACTGCGGTCTCGTGAACTACGTGAGCCTCAGCGATCCGCCGCCGGTCAAGAACTGGAAGCGGCCGCTGCTGGCCATCGCTGGCGTCGCGCTGACCGTGTGCACCGTACTCGCGCTGCGCTTCGCGTGGGAACGCGATGGCGCGACATTCTTCGCGGCGGTGTCGTCGGTCGTCATGATGATCGGCATCCTGGGATTCGTGATTTCAGCGCGGGGTTGCGACCTTTGCGTGGCGCGCTTCCTCGGCAGGACGATATGACCGAGCGACCCGCCCGCGCGCGCACCCGTTCTCTCTGCGGAACCCTGCGCCGTCTCGAGGCCGAAGACCAGGCCGCGACGGCGCAACCGGGCCGATTCCGCTGCCGCCCGCCCGCGATCTGGGAATGCCAGAAGTCGGAGAAATTCTCACGCCGCATGGCAACGATGCCGGTCAGGGCCTGCGGAGTTCGCGAGCACATCGCGCAATCCTGAAATCGCCCGTGGCGTTCGGGGAGCCACGGGAGGATAGTTAGCGCGGGCCGATTTCCAGGGTGGCTCCGTTGACGCACACCTTCGACATCCGATTCGCACGTACCGCCGGCTTCGCCGCATGGCTCGAAGCTCCCGCGAACCGCTTTCGATGGAAGGGCGCCGGTCGCCTCAGCATCTCTCCGGACGGAATCACGATTGCGGCGAGCCGCGGTCTCGCGTCGCTGTTCCGTCGCACGCCGTCTCGCAAGATTCGGGCCGGAGATCTCAAAGAGGTTTATCGCGAAGGCGCCGCGCTGCGGCTCGAGTTCGCGACTGCCGAGAGCGCGCGCGAAGTCGTTCCGCTCTGGGTGAAGGATCGCGAAACCGCGGCGAACATCGTAAATCTCCTGCCGACCACCCGCACGGTCGAACTCGAGGAATCCCCTGCGCACGCGGAGCCCCGTGCGCGCATCGATCGACGCGTCGCGGCCGCGCTGCTCGCCGGCATCGCAATCGGTGTCGCCGCGACTTGGGCGCTGATGGGCAACGAACGTGCGCCGGTCGCGGTCGTATCTCAGCCGGCGATCGTCGCGGCCAAAGTCGAGGTCGATAGCGCCGCGCCGGCGATGCCGGTTCCGTTTCCTGAGCCGCGACCGGTTTCAAGCGACAGCGCGGCATACAAGTCCGCGGCGCGCGTCGTCTCGGTGTTCAACGCCGAAGCAAACGATCTGCTGAAGGCCTATCAGCTCAATCGCATGGATCTCGAGTCCGATGTGATGACGCGCGAGCAGTTCGCGGACGCGCTGCCCGCGCTCGAGCGCCGCTGGTGGAAGCTCACGCTGCAGGTCATGGATGCCGACGAGCTTGCCGTCCCGCAATTCGCCGATGTGCGCGCGGCGACGCTCGACGTGGCCGTTCATTGGCGCAACTTCCTCACGCTGTACGCGGAGGGCATGCGCAAGGACGATCCGGCGATGATTCGCCGCGCGTTCTCGACGCTCGCGCTAGCCGAGAGAGAGCAGTGGACGCTGCGGCGGTTCGTTCCCTGATCAGCCCGGAACCTTCTCCCGCATCAGCACCAGCTCTTCCGCCGCCGTCGGATGCAGCGCGATCGTGCTGTCCCACTGCCTCTTCGTGATCCCGGCTTTCACGGCCACCGCCGCGAGCTGGATCATCTCTGGCGCGTCCTCGCCCGCGACGTGCACGCCCAGCAATTTGTCGGTCGTCCGGTCCACGACGATCTTCATGAGCGTGCGCTCCTGATTGCCCGCGAGCATGTTGCGCATGGGCCGGAAGTTCGTGCGGTAGATGTCGATCTCACCGAAGCTGCGGCGCGCATCGTTTTCGGTCAGCCCCACGCAGCCGATCGGCGGCCGGCCGAACACGGCGCTCGGCACGCTGCTGTGATCCACCGACGTGGGCCGTTTGTTGTAGATAGTGTCGGCGAACGCGTGCCCATCGCGGATCGCCACGGGCGTGAGGTTCATGCGGTTCGTCACGTCGCCGATCGCGTAGATGGACTCGACGCAGCTCTGCGAGAACTCGTCGACGATCACCGCACCTGCCGCGTCGAGCTTCACGCCCGCGCGCTCGAGGCCAAGACCTTCCGTGTTGGGAATCCGACCGACGGCGAACAACACGACGTCGGCGTCCGCGGTCTCGCCGCTGGATAGCGTCGCGCGCAGTGACCCGCCCGCTTTCTCGATCTTCGTGATCGTCGTCTTCATCGAGAGTTTGACGCCGAGTCTTTCCGTCTCGATGTGCAGGTGCGAGCGCAGGTCGTCGTCGAAGCCGCGCAGCATGCGATCGCCGCGATGCACGATGCGCGTCTCGCTGCCCAAGCCGTGGAAGATGTTCGCGAACTCGAGCGCGACGTATCCGCCGCCGACGATCAGCAGCTTGCGCGGCAGCGCCGGCAACAGAAACGCTTCGTTCGACGTGATGCCAAGCCCGGCGCCCGGCAGGTCTTCCGGTAATGAAGGGCGTCCGCCTGTTGCGATGAGGATTCGTTCGGCGCTGAGCTCGGATCCGCTCTTCGCGAGCCGCACCTTGTGCGCGTCTACGATCTCCGCGCGTTCCTCGAACGCAGTCACGCCGGCCTTCGCCAGATTGGTCGTGTAAATGCCGGAGAGGCGGGTGACCTCTTTCTGCACGTTGTCGCGCAACGTCGGCCAGTCGAACGTCGCATTGCCGACGGTCCACCCATATCCCGCCGCATCGCGAAAGAACTGCGAGAACTCCGCGCCGTAGACGAGGAATTTCTTCGGTACGCAGCCGCGGATCACGCAGGTGCCGCCGATGCGGTACTCCTCGGCGACGGCCACCTTCGCGCCCGCCAGCGAGGCGATACGCGCCGCCCGCACGCCACCCGATCCCGCGCCGATGACGAACAGGTCGTAGTCGTATTTCATGGCACGATACTAACGTGACGAGAACGCCATCGGTCGTGGGTGCGGTGTTGACGGTCAGTCTGACCGGCTGTCAGATGTTCGAACCGAACCCCGGCCGCTTTCAGGCGTGGGTCGCCGCCGCGCATGCCGGCCAATTTCACCGCGCGTTCCGGCGCTGGCCGGCGGACATCGGCGAGCTTGCCGCGCTCGACTGTCCGCGCTTCGACGAGGCGATCTCGATCGACGCGAACGTTGACGACGACGGCCTCCCGCCGATTCGCGACGATGTCTGCGCGTTCCTCGTGAAGTTTCCGTACCAGATCGAGATGGTCCCCGACGGTCCGAACCTTCAGATGTCGTTTCGCAGCGTGGACGGTCGCGTCGTGTGTAAGCTGCGCGTCGCCGCGCCCCCGAACGACATCGCCGCGGCACTCGCGCCGTCCGTGCGAATCCGCACGACGGCGTTTGCCTGTCCCGGCGAAGGAGAATTCAGGTGACTGCATTTCGCGCGCTGCGCATCCACGAAACGCAGGTTTCTGACCAGCCGGCAAAAATAGACGCGCGGTTCGAACGACTCGAACTCGATTCACTCACGCCCGGCGAGGTCGTCATCGACGTCGAGTACTCTGGCATCAACTACAAGGACGCATTGGCGGCGACCGGCGCCGGCAAGATCTTGCGGCGCTATCCACTCGTCGGCGGCATCGACCTCGCGGGGACAGTGCGCTCATCAGAGGATTCGCGCTTCAAAGCGGGCGATTCCGTGCTGGTCACTGGCAGTGGCCTCTCCGAAAATTTCGATGGCGGCTACTCCGAAGTCGCGCGCGTGAAAGCCGACAGCGTGATCGCGATGCCGACAGGGCTCGATGCATTCCGTGCGATGGCGCTCGGCACCGCGGGATTCACCGCAGCGCTCGCGATCCATCGCATGGAGCGGAATGGGCAGCACCCCTCGCAAGGACCTGTTGTCGTGACCGGCGCGTCGGGCGGAGTCGGCAGCATCGCGGTCGACATGCTTGCGGGCCGCGGCTACGAGGTGATCGCCGTCACGGGCAAACGCGAGTCGTTCGGGTACCTCGAGTCGCTGGGAGCTACGAAGGTCGTGGCGCGCGAGGAGTTCGATCTCGGAAAACGCGCTCTCGAACCCACGCGTTACGCAGGCGCCATCGACAACGTCGGCGGCGAAACGCTCGCCGGGCTCACGCGCCAGGTGGATTTCTGGGGCAGCATCGCGAGCATCGGGCTGACGGGCGGCGCGGAGCTCAAGACCACGGTGATGCCGTTCATCCTGCGCGGCATCAACCTGCTCGGCATCAACTCCTCGGCGACGCGCCGGCAAGAGCGCCTCACCGTGTGGGCGCGAATCGCGGGAGATTGCGCGCCGCGGCATCTGGACCGCATCGCCACTCGCACGATCCCGTTCGCGGAGCTGCCCGCCGCATTTCCGGCGTATCTCGACGGAAAAGTCACCGGCCGTACCGTGGTGAAGATCGGCCCGCGGTCGTAGACTGCCCGCCATGAATGACTCAACGGCCGCGCAGCGGACCGCGGGCGCGAAGCTGCGCGCGGCCATCGCCGCCGAGAAACCCCTGCAAGTCGTCGGCGCGATCAACGCGTACGCCGCGCGCATGGCCCAGGCGACGGGATTTCGCGCACTCTATCTATCCGGCGGCGGCGTCGCCGCGAACTCGCTCGGTCTACCCGATCTCGGCATCAGCACGATGGACGACGTGCTGATCGACATCCGGCGCATCACGGAGGCGAGCACGCTGCCGCTGCTCGTCGACGCGGACACGGGCTGGGGCAGCGCGTTCAACATCGCGCGCACCGTGCGTTCGTTCGTGAAGGCCGGCGCGGCCGGGTTGCACATCGAAGACCAGGTGCAGGCGAAGCGCTGCGGCCATCGTCCCGGCAAGGAAGTCGTGCCGCGCGACGACATGGTCGACCGCATCAAGGCGGCGGTCGATGCGCGCCAGGACGCGGGCTTCGTGATCATGGCGCGCAGCGACGCGCTCGCGAGCCACGGCGTCGACGAGATGATCGAACGGCTCGTGGCCTGCGTCGCGGCGGGCGCGGACGCGGTGTTCCCCGAGGCGATCACGGATCTCGCGATGTATCGCAGGGTGCGCGACGCGGTGAAGGTGCCCGTGCTCGCGAACATCACGGAATTCGGCAAGACGCCTCTCTTCACGCGCGACGAGCTCGGTGCGGCCGGTGTCGACATCGTCCTCCATTGTTGTTCGGCCTATCGCGCGATGAACCTCGCCGCGCTGAAGGTCTACGAAGCGATCCGTCGCGACGGCACGCAGAAGAACGTCGTCGGCGACATGCAGACTCGCGACGATCTCTACAAGTACCTCGACTATCACTCGTACGAGCGCAAGCTCGACGCGTTGTTCTCCGCCGGCAAGGAGAAGTGAGATGAATGAACCCACGCCAGCCGCGGGCCCCAAGCCGAAGAAGTCCGTCGCGCTCTCGGGCGTGACCGCCGGCAACACCGCGCTCTGCTCGGTCGGAAAGACCGGCAACGACCTGCACTACCGCGGCTACGACATCCTCGAGGTCGCCGAGAACGCCGACTTCGAGGAGATCGCCTATCTATTGATCCACGGCCGCCTGCCCAACAAGGCGCAGCTCTCGGCGTACAAGACCAAGTTGCGCAATCTGCGTGGACTGCCGGCGCCCGTGCGCGCCGTGCTCGAGCAGCTCCCCGCCGCCGCGCATCCGATGGATGTGCTGCGCACCGGCGCGTCGGTCATGGGTTGCATCCTGCCCGAGAAGCCCGAGCACGATCCGGCCGGCGCACGCGAGATCGCCGATCACTTCGTCGCGTGCTTCGGCTCGATGCTCTGCTACTGGTACCACTTCTCGCACAACGGCCAGAAGATCCACGTCGAGACGGATGACGATTCCGTTGGCGGCCACTTCCTGCACCTGTTGCATCGAAAGACGCCGCCCGGTAGTTGGGTGCGCGCGATGCACACCTCGCTGATCCTCTACGCCGAGCACGAGTTCAACTCCTCGACGTTCTGCGCGCGAGTCATTGCGGGCACGGGCTCGGATCTCTACTCCTGCATCACCGGCGCCATCGGCGCGCTGCGCGGCCCGAAGCACGGCGGCGCGAACGAAGTCGCGCTCGAGATCCAGGAGCGCTACGAAACACCAGACGAAGCCGAAGCGGACATCCGCAAGCGCGTCGCCAACAAGGAGATCGTGATCGGCTTCGGGCACCCCGTGTATACGGTCTCCGATCCGCGCAACGTCATCATCAAGCGCGTCGCCGAGAGGCTCGCGAAGGAAGCGGGCGACATGAAGATGTACAAGGTCGCCGAGCGCATCGAAGCGCTGATGTGGGACCTCAAGAAGATGTTTCCGAATCTCGACTGGTTCAGCGCGGTGAGCTATCACCTGATGGGTATTCCGACGGCGATGTTCACGCCGTTGTTCGTGATGTCGCGCGTGACGGGGTGGAGTGCGCACGTGATGGAGCAGCGCGAGGACGGGAAGATCATCCGCCCGGCGGCGAACTACACCGGCCCCGAAAACCGCAAATTCGTCCCCCTGGCACAACGTCCCTGACACAACACTTCTGGCGCAACATCTCCGGCACATGAGCTCACACGACATCAAATCCGCGCAGCGTCCCAACCCCGACGAGTTGCTCGTCACGCTCGCCGACTACGCGAAGAACTACAAGGTAGATAGTGCGCAGGCGTACGAGACCGCGCGCTACTGCCTGATGGACACGCTCGCCTGCGGCTTCCAGGCATTGAAGTACCCCGCATGCACGCGCTTGCTGGGGCCGGTGGTGCCGGGCGCGACGATGCCGGGCGGATCGCGCGTGCCGGGCACCAGCTACGAGCTCGATCCGGTCATGGGCGCGTTCTCGATCGGCGCGATGGTGCGCTGGCTCGACTTCAACGACACCTGGCTCGCGGCGGAGTGGGGTCACCCTTCCGACAACCTCGGCGCGATCCTCGCCGTGTCGGACTATCTATCGCGCCGCGCGATCCTGCTCGGCGAGAAGCCGCTGACGGTCCGCGACGTGCTGACCGCGATGATCAAGGCGCATGAAATCCAGGGCGTGCTCGCGCTGGAGAACTCCTTCAACCGCGTCGGTCTCGATCACGTGCTGCTGGTGCGCGTCGCGTCGACGGCCGTCGCAACGGAGATGCTGGGCGGATCGCTCGAGCAGATCGTCAACGCGTTGTCGAACGCGTGGATTGACGGCGGCGCGCTGCGCACGTATCGCCACGCGCCGAACACGGGCTCGCGCAAGAGCTGGGCCGCGGGCGATGCAACGTCTCGCGCCGTGCGCCACGCGCTGTTCGCGATCAAGAACGAGATGGGCTATCCCTCCGCGTTGACCGCGAAAACCTGGGGATTCCAGGACGTGCTGTTCAAGGGCAAGCCGCTCACGCTCGCGCAGCCGCTCGGCAGCTACGTCATGGAGAACGTGCTGTTCAAGATCAGCTATCCCGCCGAGTTCCATTCGCAGACCGCGGTCGAGTGCGCGATGGCGCTGCACCCGCAGGTGAAGGACAAGCTCGCGCTGATCGAGAAGATAGTCATCGAGACGCAGGAACCCGGCGTGCGCATCATCGACAAGACGGGCCCGCTCTCCAATCCCGCGGATCGCGACCACTGCCTGCAGTACATGGTCGCGGTGCCGCTCATCTTCGGACGCCTCACCGCGGCGGACTACGAAGACGTCGTCGCGAACGATCCGCGCATCGACGTACTGCGTGCGAAGATGCAGGTGAAGGAGAACACGATCTTCACGCAGGAATACTACGAGCGCGACAAACGCCACATCGGCAACGCGCTCCACATCTTCTTCAGCGACGGCACTCCCGAGCTCGAGCTGCGCATCGATTTCCCGATCGGTCACCGCAAGCGCCGTGCCGAAGGCATGCCGGTGCTCGTGAAGAAGTTCGAAGACTCGGTCGCGGCGCATTTTCCGCCGAAGCAGAGTGAAGCCATCAAGGCGCTGTTCGCGCGCAAGGATTTCGACTCGATGCCCGTTAATGAATTCGTCGCCGCGTTCGTGGCGAACTGACCAGTGGAACTTTCCGATCAGAAAGAGTGGTGCGATCGTCTCGATGCGGGCGCAAAGCAGTTAGGCGTCGAGCTCGATCAATCCCAGTGCGAGTTGTTGTGGCGATACGCGCACCTGCTGCGCGAGCGCAACGAACACGTGAACCTGACGTCGATCACATCGGCCGAGGGAATCCTCACGCTGCACATGCTCGACAGCCTGACGGTCGCGCCGCATCTCGGCGACGCGGCGCGGATCCTCGATGTCGGCACGGGCGGCGGTTTTCCCGGCGTGCCGCTCGCGGTCGCATTTCCGCAGCGGAAGTTCACGCTCATAGACGGCACGGCGAAGAAAATCCGCTTCGTCGAGGAAAGTGTCGCCGCACTCGACATCCGCAACGTGCACGTCGCGCACGCGCGTGCGGAGAGCTACACGGGGTCGAAAGATTTCGACGTGATCGTCGCGCGCGCGGTCGGTCCGCTCGCGGACTTTGTACATAACGCTTCGGGCTTGCTGGCGCCGGGCGGGCGATTGTTCGCGATGAAGGGCAGATCGCCCGAGGAAGAATTGCGCGCGCTGCCGCGTGGCTGGCGCACGGAAGTCATCGATCTCGCGGTGCCGGGCCTCGACGCCGAGCGGCGTCTTGTCATCGTTTCACGTCAGCGCGCCGCCTGAATACAGGCCCCGGGGCCGTCGCCACGCGGTTAGTATCGGTTTCATGAAGCGCATCATCGCGGTCGCGAACCAGAAGGGCGGCGTCGGCAAGACGACGACCGCCGTGAATCTCGCGGCGTCCTTCGCGGCGACACGCCGGCGCGTGCTGCTCGTCGACATCGACCCGCAGGGCAACGCGACGATGGGGTGCGGCGTCGAGAAATCCCAGATCGATCGCGGCACCGGCGACGTGTTGTTAGGCGAGGTCGATGCGGCCTCCGTGATCATCCCGCTAGAGAACACGCCCGGCCTCTCGTTGATGCCGTCCAACCAGGACCTCACCGCCGCCGAGGTCCGCCTGCTAACTACCATGGCCGGCCGCGAGACGCGACTGCGCAACGCGCTCCTGCCCATTCAGGACCAGTACGAAGTCATCCTCATCGACTGTCCGCCAGCGCTCAACATGCTCACGCTGAACGCGCTCGTGGCCGCGCAGAGCGTGCTGATCCCGATGCAGTGCGAGTACTACGCGCTCGAAGGCCTGACCGCGCTCGTGCAGACGATCGAACAGATCAAGGTATCGGTGAGCCCGAATCTCGAGATCGAAGGCATCCTGCGCACGATGTTCGACCCGCGTAACAATCTTTCGAACGAAGTGTCGAGCCAGTTGATCTCCGTGTTCGGCGACAAGGTGTTCCGCACGATCGTGCCGCGCAACGTGCGGCTCGCCGAGGCACCGTCGTTCGGCAAGCCGGTCTTGCAGCACGACAAGGACTCGCGTGGCGCGCTCGCGTATCTCGCGCTCGCGGGCGAGATGTTGCGCAAGGACGATGAAGCGGCAGGCGAGCCCGTGACGGACGTGCAGGCCTCGCCGGCGGAAGAAGAGCAGGCGCCGCTCTACTAACTACATGCGCACCATCCGCGAGTTCCGCGACTCCGACTGGCCGGAAGTCTGGGAACTGCTGCGCGAAACTTTCGCCGCCGGCGACACCTACAGCTTCGCGCCAGACTCCACCGAAGCTGACATCCGCAGAATCTGGATCGACACGCCCGCCGCGACCTTTGTCGTGCGCGATGCGGATGGCGCTCTGCTCGGCACGTATTTCATCAAGGCAAATCAGCCCGGCCTGGGCGATCACGTCTGCAACTGCGGCTACGTCGTTGCGCCGCGCGCGACCGGTCGCGGCATCGCATCCGCGATGTGCGAGCACTCGCAGACCTGGGCGGCGGGCCACGGATTTCGTGCGATGCAGTTCAATTTCGTCGTTTCGACGAACGAGCGCGCGGTGCGCCTGTGGGAGCGGCTCGGCTTCGAGATCGTTGGGCGACTGCCGGGCGCTTTCCGGCATCGCACGCTTGGGTATGTCGATGCGTTGGTGATGTACAAAACCCTAGGATGAAATAATGGGGTCAGACCCCATTTTCGAAGACGAAAATAGGGTCAGACCCCGTATCATTTCATTCATGAGCCAGAAGAAACCGGTGATGGGACGCGGACTCGAGGCCCTGCTCGGCCAGATGTCGCGCAAGCCCACGTCAGCCGCTGACGCCGCCGCTGCCCCGGCCGCCGCGCCGCCGGCAAAGCTCGCCGGCGACGAGTTCGCGAATCTCCCGCTCGATCTGCTGCAGCGTGGCAAATATCAGCCTCGCGTCGACATGCGCCAGGAGTCGCTCGAGGAGCTGGCGGCCTCGATCAAGTCGCAGGGAATCATCCAGCCGATCGTCGTGCGCGCCGTCGAAGGCGCCGCGGCGGGGGCATCGCAGCGTTATGAAATCATCGCGGGCGAACGTCGCTGGCGCGCCGCGCAGATCGCCGGTCTCGCCACGATTCCTGCGGTCATCCGGCGCGTGCCAGACGAAGCGGCGATCGCGATGGCGCTCATCGAAAATATCCAGCGCGAGGACCTGAATCCGCTCGAAGAAGCTCGCGCGCTCGAACGGCTCATCAGCGAGTTCGGCATCACGCACCAGCAGGCCGCCGACGCCGTCGGCCGGTCGCGCGCCGCGGTCTCGAACCTGCTGCGCCTGCTCGAACTACCGGACGAGATCAGCGCGTTCGTCGAGAAGCGCGAGCTCGAGATGGGACACGCGCGCGCGTTGTTAGGCCTCCCGCAGCGGCGCCAGCAGATCGAGGTCGGCACGCTCGTTGCGCGGAAAGGCATCTCGGTGCGCGACACCGAAGCCATGGTGCGCGCGATGCTCGGAAAATCCGCGCCCGGCGGCGATAACAAAGAGGTGGGATCGCTCGATCCCAACATCCAGCGCCTGCAGGACGAGCTCTCGGAAAAACTCGGTGCGATCGTGCAGATCCAGCACACGGGCGGCGGCAAGGGAAAGCTCGTCGTGACTTACCACTCGCTCGATGAACTCGACGGCATCCTCGCGCACATCCAGTAAGCGCGGCTTCGCGGTCGCAACGTTGTCAGGCCTGCTCGCCGGCTGCGCGACGCCGCCCGCGACCGGCAGCCTGCTGTTCTCCGACGATTTCGCCGACGCGAACAACTGGGTACTCGAGCAAGAGAAGCCCGCGAAGGTAGTCGCGCACGACGGCGCGATGGACATCGACACGCCCGCCGGTCTCACGCTCTGGTTCAAGCACGAACTCACCGGACCCGTAGAGATCGAGTTCGAGGCGACCGCGGTGCAGAACGGCGGGCCGAACGACCAGGTCAGCGACCTCAACGTGTTCTGGATGGCCAGCAACCGCGATGGCGCAAAGCCCGTGTTCAACCACCTGCGCAATGGCCGCTTCGGGGAATACGACGACCTGCTGACGTACTACGCCGGGCTCGGCGGCAACCGCAACACGACCTCGCGCTTCCGCCGCTACATCGGCAGACCGGGCAACCGACCACTGCTTCCAGCGCATGACCTGTCCGCGCCCGACACCCTGCTCGTCCCCAACCGGCCACAGACGATCACCCTGATCGCGGATGGCCGGCGCATCGAATACCGGCGCGACGGCCGGCCGCTTTTCGTCTTCGACGACCCGGCGCCATACACGAGCGGCTGGTTTGCACTACGTACGACATACAGCCATCTGCGGATCGGGAAGCTGCGAATCCGGCGGCCGCGCTGATCCGAGGTGAGCGCGGCGCGATACGTAAAAACCGCCAGGAAAAATGCGCCTTTCGTGTTGAAGGGCACAGGGTCGCTGTATATAATGCGCGCCCCTGGCCAAGGCACACGTAAGTCGTTGCCAAGCCAAACAATTTTCGAACATCGCCGATGAAGCTCGCGCACCCGCGCGTGCCCTTGATGCTGTTCCAAGATTGTCGACTTGCAGCAGTGCAGTAGGAGTGTCGTGGTCACCCTTGAGTTGCCCCAAGCGAGGCGGCTGGCCGGAAGCGTAGTGCTCGGTCAGGTCGTCATCACTGCCGTGGCCGCCGCGATTTGTTTCGCGATCTGGGGACGTACCGCCGGTTTGTCAGCGCTCATCGGTGGCGGCATTTCTGTCGTCGCCAGCGCCGCGCTTGCGTTGATCGGGTTTTCTTCGCCCGCGGGTGCCGCGCCCGAAACGATCGCGCGCAAGTTCTACATGGGCGAGGGCACGAAGCTCGCCGTCACGGTCGCGTTGTTCGTGACCGTGTTCCTGACGATGAAGGTGTCCGCCCCCGCGCTGTTCGGCGCGTACATCGCAACCTTGTTCGTGTACTGGATCGCGCTCGCGAACGCTCTGCCTCCTTTGGGTGGCACCGCGAACGCCGCGAAACGCTAGGAAGTAAAGAGTAGATGGCATCAGAAGCAGCACATGCGCCGACGGGTAGTGAGTACATCCTCCACCACCTCACCAACCTGACCCATGGTGAGGGCACTTCCGCGTTCCACCTCGACAGCATCTTCTTCTCGGTGTTCCTCGCGCTGGTGTTCGTGGTGTCCTTCGGCCTCGTGGCGCGCAAGGCCACGTCCGGCGTGCCGGGCAGGTTCCAGTTGTTCGTCGAAGTGCTCGTGGATTTCGTGGACTCGCAGGTGCGCGACACCTTCCACGGCAACAGCAAGCTGGTCGCGCCGCTGGCGCTGACGATCTTCTGCTGGGTGCTGCTGTTCAATTTCATGGATATCGTGCCGGTGGATTTGCTGCCCAAGACCGGCGAGCTGTTCGGCGTGCACTACCTGAAGGTCGTGCCCAGCACGGATCCCAACATCACGATCGGCATGTCGCTGACGGTTTTCCTACTGTGCATGTTTTACAGCGTGAAGATCAAAGGCGCGTGGGGCTTCGCGAAGGAACTGCTCACGCACCCCTTCGGCCCGTACATGGCGCCGTTCAATCTGCTGCTGAACATCATCGAACACCTGGCGCGCCCGGTGTCGCTCGGCCTGCGCTTGTACGGCAACCTGTATGCGGGCGAGATGATCTTCCTGCTGCTCGCCGTGCTCGGCGGCAGTTTCGCGCTGGCCTCGGCGACCGGCATCGGCGCCATCATCGGCCAGCTGATCCTGGGAACGGTCTGGGGACTGTTCCACATCCTGGTCATCCCGCTGCAAGCCTTCATTTTCATGGTGTTGACGGTCGTGTACCTGGCACAGGCGCACGAGACGCATCACTGATCGTCTGGTAGTTAGTCCCTAATTCGTTTCAAGACAAGTTTCGTTCGGAGGAATAATGGAAAACGTAGCTGCAATTGCACAAATTCAGAGCTTCACCGCTCTCGGCGTCGGCCTGATCTTCGGCCTCGGTGCTCTCGGCACCGCCATCGGCTTCGGTCTGCTCGGCGGCAAGTTCCTGGAAGGCGCCGCGCGCCAGCCGGAACTGACCCCGGCGCTGCAGGTGAAGATGTTCATCGTCGCCGGCCTGCTCGACGCGGTCGCGATGATCGGTATCGGCTTCGCGCTGTTTTTCACGTTCGCGAATCCGTTCCTGAACCAGCTTCCTGGCGCGCAGTAATCACCTTCGCTAAACGCGGGAGTCGCGCGTGAATATCAATCTAACGCTCGTCACGCAGATGGTGGTGTTCGGCATCGTCATCTGGGTGGTGATGAAGTTCATCTGGCCGGTGATCCTCGGCGCGATGGACGAGCGCGAAAAGAAGATCGCCGCCGGTCTTGCCGCCGCCGACCAGGGTCAGAAGGACCTCTCGGAAGCGAAGAGCCGCGCCGACGACGTGATCAAGGAAGCCCGCACCCGTGCGCTCGCAATCGAATCGCAGGCGCGCACGCAGGCGAACCAGATCGTCGAAGAGGCGCGCAAGGCCGCGAGCCTCGAGGGCGAAAAGGCCCTGGCGAGCGCCAAGTCGCAGATCGAGCTCGAGAGCAATCGCGCGCGTGACAGCTTGCGCGGCCAGGTCGTCAGCCTCGCCGTCGCGGGCGCCCGGCGCGTGCTCGAGAAAGAGATCGATGCGAAGACGCACGGCGAACTGCTCGATCAGATCGCGGCGAAGCTCTGATTCGTCATGGCTGAACGCACCACCACCGCACGTCCGTACGCGAAGGCCATCTTCGCGCTCGCGCGCAAGGGCAACACGCTGGCGGCAACGTCGGCGAGCCTGACCCGCGCCGCCGAAGTCGTGTCCGATCCGCGAGTGCGCGCGCTGCTCGGCAGCCCGCACGTCAGCGCGGCGCAGCTCGCCGAGCTCGTCACCGGTGTCACCGGCGCGGGGCTCGATGAGTTCGGGCGCAACTTCGTGACGCTGCTCGCGCAGAACCGCCGGCTCGGATTCCTCCCCGAGATCGCGGCGCTGTTCGAGCAGATGAAGTCCGAAGTCGAGAACGCGGTGGATGTCGAAGTGACGGCGGCATCGCCGCTGACGCCCGACCAGGAAAGCCGCTACGTGGCCGCATTGCAGAAGAAGTTGGGGCGCAGCGTGCGCCTCCATACCAAGGTCGACGGCAGCCTGTTGGGCGGCGCCGTCCTCAAAGCCGGCGATCTCGTGATCGACGGCTCCATCAAGGGCCGGCTCGAACGCCTGGCCACTGACCTGACCGCATAAGTTTTTCGAGGATTACGCACATGTCCGTCAAAGCATCCGAGATCAGTGACCTCATCAAGTCACGCATCGAGAACTTCAAGTCGCAGAGCGAAGCGCGCAACGTCGGCACCGTCGTCACGGTGACGGACGGCATCTGCCGC
>JAYTOK010000161.1:0-34462 GCA_043747835.1 Pseudomonadota bacterium | reverse complement strand
GCACGGCGCCGAACCCGGCGCCGTGCCAACGCGGTAGCTAGAAGGGGCACGCGAGCGACGTGGGAGAACGAACGCTCGCGTTGCCGGGACGGATCCCAGCGGCCCCGAAACCCAATCGATCAGTGCTTGCGGCTGTAGTAGTCCGTGACGCGCTGCTGGTAGCCGGTGACGCCATCGGCGCGCGTGAGCGCCTCGAGCGAATCGGCCGGAGCGGCCTGCAGCTGCTCTTTCGTGAACGGAACCACGTAGCTGTTCTCGCCCTCGTTGTAATCGAGCGCGGACCACGGGACCGGGTGGAATTTCTCATTCACACCCAGGAAGCCGCCGAACCCGACGACCGCGTAGACGATGTTGTTCGACAGCTTGTCGAGAACGATGTCCTCGACCGTGCCGATCTTCTCGCCGGCGGAATTCTTGACGGTCGTGCCGATGACTTTCTTGGCGCGGATCACTGCGGTATGGCCGGTGGCAGTAGGCATGGAAATCCTCCAGTAATGATGGCTGTCTGTATTGCGGGAGGACCTTACGGTCGGGGGCGGCCGCGCCCCATCGGAGGATGTCGCGAGGACGTGTAAGCCGATTCAGCGCGCGGGCCACTCCAGCGCGAGATGCGCTCCGCCGAGCGCAGGGCTCGCGCCAGCGATGACACGCCCGCGGTGCAGCGCGGCAATGCGGGCGACGATCGCGAGTCCCAGTCCAAAACCGCCGGTCTCGCGATTGCGGCTGGTGTCGAGGCGCGCGAATGCGCGGAAGATCGTCGCGCGATCGCCCTCGGGAATTCCCTCGCCGTCATCCTCGACGACGAGACGCTGCGTCGCGCCCTCGCGCGCGATGGATACTTTGACCTTGGTTTTCGCGTAGCGCAGCGCGTTCGCGAGCAGGTTGTTCAGCGCGAGCTCCATGAGCCGCGGCTCCATCCATGCGGTTTCGAGATCCTTCACGCGCACGATCTCGACGTCGCGTTCGTGTGGCGGAGAGATCGCGAGCGCGTGCCGCAGCCAGGGCTCGAGCGGTGTCTCCACGCACTCCATGCGCAGGCCCGGATGGTCGAGCCGCGCGTAGTCGAGCATGTCGGAGATAAGGTTGTCGATCTGCTGCACGTCCGCGTTCATCGCGCGCAGTTGCGGCCGCAGCGATTCGGCCACTTCGCCTTCGAGCACCGCGGCGGCGAATCGCACGCGCGCGAGCGGCGTGCGCATCTCGTGCGACAGCGCGGCAGTCATTTCCTTCTGCGACTGGATGAGCTGACTCACCCGCGCGGACATGTCGTCCAGATTCGTCGCGAGGCTCGTGAGCTGCGTCGTGTGTGCCGCGGTGTCGAGCGGCTCGCGGTAGTCGCCAGCGAATTTTTGCGACGCGCGCGTCAGCACGGACAGATCCCGCAGCAGCGGACGCAGCCACAAACCCACGACCGCGAGAATCGACGCATAGAAGAGCACCGGCACGAAGCGCACGGCGAGACTCTCGCGCGGCGGCATGAACGGACCCAGCCGGATGGCGCCGCCGAGCACCGCGGACCGCCAAAGATAGTGGGTGTGGCCGGCGTCGTCCTCCAGCTCTTGCGGCGCATTGGCACTGACCGCGAGGCCGGTGATCTCACCGGCGTCGAGGAAATGTACGTCGAGACCCAGGCTGCGCGAGAGATCCGCGGCGGTCGCCGCGCGTTCGGCGGGTTTCGCCTTCGCGAGCTCGGACTCCAGAAGCAAGAAGGTCGACACGAGCCAGGGGTCCGTCGCGCGCACCTGGCGCGATTGAAAAGCGCCGAAGCCGAGATCGAGGAGGATCGCGGCGATCAGCAGTCCGCCGGCGAGGAATAGATAGGAGCGGATGAACAACCCGCGGTGGCGGGTCGCGAACCACTCCTTCATGGACCAACGTTCGGGCTTTGTTCCCAGGCGTCCGGCACGAGCAGGTAGCCCTTGCCCCACACGGTCTTGATGCGTGTCGGCGCCGCGGCATCGTCGCCGAGCTTGCGGCGCAGTTTCGAGACGCGGCCGTCGATCGAGCGGTCGAGACCGTCGTAGTCGATGCCACGCATCGCGCGGAACACTTCGTCGCGGCTCACGAGTTCGCCGGCGCGGCGCGCCAGCAGCGCGAGCAACTCGAATTCCTGTGTCGTGAGCGGTACGGCCTGGCCTTGCAGCCACACCTCGCGCGAGGTCTCGCTGATTCGCAGCGTGCCCAACTGTACGTCCTGCCGGCGTTCGTTCGCGCTCGCGCTCGCGCTCTCGCGTTCGGTGCGGCGGAGCAGCGCGCGCACGCGCGCGAGCAGCACCATCGGGTCCACGGGCTTCATGACGTAATCGTCGGCGCCCGCTTCGAGGCCGATGACGTGATCGAGGTCGGTGTCTTTCGCCGTGAGGATCAGGATCGGCACGCTGCTCTGTCGGCGAATTTCGCGGCAGATCGTGAGACCGTCCTTGCCCGGCAGCAGCAGGTCGAGCAGCACGAGACGCGGTTGCTCCTGCAGGAAGCGGTCGAGCGCGCGTTCCCCGCGCGCCTCCACGACGACTCTCAACTGATGTTGGCCGAGATACGTCGCAGTCAGCTCGGCGAGTCTCGAGTCGTCTTCGACCAGCAGGATATCGAGGGGCACGGCGTTCATAAGACGTCCCAAACGTGACGCGTGCGTCGCTCGCGCCGCCGATCGGTGGAGCCTACGCGCAGGACCGAGACCTTCACCTCGGCCAGGTGCGCCGCTCCTGCGGGCGCGCCGAGCCAGAACAGGAAATCCTCGCTGACGACGCGCTCCACACGCGTGTCACCGGTGCGCGCGCTCGCCCAGCAGCGCAGCGGCGCGGTGAGGAAGCTGTCGTTCAGGCAATACTCCCCGGCGAGCACGCTCTTCCAGCGGATGTCGAACGACATCTTGCAACTCGTCGCGTCCTTGTCGAGGACGCAGAGCACGGGCTTCACGGCGAGCCGGAGCGGTGGTTCGGCGGCGATCGACGACGCGGCGCAGGCGATCAGGCTCGCCGCGATCGTGGCCACTGTGCGCAAGGTCAGAAACTCCATGCGACTCCCGCGAAATATCCGAACACATGATTCTCCGCGACGATCGGGCTCTGCTCGACGCTGTGCTGCAGCCGCTCGTAGTTGGCGGACATCGCGAGGCGCGTGCGCTTGGTGAGGTAGTACGTTCCGCGCAAACCGGCTTCCCACGAGAGGCCGCCGCGCGCGTCGTAAGGCGCCAGCACGAAGCTCGCCTCATCGGGATGCACACCCCAGTAGTAGTTGCTGAGCGCATCGTCCTTCCAGGTGAGACCGACGGACGGCGACACGGAGAATCGTCCGCGCGTATGGCGAAACGAATACGACGCGGACACTTCGTACCCGTCGTGCGTGCCGCTCACGTCGTGGAACGCGCGCAATGTCGCCGCGCCCCAGGCGCCGTCGAACAGCGTTTCGAAACCGGCCTCGATGGCGTAGTCGCGCTTCGGCGGCTTGAGGGGGACGGGGTCGTCCTGCGTGACGAGCTCACCGGTCGTCGGGTTGAAGGCGGGTCCGATCGCGCCGTTCACGGACGTACGGAAAGTGACATAGCGCGTGTTCGTCTTGCTGAAGAACGCTCGGTCGCTGTTTACGAGCGCGACCAGGTTCGTCGTGAAGCGATCGTGCTCCACGAGCGCGAAGCCGAGGTCGCCGTTGTCGAAGAACCAGCGCTTGCCGAACCACGCGAGGTCGAGGTCGATGATGACCGGGATGTCGTCCGACTGGATGAGCGGATTGGTCCGCTCGCCGTATCCCGCGGCGATCCCGAGCCGCCAGTTGCGCTCCGGCGGCAGCGGCGGCGAAAGCGTCTGCGGTGTGGGCGTGGTCGTCGACTCGGCGCCGGGCGGCGTCTCCGCGCGCGCGACGGCCGCCAATGCGCAAAAGGCCGCGATTCGCAGCAGATTCTTCATGCCGGCAATACTAACTAGCGGCATCGCGGACGTCGGGGAGAAAGTGTGTAGAAGTGTAGAACCATGGGGTGCGCGCGGCCCGCGCTCACAGAATTTGACGAAATCGCCCAACCAACGCGACAGATGATGCCAGCCGGCGCGCGTAGCGTGCGTCCCATCGCAGCCGGGGGTCTTGCCATGCGCCATTTCTCTGCATTCCTTTGCCTGGTCCTCGGTTCTTCGCTGGTCGCCTGTGGCGGCGGGTCCGGCGGGGGATCCGACAATCCCGCGCCCGGCGTTTCGGGAATGCTGAGGCCGGTGGCCAGTTCCGCGGAGCTCGAGGCGTCGATCAAGAACGCGATGCGCGATGCGCCTCCGGCGACCGGAATACCGGCGGCGCCCGCCATCAACGCGTCCGGATTCTCGACCACGAACACCGTCGAAGCCGGCATCGACGAAGTGGATTACGTCCGCTACGACGGCGAGCACCTGTTCATCGCGACGACGGACTACGGCGCGGGCAATGCGATCCGGGTCGTTCGCACGAACCCGTCGAACGCCACGGCCGCCGAGGTGGCGACGATCCCGTTGCCGGCACGCGATTTCGTTCAGGGCATGTACGTCGCGAATGGGCGGCTGACAGTCGTCAGCAGCGAATCGCACTTCATGACCTGGGGAGCGCTCTGGGCGTCCACGCTGATCTGGGCGCCGTCGGACGTGGCGATTCGCGTGTATGACGTCAGCGATCCCGCGCACCCGGCGTCGGTGATGTCGGCACGATTCGACGGTGTGTTCGTCGCGAGCCGCCGGATCGACGACCGCGTCTATCTCGTGAGTCGCCATACGCCGGCCGCGATGGCCGATCCGGCATTGCGCGCGCGCGTCGACAGCCTTGCCCTCGAGGATCTTCTGCCCAAGGTCACCGTCGAGGGCGCCACGCGCCCGCTGGTCGAGCCCGCGCGTTGCTACATCACGAACACCTCGGGGCGCCATTCGAACGCGTTGCTGACGACGATCACGATGTTCTCCCTCTCGAATCCGCGTGCTCTTTCGAGCACCTGCTACAACGAATCGGCCGACGGCGTTTACGTGTCGCCAACCGCGCTGTACGTCTCGCAGCCGCATCATCCCGCGGGGACATCTCATTCCACGCGCATCCACAAATTCGCCCTCGGTGTTTCCGGGCCGGGTTACGCAGGTTCCGTGGAAGTCGAGGGCGCCGTCTGGGCGGGCGGGCAAAACGATTTCCGCATGAGCGAACACGACGGAACTCTGCGGGTGCTCACGACGGAATGGATGCCGGATCCCGCGGATTCGTTCGATCACCGCCTGTTCGTGCTGCGGCAAAAGGCGGCCGAACCCGCGCTCGAGATCGTGGGCCGAATTCCCAATGCCCTGCGGCCGGCCGAGATCGGCAAGCCGAACGAACAGTTGTTCGGAGTGCGCTTCACGGCCGATCGTGCGTACGCGGTCACGTTCATGCGCATCGATCCGCTATACGTCTTCGACCTCGCGATCCCCGCGGACCCGCGCATCGCCGGCGAGCTCGAATTACCCGGGGTCAGCGACTACCTGCATCCCGTCGCGCAGAATCTGCTGCTCGGGCTCGGCCGGGACGGTTCGCGGGTGAAGCTCGAATTATTCGACGTGTCGGTGCTCGAACATCCACAGTCGCGCGGCGCCGTGTTCGCTCCTGGCGCGAACTCGTACAGCGAGGCGACCTGGGACCGGCACGCGTTCACCTATCTACCGGCGGACGGCGCCGATCGCGTCGCGCTTCCCGTCACGTCGGCCGACGGCTCCTCGTTGCTGCAGTTCGAAGTCACTGGAAAGCAGGTGCCCACCAGCGCGCGGTTGCGAGATACGGGAAATGTGGTGCCGCCCGTCGCCAGCGAGGGTGAGCGTTATGCCGACCGCTCCCGTTCGTTCATCCATGGCGATTCGGTGTTCTACGTGCGCAACGGGGTGGTGTGGGGGTCGCACTGGCTGACGCCCACGCAAGTGAATGGGCCTTTCTAGCCAGGCGCTCGCGCGCCACGTGGAAAAATCCGCCCTGAAGGGGCGGCGTCCGTAGAACTGAGAAAGGGGTCAGATCAATAGATCTGACCCCGGAGTCATCCCGAGTCTCAGTTCACGTCGAGCTGATAGACCGTCGTCGTTCCGCTCACTTCATTGCCGACGATCAGCAGCGGCTTCCCCGTCGGGCTTTGCGCCGCGCTCACGAATGTCAAACCTTCCGGGCCGAGATCACCCGCGGCCGGATTCGTCGAGCCATCCGCGAGCCGCGTCGGCACCGAGAAATCGCGGTTGCTGACGTAGTGGCGGAACTGCACCTGCTCCGGGTCGGTGATGTCGTAGACGAGGATGCCGCTCTGCCGCTCGAGCCCGATGAAGGCGTAGGCGCGGCCCGCATGCTCGCCGACCGCGATGCCCTCGGGCTCCGGGCCCTTGTTATCGCTGCGCGTGTCGAACGTGGCGTTGCCGACGTGATCGCTGTTGAAGCTCGCCGGCGCGACCGCCGCGATCCGCCGTTCGATCTCGCTGCCGCTGTCGTAGATCAGCCGGCCGTCGCCGTTCCAGATCGAGAACGAGCGACCCCCGAACGAATACAGGGCGTCGTAGTCGCCGTCCCCGTCGACGTCGCCGAGGGAGTTCGTGACGTTCAGGCGGCCGAGGGCCGCGACGTCACGCAGCGCCGCGCGGTTCGGAAAGGCGATGGGGTCGAGCGTCAGGTCGCGCACGCGCGCTTCTTCCGTGAACGTGCTGTAGGCGCGCGTGTCGCCTTCGTTGGCGGTCATGAGGAACGTCTTGCCGCGCGCCGTGTAAGACGCGACCGCATCGGGTAGATAGAGACCGCGCACCGGCCAGCTCGCGATGTTGACGCGCGTGTCCCGGTCGCTCGCGTCGAACGAGTTGGCGGCGAGCGAATGATCCTTCGTGCCGAGCGGCAGGAAGCCCTCGACGGCGCGGCGCGCGAGATCGACGCGGGCGAAGGCGTTGTTCTCCTGCAGCGTGACCCACGCGGTGCGGCTGTCCGCGGAGACCGCGATGTATTCGGGCTCGAGATCCTGCGCGACCGACGCGCCGGGTCCGTAGATGCGTACGCCGAGCGCGCGCAGCTTGTCCTGCTTGCCGTTCCAGGCCGTGAAGCCGATCTGCGTGACGGTCGCCTGATCGAGACCGGCCGAGATGTCGATGTGCGTGAGCGAACCTTCGGGATCCACGCTGTAGTCGTCGTTCGGTTCGCCTTCGTTCGCGACGAGGATCGTCTTGCCGTCCGGCGTGAACGTCAGCATGTCGGGCAGCGCGCCCGCCGGGAACGTCGCGCGCAACGCGAGCGTCGCCGTGTCGTACACCGCGACGCGGCCCGCGTTCGTCTTCACTTCATCCTGGATCGCCACCGCGACGAGGCCGTTCTTGACGGCCACGCTGTTCGCGCCGCCACCGAGCGCCGACGCGTCGATCGTGGCGATCAGTTGCAGCGCATCCGGATGGCTCGCGTCGAGAACGTCGACGGTGGTTGCCGCGGCATTCACGACGAAGATGCGCTTCGTCGCCGGGTCGAACGCGACGATCTCGGCCGCTCCCTGTTCGAAGACGCCAGTGCGATAAGTGCCGAGGACCGACAACGTGGCATTGGGAACGGAGGCCGGTGGTACCGCCATCGCGGCGGAAGCGGCGAAGAGGAGGGTGGCAGCGGTAGCGGTACGCATGGGGATCCTTCTTTTTGTCGAGAGGCCGCGAATGCTGCGTCATCAAAATGTCATTCCCATGAAATCGCGAAGCATCCTCAGGGGTCGCCCAATTGCCGCCGCGTTGCAACATAGGCATCCTAAGGGTCGATGGAGCTCGTCCGTGACCCACTGCTCGACGCCGTAACCGCGCTGGCTTCCGCTCGCGATGAGGCCAGCGTGTGCGCGATCGTGCGGCGCGCGGCGCGTGAACTGACCGCGGCCGATGGCGTGACGTTCGTCCTGCGTCAGGGAGGCTTTTGCTACTACGCGGACGAAGACGCGATCGCTCCGCTCTGGAAGGGCGCACGCTTCCCGCTCGAGTCGTGCATCTCCGGCTGGGTGATGTTGAACAAGCGGTACACCGCGATCGCCGATATCTATGCCGATGAGCGCATTCCGCACGCCGCGTATCGGCCGACGTTCGTGAAGAGTCTGCTCATGATGCCCGTGCGTCGCGAAAATCCGATCGGGGCGATCGGCGCTTACTGGGCCACGCACCACACAGCGACGCCTCTGGAAATCGGCGTGTTGCAGAGTCTCGCGGACGCCGCGGCGCTCGCGCTCTACAACGTCCAGCTCGACGGTGAGCTCAAGACGGCGCTGCGCCAGGAGCGCAACGCGCGTGAAGCCGCGGAGAGCGCGAGCCGTCTGAAAGACGAATTTCTCGCGCTGCTCTCGCACGAGCTGCGCACGCCGCTGCACGTCATCAACAACTGGCTCTGGCAGCTCAAGCAGGGCAAGTCAGTTTCACCCGACATCCTCAAAAAGGCGCTCGAGGTCATAGAGCGCAATACCGCGCTGCAGGGACGTCTCGTCGACGATCTGCTCGACGTGTCGCGCGCGGTGGCGGGAAAACTGTCGATCGACTCGCGGCTTGTCGATCTCGCCGCGCTGTGCGCGGCCGTGGTCGAGAACGGACAGCCGGCCGCGCGCGACAAATCGATTTCGCTCGAGATGGGGAACACTGACAACGCGCGCGTGTGGGGCGATCCCGATCGACTGCAACAGGTGATCTGGAACGTGATCTCCAACGCGATCAAGTTTTCCGGGCGCGACGGACGAGTGCGGGTGCACGTGAAACGAAACGGTGCGCGGGCATCGATCGAGGTCATCGACAATGGTCTGGGCGTGCCGGGCGATTTCCTGCCATTCATGTTCGAGCGTTTCCGCCAGGCTGACAGCAGCATGACGCGGCGGCAGGGCGGCTTAGGTCTGGGGCTCACGATCGTGCGCGAGATCATGGCGCTGCACGGCGGCACCGTGAGCGCGGAAAGTCCGGGCGAAAATCAGGGGACGACGATCCGGCTCGAGTTCGCCGTCGCCGAACAACCGCAGGCCGGCAGCGAGATCATGAGTCAGGCGCTGCGCTCCCAGCCCCCGGTTCATTGATGGCTGCCGAGAAGATCCTGCTGGCGGAAGACTATGACGATGCGCGCGACATCATGGCGATGGTGCTGCAGGCCGCGGGTTATGAAGTGTTCGAGGCGCGCGACGGGCAGGAAGCGCTCGACGCCGCGCGCGCCAACAAGCCTGCGCTGATCATCATGGACATGTTCATGCCGAAGATGGATGGATTGACCGCGACGCGTGCGCTGCGCGACGAGCCGGCGTTGCGCCGTATTCCCGTGATCGCGGCTACGGCGCAGCCGAGCGTGATCAGCGGCTCGCGCGAACTGTTCGATGCGGTGCTGGCGAAGCCTTGCTCGCCGGACTTGTTGATACGGACGATTGCGGATCTGCTGAGATAACGGGGAATATCCCCATTATCCGATGGTCAGCGCCACTTCCTCCGAATAAAAGTTCGACCCCCGACACGCGATTCGCATCGTCCCCGACGATCGCCGCATCGCCTCCGCGGGAACCACGAGTTGCTGATTTCCCGCGCGGCCCGCGGCGAGCTCGCGCCAATGTTCGTCGCCGGTGGGGCGATACAACACCGACACCTGCGCGCAGTAGGCAGAGCGGTAACGCAGCGTCCAGCGCACCACCGCATCGTTGAGCGACGACCATTGCAGGTTCGGCTCGCTCACGAGATCCAGCGGTCCCAGCACCGCGTTCGCGACACTGAGCGCGCGACCAAAGGTGCTCGCGTGCCCGAGATTCGGAAGCAGTGCCGCGCTCGCGAGCAGATGCTCCTTGAGTTCGTGGTACCCCCAGCCAGGGTTTTGCGCCTTCACGAGCGCCGCGCAGCCGCTCACGTACGGTGCACCGAGCGCGTCGTCCCGCACGGTGACGTGCCCGCTGCCGCGCCATTGCGGCACGCGCGCGAACGCGGGGGCGGCGATGTCCGCCGGCGGTGAGTAGTTTGGCGAGTCGCCACGCTCGTCCACCGGCGCCACCGTGATCACGTTCGGTACGAGGTCGTCGTCTTTCCGCGGTGGTGTTTGGGGAGCCGCTCCCGCCGCACACACCACCAGCACGTTGCGCGCCGCCGCGTATTGAATCGCGCGCATCGCGGCGGGCGACGACAGGTCGCTGCGATGCGCGAGGTTGATGATGCTCGCGCCCATCTCGGCGGCGTACTCGATCGCGTGCGCGAGATCGGGCAGCAAACCTGCGCTCGCGCCACTGCCGATGCGCACGGGCAGGATCCGCGCCTCGGGCGCCACGCCCGCGAATTTCTCGATGTCGCAGGCGCGACCCGCCGCGACGCCTGCGGCGTGAGTGCCCGGGATCTCGTGTTCGCCGGTCGCGAGGTGTGCATGCGCCGGTTCGCGCCGGATGTTAGGACCCAACAGGGGATGGTCGGCCTGGACCCCGCGATCGACGATGCCGATCACGACCTGTCCACCGCGCGTGCGAGTCCATGCGCGTTCGATGCCCAGGCGGTCGAACGCGGTACCGAAGCGGCCTTTCTCGGCCGCGCTCAAATCCATGACCGTATCTCTGCGACGACCCGCCGGGCCGTGACAGAGAATTCGACGAATCGGATGCCTAAGGGGTCAGGGCTTGAGGAAGCCGAAATCGAGGGGTTCCTCACCGGATGCCTGTTTGCGCACACGCAGTGAATACGCGCCGGCCCGCAGGCGGTCGCTGTCGATCATGACTTCGAGTGTGATCGGCGATGTGGGGTGCTGGCTGTAGAGAGTGCCGATCGTCTCGACGTTTTTCTGCTGCTCGAGACGGTCGAGCGACACGGTGTAGTGGAAGCCGGGATCGAACAGGCCGACGATTTCCACTCGCACGAAGCCGCGTTGCAGCTCGGGCGCGGAGTCCACGCCGCGTACGAGCGCGAGGCGCATCGAGGGTCCCGAGCGCTCCGCCTCGCTCGTGACGGCGGCGAGAACCGGGGCAATTGCCGGGGGAGTCGTGCGCTGCCAGACGAACAGGGCGCCGGCGACCACGAGAATCAGGCTGGCCGCGAGCGCCACCTTCCACTGCATCGGGTTGTTAGCCCGGACGAACTCGGCGGTCGACCCGGCCGCGACTTCGCGGATCCCGTCGCGCAGACGCTGCTCGAATTCGACTTGTTTGGCGAACTCGGGATTCGCGACGCAATACGCCTCGAAAGCTTCGGCTTCTTCCCGGCCGAGCTTGCCTGCTACATATTGTTCGATCTTGTCCTGGTTCATAACACGCTGAGCAGGTCCCGCTTGGAGAAGCCGCGTTCCTCGAGGATCTGCCTGAAACGCCGGCGTGCGCGACTCAGGGCCTGGTTGAATGCCGCTTCGGTCAAATCGAGTTCCCGGCAAATCACCTCTTTGTCATCATCGTCTAGATAGAACCTTTTGAGCATCAGGCGATCCCGGGCTTGCGGCAGTTCGCGAAGCAGCGCACGGACCGCAAGCGCGGCTTCGTGATCTGCCGCACGCGCGGCGACACCCTGGCCGGGATCGGGGTTGCGATCCGTCGCTTCCGAATCGACATCTGTTCTCTGTCGCTCGGCCTTGCGCAGTGACGCGATCGCGAGATTTCTTGCTGTTTGTGCGGCGAATGCCGCGAGCCGTTGCGGATCTTCGATGCCATCGCCCCGCAGGCGCTGCAGGACGATCAGCAGAGTTTCCTGGACGAGGTCTTGCAGCAGGCCGTGATCGCCGCCGGTGCGTCGGCGCAGGAGCACACGCAAACCGGGCTCGAATTGCCGAATCAACTCGCATTCGGCGGAGCTATCTCCCTCGCGAATTCGGCGCGACAGCTCTCCGCCTGGAACGAAATCCATACCCTAAGGTGCCCCTGAGACCCAGCTCGATTCTGCCACGGCACCGAGGCAGAAATCCGGGCCGAATCAGCATCCCGGGAGGGGGTCAGGCGCCCAGCGCCTCGATCACGGGGTCGTCCGCGCCGCGGATCGGCAGGTGCACGTGGAAGGTAGTCCCGCGCCCCATCTCGGATTCGAAGTGAAGCTTGCCACCGTGCCCCTTGACCACCACGTTATGCGCGATCGAGAGGCCCTGACCCGAGCCGCGCCCGACCGACTTGGTGGTGAAGAACGGCTCGTAGATGCGCGAGCGGATGTTTTCGGGAATCCCGCCTCCCGTGTCGGTCAGGGAGATCACGATGTCGTTGCCGTCGACGGCGGTGCGCACCGTGATCATGCCGCGCTTGCCGCTGTCCCCGACCACATCCGCGATCGCGTGCGCCGCGTTCACGATGAGATTGAGGATCACCTGATTGATCAGGCCGCTGTTGCAGTTGATGGGCGGCAACGGAGCGAAGTCGGTTTGTACGTCCGCGACTTCCTTGTACTCACTGCGCGCGACGACGAGTGTGCTCGCGATCTTGCGATTGAGGTCGACGCTGGCCATCCCGCTCTGATCGGCGTTCGCGAAGTCCTTCATCGAGCGCACGGTTTCGGCGATGCGTACGAGACCGTCCGCCATGCGCTCGAGCGCGGGCGGCATGTCTTTGCGCAGTTCCTCGACGTTCTCGTCGGGCTCGGGCGGTGCCGGGATCTGCGCGCGCAATGCGTCGATGTACTCGAGCAGTTCCTGCACGCCCTCGCGGATGAAGGACACGCTGTCGTTGAGGTACTGAATCGGCGTATTGATCTCGTGCGCGACGCCGGCGGCGAGCCGGCCGATGGATTCGAGCCGGTCGCTCGAGGCCATGCGGTTCTCGGCGGCCTTGCGGTCGGTGATGTCGAAACCGGTGCCGACGATTCCGGTCAGATTGCCGTTGACATCGTGCAGCGGGACTTTCGACGTGAGGATGATGCGGTCCTGGTCGCGCATCTTGTCGAACGCGATTTCCTCGTGATCGATGAGCGGCTTGCCGGACTTGATCAGCGCCTGCTCGTCGGCGAAGAATTTTTCCGCCATCTCGCGCGGAAAGAAATCGAAATCGGTCTTGCCGATGAGATCGTCGGGCTCGACGCCCATGCGATTCGCGACGAGCTTGTTGCACGCGGTGAACCGGCTGTGCGCATCCTTCGTGTAGATGAAGGCGGGCAGGAGATCGATCATCGTGCGCAGCACGTTGCGCTCGTGCGCGAGCGCATCCGCGAGATTGCGCCGTTCGGCGCTGGCGGATTCTGGTTTGGTTTCTTCGGGCGGAATCTTGGGCTGGCTGCTCACGATTTCGGCTCATTCCTGCGGCATGTCGGTATCGGCCCGGTCCTGCAAATCTGAAGAAAGGGCCTTAAGACAATGGAATGCGTCACAGCCCGCGTCCGGGCATTCGTATTTCAAATACAGTTAGGCCGATTCCAGGGTGAGCTGATCGAACATCGCGTCGAAACCGGTGCCTTCGGGCGCCGCCGACATCACGCCCACCGTGACCTCGACCTTCGGCGGGAAATAGCCCTGTCGGATCGTGAGGAACTTTTCGCCGTCCTTCGAACACTGCGCCTCGATCGAGTCCTTGCGGCGCGCGACCCGCCAGTAGACAGGACCGACCTGCGAGAGATCGTCCATCGTCGACCAGTCCGAGAAATCCCGCGTGAACACGACGCTCGCCCAGCGTTTGCCTTCGACGAGCTCGGAACCGCACTTCATCCAGTTCTGTTCGTCGAGCCGCACCATGAGACCGGCCTGGTCGTAGAGCGCGGCATAGTTGCCGTCGACCCGGGCCTGGAACGTGAAGTCGCCAGCGACGCGCAGATTCAGGAAATGACCGTTGTCGGTGACGTAGCCGTAGAACGTCTTGCGCCAGAAATCCGTGCGGCCCTTCGAGCGCATCGTGAGCTGGCCCGCGTTGTAGTTTTCCTGCGCGGGAGGATTGAACCAGGTCATGCGACTCAGGAGGTCGCCGCCTGCGCGTGACGGTGTCGGTGCCGGAGTCGCGGTCGCGGGCTTCGCCGCCTCGGCTGCCACCGTGAGGGCGGGCGCCGCCAGTGCGGCGGCCAGGATGTCACGTCTCGTTGCGCGCATTGAAGGCTCCCTGTTCTTCAGAGTTTCGCGTGGGGTAGATAGTCTCGCAGCTCCGCACGGCAGTGGTCCGGGCCGCGGAACTGGATGGCGTGCAGGCCGCACTCGCGTGCGGCGATCACGTTCTTGAGCAGGTCGTCGATGAACACGCTCTCGGCGGGCACGATGCCCGTCGTCTCGACGAGATGTTGGTAGATCGCGGGCTGCGGCTTGATCATGAGGATCGCGCCCGAGATCACGAGGTGGCGGAAGTGCTTGAAGAAGACGTGCTTCTTCACGAGGAACTCGTAAGTGCTCACGGGCATGTTCGAGAGCAGGTAGAGCGGCACGCCCGCCGCGGCGAGATCGTCGAGCAGTTGCAGGGTGCCTGCGATCGGGCGCAGTGAATCGTTCGCCGTGCGCAGCAGCTCGCGCATTTGTTCCGGGCCGAGGCCCGCGCGTTTGCCGAAGACATCGATCGCCTGATCGAGACCGATCGCGCCCCGATCAAATTCGTGCCAATCGGGATGTTCGAAGATCTGCTGACGGATCAGCGCGGCCGCTTCGGCGTCGGGATGCAATTGCGCGATGAAGGCGGGCGGGTCCCAATCGAGAAGCACGCCGCCGACGTCGAAGATGACATTACGGACACTGGGCATGCCCATAGTATGGGGGAATCGGGGTCTGGCCCCAAAGAAGGCGAGCCTCTATTTCGAGGCGATGAGCCGCGCGCCGAAGACGATCAGCGCCGCGCCGAAGATGCGCTCGATCCACATCAATGCGCGTGACTTCTTCAACGCACGCGCGCCGCGCGCGGCGATCTGCGCGTACGCCAGCAGGCAGATCGCATCGATCACGACGGTCACGGTCAGCATGATCCCGAGCTGCGGTAACAGCGCGCGATCCGGTGCGATGAACTGCGGCAGGAAGGCGAGCACGAACATCAGGTTCTTCGGATTCGTGAGCTGCACGAGCAGGCCCTGCAACGCAATGCCGCTGCCGGCCTTGCGCGCCGCGGCGACCGGCAGCGTCGCGGGCTCACGCGGTTTCGAGAGGATCATGCGCACGCCCAGGTACATGAGGTAGAGCGCGCCCACGATGCGGATCGCCGTCATCGCGCCGTTCACGCTCGCGAGCAACGCGGCGAGCCCGAACGCGACGAGCAGGAAGCACACGAAGTGGCCGAGGAGAATTCCCGCGGTGCCGGCGGCCGCGCCGCGCATGCCGTGACGAGCGGCCTGCGACATCGCAAACATCACGGCCGGGCCCGGGGACAGCGCGACCAGCGTCCACGCCGCGAGATAGAGCAGAAAGGTATCGAGTGACATGCGGCTACCGTAGCCGTGGCAAGTGCGGGAGTCGCGGAACAGTTGGGAGAAACTGTACTGCGGCTGTACTGGAGAGGGCGGCTCTCCGTTTTTGGTACTGCTTCGCTGACTACCTGCGGGATTGGGACGGACTTGCGTCCGTCCCGAATGAACGTTTCTCGTCTTCGAAAGGGACAGACTGAAGTCTGTCCCCGGTCGGCGAACCCGGTCGGCGAACCCGGTCGGCGAACTAAGACGGGGACAGGCACCGATTCGCAAAGCCGAATCGGAGCCTGTCCCCTACACCTTGCCCGGGGGCATCGGCACGGGCATATCCCGCGTCGGCATCGGCGCGAACACCGGCGACGTCAGCCCGTTCACGAGTTCCGCGATCTTCACCGCGTTGCCGTTCTCGAAGCACTTGTTCGCCGCGGCGCCGATCAGCATCGAATAGAAGCCGCTGCGCTCGTCCGCCGCGCGCTTGTACTTGTCCTCGGCCGATGTGCCGAAGAGCTCCGTCAGCATCACGGTGTCGCCGCCGCCGTGGCCACCGGTGCCGGTCCACACGTCCTGCTTTTGCGGCGCGCCGCGGAACGGGATCAGGTACGTGCTGACGGCGTCGTTGTCCTCGCCCTGGTAGTTGGCGGCGCCGGCCGAGACCTGTCCGCCTTCGACGATGCGATGCTCGATGCGGCCTTTCGTGCCGTTGAACGCGACCGTGTAGCCCTCCCAGGCATTGAACGCGTTCAACGAATAGGAGAGCGTGGCGCCCGTGCGGTATTTCACGATGACGTTCATCGTGTCTTCGATGTTGATGTCCGGACGGAACACGCAACGATCGCGGAAGTACCCGTCGAACTTCTCGTTGTCCGAGTACATCGCCTTGAAATTCTTGTCCGCATCGATGTCGAGATAGAACGTGCACTTGCCTTTCTCGGGGCAGGTCTTGCAACGCTCGTGGTGACTGTCGAGGCCCATGCGCTTGGCCATCTTCGGCGTGTAGAACTCTTTCTTGCCGTAGGCCTGCACGATCTCGGGTTCGCTGCCGAGCCACCAGTTCACGAGGTCGAAGTGATGCGTCGCCTTGTGGATCATCAAGCCACCCGAGATCTCCTTCTGGCTGTGCCAGCGGCGGAAATAGTCCGCGCCGTGCGAGGTGTTCAGCAGCCAATGGAAATCCACCGACATCACGTCGCCGATCGCGCCGCTCATCAGCAGATCCTTGATCTGCGTGCGCGGCGGCGAATAGCGGTAGTTGAACAGCACGCGCACGTGGCGGTTGTTGCGCTTGCAGGCGTCGAGGATTCGCTGGGCCTTCTCGGGAGTGGTAGTTAGCGGCTTCTCCGTGATGCAGTCGCAGCCGGCGTCGAGCGCGCGCACGATGTATTCGTCGTGAAACGCGTCGGGCGTCGTGACGATCACGCAGTCCGGCTTCGTCTCCCGGATCATCTTGTCGAAGTCGGCCGCGAGATACTTTTTCGGGTTCGCGCCGTTGGGGGCCACGAAATTCGCGGCGAGGTCCAGGCGTCCCGGATTCGTGTCGCAGACGGCGACGAGTTCGTTGCCCTCGGCGAAGGTCTTCGTGACCGCCGTGAGATACATGCGCGAACGTGAGCCGACGCCGACGTTCACGAATTTACGCTTGCGTCCCGCCGCGACCGCGCTCGCCGCGATTCCCGCCGCCGCAAAACCTGCCGCCTTGAGCACCGTGCGGCGCTGAATCGTGTCACTCATCTATATGTCCCCCGCGATTGGCGACGATTGGATTTGATCGCGCCTGACGTAAAGATAGCGTGACTCACGCCGGATCGGTCATTTGCGAACGATTCGCAACGCGGGTATCGCATACTCGGGCGCGCTCGAAGGGGAAACGGATGAACATTCGTATTGGATTGGTGTCGCTCGCGCTCGCGGCGGCGATCGCGCCTGACGGCGCGCAAGCGCAAGGCATCGATCGCCACGCGCTCGTCACCCGCCACAACCCGACGATCGTCGCCATCGACAAGACTTCACCGTTCATGGTCGGCAACGGCAGCCTCGCATTCACCGCGGACATCACGGGACTACAGACGTTTCCCGAGCAGTACACGGACCTCGTGCCGCTCATGACGCAATCCACATGGTCGTGGCACAGCTTCCCCGGCAACTACGCGATCGAATCGGCGCACGTGCCGATCCCCGTCCATGGCAAGACGCAACAGTTTCCGTACCTCACGAACTGGGATGAGGCGAAGAAGCCCAACGTGCAGTGGCTGCGCGAGAACCCGCACCGATTTTCGCTCGGACGCCTTTCATTGCGCCTGACCGGCGCGAACGGAAAGCGCGCCTCGTTCAAGGACCTGTCGAACACGACGCAAACGCTGGATTTGTGGACTGGCCGATTGACCAGTGGGTTCACCTTCGACGGTTCCACCGTGGAGGTTGAAACCTCCGTGCACCCGACGCGCGATGTGCTGATCGTGCGCGTGAAGTCGGCGTTGCTGACGGACGGGCGACTCGGCGTCGACCTGCGCTTCCCCGGCATCGCTGCGAAGCTGAATCCCGATCCCGCGGATTGGGGCAATCCGGACAAACACAAAACCACCGTCGTGACTTCGGGCCGTGGCGGCTTCACGTTGACGCGTGAGATCGACGCGACCCGTTATCACGTGCGCCTCGCGGCGGATCGCGAGCTCGAGACCGCCTCCGCGCCGCACGAGTTTCGAATGACCGCGCCGCGATCGAGCGAGCTCACGCTGCTCGTCGAATTCTCGCCGCAACCGCCGGGAGAGCTGGCGCCGCTGCCGGACGACGCGCGCGCCGCGGTCGCGAAAGGCTGGGAAGAGCATTGGTCGAAGGGCGGCGTCGTGGATTTTTCCGGCAGCACCGATCCGCGCGCGCACGAGATCGAACGACGCGTCGTGCTGTCGCAATACCTGACCGCGATCAACGCCGCCGGCAGCGTGCCGCCACAGGAAGAAGGCCTGTTCTCGAACAGCTGGAATGGAAAGTTCCACCTCGAGATGCACGCCTGGCACGCCGCGCACTTCGCCGTGTGGGGACGGCCCGAACTGCTCGAACGCAGCATGCCGTGGTACCTGGGGCATCTCGAGGCCGCAAAGGCAAGAGCGCGATCGCATGGGGTGCGTGGCGCGTGGTGGCCGAAGATGGTGGGGCCGGAAGGGCGCGAGAGCCCGAGCACGGTCAATCCGTTCATCATGTGGCAGCAGCCGCATCCCATCTACCTCGCCGAAGTGCTGTACAGCGCACGCCGCGATCGTGCGACCCTCGTGAAGTATCGGGACGTCGTGTTCGAGACCGCGAACCTGCTCGCGAGTTGGCCTATCTACCATCCTCCGAAAGATGACGCGGAGGGGCGCTACGTGTTGGGGCCGCCGGTGATTCCCGCGCAGGAGAACTTCGCGCCGCTCGAAACGTTCAACCCGACGTTCGAGATCGAATATTTCCGGTTCGGCCTCGAGACCGCGCAAACCTGGCGCAAGCGCCTGGGCCTCCGGCGCGACAAGCAATGGGACAAGGTGCTCGCGGGGTTGTCGAAGCTGCCCGAGAAGGACGGGCACTATCTCGCCGCGGAATCACAGCCCGATCTCTGGGACCGGGCGCGCAGCGCTGCCTGCAATCAACGCGCGGCGCCAGATTGCCCCAATCGCGATCATCCGTCGTTCGTCGCGGCGCTGGGCTTGCTGCCGGGCGCGGACGTCGATCGCGCGAAGATGCGGCGCACGTTGCAGGCGGTGCTCGATCACTGGGATCTGCGGCAGACCTGGGGCTGGGACTGGCCGATGCTCGCGATGACGGCGGCTCGGCTCGGCGAGCCGGAGCTTGCCGTCGATTTCCTGCTGCCGAAGGATGCGAAGAACTTCCAGTTCGGAGTGTCGGGCATGACGCCGCGCGTGCACGTGCTCGGCGACGACGCGCCGCATGCGGCCGGGTCGGGGGATGGGCCGGGGTATCGGCGCGCGGCGGAGACGTACTTTCCGTCGAACGGCTCGCTGTTGTTAGCCGTCGGGCTGATGGCGGCGGGGGAGCGCGATTTGGGAAAACCACTGTTTCCGGCGGACTGGAACGTGCGCAGCGAGGGGCTCGTGCCTCTGCCCTGAGCGACGCAGTCGCGGGTGACGCCGCGGGTCGTGTGGCGCGCTAGACTGCGGCGATGACCCTCACCGAGCTCCGCTACATCGTCGCCCTCGCGCAGGAGCAGCACTTCGGCCGCGCGGCCGAGCGCTGCCACGTGAGCCAGCCGACGCTGTCGATCGCGGTGAAGAAGCTCGAGGAAGAGCTCGGCGTCCTCTTCGAACGCGGAAAGCAGAAGATCCTGCCGACGCCGCTCGGCGAGAAGATCGTCGGCATGGCGACGCGTGTATTGGAACAGACCGCGGCCATCAAGGACGTCGCCGACGCCAACAAGGACCAGATCGAAGGACCGATCGCGCTCGGCACGCTGCCGACGATCGGCCCCTATCTACTCCCGCAGTTCATACCGCTGCTGCAGGAGACGACGAGCAAGCTCGCGCTGTACGTGGAGGAGGGCTCGGTCACCGAGCTTGCCTCCAAGTTGCGCAACGGCGATCTCGACGCGTTGCTGGTGACGACCCCGTTCGTCGAAGCGGACGTCGTGACGCAGCCCTTGTTCGAAGAGCCGTTCATGCTGCTGATGCCCGCGGATCACCGCCTCGCGGTCAAGACGCAGATCCAGGCGACCGATCTCGAACCGAAAGAACTGTTGTTGTTAGGCGAGGGCGACGCGTTGCGCGAGCAGATTCTCGCAACCTTCCCGCATCTCGATCCGCGCGAGCCGGGCGCGGCGGGGCTGCGCACCTTCACGCAGGGCGCGACGCTCGAGACGCTGCGCCACATGGTCGCCTCGCGGCTCGGCATCACGATCCTTCCCCAGTCCGCGGCGGAAGCTCCGCTTTATGCCCACAGCGTGGCGGTGACCCGGCCGTTCGCGCCTCCCGTGCCCAAGCGGACGCTCGCGCTGTGCTGGCGGGTCAGCTTCCCGCGACATAAAGCCATCGATCTGCTGCGCCGCGCGATTCAGGCCAGCAGCTCGGCATACTGGAACTACAATACCGGCCGGTCCCAGGAGACTCCTGGCGTGATGGTGGAAAACCGGAACTGGTAGCGCGCGGCCCGCGATGAAACCTCTCTCGAAGATCGTGATCGTTGGTGGCGGCAGCGCGGGCTACATCGCCGCGGCGATGCTGACCCACCATCTGAAGCGCGAGCATTGCGAGATCGAGCTCATCGAATCCGACGAGATCGGCACGATCGGCGTCGGCGAATCGACCGTGCCGCCGTTCGTCGGCCTCATCCACCGTCTCGGCATCGACGAAGCGGACTTCGTGCGCGCGACGGACGGCACGTACAAGCTTGGCATCAAGTTCGTCGGCTGGCACGAGCGTGCCGATTCGTACTTCCATCCCTTCGGCGTGATCGGCAAGCCGATCGGCAACCACGACTTCTATCAATGCTGGCTCAAGGCGCGCTCGCACGGCGACAAGTCGGAGCTGCAGGATTTTTCGCCGTGCAACGTGATGGCGGAGCACGGCCGGTTCTTCCATCCGGCGAAGGCGCGCAATACGCCGATCGGCGGGGCTAACTACGCGCTGCACGTCGACGCTGCGCTCGTCGCGAAGTACCTGCGCAACTATTCCGAGGCGCGCGGCCTCAAGCGAACGGAAGGCCGGGTCGTCGAGGTCAAGCAGCGCGCCGATGGATTCATCGAGAGCCTGAAGCTCGCGAGCGGCCAGGAAGTGCAGGGCGACTTCTTCGTCGACTGCTCGGGCTTCGCGGGATTCCTGATCGGCAAGACGCTCGGCGTCGAGAGTGTCGACTGGGCGAAGTACCTGCCCTGCGATCGCGCCGTCGCCTGCAAGACGGAGAACAAGGGCGAGCTCGTTCCGTACACGCGCGCCGCGGCGCAGGCGGCGGGCTGGACCTGGCGCATTCCGCTGCAGCACCGCGTCGGCAACGGCTACGTTTACTCGAGCCAGTTCGCGAGCGACGCCACCGCGCGCGCGACGCTGCTGCGCACTCTGGATTCGGCGTGCCTCGAAGACCCGCGCGTCATCCCTTACACGACCGGGCATCGCAAACAGTTCTGGAAGCACAACTGTCTCGCGGTCGGGTTGAGCTCCGGCTTCATCGAACCGCTCGAGGCGACCTCCATCCACCTGATCGCGCGCGGCATGGAATTCTTCCTGCGCTTCATGCCCGATCGCGATTGCGATCCCGCGTTGATCCGCGAATACAACCGGCGCATGACCGGCGACTTCGAGGAAGTGCGCGACTTCATCGTGCTGCATTACGCCGCGACCGCGCGCGACGACACGCCTTTCTGGCAGCACTGCAAGAATCTGCCGCAACCGGATTCGCTGCGCGAACGCGTCGAACTGTTCCGCGCGTACGGCACGATGCGCGAGGGCGTGGACGAGTTGTTCCGCGCGTCGAGCTGGCAATCGGTGTTCGAGGGAATGGGCATTCGCCCCGCGAGCCACAGCCCGCGCGTGGAGAATCTCGACTACGGCGAGATCGAGAAGACGCTGCGCAATGCGAAGGCGGCGATCGCGGGAATGGTCGAGCATCTGCCGACGCACGAGCAGTTCCTGAAGACGCAGTCTGCTTGAAGGGATAAATGGGAACATTCCCCTTTTGCTAGGAAACGGGGAATGTCCCCATTTATCCCTTCACGCAGACCTCTATTTCTTCAGCTCCCGATAGAAGTCGCGCACCCATCCATCGAGCGACTTGTCCGAGGACGACCAGGCCGGCACCGAGCCGCGGAACTGGTCGAAAGGCCGTTCCGATTGCAGCGCCTCCAGAGTCTTGCCCGCGAGGACACCGTTCTCGACGATCGCCTTCATCCGCTTCAGTACATCGAGACCCTGCTCGACGTCCGCGCGAGTCGAGATCGAGCCGTGGCCCGGAATCACTTTGGCATCGGCTGGAATCTGCGGCAGCAGGAGTTCGAGCGCCCCGATGAGCCCCAGCATCCCGCCGCCGTAGTGACGATCGCCGAACGACGCCGCCGGCGATATGAACACATCGCCCGTCGCGACCACGTTCGCGTTCTTGAAGAAGACGACAGTGTCGCCATCCGTGTGCCCGGGCGGCAGATGCAACAACCGGATCTCATCGCCGTTGAGATGCAGCGTCATCTCGCCGTCGTACGTCACGAGCGGGAGTGCATCGGGCGCGGCGGGCTTGTCACCCGTCACCTCGTTGCCCTTCGCGAGCCACGTGCGCACATTCCGGTGCGCGATCACCGGCGCGAGCTTCTGCAGCGCCGAGTTGCCGCCGGTGTGGTCGCCATGCACGTGCGTGTCGATCACGAAACGGAACGGCAGGTCGGTCGTGCCGCGTATCGCCGCGATCAGCCTGTCGGCGACTTTCGCGCTGCAGGTGTCGACCAGCACGATGCCGTCCGCGCCGGCCGATACCACGTGGTTGCACTCGTAGCCTTGAACCAGCGATATGCCATCGCCGAGCGGCGTGACCTTGAAGCCGGGTTTCGGCTCGGCGGCGCTGGCGACAGCGGCCGCGCCACACAGCAGCAGCAGCGCCCGAAGAATCGTCCTGTGATTCGACTTGTCCATGTGGACCTCCCCATCCCCACGTCCGCGCGGGCAAGATAGTATCCGGATTCGAAGGGGGTTTCGATGGACAACGAATCAGCCGCCGCTGCCTTGGCACAGCCGGGCGCGGTGCGGAAAGTCGTCATTGCTGGCGGCGGCACCTCCGGCTGGATGGCGGCGATGACGCTCGCCACGCATTTCGGCAAACTGCTCGACATCACGCTCGTCGAATCCGAAGAGATCGGCACGATCGGCGTCGGCGAGTCGACCGTCCCGCCCATCGTCGCCTTCCACAACTTGTTAGGCATCGACGAGCAGCACTTCATGACGGAGTGCGCCGCCACGTTCAAAGTCGGCATCCTGTTCGAGAACTGGGCGCGCATCGGCGATCAGTTCCTCCACCCGTTCGGCCGCCACGGCCAGGCGACGTGGGTCGCCGAGTTCCACAACTTCTGGCTGCACAGCATCGCCAAGGGTTCTCAGGTCCCGATCGGCGAGTACTGCTATGAGTGGTTAGCCGCCATGAAGGGAAAGTTCGCGCTGCGCGAGAATCCGCGCATCAACTACGCGTATCACTTCGACGCGGCGCTGTACGCGAAGTACCTGCGCAAGCTCGCCGAGGCGAAGGGCATCAAGCGCGTCGAGGGGAAGATCAAGCAGGTCCGCATGACCGGCGCGGGCGATGTCGAATCGCTCGAGCTCGTCGACGGCAAGATCGTCGCCGGCGACTTCTTCATCGACTGCACCGGCTTCCGCGGTCTGCTCATCGAAGGCGCGCTGCATACGGGCTTCGAGGACTGGGCGCACTGGCTGCCCTGCGATTCCGCCGTGGCGTTCCAAACCAGGGTCGACACGCCCGCGCAACCGGTGACGGCATGCTACGCGCACGAAGCGGGCTGGCGCTGGAACATCCCCGTGCAGCATCGCGTCGGCAACGGCGTCGTATTTTGCAGCCGCTACCTGTCCGACGACGAAGCGCGCGCCAAACTAGTCGCGGATTCGGGTGGCGCGCCGGTGAAGGAACCGTGGATCGTGCGCATCAAGGCGGGCCGGCGCCGCAAGGCCTGGAACAGGAACGTCGTGGCGTTCGGTCTCGCCGCCGGATTCGTCGAGCCGCTCGAATCCACGAGCATCCACACGATCATGACGGCAGCCGTGCGGCTCGCGCATTTCTTCCCGTTCACGGGAATGAAGTCCGCGATGATCGACCGCTACAACGAACTCACACGCACCGAGCTCGAACGCATCCGCGATTTCGTGTGCATGCACTATCACTACACCGAGCGCGAGGACACGGCGTTCTGGCGGCATTGCCGGAGCATGGAGCCGCCCGAGTCGCTGCGCCAGCGCGTCGAGCTGTTCAAGCAAGGTGGATACATCTACAAGCTCGACGGCGAGCTCATGACGGTCGATTCGTGGACGTCGGTGATGATGGGGCAGCGGATCAAACCCGAGTCGTATCACCACTTCGCGCGCGTGAACGATCGCGAGCTGAAGGAGTACATGGCGCAGCATCGCGCGCAGGTGGCGCAGGTCGTGAACGCGCTGCCGACGCATGCGGATTTCGTGAAGCAGTATTGCGGAGCGAGCGACAAGGCGTGGGGTTGATGACGCCGCCGCAGCTCGCGCTCGCGTTCTTCCTGCAGATGTTCGTCATCCTCGCGGCCTGCCGGCTCGCGGGCTGGCTCGTGCGCCGCTTCCTGCGACAGCCGCAGGTCATCGGCGAGATGGTCGCGGGCGTGGTCCTCGGCCCATCCTTGCTAGGCGTGCTCGCGCCGGATCTCCAGCATTTCCTGTTCCCCGCCGAATCCAAGCCGATCCTCTACGTCGTCGCGCAGCTCGGCATCTCGCTCTACATGTTCCTCGTCGGTCTCGATTTTCGCAGCGACGAGTTCAAGTCGAATGTGCGCGGCGCTTTCTCCGTCTCGCTCGCCGGCATCGTGGTGCCGTTCATCGTCGCCATCGTGGCGACGCCGTGGTTGTTGGGAGTGCCGGGCCTGTTCACCGATGGCGTCTCGCGTTTCAACGCGACGCTGTTCTTCGGCGCCGCCATCGCGATCACCGCGTTTCCGGTTCTCGCGCGCATCATCCACGACCGCAACATCGCGGGATCCGCCATCGCGACACTCTGCCTTTCGGCCGCCGCCATCGGCGACGCGATCGCGTGGTGCGTGGTCGCCGTCGTGCTTGCGAGTCTCGGCGCAGGTTCGGGTGTCGCGATCCTCGCCATCGCCGGCGGCGCCGTGCTCGTCGGCGTGCTCGTGTTCCTGGGGCCCAGACTTTTCGCGCCCCTCGGCCGGTTCGCCGAGCGCGAACACGCCGCGGGCCAACCCTTGAGCCCGACGGTGCTTGCCGCCGCGCTGGTGCTCTGCACGTTGTCCGCCTGGACGTCCGAGATCATCGGGCTGCACGCGGTGTTCGGCGCATTCCTGATCGGCACGGCGATGCCGCGCGGCATTTTCGCCGAACGGATCCGCGCGCTGCTCGAACCGTTCACGCTCGTGTTCCTGCTGCCGGTGTTCTTCATGTACTCGGGGTTGCACACGCAGCTCGCGATGGTGAATACACCGCTGATCCTCGGCATCGCACTCGCGGTCCTCGCCGCCTCGATCTTCGCGAAGTTCGTCGCCTGCTGGCTGGCCGCGCTGGCCACCGGTCAGGACAATCGCAGCGCGCTCGGCATCGGGGCGCTCATGAACGCACGCGGACTGACCGAGCTCATCATCATCAACATCGGATTGCAGGCCGGCATCATCGGGCCCGCGCTGTTTTCGATCCTCGTGTTGATGGCCATCGTGACGACGCTGATGGCCTCGCCGCTGTTCGAATGGGTTTACGGCCGCGCCGCGCGCGAACGGGGGGAGATACCACCGTTGGGGAGTGGCCCCAATCGATGAAAATGTGCGGGACCTTGGGTAGGTCCTGCACTTTTTGGCCGTTTGGGGCCACTCCCCAAGGTCCAAGGTCATTCATAGGCAGATTCAATGACCGCCCAGCTGCCCGGCTTGCGGGCCGCCAAGCAGACTCCGATCCCACAATAACAATGCGTCGAGAGGTCCATGGGCGTCGCGAAACTGTCGATCACATTCTTCCTGCAGATGGCGATCATCCTTGCCACCTGCCGGCTCATCGGCTGGCTCGGCCAGAAGTACCTCAAGCAGCCGCAAGTCGTCTGCGAAATGATCGCCGGCGTCCTGCTCGGCCCCTCGCTGTTCGGCCTCGTCGCTCCCGACATCCAGAAGTTCGTGTTCACGCCCGAGAACAAGGGCGTCCTCTACGTCGGCGCGCAATTCGGCGTCGGCCTCTACATGTTCCTCGTCGGCTTGGGTTTCCGCACCGATCACTTCAAGGCCAACGTGCACAAGGCCGCGTCGGTCTCGCTCGCGGGCATGCTCGTGCCATTCCTCGTCGCCATCGCGATCACGCCGTGGCTCATGACGGTGCCCGGTCTCTTCGCGGCGACCGCCAGCCGTTTCGACGCGACGCTGTTCATGGGTGCGGCCATCGCCATCACCGCCTTCCCGATGCTCGCGCGCATCATTCACGAGCGCGGCCTGAGCCATACCGCGTTGGGCACGCTCTCGCTTTCCGCCGGCGCGATCGACGACGCAGCCGCCTGGTGCGTGCTGGCCATCGTCCTCGCGAGCTTCGGCGCGGCGGGCCCGGCCGTTGCGTACACCGCGATCATCGGCGGCATCTTCTTCGCGTTGCTCCTGATTTTCGTCGTGCCGCTGCTGCTGAAGCCGCTCGCGCGCTGGGCGGAACGCGAAGCTGCCGCGGGCAAACCTTTCAACTCGACGATCTTCGCGATCGTGATGACGCTGTTCATGCTCTCGGCATACACCGCCGACGCGATCGGATTGCACGCCGTGTTCGGAGGCTTCCTGCTGGGCTGCGTGATGCCGCGCGGCATCCTCGCGGACATGCTCAGAGCCAAGCTCGAAACCGTCACGGTCATCGTGCTGTTGCCGATGTTCTTCACGTACTCCGGACTCAACACGCAGCTCACGCTGGTGGCCGACCCCTATCTGCTGACCATCGCGCTCGCGGTGCTCGCGTGCTCGGTGCTCGCCAAGTTCGGCGCCTGCTGGGCCGCGGCGCGGCTCTCGGGCCAGGACAACCGCACGGCACTCGGCATCGGCGCGCTGATGAACTCCCGCGGCCTGATGGAGCTCATCATCATCAACATCGGTTTGCAGGCGGGCGTCATAGGACCTGCGCTGTTCTCGATGCTCGTGCTGATGGCCATCGTCACCACGCTGATGGCGTCGCCGATCTTCGAAGTCGTCTACGGCAAGCAGGCGCGCGCGAGCGGAGAGCTCGGCGCGTTGGGCCAGCAGAGCAATTGATTCGCGTGCACCACGCTGGTGTCGCCTGGCCCCCCGCTGGGGCGGCGCCGACGGCGAAACACGCGGTAATGCCGGCAAAGGGGTCAGGTTTGCAAACCGGACCCCTTTGCCGGCCCCTGTAGGAATTCAGGACCCGCCGATCTATCTCCACACCGGCGGCGCGCGGCGACGCGTAGCATCAACGTCGCGCCGTGAAACTATTCCCCTGCGACAACTGCCACCAGACGCTGTACTTCGAGAACAGCCACTGCGTGCATTGCGGTGTCCCCGTGGCTTACAGCGTCGACGAAGCACGACTCGTGCAGTTGTTCGAGCCGTCGCTGCTCTGTCGAAACGGCCGCGATCTCGGCGCCTGCAACTGGATGGTCACCGTGAACCACGACGCGGATCTGTGCGTCTCGTGCGGGCTCTCGGAGGTCATTCCCGATCTGTCGGATCCGGCGAACGACCAGGCATGGCGGCGTATCGAAGCCGCCAAGCGGCGGCTGCTCTACACGCTGTTCGCGCTCAAACTACCCGTCGTCCCGCGGAAGATTCAACCGAACGACGGGCTGACATTTCATTTCCTCAAAGGCACCGCGGACGAGCCCGTGATGACGGGCCACGAGAATGGCGTGATCACGCTCAACGTGGACGAAGCCGACTTCGCCTTTCGCGAAAACATGCGCGAGAAGATGGGCGAGGGCTATCGCACCGTGCTCGGCCATCTGCGACATGAGATCGGGCACTACTACTGGGACGTGATGGTCCGGAACGCCGCGCCGCTGCAGAATTTTCGCGCGCTGTTCGGCGACGAATCGGCGAGCTACGAAGACGCCGTCACGCGCCACTACAACGAAGGCCCGCCCGCGAACTGGAACGAGCGATACATCAGCGCGTACGCGACGATGCATCCGTGGGAAGACTGGGCCGAGACCTGGGCGCACTACCTGCACATGATCGACACGCTCGAGACCGGGAAGAGCCACGGGATCACGCTGCGTTCGCCGGCGGCGGAGCAGGGCGGCGAGAAGATCGCGATGGATGACATCGCATTCTTCGATTTCGAATCGCTGACGAGCGGCTGGAACGCGGTGACGCTCGCGATGAACAGCCTGAATCGCAGCATGGGAATGAAGGATGCGTATCCGTTCGTGCTGAGCCCGACCGTGCTCGGGAAGCTGCGGTTCGTGCACGAGCTGGTGCAGGTGAACCGCAGAGCGACGCAGTCGCGCGCTGCGGCTTAAAGGGGTCAGATCTATTTAGCGCGTGGAAGACAGGGCTCGATCCCGGTCCACGTGACGGCTTCCGGTTGAATCAACTTTTGGCCCTCAAGGTCGATCGCGCTTCAGGAAAGAAATGGGGACATTCCCCGTTTCCTAACAAAAGGGGACGGGCCTGCGGCAGGCCCGTCCCCTTTTGTCCCTTCGGGGGAAGCGGGGAATGTCCCCATTTCTTTCCTGGCGTTCGCTCGTCGTTCGCTGCTCGCCTTCGCGGTGACGTCGAGGGCGCACCTGACAGGGCTTTAACCCCGGCTCACGGCCGCTCTCTCCTCGCCGATCTCCATTCGGGCCAAAAGACGATTCAACCGGAAGCCGTCTCAAGGTTGCACTTCGCGAGCCCTGTCTTCCACGCGCCAAATAGATCTGACCCCTTTAAGATGCGACTTCGCTGACGAAGGGGGTTTCATGCGCGGACTTTTGCTAGTGGCCCTGCTGCCCGTCGCGGCCGCGGCCGAAGACTTCAAACTCAACTCGCAGGAATACTTCGAACGGCCCGGCATCAACGTGATGTACGGCCAGGACTACTACCCCGAAGGCCATCAAGGCGGCCTCTCGGTGATCATGCACGACGAGCGCATCGCCTCGAACGGCGACATCCGTCTCGAACCCTCGCCCGGTCAGTGGTCGCCGATTCCAAAACCTGGCAAGCGCGAAGTCGATGCCGCCACGCAGGAAATCCGCGTGCCCCTGGGTTACCCGAACCCGGAGCTCGACCGGAAGGGTTTCAATCCGCTCATCTACCCCGACCTGAAACTCGACTACGTCGTGCGCGCGCGGCCCGCCGGCGACTCGATCATCGTGAGCGTCGACTTCGACAAGCCGATCCCGAAGGACTGGGTCGGCAAGGTCGGATTCAACCTCGAACTCTTCCCGGGATTGCTGTTCGGGAAGTCTTACCAACTGGGACGAACCGATGGCGTCTTCGCGCAGCAGCCCAGCGGCCCAGGGGAGATTCCGATTCTCGCAACCGGTAAGCGCCTCGACGTCGCGCCCGAAACCGATCTCTACCATCTGACGATCGAGAGCGTGAAAGGCGGCGAGCTCACGCTGCTCGACGGCCGCGGCAACCACAACAACGGCTGGTTCATCGTGCGCGCGCTGGCGCCCGCGGGCGCCACGAAGAGCGCGATCGAGTGGAAGGTGACGCCGCGCGCGAAGCCGGGCTGGATTCGCACGCCCGTGATCCAGGTGTCGCAGGTCGGCTATCACCCGACGCAGCCGAAGCAGGTCGTCCTCGAACTCGATCCGCGCGACCCGGCGAGGCCCAATGTCGTCTTGCAGAAGATAGGCCAGGCCGGACAGGTGAAGACAGTCCTCGACCGCAAGCCGGCGGAATGGGGCCGCTTCCTGCGCTACCAGTACGCCGTGCTCGACTTCACCGAGGTGAGCGAGCCGGGTATCTATGTCGTGAAGTACGGCGCGCTGCGCTCGAATCCGTTTCGCATCAACGACAATGTGTTCGCGCGCGAAGTCTGGCAGCCGACGCTCGAGTATTTCCTGCCCGCGCAGATGTGCCACATGAAGGTGCTCGAGAAGTACCGACTCTGGCACGGCGCCTGTCACCTCGATGACGCGCGCATGGCGCCCGTCAACCACATTCACTTCGACGGCTACAGCCAAGGGCCCGAGACGCTGACGAAGTTCAAGCCCGGCGAGCCCGTGCCGAACCTGAATCGCGGCGGCTGGCACGACGCGGGCGACTGGGACATGCGCGTCGAATCGCAGGCCGACACGATCTACGGCCTCAGCGTGGCGTGGGAACTGTTCCATGTCGACCACGACAACACGAGCGTCGATCAGAAGAACCTCGTCACCGAGATGCGCCAGCCCGACGGCAAGCCGGATGTCCTGCAGCAACTCGAGCACGGCGTGATCACGGTCGTCGACGGCTACGAGCAGTTAGGCCGGCTGTATCGCGGCATCATCGAGCCGACGCTGCGCCAGTACGTCTTCCTGGGAGACGGCGCGCTGATGACGGACAGCGTCGTGTTCGATCCGGCGAAGACGCCCGAAGCGGCCGCGCCGCCGGTCGGGCTGCCGGGCTCGCCCGACGATCGTTGGGTGTTCACGGAGAACAATCCGCGGCGCGAGCTGCAGACGGCGGCGGCGCTGGCGGTCGCGTCGCGCGCGTTGACAGGATTCAACAATGCGCTCGCGGCGCGTTCGCTGAAGGCGGCGGTCGAGGTCTACGAGCGCGCGACGCCGACGGAGCCGCTGGCGCGCGTGGGTGCAGCGACAGAGCTGCTGCTCGCGACGGGTGATGCCAAATACCGCGAGTTGCTGATTTCACAACGTGAGTCGATCGCGGCGAACATCGAACGGGTCGGTTGGATCGCGGGCCGCAGTTTGCAGCCGGTGAACGACGCGGCGTACACGAAGACACTGCGCGACGCGGTTGCCGCGTATCACACGAAGGTCGCAGCGCTCGCGAAGGAAACGCCGTACGGCGTGCCCTACAAGCCCGACATCTGGGGTGCGGGCTGGAACATCCAGCGCTTCGGCTGGGATCAATGGATGCTGCACACCTACTTCCCGGATCTCATGCCGAAGACGTATGCGTTGCAGGCGTTGTCGTTCGTGCTCGGCGTGCATCCGGGTTCTAACACCGCGTCTTTCGTGTCCGGCGTCGGGGCGAAATCGCTGACGGCGGCGTATGGCTTCAATCGCGCGGACTGGTCGCACATCCCCGGCGGCAGCGCGTCGGGTACGGCGCTCATCCGCCCGGACTTTCCGGAGCTCAAGCATTGGCCGTTCTTCTGGCAGCAGACCGAGTACGTGCTCGGCCGCGGCACGACGGACTATCTATTGCTCGCGCTGGCGGCGCACTACGCGTTGAACCCGGAGCCGGCGAAGTGACGCGGCAGGAATTCGCGCTTTGGCTGGTCGCGTCGATCGGGCTGCCGCTCGCGGCCAGCGTGGCCGCTGCCGCGGCGCCGCCGACGAAGCCGCTGCCCGTGCCGCCCGTTGACTGGCATCAACACCTGCTGACGAAGGAGATGGCCGAGCCCGGGCAAAAGCCCATCGACGCGCAGGCCCTGATCGCCATGCTCGATGCCGCGGGCATCAAGCGCGCGGTGGTGCTGTCGAATGCGTTTCGCTTCGGCAGTCCCGGCGCGCCGCCGATACCGGATGAATATGCGCGCGTCATCGCCGAGAACGATTGGACGGCGCGCGAGGCCGCGAAGTATCCGCGGCGGCTCGTCGCGTTCTGCAGTTTCAACCCGCTCAAGGAATACGCGTTGGGCGAGCTCGCGCGCTGCGCGCGTGATAAGCGCTTCGGCCGGGGCATCAAGCTGCAGTTCGGCAACTCCGGCGTGAATCTCGACGATCCCACGGACCTCGCGCTGCTGCGTCGCGTGTTTCGCGCGGCCAACACGAACGGGATGGCCATCGTCGTGCACCTGCGCACGCAGCGTCCGAATCCTTACGGCGCCGCGCAGGCGCTCGGCTTTCTCGACGAAGTGCTGCCCGCCGCGCCGGATGTGCCGGTGCAGATCGCGCATCTCGCGGGCGGCGGCGGATATGGCGATGCGGCGATGGACGGTGCGCTGGATGTGTTTCAGGCGGCCATCGGGCGCGGCGATCCGCGCGTGAAGAATCTCTGGTTCGACATCGCGCTGATCGCGGGGAATGAAACTCAGGCGCCGCGCATCGCGCAACGCCTGCGCGCGCTTGGGCTTGCGCGGATTCTCTACGGTTCGGACGGCGGCGATCCGACCGATCCGCCCGCGACGGAGATGCTGGCGATCTGGCGCAAGCTGCCGCTGACGCCGGCGGAGTTCCGCACGATCGAGGCGAACGCGAGGCATTAAAAGGGGACAGATCTATTTTCCCCGAAAATAGATCTGTCCCCTTTTTGTGCGACGATGCGCGCCCATGCTTCGTCTGCCCCTGGCTCTCGGCCTCTCGCTCTTCCTCACCGGCGGCACGCACGCCGCGGCGCTGCCGGCCAACGACGCCGCCATTCGCGAGCTCACGCGCGCCTGGCTGCAGGATAACGATGGTGTCGGCATCTCCATCGGCATCTACGACGCCGGCCAGCGCCGCTTCTACAACGCCGGCGTGCCGCGACTCGACAGCAACAAGCCTTCGACCCAGACCACCATCTACGAAATCGGCACGATGAGCCGCGCCTTCTCGGGCCAGATCCTCGCTCGCGCGATCATCGAAGGGCGCGCTTCGCCGGACGACGACGTCGCGAAGTTCCTCGAGGAGCCGTACCCGAATCTCGAGAATGGCGGCGAGCGAGTGCGTCTCGTGCATCTGACGAATCGAACTTCCGGCCTCGCGGACAACATCCCGGATCTCTCGCAGGTGCGCCCCGTCCCCGGCGAGGTGACGGCCGCGACTCACATGCGTGTGCTGAGCGTGTACTCGCGCGGGGAGTTCCTGCGGCAACTGCATCGGGTCAAACCGCAGCTTCAGCCCGGAATAGAGCCGGGCTCGTCGAACGTCGCGCACCTGTTGTTAGGCGTCGTGCTCGAGAAGCTGTACGGCGAAACTTTCGAAGCGATTCTGGCGCGCGAGATCGAAAAGCCGCTGCGCATGGCGAGCGGAGTCGCCCCGGATGCGAAACGACTTGCGCTCGGGTACACGACGGAGGGCGACGCCCTGCCGCCGTATGAATCGCGGATCGCCCTGGCGTCGAACGCGCTGCGCTACAGCACCGAGGATCTGCTCAAGTTCGCGTCGTGGCAGCTCGTCGAGCGCGATGCGTCGGTCAAGTTCGCGCACAAGCCGACGTGGACATCGGGCGACGGGCGCAATGCGCTGGCTCACTACTGGATCGTGGGGCAGTCGCCGCAGGGGCGGCGTCTGTACGTCACGGGCGCGACGTATGGATTCGCGGGAATGTGCGCGCTGTATCCGGACGCGCAGATCGCGGTCGTCCTGCTCTCCAATAAAAACGCGGACGGGGCGCAGGAATCCCTGCGCGCCCTGTCCGCGAGTATCGTAGAAGCGCTGAGGCCGGGTTCGGTTACGAACCCGTCTTCGTCAGCAGACGCTCCGCCGCCGGATCGCTGAGCGGAGTGCTCGTCGCCGGACGCTGCGCCGCCACGCCCTTGTGGCTCATGTCGATGCGGCCACTGAAATTCGCGCCATCGGCGATGCCGACTCGCGGTGCGAAGATGTTGCCGACGATTTTCGCCGACTGACGCACCGAGACCGACTCGGTCGCGTAGATGTCGCCATCCACACGGCCTTCGACGATCACGAACTTCGCGCGAATGTTGCCGGTGACGCCGCCGTCCTTGCCGATGCTCAAACTACGCGTGTGCTCGATCGAACCTTCGATCTGGCCCTGGAAGTCGAGGTCCTCTTCACCGTACAGCTCGCCCTTGAAGTGCAGCGTCGGGCCGAGCACGCACGTCGTGGTCGACGCGGGCTGCGCGGCTGGCGGCGCTGGGGCGCCAAGTTTGTTGTCGCTGAAACCTTTGCTCATGTTGGGTTTCTCCGTGTCAGCGCGGCGCGGCGGCGGGGGTGGGGGATCCTTGGGTGCCAGACCCAGCATTTGGCTCCATCGTGACTCCGCCATTGAAATTCGCTCCCTCTGTGATGCTGACGCTCGGCGCGCGGATGTTGCCGCGCACCACTGCTGACTGACTGACCTTGATGCTCTTCTTCGCGCTCATGTCGCCCTGGACCTTTCCGTCCACGTCGATCTGCGCGGCGTTGACCGACGCGACGACTTCGCCTTTCAGGCCGACGACGACGCGTTGCTGATGATGGATCGCGCCTTCAATGCGGCCTTCGATCCGGATGTCTTCCTGCGCCTTGAGCTCGCCCTTGAAGCGAAGCGTGGGACCGAAGACGGAGATACGTTCGTTCGATGTACTCATCCAATAATCCTCCCGCCTCACCTCGAAGCGCGGGATAGATTGCTCTTTGCGCTATGTCGCGAACCGTGTCGTACTTCGCAGCCGTGGGCGATTTAATTGGGTTTGCGGAAATTATGGAAAATGGGGTCAGACCCGAATGGCACTTACTTAGGCTTCTAGGCATGACCGTGGAGTCGGATCCGCTCTCGCGCCAAGGTGCGAGGGATCTTCAACCACGGGTATGGTTTT
>JAYTOK010000160.1:0-19112 GCA_043747835.1 Pseudomonadota bacterium | reverse complement strand
GGGAGCCGGCCAATGGTGTACCGCTCCTTGTTCATGTTGTATTCGGCGAGGACCTGGTTATCCAGGCTTAAGACCAGACGTGCCATTGTTTTCGTCCCTTAACTGAACCAGCCAAGAAGTTTGTCCATCACTCCACGACTCGCGGGAAACGATTCCATCGCCTGCGCGAGCACCACCGAGACGTTGTCACGACCGCCATTCTCGTTGGCTAACTGAATCAACTGCTTAGCAACCGTATCTAGATTAGCACCAAAGGTGCTTATAGTTAAACGGATGTCTTCATCCTCAACCATGTCGGACAAACCATCCGAACAAAGGATGTAGATGTCACCCTTGTCGACCGGCTGCTCCTGAACTTCGACCTCGACCTGCGGCTCGACGCCGAGCGCGCGGGTCACGTAGTTCTTGTTTGCCGCCCGCTGGGCTTCCTCGGGTGAATAGAAACCACGATCGACCAGTTCCTGCAAAAGCGAGTGGTCCATGGTGACCTGCGCGATCTGGCTGCCGCGCTGGCGATACAGCCGCGAATCCCCGACGTGCGCGATCGAGATGCGATTGTCGTAAAACAGGGCGGCGACGACGGTCGTGCCCATGCCCTCGCACTCAGCCTGGGAGCGCGCGGTTTGATAGATGATCTTGTTGGCGCGCGTGATCGCATCGCGCAGCACGATGGAGGGGCGCGTGAGTCCGGTGCTGCGATCGACGGACGCCAAGTCTTCGCGCGCGAGGCCTTCACGAACCAGGTTGGTGATCGTCTTCACCGCAATGCCGCTCGCGACTTCGCCGGCGTTGTAACCCCCCATGCCGTCGGCGAGCACGAGAAGCCCCGCGTCCGAGTCGGCCGCGATGGTGTCTTCATTGTGTTCGCGAACGCGGCCAGTGTCGGTTTGCCCGACGAAGGTCAGCTTGCCCTTGACGCTCATGGGCGCGCCACGGTGGTCGCTCGTTTTTTAGCGTGTTCTTGGATCACACCAGTGCTCAATGCTCAAAAACAGTCCTTTACGGCCGCAATGCGCCCGTACGCTTCCCCGGAACAGCCATAAATTACCAGTAGCTCAGCCAGCACCCGGAGCAATAAGTCACAATTCGCTCCAGTGCCGCCCGGAAAAACAACGACCTAGGACTGCAATGCTAAGGCCAACGGGCGTCGGAATCGAAGGACTACTGCACACTAGGTGCTTCACCGGGCCCGATGTCTGTCAGCCCCATGAACTTCGTCACGCTTTGAGACCCGCCGATGGCTAAACCCGCAATCGCTTACGTGTGTGCCGAATGTGGCGCCGAAACCCTGAAATGGCAGGGTCAGTGCCCCCAGTGCGGGCGCTGGAACACCCTGGAACAGCGCGCCGTCACGCGCCGCGCAGTGAGCGCATCTTCCGCAGCGCCGGCGAAGTCCGAAGCGCTCGGAGACCTGGCGTCGGGTGAACTGGCGCGCTTGCCGACCGGCATGGCGGAGCTGGATCGAGTCCTGGGCGGCGGCTTCATCCCGGGTTCGGTGACCTTGCTAGGGGGAGAGCCCGGCATCGGAAAATCGACTCTTCTTCTGCAGCTCGCCAATCATGTCGCGCAGTCCGACCCGGTGCTGTACCTGTCTGCGGAAGAGTCCGCGCCGCAGATCGGAGCGCGCGCGCGCCGGCTCGGGTTGAGCGCGCCCAGGCTGGAGGTCGTTGCCGACACGGATCTCGACGCGACATTGAGTCGTGCGGCGAACGCGAAACTGCTCGTCGTCGACTCGATCCAGACCGTGCAGCTGGGGGCGGTCGGTACCGCGCCCGGCGCGATCACGCAGTTGCGCGAATGCACCGCGCAGATCGTGCGCTTCGCGAAATCGAGCGGCACGAGCGTCGTCATCGTCGGGCACGTGACCAAGGATGGCGCGATCGCGGGCCCGCGGCTCCTCGAACATCTCGTCGACACCGTGCTCTATTTTGAAAGCGATGCGTCGAGTCGCTTCCGCAACGTGCGCGCGACGAAGAACCGCTTCGGTTCCATCGGCGAACTCGCGTTCTTCCACATGGACGAGCAGGGCCTGCGCGAAGTGCGCAACCCGTCCGCGATCTTCCTCGCGCGCTCGGGCGAGCCCGCGCCGGGCAGCATCGTGACGGTCACGCGCGATGGCCGCCGTCCGCTGCTCGTCGAGCTGCAGGCGCTCGTCGATCGCATGCGCTTCGGCGCGCCGCGGCGGACCGCGCAGGGGCTCGACTCGCAACGCGTGGCGATGTTGTTAGCGGTGATGAACCGCCACGGCGGAGTCAATCTCCAGGAGCACGACGTGTTCGTGAATCTAGTCGGCGGTCTCGAAGTGTCGGACACGGCCTGCGACCTGCCGGTGGCGCTCGCGCTCGCGTCGAGCCTCGCGGACAAACCGATCGCGCAGTCGATCGTCGCGTTCGGCGAGATCGGATTGACGGGAGAGCTGCGGCCGGTCGCCTATGGTGAAGAGCGGTTGCGCGAGGCCGCGAAGCAGGGGTTCAAGACGGCGCTCGTCGCGAGCGACAACGCGCCCCGAACGCCGATAGAAGGATTGAAGGTCAGGGCGGTCGGTCGGATTGACGAGGCGCTCAACGCCGCGCTGGGTTGACGCCTCAGCTCACGAGCTCTGCCTTTCGCGCACGCACGGTGCGAATCGTGTTCTCGCCGATCTGCACCACTTCGAACTCGTACTCGCCGATCGACACGTGATCGCCTGCCTCGGGCAGCGTCTCGAGTTTCTCGACCAACAATCCGTTCAGGGTCTTCGGGCCATCGGTGGGCAGCTGCCACTGCAGCGAGCGATTGAGCGCGCGCACGGTTGCGCTGGCGTTGACGATGAATACACCGGGGCCTTCGCGATGCACGTGTTTGTGCGTGACGGTGGCCGGGTCCGTCGTGAACTCGCCCACGATTTCTTCGAGGATGTCCTCGAGCGTGACGAAGCCCTGGATGTCGCCGTACTCATCGACCACGAATGCCAGTCGGCGGCGATTGCGCTGGAACTGGTTGAGCTGCATCGTGAGCGACGTGCCCTCGGGGACGAAATATGGCTCGCGCGTCCGCGCGATGTCGATCAGCCGCTCGCGCGTCAGCGTGTCGCGCGCCAGTTCCTGCGCCACGCGTTTCATGTGGACGATGCCGATGAGGTTGTCGAGCTCGCCTTCGTGGAGCGGGAGTCGCGTGTGCGGCGTCTGGCGCAATTGGTCGAGGATGTCTTCCCAGTTGTCCTCGACGTTGATCGATGCGATGTCCTGACGCGAGATCATGATGTCGTTCACCGTCACGTGCTCGAGATCGAGGATCGACAACAGCATCTGGCGGTGACGCGTCGGGATCATCGGCCCGGCCTCGGCGACGACGGAGCGCAGCTCGTCGGGCGACATCGTCTGGTCGTCTCCGGTTGCCGCCCTCACGCCGAACAAGCGCAGAAATCCGTACGCCGCCTTGTTCGTGAACCAGGTCACGGGCGTCATCACGAAGACGAGCACTTTGTAGATGTAGGTGGACGACAACGCGACCGGATCCGGGCGCAGCGCGGCGAAGATCTTGGGGGCGAGCTCGCAGAAAACGATCAGGAAGATGGCCAACCCGATGATCGTCACGATTTCGGCGTGCTTGTAGCCAGTGCGCTGCGCCAGCAACGTCGCAATCGAAGACGCTGCGACGCTCGCCAGCGCGAGGACGACCAGGTTCGCGCCGAGCCAGCTGTCCGGCTTCGAGAGCAACGCGTCGAGCGCCTTCGCCGTGCGCTTGCCTGCCTTAGCGGCCGCGCGGATCTTGTAGCGGTTGGCCGAGAGCATCGCTACCTCGGTTCCCGAAGAAAACGCCACGAGCAGCAGGAGAACGACGAGCGCGATCCAGAGGATCAACGAGGGTGCGTTTTGCATAGGTCCCTAGGATAATCCGCGCCACATGGCACTTTTCGAAAACCTGACGGCGCGGCTCTCCCGCACGGTCGACACCCTGCGCGGCCGCGGCCGCATCACCGAGGAAAACGTCGGGGAATCCCTGCGCGAGGTGCGCATGGCGCTCCTCGAGGCGGACGTTGCGCTGCCGGTGGTCAAGGCATTCATCGAGCGCGTGAAACAGAAGGCGCTGGGTGCCGACGTCACCGCGAGTCTGACGCCCGGACAGGCGTTTGTCGGCATCCTGCACAAGGAACTGGTCGCGCTGATGGCCGGCGACCGCGGTCGCTTCGAGTTGCGCGCGCAGCCGCCGGTCGTTGTGCTGCTCGCGGGTTTGCAGGGCGCGGGAAAGACGACGACAGCGGGCAAACTCGCGCGTTGGTTGATCGAGCAGAAGAAGCGCGTGTTGTTAGTCAGCACCGACATCCGGCGGCCCGCCGCCGTGTTGCAGTTGCAGCGCCTCTCCGAACAGGTCGGCGCGGGCTTCTTCCCGACCGACGTGAAGCAATCGCCCGCCGCGATCGCGCGCGCGGCGCTCGAGTCGGCGCGCAAAGGCGTTTATGACGTGCTCATCGTCGACACTGCGGGCCGCCTGCACGTCGACGCGGAGCTCATGGAAGAGGTGAAGCAGATCGAGCGCGCGGTCGAGACGCACGAGCGGCTGTTCGTCATCGACGCGATGGCCGGCCAGGACGCGGTGAATTCCGCGCGCGCCTTCGGCGAGGCGCTCGATATCACCGGCGTCGTGTTGACGAAGGCGGACGGTGACGCGCGCGGTGGCGCGGCGCTTTCGGTGCGCGAAGTCACGGGCAAACCCATCGTGCTAGTCGGCGTTGGCGAGAAGCTCGATGCGCTCGAGCCTTTCGACGCCGAACGCATGGCGGGCCGCATCCTCGGCATGGGCGACGTCGTCGCGCTCGTCGAGCAGGTGCAAAAACAGGTCGATGTCGAGCAGGCGCAGAAGCTCGCGAAGAAAGTTCAGTCTGGCAAGGGCTTCGATCTGGTGGATCTCAAGAACCAGCTCGAACAGCTGCAGAAGATGGGCGGCGTGGCGTCGCTCGTCGACAAGCTTCCTGCAGCGGCACTCAAGGGTGGCGCGATGCCTTCGGATCAGGGCGACCGCGAGGTGCGCCGGCAGATCGCCATCATCAATTCGATGACCCGGAAGGAGCGGCGTACGCCGGGGCTTCTCGACGGGTCCCGCCGCCGGCGCATCGCGGCCGGGGCCGGGGTGCAGGTCCAGGATGTGAACAAGCTCATGAAGCAGTTCATGGAGATGCAGAAGGTCATGAAGAGCTTCTCGGGCGGGAAGATGAAACGCCTGATGGGGGCGTTCAAGGGGCAGATGCCGCCCGGATTCCCGCGGTAAATAGGGGTCAGGCCCCATTTTCGCCCGGTGACGGCGGGGGCGCGGGCCGCTCAGGACGAAAATGGGGCCTGACCCCTATTTACCGCTTCCTCCAACGTACTGATTTGCGTAGAATCCGCGCTCTTTTTTGGCCGCCCGAGCCGGACGTTTCGGCACGGGGCCACAGGCAGTTAAGGGTTCACAGACATGGTTACGATTCGACTGACACGCCGCGGCACGACCAACACGCCGTTCTATCACGTGGTGGTGACTGACAGCCGCAAGCGCCAGGGTGGCAAGAGCCTCGAGCAAGTGGGTTTCTTCAATCCGAAGCCGGTGAAGAGCGAAGTCGGGCTCAAGCTCGATCTCGCGCGCATCGACTACTGGATGTCCAAAGGTGCGCAGACGTCCGAGCGCGTTAAGCACCTCGTCTCGTCGTTCCGCAAGGCCAATCTCGCGGCGTGATCAGGCTCGCCGCCTGATCTTGTTAGAGGCAGCGCGGTGAGCGAGCCACGCTTCGTCGAGGTCGGCAGGCTGGGAGCGGCGCACGGTGTGCGCGGCTGGCTGCGAGTGCAGTCGTTCACCGATCCTCCGCAGAGATTGTTCGAGTGGCGGCGCTGGTTGCTCAAGGCAGAGCGTGGCGTCGAAGTCGAAGTGAACGTGCTGGAAGTGCGGCCGCAGGGAAATGGCTGGATCGCGCTACTCGAAGGTGTCGTGGAACGCGACGGCGCGAGCCGGTTGACCGGGCAGATGGTGTTGGTCGAGCGCGAAGAGTTGCCTCCGGTGAAAGACGGTGAGCACTACCGCGACGATCTGATCGGTTTCGAAGTGAAGAATCTGGAAGGCGCGTTGCTCGGAGTCGTCGATCACTTCATCGACACGCGGGCGAACGCGGTGATGGTGATTCAGGGAGAGCGCGAGCACCTGGTACCGGTGACCGGGCAACACCTGCGCAGCGTCGATCGCGACGCGCGAAAGTTGATGGTCGATTGGCCCGAGGATTTCTGACACGACTCATGCGCATCGAAGTCGTGACATTGTTCCCCGAGTTGATCGGCGCGGCTTTGAAGTTCGGCGTGCTGGGCCGGGCGCTCGAGCGCGGGATTCTGCAGGTGAACTGCGAAGATCCGCGCGCGCACACGAGCGACGTACACCGCACGGTGGACGATCGGCCGTACGGCGGCGGGCCAGGCATGGTGCTCAAGCCTGAGCCGATGTCAGCGGCGATCGATGCTGCGGCAGTGCGCGTGCCGGGAGCGCCGCGGGTGTATCTTTCCGCGCAAGGCGAAAGGTTCTCGCAGGCGCTGGCGAAGGAATTTTCGAAGATGCCGGGACTGATCCTGGTGGCGGGGCGATACGAAGGACTCGACGAACGGGTCATCGAATCGCGGATAGATAGAGAGTTGTCGATCGGTGACTACGTGCTGTCGGGAGGAGAATTCCCGGCGCTCAGCGTTATCGACGCGGTGGCGCGGTTGCTCCCGGGAGTGCTCGGGGACCAGCGGTCCAGCGTCGAGGAATCGTTCGACGGAAGTTTGCTCGATTGGCCGCACTACACGCGGCCGGTGGAGTTCGAAGGCCGGAAGGTGCCCGAGGTCCTGCAGGGCGGTCACCACGCTGATATCCAGCGCTGGCGAACGAAGCAGGCGGTCTCGCGCACCTGGTTGCGACGGCCGGATTTGATTGCTCAAGGTGGCTTGCCGGCCGATGCGGCCAAGCTGCTCGACGAATTTCTCGCTGAACGCGAAGGTGACAGACATGGCTAACTACATCATTCAAGAACTCGAAAAGGCGCGTGCGACCCGCAAGCTCCCGGACTTCAATCCTGGCGACACGGTCATCGTGCAGGTCAAGGTGAAGGAAGGCGATCGCGAGCGCGCGCAGGCTTACGAAGGCGTCGTGATTGCGAAGAGCAATCGCGGTCTCAACTCCTCGTTCACCGTGCGCAAGATCTCGCACGGCGAAGGCGTCGAGCGCGTGTTCCAGACGCACAGCCCCGCGATCAGCGAAGTCGAAGTCAAGCGTCGCGGCAGCGTCCGTCGCGCGAAGCTCTACTACCTGCGTGACCTGTCCGGCAAGGCAGCGCGCATCGAAGAGAAGGTCTAACTTCTCACCCGGAGCGTCGGCAGCATGATCGGCCGGTTTTTTTTAGGTCTCTGGCGCGGTCTCGATGGACTGCGCAAGATCCTGCACCTGCTGTTGCTGCTGACGATCTTCGGGTTTCTCGTCGGAGCGCTGCGCACGTCGATTCCGCACATCGCGGACGGCTCGGCGCTCGTGATCGCGCCGCGCGGCGAGATCGTCGAGCAGTTGTCGGGCAGCCCCGTCGACCAGGCCATCGCGAGAGCGCAGGGCGACCAGAAGGAAGAAACCCTTCTCTGGGACCTCATCGACGTCCTGAAGGCGGCGAAGAAAGACCAGCGCATCGAGGCGGTCGTCCTCGACCTCAACTACCTGTCGGGCGGCGGCCAGCCGACCCTCGCGGAGTTCGCCGCCGCGATCGACGACTTCCGCTCGTCGAAGAAGAAAGTCGTCGTCCACGCCGCCGCGTTGCTGCAAGAACAGTACTTCGTCGCCGCGCATGGCGATGAGATCTACATCGATCCGCTGGGCCTTGTCGGCATCGACGGCTACGAGCGCTATCGCACCTATTACAAGGACCTCTTCGACAAGCTCGGGGTCACCGTGAACCTGTTCCGCGTCGGCGCCTACAAGAGCGCGGCGGAGGTCTACGTTCGCACCGACATGTCGCCCGAGGATCGCGAGGAAAGCCTCTCGTACCTCACCTCCCTGTGGACCAACTACCGCGAATCCGTCGCCAAGGCGCGCGGCATCGCGCCGGAAGACGTCAGCGCATACGTCGCGAATGCCGTGTCCGCGCTGCTCGCGGCGAAGGGCGACGCGGCCAAGGTTGCGCTCGACGCGAAGCTCATCACCGGCATCAAGTCGTCACTCGACGTCGAACGCCGCATGGTCGAGCTCGTGGGCGCGGACGATGAAGATGCGCCCAGGACCAAGGCCGAGTCGGGCGATACCGATCTCGGCGAGACCTACAAATCCACGTTCTACGAAGACTACCTACGCATGGTCCGCGCCGAGCAGCGCGCGAAGTCGAGCAAGTCGAAGATTGGTGTCATCGTCGCCTCCGGAGAGATCGTCGACGGCTCGCCGCCGCCGGGAACGATCGGCGGCACGAGCACCGCGCAGCTCGTGCGCGAAGCGCGCTACGACGACGACGTGAAGGCTATCGTGATCCGCGTCGACAGTCCGGGCGGCAGCGTTCTCGCCTCGGAAGAGATCTACCGCGAGGTGCGCGCGGCGCAGGCCGACGGCAAGCCCGTCGTCGTATCGATGGGCGATCTCGCGGCGTCGGGCGGGTACTACATCGCCGCGTCCGCGGACGAAATCTGGGCGCATCCCGCGACGATCACCGGTTCGATCGGCATCTTCGGCGCGATCCCGACGTTCGAAGGCACGCTCGGCAAGATCGGCGTGAACGTCGATGGCGTCGGCACCACGAACCTGTCCGGCCAGATGCGCATCGACCGGCCCCTCGGCGAGGACGCGAAGAAGCTGCTGCAGTCGATGATCGAGCGCGGGTATGAGGAATTCCTCGCGCACGTCGCGGAAGGGCGCAAGAAGACGCGCGACCAGGTCCACGAGATCGCGCAGGGTCGCGTCTGGATCGGTCGCGATGCGCTGAAGAACGGGCTCGTCGACAAACTCGGATTGTTCGGCGATGCGGTCAAGTCAGCGGCGAAGCGCGCCGAGCTGACGGACTACCAGGTCGAGATCATCGAGCCGCGGCTCTCGTTCGCCGAACAGCTTGCGCTGCAGATTCGTGTCTGGATCGCGGTGAATGTCACAGGCGACTTCGCCAAGCGCATGCCGCTCATGCGGGCCGCGCGGCACCTCGAGCCCGTGCAGCGGGAAGTGGAGCGCTGGTCGCGCATGAGCGCGCGGGACAACCGGTTCGTCTACTGCTTCTGCGACGTCCGATAGCTAGTTCAGACTCGCCCAGTCGAGGATGATCTTCCCCGACTGCCCCGAGCCCATGATCTCGAACCCGCGCTGGAATTCCTGGATCGGGAAGTGGTGTGTGATCACCGGCGTGATGTCGAGGCCGCCCTGCAGCAGCGCGGCCATCTTGTACCAGGTCTCGAACATCTCGCGCCCGTAGATGCCGCGCATGTTGAGACCCTTGAAAATGACCTGGTTCCAGTCGATCGCCGTGTCGCCCGGCGGGATGCCTAACAACGCGACACTGCCGCCGTGGTGCATCGTGCGCAACATGTCCCGGAAGGCGGTTGGATTGCCCGACATTTCGAGTCCGACGTCGAACCCTTCCTGCATGCCGAGTTCTTTCATCACGTCGTCGAGCTTCTCTTTCGACACGTTCACGGCGCGCGTCGCGCCCATCTTCCGCGCGAGTCCGAGCCGGTAGTCGTTCACGTCGGTGATCACGACGTGGCGCGCGCCGACGCGTTTCGCGATCGCGACCGCCATGATGCCGATCGGTCCCGCGCCGGTGATCAGCACGTCCTCGCCCACCATGCTGAACGCGAGCGCAGTGTGGGTTGCATTCCCGAACGGATCGAGGATGCTCGCGATGTCGTCGGTGATGGCGTCGGTCAGCTTGAACGCGTTGCTGGCGGGGATCGCGAGGTACTCGGCGAAGCAGCCCTGGCGGTCGACGCCGACGCCCGTGGTGTTGCGACACAGGTGCCGGCGGCCCGCACGGCAGTTGCGGCAGAAGCCGCAGGTGAGGTGGCCCTCGCCGGAGACGCGATCGCCGATCGCGAAACCGCGCACCTCGCTGCCCATCTCGACGATGCGGCCAAAGTATTCGTGCCCGACGGCCATCGGCACCGGGATCGTCTTCTGGGCCCAGTCGTCCCAGTGGTAGATGTGCATGTCGGTGCCGCAGATCGCCGTCTTCACGATCTTGATGAGCACGTCGTTCGGCCCGACCTTGGGTTCCGGGATGTCTTTCATCCAGATTCCGGGGCGGGCTTCCGCCTTGACCAGTGCTTTCATTTCACGATCTCCAGCTCGCGGCCCACATCGATGAACGCCGCGAGCGCCTTGTCGATCTGCGCATCGGTGAGTGCCGCCGACATCTGCGTGCGGATGCGGGCTTCGCCGCGCGGCACGACCGGGAAGGAGAAGCCGATGACGTACACGCCTTTCGCCAGCAACCGGTCGGCGAACTTCGCGGCGAGCGCGGCGTCGCCGAGCATGACGGGGACGATCGGATGTTCGCCGGGCAGTAGTTTGAAGCCGGCGCGCTCCATGCCGGCGCGGAACTTTTTCGCGTGGCCGGACAACGTCTCCCGCAACGCCGGCATGTTCTCGATCAGGTCGAGCGCACGCAACGTGACTGCCGCGACGACGGGCGGAATGCTGTTCGAGAACAGATAGGGGTGCGAGCGCTGGCGCAGCCACGCGATCGCATTGGCTTTGCCTGCGGTATAGCCGCCACTGCCGCCGCCCAGCGCCTTGCCGAAAGTGCCCGTCAGGAAATCCACGCGTCCCAGTACGCCGCAGTGTTCGATCGAGCCGCGGCCGTTCGCGCCCATGAATCCGGTCGCGTGCGAATCGTCGACCATGACGAGCGCGCCGTATTTTTCCGCGAGGTCGCAGATCTCGCGCAGCGGCGCGATGCTGCCATCCATCGAGAACACGCCGTCGGTGGCGATGAGCCGCGTCCGGCAATCCTGCGTGTCCTTGAGGTGCTGCTCGAGCTCGGCGAGATTGCGGTTCGCGTAACGCAGGCGCCGCGCCTTGCAGAGGCGGATCCCGTCGATGATGCTCGCGTGATTGAGAGCGTCGGAGATGATCGCGTCCTGCGGGTCGGTAAGAACGGTCTCAAAAAGTCCACCGTTCGCGTCCCAGCAGGAGGAGTAGAGGATGGTGTCCTCCGTTCCCAGGAATTTCGACAGCGCCGCCTCGAGTTGTTTGTGCACGGTCTGCGTGCCGCAGATGAAGCGCACGGAGGCCATGCCGTACCCGTAGCGGTCGATGGCGCGGTGCGCCGCCTCACGGATCGCGGGGTGGCTCGCGAGGCCCAGGTAGTTGTTAGCGCAGAGATTGATGACGTCGGCGTCGTTCGCGCGGATCTGTCCCCCTTGCGGGCTGGCGATCACGCGTTCCGACTTGAAGAGACCCTGTTCGCGAAGCTCGGCGAGCTGCGCATCGAAACGCTGGTAGAAGGCGGTGTCCACGGGAGAGGGCTCGTCCCAAAGAATGGGAAAACTGGTATTGCGCGGAATTATACTGACCCCCGCATGAACGACCGCGAAGAAGAATCCGACGAGCACGAACGACAGGAGGGCGGTGGCGTTTCCTTGCGAGTCGACCGCTGGCTCTGGTGCACGCGGTTGTTCAAGACCCGGTCGCTGGCCGCCGAGGCGGTTGGCGGCGGCAAAGTTCACGTGAATGGCAAGCGCGTCAAACCGGCGCACCCCGTGCGGATCGGCGACCACCTCTCGTTGAAACGGCCGGGGTTCGAGTTCGAATGCGAGGTGCTGAAGCTGCCCGACCGGCGCGGTGCGGCGCCGATCGCGACGGCGTGTTACGCGGAAACGGAAGCCGCGAAGCTTGCGCGCGCGAAGTTCGCCGAGGCGTCGCGGCTGGCCGCGGCCTTCGCGCCACGCTCGCCGGAACGTCCCGACAAACATGGAAGGCGCGAGCTGCGCAAACTTCGGGGGAGAGACTAATGCGTACGACCGATCACCGCGCGACCCGTCTGTTCATCGTGCTGGCCGGATTCTTCCTCACGAACGCGCTGATCGCCGAATTCGTCGGCGTAAAGATTTTCTCGTTCGAGGACACGGTAGGCGCGCCGCCGTTCGCATGGTCGCTGTTCGGAATCAAAGGAACGCTGAACTTCACGGCCGGCGTCCTGTTGTGGCCGTTCGTGTTCATCATGACCGACGTCATCAACGAGTACTTCGGCGTGCGCGGCGTGCGGCTGATCTCGTGGATCGCCGTCGTGTTCATCGCGTACGCATTCGTTGCGGCTTACGCGGCGATCTCGCTCGCGCCCGCCGGATTCTGGATGGACGTGAACAAGGATCTCGGCGTGCCCGACATCCAGAAGTCGTACGCTTTGATTTTCGGGCAGGGACTCTGGACGATCGGCGGCTCGATCGTTGCGTTCCTGATCGGCCAGCTCATCGATGTCGCGATCTTCCACCGCATCCTGCGCATCACCGGCGAGCGTTTCGTGTGGCTGCGCGCGACGGCGTCGACCGCGGTCTCGCAGCTGCTCGACAGCTTCATCGTGCTCTACATCGCATTCGTGCTGGGACCGCAGCAATGGTCGATCCCGCAGTTTCTGGCCGTGGGCACGGTGAACTACGTCTACAAGATGTGCGCGGCCGTCGCGCTGATCCCGTTGCTGTATGTCGCGCGCTTCGCGATCGTCGCGTATCTCGGGCGCGGCGAGGCGGAGAGATTGCGGCGCGAAGCGGCATCAGACTAGTCGCGGGCCGGCGGATCGCCCGACTCGTCACCGCGTCGGATGCGGCCGTCCTGCGCCTCGGCGACGGTGTCATTGCGCGGATCGCGCAGGTTTCCCCAGCCGAACAACATGAGTGCTGCGCCGAACGAGCGCATGGCCTTGCCGGGATTCCGGGCTGCGCGAACGAGTGCGATGAGAGCCAAGACGAAGGCTGAGCAGGCGATCGTGATCAGGATGATGCGCAGGGCGAGGGTGACCGCGTCCATGCCTGGCGATCCGGTCTCGTCAGTTCAGCAGCGCCGCGAGGCGGCGACGCCAGCCCGCGAGTCGCGCGTCGTCGCCGGGAAGCAGCGCGAAGGCCTGCAACAAATCCTCACGCCCCGCGCGCGTAGCGAAGGCGCGATCGCCCTGAATGCGTGCGAGCAGCGTTTCCACGGCGGCGTCGATGCTGCCGCCCAGGATCGAGCGCGCGGCGCCGGCGCGCGCGGAGTCCGTGCGCTCCGCCTGCTCGGTGGCGAGCGCGGAGAAATGGATCAACGCGCGTACGGAATTCGACGCCGGATCGCTCTGCGCGGGCGGCGGCAACTGGCCGAGCACCTGGGAGGCGCCGACCACATCGCCTGACAGCGCGAGAAAGCGCGAAAGGTCGCGCCGCGCGTCGAGGTTGGAGGGATCGGCTTCCGCGACCGCGCGCAGTTTTTCGATCGCGCCCACGAAATTGCCGGTGTCGCCGAGCTCGCGCGCCGCGACGTGTTCGCCGGTCGACGCGTTCGGCAGATAAGGTTCGAGGAACGAACGAATCTTGCCGATCGGCATCGCACCGACGAATTCGTCGACGACGCGGCCGCCGCGGAACAGCTTCACCGCGGGGATGCTGCGGATCTGGAATTGCTGAGCGAGGTCCTGGTTCTCGTCCGTGTTGACCTTGACCACCTTCACCTTGCCTGCGTTTTCGTCGGCAACCTGCTCGAGGACCGGGCCCAGCATGCGGCAGGGGCCGCACCAGGGAGCCCAGAAATCCACGAGCACGGGCTGACCTTCGGAGGCGTTCAAGACTTCGGAGTTGAAACTTGCCGTCGTGACGGCCTGTACAGTTGAGGTCATGCGCCACCGTATTGGGACAGGGGGGTGCTTTTCAATAGAATTTCAACTTATGCAACGCTTCCCACCCCTCGAACGTCCCGATTCGATCGCACGGGCGATCAATCCCCTCTACCTTGCCGATGAGCAGGCGCTGGTACGCGAGCTCGCGGACCAGGCGCGCTTGCCTGAATCCACGGCTCGTAACGCGAGTTCCCGCGCGCTAGCCCTGGTGCAAGCGGTGCGCGCAACGAGAGGCAGCGGCGGTGCGCTCGACGCATTCCTGCGCGAATACAGCTTGGCGTCGCGCGAAGGCGTGATCCTCATGTGCCTGGCGGAAGCGCTGCTGCGCATTCCCGATGGCGAGACCGCCGATCGCCTTATCGCCGACAAGATTCCGAGCGGCGACTGGGACGAACATCTGGGCGACTCCGAATCGATGCTGGTGAATGCCTCGACGTGGGGATTGATGCTCACGGGCCGGGTCGTCGCATTCGATCGCGGCGACCTCGGCGACACGCGCGCCTGGTACACACGCCTCGTCGGCAAGCTCGGCGAGCCGGTGGCGCGCGCGGCGATCAAGCAGGCGATGCGCATTCTGGGTCACCAGTTCGTGATGGGCCGCAACATCGAGGAAGCGCTGTCGCGCGCGGCCGGGAAAGAGGAGCGCGACTATCGCTACTCCTTCGACATGCTCGGCGAAGCCGCGCTGACTCGCGCGGATGCCGATCGCTATCGCGAGAAGTATTCCGCCGCCATTGCCGCGGTGGGCCGCGCGGTCGAGACGCGCGAATCCATCACCGCGCGCCACAGCATCTCGATCAAACTCTCAGCGCTGCATCCGCGTTACGAATTCGCGAACACCGCGCGTGTTTTGCGCGAGCTCTATCCGGCGATCGAGCAACTCGTGCGCGAGTCGCGCGCTGCAGGTGTCGGCGTGACGCTCGACGCGGAAGAGGCGGATCGGCTCGAGCTCTCGCTGCTGCTGGTCGACAAACTGCTCGCGAGCGAAGTGACTCGCGGGTACGCCGGCTTTGGACTCGCCGTTCAGGCCTATCAGAAACGCGCGCACGCCACGCTCGAGTGGTTGGTCCGCCGCCTCCGCGAGACCGACCGGCGCATCACGCTGCGGCTCGTGAAAGGCGCGTACTGGGACAGCGAGGTCAAGCGCGCCCAGGAGCGCGGGCACGCGGGATACCCGGTGTTCACGCGCAAGCCGAACACCGACGTGTCGTACCTCGCGTGCGCCAAACTACTCGAGAGCGCGGGCGACAGGATCTACCCACAGTTCGCGACCCACAACGCGCACACGATCGCGCACCTGGCCGAGGTGTTCGGTGGCGACGCGAACCGCTTCGAGTTTCAGCGGCTGCACGGCATGGGCGCGGAGCTCTACGACAGCGTCGTGCGCGGTCCCTGGGGGCGGCACGCGTGCCGCGTGTACGCGCCGGTCGGCGCGCATGAAGATCTGCTTCCCTATCTCGTGCGGCGCCTGCTCGAAAACGGCGCGAACACGTCCTTCGTGAATCGCATCGTCGACGCGAGCCTGCCCGCGGAGGAAGTCGTCGCCGATCCGATCGCCGAGGTCGACGCGCTCGAACGAGTCGCGCACCCGCGCATTCCGCTGCCCGCGGACATCTTTGGATCGGAGCGTCGCAATTCCGCCGGTTTCAATTTCGCGGACGGCCAGGCGGTGGACGCGTTGTTGCGCGATTGCGAACGCCAGGCCCAGCAACCGTGGAGCGCGGCGCCGATCGTGAACGGCCAGACGCGCAGCGGTGCGCAACAGGCGATCGTAAACCCGGCGAACACCGCGGAGACGATCGGGCACGTAACCCTTGCCGATGCGGCCGCGGTGGATGCGGCGATCGGCGCGGCGTCGCGCGCGCAGGAGGACTGGGATGCCGCGGGTGGAGAAAACCGCGCAAAAGTCCTCGACCGCGCCGCGACGCTGTTCGAAGAGCAGACGGCCGCGCTCGTCGCGCGCTGCGTGCGCGAGGCCGGCAAGACGCTGCCCGACGCGCTCGGCGAAGTGCGCGAGGCCGTGGATTTCCTGCGGTACTACGCGGCGCGCGCGCGCCTCGAGTTCACTCACGAGGTCGCGCTGCCCGGACCCACGGGAGAGCGCAATCTCATGCGACTGCGCGGCAAAGGCGTGTTCGGTTGCATCAGTCCGTGGAATTTTCCGCTGGCGATCTTCACGGGCCAGATCGCCGCGGCTCTCGCGGCGGGCAACACGGTGGTCGCGAAGCCTGCCGAACAGACGCCGCTCGCGGCGGCGTACGCGACTGGAATCCTGCTGCAGGCCGGCGTTCCGCCCGACGTGCTGCATCTCGTGCCCGGCGATGGCGCGGAAGTCGGCGGAGCACTGACGCGCGACCCGCGGCTCGCAGGCATCGTGTTCACCGGTTCGACGGACACGGCGCGCCTCATCGAACGCTCGATGGCGACGCGTCCTGGCGCGATCGGCACGCTGATCGCGGAGACCGGTGGACTCAACGTGATGCTCGCCGACAGCTCGGCGCTCGCGGAGCAGCTCGTGCTCGACGTCGTGCATTCCGGATTCAACAGCGCCGGCCAGCGTTGTTCGGCCTTGCGCATCCTGCTCGTGCAGGAGGAGATCGCGACTCGAGTTCAGACGTTGCTCGCGGGGTGCATGGACGAGATCTCGGTCGGAGATCCGGCGAATCTGGCGACGGATGTCGGCCCGGTCATCGACGATGACGCGCTCGCAATGCTCGAGAGGCACGCGGCGCACATCACGAAGGGCGCGCGCTGGAGTCATCGCGCGCCGAAGGGCTCGCCGGGCGGTCGATTCTTCGCGCCGCTCGCGGTCGAGATCGATGATTTGAGCCGACTCGAGCGAGAGGTGTTCGGTCCCGTGGTTCACGTGTTGCGATATCGCGCGCGCGATCTCGACAAGGTCGTGGCGGCGGTGAATGCGCTTGGGTTTGGCCTCACGCTCGGCATCCACACGCGCATCGACGGACTCGCGCAACGCATCGCACGCACGCTGCGAGTGGGCAACGTCTACATCAATCGCAACATGATCGGCGCCGTCGTCGGCGTGCAGCCCTTTGGCGGCACGGGGTTGTCAGGGACCGGCCCGAAAGCGGGCGGACCTCACTACCTGCATCGCATGGCGGCCGAGCAGACGATCACCACCAACACGGCCGCGATCGGCGGCAACGCGGGGTTGTTGTCCCTGTCGGCGCGTTAATGGCCCGCTAGCACGTCGGGGGCCGTCCCGTACGCGCGAAACTGCGCACTGCGTCGCGTCGCGTGCGCGAGTGCAGGTATCCGCGCCCCTAACGTCCGCCCCGGTTTTGCCGATATCGATGTGTCGCAAATCGACGGGATGGGAAGCGGTGACAGGGTCTTTCAAGCGAAGGTGGTTGGACTCGATTTCGATCGGGAACCGCTTTCACATAATGCTGGCGATTCTGCTGCTCACCGAAGTGCTCATCGTCGGTGGGGCGCTGCGCGCCATGCACGTGCAGGTGTCCGCGAGCACCGAGCTCGCGCGCATCGCGGCCGTGCAGCGCGCGCTCGATACGGCGCAGGTCGCGCGCGCCGAGCTCGACCGGCGTCTGCAATCGAATCTCAACGCTGATCCGAACGCCGATCCGAACGCCGCGCCGGGCGCAGAGTCCGGGAATCCGCAGGAAGCGCTGGATCTTTTGCGCGGGCATCTCACCGTTGTGTGGGCGTTACCGAAGAATACGGATGTCGTGACGCTGGTCGACGGCGTTCGCCAGCCGGCCGCCGAGTACCTCGCGAGTGTCGAGACGTTGCTTCAGCAGCGAGCGAGCTCGGGCGGCGGTGCCTGGGAATTCGCGGATTTCGAACCGCGGCGCGTCGGATTCGAAGCCGCGGTGAGCGATGCGATGCTGCGCATGCGCGGTATCCTGCAGCGCGCCGAGACTCGCGTGCTCGACGAATCCGGTCGCTCGTCGTCCATCACGTGGTGGGTCGTCGCCGGCAGCATCGCGGCCGCGGTCATCGCCGCGCTCACGTTCTGGCTCATCGCGCACTCCATCCGCGCGTCGATCCGCGCGGTGCGTGACGTGGCGCAGGCGCTCGCGGCGGGCGACATGGACAACCGTTGTGAGTCGCACGGCACCGACGAAGTCGGCGCGCTCGCGCGCATGATCAATCTGCTCGCGGACACCATGCAAGGCATGCTCACGCGACTGCGCTCCGAGGCGGGTCGCAGCACGTTCAGCAACCAGCTCGTCGAAGCGCTCGAGATGTCGGACTCGGAAGCCGAAGCCGATCGGGTCATCGCGCGAGCGATGGGCTCGATCTCCGAAGTGCATCCGATGGAGCTGTTGCTGGCGGACTCCTCGCGCGCGCATCTCGAACGCGCCTGCGTGCACCCCAAGACCGGCGCGTCGAACTGCTCCGTGGATTCGCCTTACAGTTGCATCGCCGTGCGCCGCGGCCATCCGCAGATTTTTCCCGATGCGGAAGCGCTCAACGCGTGTCCCAAGTTGATAGGCCGCATGGGCGGATCCCTGTCAGCGGCCTGCGTGCCCGTGAACTTCATGGGGCGTGCGCTCGGCGTGCTGCACGTGACGGGCGCGAAGGGAAAACCACCGAACGCCGAACAGATCGCGCAGCTCACGGCGCTCGGTGTGCACGCCGGCACCCGCATCGGCACGCTGCGCGCGTTCGAACGTTCACAGCTGCAGGCGAGCACCGACAGTCTCACGGGGCTCACGAATCGCCGCGCCGCGGAGGAAGTCCTCAACAATCTCATGGCGGTGGACGCTGCGTTCGCCGTCGTCATGGCCGATCTCGATTTCTTCAAGCGCCTGAATGACACGCAGGGCCACGAAGCCGGCGATCGGGCGCTCAAGCTGTTTGCCGAAACGGCCCGTAGCGTGGTGCGAGATCGCGATCAGGTCGTGCGCTGGGGCGGAGAAGAGTTCGCGATGCTGTTGCCCGGCGCCTCGGCCGAGCGCGCCGCGGAGGTCGTCGGGCGGTTGCGCTCAGCGCTCGCGCAGGCGCTTCTCGTGTCGGGTACGCCGATCTTCACGTCCAGCTACGGCATCTCGGATTCGACGATGGCGCGAGACCGCGAGACGCTGATCCGTCTCGCCGATGAGGCGCTATATCGCTCGAAGCAGAGTGGTCGCGACATGTGCACGATCGCGGATCCGTTACTGACCGGTTCGTCGGTGCGGCGCGAGCGGGATCGCGAAGGGGCGATAGTGGATATCACGCAGGTGGCGAGAGGTTAGAGGTGCCCGGGAAGGGGATCGGAAAAATGGGGACATTCCCCGTTTCCCCGGAAGGGCAAAAGGGGACGGACCTGCCGCAGGTCCGTCCCCTTTTG
>JAYTOK010000159.1:0-17864 GCA_043747835.1 Pseudomonadota bacterium | reverse complement strand
GTCCGCAACCCCGAGAACCGCTCCCCGGCACCACTTCTTAAGCCCTTGATTTCCTGGCCTTCGCGGCCAACTTTCAAACCCATTCCAGCCGAACTCCCTCCAATGGTTACGCTACGAGGGAAAGACGCTTGGCCGATGGTGCGACAGCCCGGATGACGAGTAACGACACGATCGTCGGATTCGACGTAGCGCTCATCGAGCGCGCGCGCAAGGGTGACTCGCGCGCATTCGAGCGGCTCTACCGCGATCACATCGGGCGCGTGCACGGGCTTTGTCTGCGCATGACGCGCAATCCCGACCTCGCCGCCGACTGCGCCCAGGACGCCTTCATCAAGGCCTGGAAGGCGTTGCCGAGGTTCGAGGCCCGCAGCTCGTTCTCGACTTGGCTGTACCGGATCGCGGTGAACACGGTTCTCGAGCGTCGCCGCGGTCCCTCGAAGGCGGAAATTCTGGTGGAAGACCCGTCGGACTATCAGGAACCGGTGTTGTCCTTCGACACGCCGGTCGAGGAGCGCGAGCTCGAGGCCGCGATCGAATCGTTGCCGCAGGGTGCCCGCGACGCGCTGATCCTCTGTGGCTTGTATGGCTATGAACACTCGGAAGCCGCGTCGATGCTCGGCATCGCCGTCGGCACCTGCAAGGCGCAGCTGCATCGGGCTCGCGGCTTGCTGAAAGACAGATTGGAAAGAGGTGTGAGATGAACGAGCGGCGCTTGAAACGAATCGACGAGCTGACGCGCGACATTCCGCCGGTGCGCGATCTGTGGCCCGCCATCGCGGCGGCGATCGAGGCCGACAAGGCGCAATCGTCCGCGCCCGGTCAAATCGCGCTGCGCCGTAGTGCCTGGCGTTACGCCTCGTCGATGGCGGCGGCGGTTGCGCTGGTCGCCGTCGGCATCTGGATCGGCGCGCGCATCGTGCCGCCGGGAGGCGCGTCTATCGCCGCGAACGGAACCGTCGACGCTGGCGCGATGCCGGTCGCCCTGCAGCGCGACGCTGAATACCGCAAGACCCGCGCGCAGCTCGTCACTGAGGTCGAAGCGCGCCTGAAGACGATGCCGCAAGCCGAACGCGTGAAAGTCGCCGCGAGTCTCGCGACGCTGCGCCGTTCCATCAGCGAGATCGAAGCTTCGCTCGGCCGCGATCCGGCCAATGCGTTGCTGCAAGAGTTGTTAGTGAGTTCCTGCCAGGAAGAGATGCGCGCGCTGACCGTCGTGCGCGATTCTGGCAACCAGGAGATTTGACATGAAGACGATGAAATATGCATTGCTCGTCCTGGCGCTGCCGCTCGTGACGATGGCCAGCGGCAAATCCTTTCAGCAGCGAATTGCCGCCGACGCGAATGGCGAAGTCGTGATCTCGAACGTGTCCGGAATCGTCACCGTGCGTGGCTGGGATCGCAACGAGGTTTACGTCAAGGGCGAGCTCGACGAGGACGTGCAGCGTGTCGAGGTCGAATCCGCGGGCAGTGGCCGCATCGTCGTCAAGGTCGTGTTGCCGCGCGGTCACGTGAATGACGGCGAAGCGAGCCTCGAGATACAGGTTCCGAAGAACAGCACGGTGGAAGTGTCCGCCGTGAGCGCCGATGTGTCCTCGCGCGGCGTGCTCGGCACGCAACGCCTGAAGAGCGTGAGCGGCGAAGTCGTCGCGGACGTGGGCGGCGACAACTCCGAGGTGCGTTCGGTGAGCGGCGACGTGACGGTGCGTGGCGGCGGCAAACCGCAGTCGCTGCGAATCTCGTCCGTGAGCGGCAACATCGACGCCTCGAACATCGTGGGCAAGCTCGACCTCGTGACGGTCAGCGGCGACGTGCGCGCGCACATGAGTGATGCGACCGAAGTCCGCGGTCGTACCACGTCGGGCGATCTCGAAGTGCGCGCGAAACTCGCGCGCGACGGCCGCGTGGACGTGGAAGGCGTGAGTGGCGACATGACGCTGCGCATCGCCGCGGCCGATGGGCTCGCGCTCGAAATCGAGTCCTTCAGCGGCGACATCGTGGGATGTCTCGCGAAGGGCGTCGAACGGGTGAGCAAGTACGGCCCTGGCACGCGGCTCAACCAGCGCACGGGCGACGGTGGCACGCGAGTCCGCGCGAAGACGCTCTCGGGCGACGTCGACATTTGCGATCGTTGATGTCGACCCGCTGATACTCATCAGCTGATTCGACCCGCGCCGGCGGTTCTCCGCCGTCGCGGCGCGCGGGGCCGCTACAATGGCATCCGCGTGCGTGTTCTCAAATGGATCTCCATCGTCCTGGCGGGCCTCGTTCTGCTGCTCTTCGCGGCGGCGCTCGTGCTCGTGTGGTTCGTCGATCCCAATGGATTCAAACCGCGCATCGAAGCGGCCGTGCGTGACGCGACCGGACGCGAGTTCGCGCTCGTCGGCGACATCGATCTCGGATTCTTCCCCTGGCTGAGCCTGCGCACCGGCGAAGGACGGTTCGGCAACGCGCCGGGATTCGGCAACGAACCGATGGTGAGCTGGAAGAGCGCGCAGCTCGGCGCGAAGTTGTTTCCGCTGCTGCGTGGTGAACTCGTCGCGAGCCGCGTGCGTCTCGAGGGCGCCGACGTGCGGCTCGTGCGTCGCGCTGACGGGAGTGCGAACTGGGAAGGCATCGGCGGCGACGCGCCGACAGAACCAAGTCCGCGATCAATGCCATTGCACATCGATGGCGTCGAGCTCGCGAATGCGCGACTTTCCTTCGTCGACGAGTCAGTGCCCCGGCGTGTCACGCTCGAATCCCTCGATCTCACGACCGACGAGATCGCCGAGAGCGAGCCGTTCACCGACACCAAGATCACGGGCGTGCTCCACATGGACGGGTTCGCACCTTCGGGAATTCCGTTCCGCATCGAGACGCCGCGCGCGGAGGTCGCCTGGGACCTGTCGTCGATCGCCGTGAAGGAATACGAGATCGCGTTCGGCGGATTCGAAGCCGCGGGCGGCGTGCAGGGTGCGATCGGCGAGAAAACGCGACTGTCTGGCCGCTTCGACACCAATGAATTCGATCCGCGAGCGCTGCTCGAAAGCGCGGGCATCGAAGCGCCCAAGACGACGGATCCGCGCGCCCTGGGCAAGCTCATGCTGAAGGCGAGCTGGGAATTCGACGACGGCGCCGTCGGCATCGATCCGCTCGCACTCACGCTCGACGAGACGCATTTCACGGGCAGTTGCCGTCGTGGCGCGGGATCCGGTCCGATCGGCGAGTTCGCGTTGCGCGGCGACTCGCTCGACATCGCGCGCTACATCCCGCCCTCCGATCCGGCGAGCGAGCCATTCGTGTTGCCGACGGCGATGCTGAAGGCGCTCAAGTTCCGCGGAACGATCGAGCTCGAGCAGGCGACGCTCGACGATGTAGTCATGAAAGGCGTGACGCTGCGTCTGGTGCTCGACGACAAGGGTTTGCGAAGCGAGCCCAAGCCATGACGCGTTCTTTAGACAAACTACCGAAGATCGCTCCGCGCCTGCTCGCCTGGCACGCGAAAGCGGGCCGCCACGATCTGCCCTGGCAGCGCGACCGCAATGCCTACCGCGTTTGGGTATCGGAAGTGATGCTGCAGCAGACGCAGGTGAGCACCGTCATCCCGTACTTCGAGCGTTTCATGGGGCGTTTCCCCGATGTGCGCGCGCTTGCAGATGCACCGGACGACGAGGTGCTGCATCTGTGGACGGGGCTCGGGTACTACGCGCGCGCCCGGAATCTGCTGCGAGCCGCGCGTATCGTGCGCGATGCGCACGGCGGCGAATTCCCGCGCACGATCGAAGCCGTCGTCGAGTTGCCGGGCATCGGCCGGTCGACCGCGGGCGCGATCCTCGCGCTTTCGGACGGCCAGAGTCATCCGATTCTCGACGGCAATGTGAAGCGTGTGCTCGCGCGGTACTACGTCATCGAGGGCGCGCCCGACGAGGCTTCAACGATATCGGCACTGTGGGTGCTCGCGTCAGCGAATACACCCGCGAAAGGCGTCGCCACGTACACGCAGGCGATCATGGATCTTGGAGCTACGGTGTGCACGCGCGGACGGCCGCGATGCGCGGAGTGCCCGCTCGAACGCGATTGCCGCGCGCATCTGTCGGGACGCGAAACGGAATTTCCCGCGCCGAAGCGCAAACGCGCGGCGCGGAAGCAGCGGCACGCGGTGATGGTCGTCGCGAAGCGTGCGGACACCGTACTGCTCGTGCAGCGACCGCCGAGCGGCATCTGGGGCGGGCTGTGGTGCCTGCCGGAATTCGGCGATCGCGAATCCGCGGCGGCGTATGTTTCGGGCGAACTCGGTGTCGAGGGCGCGATGCGGGCGCTGCCCGACATCGAACACAGCTTCACGCACTTCGATCTCGTGATCACGCCGATCGTCGCGCGCTGCCGCGGCGTTTCTCGTGTGCATGACCGGGGTACGATGTGGTACGACCTCAGCGAACCCGCGCGTATCGGCCTGCCCGCGCCGATTCAAAAGCTCCTGGGCACGCTGACCGGTCTTGAAGGAGAAGAGAGTTGACTAGATTGGTTCAGTGCGTGCTGCTCAAGAAAGAAGCGGCCGGTCTCGACCGCGCGCCGTATCCAGGCGAGCTCGGCAAACGCGTCTTCGAAAACGTGTCGAAGGAAGCGTGGCAGCAATGGGTGCGGCACCAGGTAATGCTGATCAATGAATACCGGCTGACTCCGATCGACCCCGCGCATCGCAAGCGGTTGGAGTTCGAGATGGAGAAGTTCTTCTTCGGCGATGGGTCGGAGAAGCCGAAGGAGTTCTCGGCGCCGTAGGGGACTGGCTCCGATTTCGGCTGGGGACTGGCTCCGATTTCGGCTCTGCGAAATCGGTGCCTGTCCCCACTAAAACTTCCCCGCCTGGAAATCCGCGAACGCCTGCATGATTTCCTCGCGCGTGTTCATCACGAACGGACCGTAACGCGCCACTGGCTCCCGCAACGGACGCCCCGCCACGAGAATCGCGCGGCTCACCGGCGCACGGCCCTGCAGCCGTGCCTCGCCTTCCGGCCCGAGCACGCCCAGCACTTGGCTCTCGAGCGTCGCCGCTTCCCGTCCGGCGCCCACGTTCACCGCGCCCTCGTAGACGTACACGAACGCCGAATGCCCTTCGGGGACCGGCAGCGTGAAATCCACGCCGGCATCGAGTCTGATGTCCATGTAGATGGGATCCGTCGCGGGCTGCTTCACCGGACCAACCGCGCCTTCGAACTCGCCCGCGATGATCTTGACGCTGACGCCCGTCTTCTCCACGACCGGCAGACTTCCGCCACCAAACTCCTGGTAGTTAGGCTCCGACATCTTGTCCTTCGCCGGCAGGTTCATCCACAACTGGAAGCCGCGCATGCGGCCTTCGCGCTGCTCGGGCATCTCCGAGTGCACGATGCCGCGGCCCGCGGTCATCCACTGCACGGCGCCGGGCTCGAGAACGCCCTCGTGGCCGTGGTTGTCCTTGTGGCGCATGCGCCCATCGAGCATGTACGTGACGGTTTCGAAGCCGCGATGCGGATGCTCGGGAAAGCCGGCAATGTAGTCCTCAGCCTTGTCCGTGCCGAACTCGTCCAGCAACAGGAATGGATCGAGATCGGGCAGCTTCGGCTGGCCGATCACGCGCGTGAGTTTGACGCCGGCGCCATCGGACGCGGGCATGCCGCGAAGCGTCTGGGTGACCGCTCTCGGGGTACGGGATTCCTGGGAAACCTTTGTTTGAGTGCTCATGGTCGGCCCAAAATGCGGCCGGCTGGCGCACAAAACAAGGGGGCCGAATCAGGCGCACATCTGTCGTGAGGCGCCGGCTTCCGCGGAACGCGGCAGGAAGAACCCGCCCGCGTTGGCGCTGCAGTTGGTGATCTCGCCGACCAGGACCCGGCGGTTGTCGCTGTAGAGGTCGATGCGCACGATCGAAAACGGCTTCGACAGCCGGCGCGCGACCCTGGATGCATTGCGCGGATAGATGATCGAAAAATCCTGTTCGTTCCAGTCCGTGTCGAACAATTTGCGCGTGTGATGGGTGTGGCGAGCGGAGTCGAGCTGCACGAGTCTGGGCAAGCCGTTTCAGCAGAAGATTTTGTAATCCTCGACATTGTCGCTATCAAAGATCAGCGGTTCGACGATGACTTTCGGGCGCAGCAGGCGGTAGTTGATCTCGCGGCCGGCGAAGTAGTTGAGTGCGAACCACCGCTTGATGCGCTCGCGGTCGATCGGCTCGCCGCTCCTGCGCAGGATGACTTCCGCGCTCGCGTGCGTCGGCACGTTGTGCTCGTCGCCGACAATCGCCTTGACGTAATGCTTCCCGTGCTCCTTGTCGGAGACGAACACACTCAGGGGATCGAGGATTTCGTTCGACGTCTTGATGCGATACCGGACGTCGTTCCAGAGCAGGGCGTCGCCCGGCCAGCGGCGATGTTTCCTGTACAAAGATGCGGTGGTAGAGCCAGTCGAAGGCGCGCGTGTACGGCGTACGGTGCCGGAGCAGATGCAGCGACTTCTCGATGAGGCGGTCCACCAGCCGCGGGTTTTGTGGACCTTGAGTGGCCAGCTGAGCCTGGGACCTCAAAGCGGCTGCCGCGGTACTGGCGCCGATGGCGGATTCGGACGAAATCGACATGGAACTCTTCTCGATGCCGGGCGAGTCTCCATGGCTCCGCTGTAGGAGGCGGCGAGATCGCCGGACAGCCGCTGCCTTCTGGCAATTCGGGGCAGGGCAAGGGTGTTGATCAACGGACGGCCCGGCTTGTGATCTACATCCCAGTGGATCAATGAGTTGTGGCCTGCCTTTCTTGACGCGCTGGGGTTCCGCCGCTGTAATACGCGCCCCCTCGACCGAGGGGGTTCTTTTGACGACGGCCAGGTAGCTCAGTTGGTAGAGCAGCGGATTGAAAATCCGCGTGTCGGTGGTTCAATTCCACCCCTGGCCACCAAACAAGAAAAATGGGGACATTCCCCGTTTCACCGCGAAGCGGGAAAAAGGGGACGCGCCTGCTGCAGGCACGTCCCCTTTTTCTATGAAACGGGGAATGTCCCCATTTTTCTTGTTTGGTGGATAGGGGTGGAATGCCTGGGCTCGCTTACGCGAGCCCGTTCGCGCGGGCGAACCGACGTTAAGTCGTTCGCAAAGACACCGCGCTCACCCACCCCTGGCCATAGGTTCACGCCGCGACGCGGCGATCCATCAACTCGCTTCGCTCGCCAAAGCGCGCGCGCGAGGCCTCGCCGCTTTCACTTGGCGCGGCTGAGATCCCCGAGCAGCTTGTCCAGCGGCGCCGTGTACTGCGGCTGCACTCCGACCGACTTCGCCTTCTGTGCGTTCGCGAGCGCGCCCTTCGGATTGCCCGCCTTGTTCTCGGCCATCGCGAGATGGAACAGGATCCCCGCGTTCTTGCCGCCGCTGAGCTGGCTCGCCCGCTGCAGCGTCGACACCGCGGAGCCGTACTGCCCGCGCACGAACAGCGCCCAGCCGAGTGTGTCCAGCGTGTTCGGATCTTTCGGCGCGAGCTGCGTCGCCTTCGTCGCGAGAATCACGGCTTCGTCGACCTTGCGGCCATGAGAAGCGAGGAACCACGCGAGCTGGTTGTAGCCGATGAAATTGTCGGGTGCCGATTGCACGACGGTGCGCAGATGCTTCTCCGCGACGTCGAGTTTGCCGAGCTTCTCCGCGAGCACGCCGGCCTTCAGCGCCGCGCCCGGCTCGGGCTTGATCGCCAGCGCCTTCTCGTACTCCGCGAGCGACGCATCGAGCTGATCGCCGCGCAGGAGCGCCTCCGCGAGCAGAAATCGCGCCGCGAAGAATCGCGTTTCGATCTGCAACGACTTCCGCAGGCGTGCGATCGCGGCATCGTTCCGGTTGCCCTGAAACGCACGCATGCCGAGCAGGTACTGCGTGAGGAATCCGTCGTCCGACGCTTCCGCTTTCGTCAGGTACCGGTCGGCCGAGCTCTGCATGCTCATGAGATCGAAGAACAGCGCGACGATGACGTCCGGCATCTGCGTCGACTTCAATTGCTTCGCGATCGCGTCCGCGCTCACCGGCGAGAAGTCGGTTCCCTGCATCAGCGCTGCGGAGTTCTTGAACTCCGCGACGGCCACTTTCGGATCTGTCGCGATCTGCGCGCTCAGCAACGCGGAGAACGGCGCGAGGCTCTTGTTCTGCGCGATGCGCTGGATGTCGCCGGCGGCGAGCGGTTGCTTGAGCTGCAAGGTGGCGATCGCATCGAGCAGTCGCGCATTGGCCGGCGCCTGCGCGCTCTTCAACAGCGGTTGCAGCGCGCGCCGAGCATTCGCGGCATCTCCCTTCGCGAGCAAGGCGACCGCCTTGTAGTACTGCGCCTGCGGTTCGACCCCGTTCGCGTAGCGCAGCGCGGCGTCCGCGTCGCCCTTGCGCAGCGCCGCTTTCGCGAGCAGCAATTTTCCCTCGCTGTCCTTGTCGAGTCCCTCGGTCTGCTGCAGCGAGGTGAAGGCTTCGGCGTTCTTGCCCAGATCGAGCAGGGATTCCGCGGTGAGCATGCGAATGCCAATGTCGCGCTTGTTGGCGCTGCAGGGCGCGAGAGTGTCGAGCGCGACGGACGGATTGCCCTGGCCTCGCAGCAGCAATGCCTTGCCAAATCGCGCCTGACAGTTCTGGGCGTTGAGGCTGATCGCCTGATCGAAGTGTCGCGCCGCTTCCGCGGGCTTGCCATCCTGCAGCTCCGCGAAGCCCCAGTTCGCGTGGGCGGCGTCCATCTTCGGAATCTGCTGCAACGCGCGCTCGAACGCGCGACGGGCGTCGTCGAGCCGCTTCATGGAGGTCAACAGCACGCCTTTCACGTTGTGCGCATAGGGATGGTCGGGCAGTTGCGCATGCACGCCGTTCAGGTGATCCAGCGCCTTGCGATCTTCGTCGCGCGAGGCTTCGAGCAAGGCCCACATGAGCTCGACGTTCGCGATCTCGAACTTGTCTTTCGGTGCGAGCGCTTTCAGTTGCGCTTCGGCAGCCGGCAATTCATAGCGCTGGATCTGACGGCCCGCGCGCAGTGCGCGCACCGACACGTCTTCCTTGCGCGCGCTGGCGAGCGATTCCGCGATCTCGATCGCCGCGTCGATCTGTCCGTTTTGCGCGGACACCAGCATGAGCGCGTGCTTTTGCTGATCGGAGAGGCTGCCGAAATCCAGCGGCTGCGCTCGCCCCGCCCGAAACAGCGACTCGATCGGGCTGTGGATCGGTAGTTCGTTCGCGGGATCGATACTCGCGGGCTGGGTGATGAGCCCCGCCATCGCAGTGGTAGAGGACAGCAGCACGATCGCTACGGCGAGAAGGCGCGTCATGGAATTCGATTCTCTCTTTAATTCTTCTTCTGAATACCACAAAAACAAAAACGGCAGCATCGTCACCGATGCTGCCGTTTCATTTGCCGAAAGAATCGATTAAGCGGCGCGACGGCGACGCGCGCCAGCGACACCCAGGAGGCCCATGCTCAGCAGCAGCAGCGTCGACGGTTCCGGGACGCCGTTGGTCGGCGGCTCGGAGAAGCCGTTGAGCGTCAGCGTGGCCGAAGCCGTCGTGCCGTCCGTGCCGAACGCGTTGGCGACGAACGTGTTCGCGCCCTGCGCCAGCGTGACGTTGAGGCTGAAGTTGCCGAACGCATCGGTCGCGACGTCCGTCAGTAGCGTGCCGTCGGCGAGCTGCACATCCACACGGTCCAGGCCCACGAGGCTGCCCGAGGTGCCCGAGAAGATGTCGATGAGCGCCGTCAGGTTCGTGCTCGCGTTGATGAACGTGCCGTTGCCCGACGTCGCGATGCCCTGCATCACCGACACGACGGAGCCAGGCAGCGCAACCGAGTGCACCGCGTCGACGCCTGCGGCGATCGCGGCAGCGGCCGCGGTCGCCGGATTGCCACTCGTCGCGCCGTCCGACATGACGACCATGTGCTGCGGACGACCGGCCGTATGGCGGATGCCCGTGATCTCGGTGGTGCCTGCGACGATGCCGCTCGGGATGTTGGTCCCGCCCGACGCATCGACCAGGTTGATCGCGGCAATGACCGCAGCGAGATCCGAGCTCAGCGGAACCAGCGTGCGAACCACGGAGGCGTCGCTGTCGAATTCGACGATGCTGACGGAGGTGCTGCCGGCCGGCAGGCTGTTCACGAGAGCGATGGCTGCTTCACGCTGCCAGTTCTGACGCGTCTTGCAGGTCGCGCTGACCGGGCTGCAGGATCCGCCCGCGGCGTTGTTCAGCGAGGTCATGCTGCCGGAAGAGTCCAGCACGATCACGAGGTCGAGACCGCTGCCGCCGATCTGACCGGTCGCGCCGGCCTGGCCCGTGATGGTCACGCTCGTACCGGTCGGGTACGTGCTGCCATTCGGGGGGCTAGTCCAGTTCACGCTCGTATCGGCGTGGCTGGCCATCGACGCCAGGAGGCCTGCGCCTCCGAGGGCAATCGTTGCCAGACTGTTCTTTAAGATTTTCATTTCCCGGGCCTTATGTTTATTTGTTGTAGGCGAGCTTCGAGGCTTCGCTGCTTCTCAATGATTCCGGTAAGGGATTAGCAAGTCCTGTTCCACCAGGGAACTTGTCTTTCTTTTCAAAGAGTTGACACCCCGTCGCCGGTGGTGGCGTAAAGGATTCCGACGCGAAATGCAGGAAAGCGCCGACTCCGCGGCGCCGACTGGCTAGCGCAGGACCGGCGTCTGGATCCGGGTCACCGCACGATTTCGCAGCGTGACACTGCCACCGAGGAAGCCCGACGTGCCGACCTCGAGCGCATATAAAAGTGCGCGCTCGCCATTTTCCTCGCGCATCGACGTCGGCGGCCCCAACAGCCCGATCACCTCGAGCTCGCTCATGCCGGGCTTCACGCGCCGCCACTTCGCGGCATCTATCCACTCGGTGCTCGACGGTGGCGCGGCGGCAGTTGGCGCGGCGGAGCGCTCCGGCGCGAAGGAGGGGCGTTGCATCTCGTCGAGCCGTCTCGACAAGGCGAGCACCTGCCGCTCGAGCCGGCGGACTTCCTGCTCGAGCTGACTCACGCGCAGATCGTCGGCGGTCGCAGAGAGGGGCAGGCACGCGAGGAGTGCGAGCCAGGGGCGGAATTGCTGCATGGTGTTGAGACGGCGAGCGCGACGTTTAAGTTTCCGCTCGCCCCCCAAAGAAAAATGGCCCCTCCCGCGCCGTGTCCGCGCGAGAGGGGCCGTCCGCGCCTACAACTTACTGAATCTCGATCTCGTCGATGTTCGCGAGATCCTGTCCGTTCGACTGGAACCGCACGGTGTTGCTCGTGTTGTTGTTGAGGGTCACGGTGACGGTCTGGTTCTGCCAGGTCGTCCACGCGCCGGTGGGTTGGAACGTGAGGTTCGTCGTCGTGCCGTTCACGACCAACTGGCCCGTGCGCGCCGCGGTTGCGCCCAGCGCGTAACGGATGCGCAGCGTCTTCGAGCCGCCGCCGCGACCGTCGACGTTGGCGTTCTGCGAGAAGCCACCGGTCGCCGGCGCGTTGACGTATCCCGTGCCGTTGAAGCCGCCGTTCGTGCTTTCGAGCACGGTGCCGCCACCCACGGTGCCGGCCTCCGTCTGGTAGATAGACGAGGTCGGATCGGGCGGGTTAGTCGTTCCGCCCGGGATCGTGATGTTCGGCACCGGCGGCGTCGCCATGCCGTCGCCGATGAAGAAGCCCGGATGCGGCGGCTGGTTGTAAGCCGTGTTCTGCCACGCGATCGCCACGCGGTACTGCGGATCGTGCAGCAGCGTGTAGATCCGGTTGTTCGCGACATTGGTCGTCGTGTAGATCCGCAGCGCACTGTTGTTAGACGTGCGCCACATCACTTCCTCGCGCCAGTCGCCGAACAGGTCGCCCGAGAGCGCGGGGTTCGACTTGGTGCCGTTGTTGGTCGTGGCGCCGTCCGCCGTGAGCAGCCGAGTGTCCGAGCCCGTGCCGTACTTGTCGACGTGATTGCCGTCGACGAGTTCGCGCACGAAGTCCGCGTCCCACCAGGCGAGGTGGTTCGCCGAGCCTGGCTGGCGGCCGATGTTCGCTCCCGACGCATTGCGCAGGAAGGTCATGTTCGGACCCGCGCCCCAGTACTCCGCGCCGGCATTCCCGGCCCAGATATCGGCGGCGACGCCGCGTCCCGGACCCTCGACGCCATTGTTGTTGGGCGTCGCGAAGATGCGCGCGCCCGTGCGCGCGTCGCGCAGATCTGCGCCGAGCTGGTTGCTCGACTCGTGGATGTCCCAGATCTCGAGACCCGCGCGCGAGGGGATGAAGTCGCCCACGTGCAGCGCATCGCCGTGACCCAGCCCGCTCGTGTACAGACGCGCGCCGTTGTCGTCGATCGTCGCGGCGCCGAAGATCACTTCGTGGCGCCCGTCCTGATCGACGTCGGCGATCGACAGGTTGTGGTTGCCCTGGCCCGCGTACGCGCTGTTGCCCGACCCGTTGGAGTCGAACACCCAGCGCTGCGTGAGCGCGCCGTTGCGCCAGTCCCAGGCCGCGATCACGGCGCGCGTGTAGTAGCCGCGCGAGAAGATGGCGCTCGGCCGCTGGCCGTCGAGATACGCGACGCCCGCGAGAAAGCGGTCGACACGGTTGCCATAGGTGTCGCCCCAGTCGCCGACGTTGCCGCGCGCCGGCACGTAGTTAGTCGTCGCGAGCACGGCGCCCGTCTGGCCGTTGAACACGGTCAGGAACTCCGGGCCCGTCAGGATGTAGCCGCTCGAATTGCGGTAGTCAGCGGTCGAGCTGCCGATCACCTGGTTCGTGCCGCTGCGCGTGCCGTCCGCGGTCTTCACCATGACTTCGGCGCGGCCGTCGCCGTCAAAGTCGTAGACCTGGAACTGCGTGTAGTGCGCACCGGCGCGGATGTTGCGGCCGAGATCGATGCGCCACAGCCGCGTGCCGTTGAGTTCGTACGCATCCAGGTACACGTTGCCGGTGTAGCCCGCCTGGGAATTGTCCTTCGCGTTCGTCGGATCCCACTTGAGCACGTACTCGAGCTCACCATCGCCGTCGAGATCGCCGACGGACACGTCATTTGCCGTGTACGTGTACGCCTCGCCCGAAGGCGTGGTGCCGCCCGCGGGAATCTGCAGCGGGATCTCGAGGTATTGCCGGGTCGCGGCATTCGCGGGCAGCGTGAAGCTGGCGCTCGCCGCCTGTTCGACACCTCCCACGACCGGCCGCACGAAGTACGAATTCGACTGCGTCGGCGGTGCGGAGGTGTCGACGAAGTTCGTCGAGCTGGTCAGCGGCGTGCCGTTGAGCAGCGTCGCCGCGCCGCCATTCGAGGATCGATAGAGGTTGAACGAAGTTCCGGACGGGTCGTTCCCGAACAACCGCCATCCGACGTAAACCTGCGAGCTGCTCGTGCGCACGGCGACAACGCCGCGCGAGAGTCTCTCCATTTGAAATTGGGCGTGCGCCGACAGGGCGAACGCGAGTGTTGCAACTGCACCGAGCAGTCGCATCTTGTTGAGCTGAATCATGGGTTCTCCTTATCCCTGGTAAATGTTCCTGGGCGGATGAAGGTGGACCGGATGTAGGCACCGGCCCGCGAGTGCGGCCAACCCATCCAATGTGTCTGATCCCCCTTGACCGCAATTCCTCACGCATCTGGAATGCGGCGACCTCTTGTTGGGTCGTCCGGCCAGACCGGGACCGATCATGCTGAACTGGCAATTTCCGGTCAAATACTATAAACAACGATCAAATTCGATCTTGTCGGTAGGTTGTCGTGAAGGCTGAAGGGGCTCACGATTACTGAAGAGCGCGATTCAAAGGGGGAGTTGCTCATGACGTTCGTTCGTAAAAAGACACCGGTTACCATTTTCCAGAAATCCGCGATCGCTCTCGCTGTGTCGATGAGCCTGACCGCGGTGTCCTATGCGCAGGAGCAGGATGCGACCGAACTCGCCGAAGTCGTCGTCACTGGCTTCCGCGGTTCGTTGAACACCGCTCTTGCCGCCAAGCGCGCCGAGACGGCCAGCATCGACGTCATCTCTGCCGAAGACGTCGGCAAATTTCCCGACAGCAACCTCGCCGAGTCGATGCAGCGCGTCCCCGGCGTCGCGCTTTCGCGTGGCGACGGTGGCGAAGGCAAGAACATCTCCGTCCGCGGTCTCGGCCCGACGTTCACGCGCGTGCGCATCAACGGCATGGAAGCGGCGGCACAGACCGGCTCGAGCGACATCTACGGCGCCGGCAACAATGGCCGCACGTTCGACTTCAACGTATTCCCGACTGAGCTTTTCTCGCAGCTCGCCGTGCGCAAGACCGCGTCGGCCGACGTCGAAGAAGGATCACTGGGCGCGACCGTCGATCTGCAGGCGCCGCGACCGTTCGATTACGCCGACAGCTCCGTATTCGCAGCCACCGCCCGCGGCATCTACAACGACGTGAGCGAAGACGTCGACCCGCGCGTCTCGATGCTCTTCTCGCAGAAGTTCGCCGACGACACGTTCGGCGTGCTTGCCTCGGTGGCTTATCAGAAGCGCAATATCCGTGAAACCGGCTATTCAGCGGTGGACATCCTCCCTGCGAGCGCCAGCGCCAACAACATCACGCCGATGGCTCCGGCCGGCCAACCGCAGGCACCCGGCGTCTGGTTTCCGTTTTGTACGCCGATCGGCTACGCCCCGCAAAGTCCGGTCAACAGCGGAGCAACCGGAGCGAGCAACACGCTCTGCTCCACTGACAACCCGCGCACTAGCAACCTCGCCGCGTTCAACACCGTGATGAGCCTCACCAATCCTGCGGTTCGCGATCCGAACGGCGGCGCGCTGATCCCGGGCGGTGGCGCGTTCTTTCCGCGTCTGCCTCGCTACGTGAATTCCGAGCAGGACACCGAGCGCACCGGCGGCACGCTGACGTTCCAGTGGCAGCCCAGCGAAAACACGAACATCTCGATCGACGGCATCAAGTCGAAGTACCAGGTGGAGCGTCGCGACAACTATCTACTCGGCCTGTCGTTCGGCCGTACGATCAGCGCGCTCGGGCAGCCGATGATGTCGATACGTGAAATCGAGTTCGACGAGCACGGTTCGGTTCAGTACGGCGTGTTCGACGGTGTCGACGTGCGCTCCGAAGGCCTGGTCGATCAGTTCACCGCGACCTTCGAGCAGGTGAACCTCAACGTCGATCACAAGTTCGACGACAACTTCAAAATCAGCGTGCGAGCCGGAAAGTCGAATTCGATCTGGGACGGCCCGATGCGCCTGCAGACGTTTCTCGATGTGATCGACGTCGACGGCTTCACTCTCGACTTCCGTGGCGGTCGGGAAACGCCATTGATCGGCTTCGGGACGCCTGGCGCTGGCGGACTCGATCCGGCGAACGTGAACTCGTATCAATACGCACCCGGACTGGCGAATGGCACGGTGCGCGGCGGGTTCTCGACGCAAGGCAAGCCGGCCCGCAACGTGACCTCCATCGAAACGCTCGAGGCCTCGGGCACGTGGAGCCCGACCGAGATGTTGGATTTCACGCTCGGACTTCAGGACCGAACCAGCAACTTCCGCTCGCGCAACTCGAACCTCTTCTCTACACAGGCGGCGACGACAGCGATCCCGACCGGCCGTTCGCTGTCCGATTTCACGACGACCATCGACGGTCTCGACGAATCGTTCGGGTCCGGTGCGCCCGCGAGCTGGGTTGCGATCGACCCGACGAAGTGGCGCGAGCTCTTCAATTTCGCCGACCGCGACTTCTGCTCCGATCCCTCGTGCGGTGCGGCTCAGTCGCAGATCCTCGAAGAGATCCACAGCGCGTACTTGATGGTTTCGTTCAACAGCGGAGAGGACTGGGCTGTCCCGATCCGCGCCGATGTCGGCGTGCGTTACGTGAAGACTAACCAGCACGCCGTCGGCCACATTCCCGTTTCCACCGGATTGCCGCCGCCCACGCCCTTCGGAACGCGCGGCCAGCGCAACGAGGTCGACCGCCAGTACACGGACACGCTGCCGTCGTTGAACATCACGGCGGAGCTCACGGACGACTTGCTGCTGCGTTTCGGAGCGTCGAAAGTGATGGCGCGTCCGGATCTCGGCAGCCTCACGCCGAGCGCCTCGGTGACCGTCACGACGCAGAACGCGACCACGAACAATCCGTTCCTCGATCCGATCCGCGCCAAGACGGCGGACATCGGGCTCGAGTGGTACTTCCAGCCGGGCGCCTTGCTGTCGGTGGCGTACTTCTACAAGGACATCGAAACGTACGTTCAGCGCATCACGCAGCGCGTACCGTATAGCTCACTGGGCCTGCCTGTCGAGCTGCTGGTCCCGCCGTCCGGACCGAACGACCTGTTCAACGCAAGCAACCTCGCCAACACGGAAGGTGGTCCGCTAAAGGGCTTCGAGGTCAACGCGCAGATCCCGTTCACGTTCCTCGACGTGCCGGTGTTGCGCAACTTCGGCGTGCTGGCCAACTACACGCGAGTGGCGTCGGAAATCGAATACGTGCTGACGACCGCGCCGAATCCCGCGGCTCCGAACGGATTCGACATCCTGGCCACGACGACGAACGACCTCGTGGATCTGTCCAAGAACACGGCCAGCGCCACGCTGTTTTACGACGACGGCCGCTTCGGCGCGCGCGTGACCGGTTCATATCGCGACAAGTTCATTCGCGGTATCCCGGCGTCCATCGGCAGCGACATTCGTGCCAACAAGGCGAACACGTTCGTGGACTTCTCGTCGTCGTTCAACGTGAACGACAACCTGACGCTGATCTTCGAAGTACAGAACGTGACCGAGGAACGCAATACGCTGTACATCGACAGCACGCGCGAGGACACGCTCTTCCAGACGGAGATCGGCCGCACGGCGACGTTGGGAGCGACCTTCAAGTTCTGATTGAAGGTAGTTCGATCGGTAGATGAGCAAAGGGGGCCTTCGGCCCCCTTTCTTTTTCTCTTTCCCTTCGCGTGGGCGTTGTCGATCGCTCCGGCTCCCCCGCTCGCGATCAGTGATTTGTGCCTAACTGCCGAGCTGGCAACAGGTTTCTCCAGCATTTGAGCATGCGCGAACGATGGAGTGAGAGCGCCTTGTGAGTATCGCGCGACAAAGTCTTGACGTCGGGTGTTCTCGCGTAGTTAAGTTCTGGCAAAGGTATCCAAGGCTGGTAGTTAGCTAACGCCCGCGGTCATCGACACGTGCAGCAGACACGTGACACGACAATGACAGATGGCGAAACTTATACGTGCGATCCTGGGAGGGAGCGTGCCGGACGAGTGTTGTCTCGAGAAAAATAAATCTCTTCGCCTCTGGGCGCGTCCGCGTTGAGGCATTTCCAAATCATCTCCATTCGTTCGCCGGATTGTTTTCGTCCGCGAGGATTTCGCCATGATTGTTGAACGAGCATCCCGCGTGCGCGGTTTTCGAATCCGCGGTTGGTTCGCCGGTGTCCTTCTGCTGGTCACGTTCGCCGCGGGCACAGTTCTTGCGGCAAGCGTCACGTACCAGTACGACGAGGGCGGCCGGTTGCGTCGCACGACGCACGACAACGGAATGCAAACGTCTTACGTGCTCGACGCGGCGGGCAATCGCACCTCGGTGACGAACGCGCTGTCACCCGGGATGGTGCAGCTCTCGGCCGACGCGTACGGCGGTGGCGAGGCTTCGGGCCAGCGAACGATCACGATCACGGCGACACGCACCACCGGCACGAACGGTGCCGTGAGCGTGCCGTACACCGTGACGGCGGTCAGTGCGACCGCAGGCTCCGACTACACCGCCAGCAACGGCACGTTCTCCTGGGCAAATGGCGACGCCGCCAACAAGACCTTCACCATCACCGTGCTCGACGACGCCACCGTCGAGTCGAACGAGACCTTGGCGGTCGCGCTCGGAACGCCGACCGCCGGAGCGTCGCTCGGGTTGCCGTCGTCCGCCACGGTCTCCATCGTCAGCGACG
>JAYTOK010000158.1:0-30055 GCA_043747835.1 Pseudomonadota bacterium | reverse complement strand
CTTGTCGACCGCCTTCATCAGGCCGATGTTGCCTTCCTGGATGAGGTCGAGGAACTGCAGGCCGCGGTTCGTGTACTTCTTCGCGATCGAGATCACGAGACGCAGGTTGGCCTCGACCATCTCTTTCTTCGCGCGGCGGGCTTTCGCCTCGCCGATCGACACTTCACGGTTGATCTCCTTGATGTCCGTGATCGTGAGGTGGTACGTCTTCTCGAGAACGCCCAGCTTGTCCTGGCGGCGCGAGATCTCGTCCTGCAGGCGGCCCATCGCGGCCGACCACTTCTTGCCCGCCTTGATCTGCTTCTGCAGCCAGCGGTTCGACGTCTCGTTCTTGGGGAACGAGAGGATGAACTCCTTGCGCGGCATGCCGGCGTCACGCACGGCGATGATCATGATTTCTTTTTCGAGCTGGCGAATGTCGTTCACGCCGTGGCGCAGATTCTGGATCAGCGCTTCGAACATGCGCGGCGCGAGCTTGAGCTCCATGAACTCGTCGGAGAGCTTCTTGCGGACCTTCAGCGTCTTCGGGTCCTTCGCGCCGAGCTTCTCGATGTGTCCCAGCGAGTTGTTCAGGTACTTGCCGATCGAGGCGAAACGGCGCGCCGCTTCTTCAGGGTCCGGGCCCGTGTCGACGGCTTCTTCCTCGCTGTCGCCATCCGCTTCCTCGTCTTCCGCGCCTTCGGCTTTCTCTTCGGGGGCTGCCGGCGCGAGCTCCATCTTGGTCGGGTTCTGCGGCTGCGCGATCACGTCCGGCGCGTTCGGGTCGATGAAGCCGACGATCAAGTCGACGAGGCGGGCACCGCCCGTCTTCACCGGCTCGTACGCCTTCAGTAGATAGTCGGCCGTCGACGGGTACATCGACAGCGCGAGTCGCACGGCGTCGAGGCCTTCCTCGATGCGCTTCGCGATGCGGATTTCGCCTTCGCGCGTCAGCAGCTCGACCGTGCCCATTTCGCGCATGTACATGCGCACCGGATCCGTCGTGCGGCCCAGCTCGGCATCGAGCGCTGCCAGCGCGGCGGCAGCTTCTTCGATGGCTTCTTCGTCCGTCGGTGCTGACGGCTCAGGCGCGAGAATGCTCTCGTTGTCCGGCGCCTTCTCGTACACCGGGATGCCCATGTCGTTGATCGTGTTTACGATCTCTTCGATCTGCTCGGGATCGACGATCTCCGACGGCAGGTGATCGTTCACCTGTGAGTACGTTAGGTAGCCCTGTTCCTTGCCGCGCGCGATCAACAGCTTGAGCTGCGACTGGCGCTCTTCGGGCAGCACCTTGTGGCGTGCCGGCATGTTGATCAGCTCGGCAGCGCCTTTCTTGCCCTTTACCTTCGCAGCCGCGGGAGCTGCGACGGCCGGAGCGGCAGCCGCCGCAGCACGCGCGGCCGCGAGTTTCTGCGCGGGCTTCAGCTCGGCGACCTTGCCTTTCGCATCAGTCGCCGCATGCGCCGCAGTCTTTTCGGGCAACTTTCCCTTCGGCACCGGCTTCTTCACCTCGACGTGCTTCGCCTTCACCGGATGCGCGGCTTTTTCCTTCGAGGAATGAGCGGCAGGAGCGGCAGGCTTCGCCGACTTCTTCAGCGGCAGCTTTTTCGAGGCGGGAGCGGCGGGGCGTTTGTGCTTCGTGGTCATGAGTTTCCGGAGGCGCTGAATCGTGTGCGGGGCGAAAGGCGGGACGACACCGTGGGGATTCCAGCGATGTGATCAAGTGGCTTGCGCGGAAGGGGGCGCATTCTACGTAAATGTCATTGGCTTGACAAAGCGAAAATAGCCAGCGGCTCAACAACTTCCGCTCAGGTTTGTCTTCAAACACAACGCAAAATTCGGGCCAGAAGGGTCATGGCCCCGAAAGTTTTATCGGCCGGCCGGGGCTGTCCCTGAGGGGCTCTGGGCGACTTTGCTTTTCGCCCGGTGAATCGCGACCGTTAGCTCCTTGAGTTCCGAGCGTTCATCTTCGTTGAGTTCGCCTTTTGCCAGGAGTTCCTCGTGGCGCCGAAGCCGCGGTTCCATGGCGAGCGTCTCGAGGACGGAGATCAACTCGAGCGCCGCGCCGCCCTCGTCGATGCCGCCGCTCTCCTCGCCGGCCAGCGCACGCAGGCGCACCGCCTCGGGCCGGTCCCGCCAGCGTTCCAGCAGCACGGCGGTCGAAGCGGCGGGCTCCTGCTGAATCTGGTCGATGAGCTCGAACAGGAAGCGCGAACCGGCGTCTTCGTTGATCTCGAGCTGCGTGAGCTGGGCGCCGGACACCCGCTCCGCAATCGTCGGGAAATGCACGAGATGCTTCACCGCCTTGGTCACCAGGCCCTTGCCGCCGCCACCATCCCGCGCGCGCTGGACGGGTCGGGCAGGGGCCGCGGTGGTCATGTGGTTGCCGCGGACGTCGGTCACCTCATTGAACCATAATTGGTTCAATCTCGCGGTCGGCAGCTTGATCGACTCGGATAGGCGGTCAATGAGCAGGTCCCGATAGACGCCGGGCGCCACTTTCGTGACGAGCGGACGAGCCAGTTCCGCGAACTGCGCGCGACCGTCGGCGTGACTCATATCCGCCTGTTCGGCGAGCGCGGTGGCCAGGTATTCGGATAACGGCAGGGCACCCTCGAGACGCTTCTCGAAAGCGGCCTGGCCTTCCTCGCCGACCAGCGAATCCGGATCATGGCCTTCGGGCAGAAACAGGAACCGGATCTGCCGGCCTTCGCGTGCCTCGGGCAACGCGTTGTTCAGCGCGCGCCACGCGGCCGCGCGGCCTGCCTTGTCGCCGTCGAAACAGAAGACGACTTCGTTGACGAGTTTGAAGATGCGTCGCAGGTGCTCGGGAGTCGTGGCAGTTCCCAGGGTCGCGACGGCGTAGTTCACGCCGGACTGGTGGAGACGGGCGACGTCCATATACCCCTCGACGACGAGCAGCCGCCGCAGGGTCGTGCGCGCCTGGCGCACTTCGAACATGCCGTAGAGCTCACGCCCCTTGTGGAACAGCATCGTCTCTGGCGAGTTCAGGTATTTCGGTTCGCCCTGATCGACGATGCGCCCGCCGAACGCGAGCACGCGGCCGCGCGAATCGCGGATCGGGAACATGAGGCGATCGCGGAAGCGGTCGTAGTGCCGATCGAGCGTGCGCGAGTCCGTGCGTTCGCGTTCGATGATGAGGCCGCAGTCGGCGAGCGCCTTGCGATCGGCGTCGTTCGCGCCAAAGCGCTTGAGCACGTCGTTCCACGAGTTCGTCGCGAAACCGATCATGAACTTCTCGACCGTCTCGCGCGTGAGGCCGCGCTTCTTCGCGTACTCCCGCGCGCGCGCATCGTTCGGAAGAATGCTCGCGAAGTGCTTCGCGACGCGCAGGTTCATGTCGTAGAGCGGCGCCGTCGAGCCCGCCGTGTCGGGCTGACTGCCGGCTTCCCGCGGCACGTCGAGACCGAGCCTGCCCGCGAGCTCCTCGATCGCTTCGGGAAACGACAGCTTGTCGTATTCCATGAGGAAGCCGAGCGCGGTGCCGTGCACGCCGCAGCCGAAGCAGTGATAGAACTGCTTCTGCGGGCTCACCCAGAAGGACGGGGTCTTCTCGCTGTGGAACGGACAGCACGCGCGGTATTCACGGCCGGCCTTTTTGAGCTCGACGCGCGAGCCGATCAATTCGACGATGTCCGCACGCGCGGTCAGGTCGTCGATGAAGCTCTGTGGGATGCGGCCGGCCATGTGGGCGGCGATTCTACCGCCGCCGCCCCGGACGAACCCGCATCCCGCCCATCTCTTGTCCGCGGCGGCGAGCTCGTGACAGATTGCAGGTGTGCTGCATGCCCTGCGATACGCCGCCTCGTCGGTTTGCGAGCCCACGGGAAGTCCGCGGCTTGCGCTCGCCACCGCCGAAAACGCTGGCTCCAATCCGTATTTCTTCGAAGGTCGCGTGCACCGGCCGCGCCTCATCGCGGATCTGCTCACCGCCATCCATCTGATCGTCGGCTCACGCTTCTTCACACCCGCGAACTCGGTCGCGAAGGCGATCGCGCTCGCGGATCCGGTCGTGACCTCTGGCGGCGGCCTGCTGCGATTCGAGGGGTTCTCGAGCTGCTGTAGCGCGTACGCGCGTGCCGACTTGCTGCCGGAGTCGTACGACGGGGACGTCGTCGGCAAGGGAACGACCAACGTCGATTTCAACGAGCCGATGCGCGCCGCGCTCGCGCGGGTGCGCGACGATGCCGGCCTCGCGTTCTCCGTCGGCCGCGACGAGGTGAAACTTCGGTCCGGCGACGCGCAGGTGGTGGAGCGCAAGGTCGATCTGCCGCTGCGCTGGCTGCGCGGCATGCTCGAGGTCCAGTCGTACCAGGCGCGCATGCGACCGCGGCTGACGGCTCCGGCGGTCGAGGCGCTGCGCTTCTTCCGGACCTTGCCGAAGGCATCGACGAGCCGTACGCCGTTATGGATCGCGCGCGGCGCAGGAGGCTTGCACGCGACGACGCGACCGGTCGCCGACGGCGTGCGGCTCACGGACACGACGCGACTCAAGGTGTTGCACGCGCTGTTGCCGCACGCGCAGATGCTCACGGTCTACGCCGACGACGCGCAGCAGGCGAGCGCGTGGGTGCTCGACTTCCCGGGCGCGCGACTCACGCTCGCGGTGAGCGCCGAAACCTGGCGGGGATTTTCCGGCGAAGGTCAGGCGCTGTGGGCGCTCATGCAGGCGGATGGCGGCGCAGTCGGCGCGACGCTCGCGCGTGTTCGCGCGCAACTCAACTGGCAGGCCAGCCTCGACGCCGCTGTGCTCGCGCGTGAACTCGGCGTCACGCCGGCGGTGATCGCCGACGTCTTGCGTGTGCTCGGCGCGTCGGGAATTGCGGGCTTCGACGTGTCCACCGGCGACTATTTCCATCGCGTGCTGCCGTTCGATCTCGCGATGGCCGAAGACCTGCATCCGCGGCTCGTCGATGCGCGCGCGCTCATCGACGCCGGTGCCGTTGCGATCGTGAGCGCGGTGCCATTCGAGGCCGACGTGCGCAGCGGCGAAGCCGCGCATCGCGTCCGCGAGGTCGATGGCGATCTGCGTTGTACGTGCCCGTGGTTCGCGAAGCATCAGGGCGAGCGCGGGCCCTGCAAACATGTGCTCGCGGCGGCCGCGTCGCGCAAGGAATGATGTGGCGAAGCCTTTCGTACCGCAGACCGACATCGAAAAGCTCATCGAGAAGGGCGACGCGGAGGCGTTGCTCGCCTTGCTGCGGGCGGCGAAACCGGCGGAGCGCGAGAAGTTGCGGCCCGCGGTGTCGCGCGTGATCAAGGTGCTCGAAGCCGCGAGGTTCGCCTACGACGACGACACGTGGGCGGGCTGGGGCCGGCGGCCGACCGACGAGCAAAACCACGCGGCCGCCGTCGCGACGCTGGTCTGCGGCACGGCGGAAGAGTTCGCCGAACAACACTTCGATGTCGACCGCATGATCCCGGTGGCGCGCGAGTTCAAACCCGCGTCGCTGCGCGACCTCGGCAATGAACTCGCAAAGACTTCATCCGCCCGCGACGTGCACAAGTTCGTCGCGGCCGGCCTAACGCCACGGCCCGACTGCGACGAATACGCGCTCGGCCTGATGACGTTGTTCACGGACTTTCGCCATACGCCTTCCTTCGAGGAGCTCTTCGCAGAGGATCCGGGGCTCAAGGACGCACTGCTGCGGATCTTCGACGTCGAGGGCACGCAGGATGTCAGCCTGGCCTCTGTCGACAAGTACTGCCGCAAAGGGCGGCCGTCCTGGGCACAGCGACTCATCGGCCTCGGCGACGCGGGCGTCTATCCACGCGGGCTGCTAGTCGACAAGGCGTTGTCCTCGCTGGAGCGCGGCTGGATCCAGTATCGCTCGGGCTGGTTCTCCAGCTTCCACGTCGAGCTCGCGCCCACCGCCCACGAAATGCGTCCGCATGCGGCGCGGTATCTCGCTCTCCTCGGCAGCCGCATTCCACCGACGGTCACCTTCGCGCTCGGCTGCGTCACTGCGCTCGAAGCGGCGGGCGAAGTCGCCCCGCGCGCGGTGCTCGAAGCGCTGCGCCCCGTGTTCGCTTCCGCCGTAAAAGGTCAGATCGAATCGGCCGTCAAACTACTCGAGCGTGTCGTGAAGCGGGAGCCCGCGCTTGCCGCGGCGGCGGCAGGAGTCCTGGTGCCGGCGCTGGCGCACGATTCCGCGCAGGTGCAGAAAGCCGTGCTGCGGCGTATCGGCGAGTGGGATCCGGGCGGCACGACCCGCGCCTCGCTCGGGACCTATGGGGCTGGCATCGCCGCGGTGAATCGCGAGCAGTTCGCGGCACTGGCGGGTGGGGCCGCGAAAGCCGGCGCACCGCGCGTTCGCGCGCCCATCGCGCCCGCGCCCGCGCCCGCGGTTCCAGTCGAAACGACGATCATGCCCATCGCGACGCTCGACGAACTCGTCGAGCGCGTGGCCTTCGTCTTCGAGAACGACACGGACATCGACGAGCTCGAGCGTGCGCTGGGGGCGCTCGTCGCCCGCATGCCCTTCGATGAGGAGACACGTGTGCGTTTCGCGCCCGTCGCGAAGCGGATGGGCAAAGTGCGCAAGGACATCCCGCGGCAGCTCGCGCGGGTGCTCGATTTCGCGATGACGGGGTCGCGCGTGCCGACGGCGGCCGGCGTGAGTTCCAGCGGCCACTCGAACGTCGCGCAGATCCACCTCGTCGGGCGCATCGACGAGATCCTGAAGTCGCCGCCCGTTGCGCCGGGCCAGCCGCTGCTGTCGATGCCGACGCATCGCCGCGGGTTCATCGCGGCCGAGGTGCTCGTCGAGCGGCTGCGCGTGTACGAACTATCAGGCATCAAACCCCGGCGCACCGACTTCCTCACGGCGCTGATGCGACTGATGCCCGGCAAACTGTCATCCGCGTTGCGCGCCGCGCACGGGCTCGGTGCCGACGTCGAGGCAAACGCGTTGCGTCGAGCGCTGGGCGATGACGCCAAGGTGCGCGATGACACCTGTCGCGCCGCGGCGGATCGCATGCGCACGCTGCTGGCCGGCGGGCAACCGTCCGAGCCGAGCTGGCACATCCATTCCGAGAAACTCCAGAGCGGCCGATCTCACCACTCGGTCCGCATGACGGCGGTGAAGGAGAAGCCGCGCGGCGATCCGGTTTCGGATCTCGAGCGGCAGGCCTCGCGCCAGAACAAATACTGGTTCAACACGGGCACGGTCGGCGGCAACGACGAGGCGAGCATTCTCTACTACGCCTCGCTGCTGCCCGCGGACCTGGGAAACTTCTTCGCGCAGGGCGCGACCGCGCTGAGCTTCAACCTGGACTGGTGGGAAGCGCAGTGGCAGAACAAGGCCTATCTACACCAGCTCCTGCATGCGGGCGTGCCGCTGGGGTCGATGGCCAGGCTGACGCTCGCGCTCGGGCTCGCGGGCAAGGAGGTGGGACAAACGGCGATCGCGGTCGACGCGTTCGTGCAGTCCGTGCTCGACGGGAGGCTGGACGTCGAGACGTTTGCCCCGATCATCGCGCAGCTCGTCGCGGCCGAGCATACGGCGTGCGCGCGTTACGCAAAGAGCCTGCGCGCCGCGCTGCGCGCGGATCCGGCCGTTTCGCCGGTCGTCGCGCGCGTACTGGAAGCGGCAGTCGCCGCTCGACCCGTGGATCCGCCGAAGGACACGGCGGCGCTCCTCGATCTATTGCTCGAAGTGGTGCTGAGCAATGAGCTGGACCTCGCTGCCCATACGCGCGCTGCGCTCGAATCGATGGAGATCGGCGGCAAGGGAGCGGCCCTGCGCAAGAAGCTGCTCGCGCGCTGAGGGCGGAGTGCGCGTCAGCGCAAGATAGAGAACACCACGAAGACGCACGCGACGAGCGCCACGATCGACCCGCCGATCACCAGCGGCAGACGCTTGCGCGGAAACTTCCCGAGCTGCCGTCTTTCGGTTTCGATCTTTCGGGAAATGGAGATGCAGATCAGCGCGATGAAGATCAACGCCGCGGCGGTGGCGATGCCCCGTCCGCCCATGGGCGACTAACCGCCCAGCTTGGCTTTGATGCGCGCGCCGACGGCGCCCATGTCGGCCTTGCCGGCGGCCTTCGCCTTCACGACGCCCATCACCTTGCCCATGTCCTTGATTGACGCGGCACCGGTGGAGGAGATCGCCTCGGCGATCAGGGCGTCGAGTTCGGCTTCGCCCAGCTGCGCGGGCAGGTACGGTTGCAGCACGACGATCTCGGCGTTCTCTTTCGCGACGAGATCCGGACGCGCGCCTTTCTCGAACGCGACGACCGATTCCTTGCGCTGCTTGATCATCTTCTCGAGCACGGAAGTGATCTGCGCGTCGTCGAGCACGATGCGCTCGTCGACTTCACGCTGCTTGATGGCCGCCTGCAAAAGACGAATGACCGCGAGGCGATCCTTTGCGCCGGATCGCATCGCAGTCTTCATGTCTTCGGTGATGCGCTCTTTGAGCATCATCTACCCTCTTGAAAACGAGAAGGCTCAGCTCGGGCGCGGACGCGCCGAGTACTCGCGCGGGGTGTTGCGCTTGAGGTGACGCTTCACGGCGGCAGCCTTCTTGCGCTTACGCTCCTGCGTCGGCTTCTCATAGAATTCGCGGCGCCGAAGCTCCGTGAGCACGCCCGCTTTTTCGCACGCGCGCTTGAAGCGGCGCAGGGCGGCATCGAAATACTCGTTTTCACGAACACGAACGCTCGGCATCGAAACCTCAACCCTTTGATCTGTTTAGGAATTTGCCCGAACCTGCCTGGGGCAGGGGTGGCGATTCTATAGAACGGCTCCGAAAAATCAAAGAAGAAGGCGAAGACTTATCTCAATGCGCATCCTGGCCCTCGAATCCTCCTGTGACGAATCCGCCGTTGCCGTCTACGACGATGCGGGCGGGCTGCTTTCGCACGAGCTCTACAGCCAGGTCGACTTGCACCGTATCTACGGCGGTGTGGTGCCGGAACTGGCGTCCCGAGATCACGTTCGCCGGCTGCTCCCGCTCGTGGAGGCCGCTTTGGCGCAGGCGCAGACCTCGCCCGCGCAGCTCGATGGCGTTGCCTACACCGCGGGCCCTGGCCTCATCGGCGCGTTGCTGACGGGCGCCGCGCTCGGCCGGTCGCTGGCGTTCGCGTGGGAGGTGCCGGCTGTCGCCGTCCACCACCTCGAAGGTCACCTGCTCGCGCCTTTGCTCGAACTTGTGCCGCCGCCGTTTCCGCACGTGGCGCTGCTGGTCTCGGGTGGCCACACGATGCTGATCGACGTCGCCGCGCCTGGCCACTACGAAATGCTGGGTGAAACGCGCGACGATGCGGCGGGCGAGGCGTTCGACAAGTCCGCCAAGTTGTTAGGACTGCCCTATCCCGGCGGACCCGAGCTCGCGAAGCTGGCGGCTCGCGGCAATGCCGGCCGCTTCGTGTTTCCGCGGCCGATGCTCGACCGGCCCGGGCTCGAGTTCAGCTTCTCCGGGTTGAAGACCGCGGTCTCGCTCGCGGTGAAGGAATGCTCGCGCGAACGCCCGCTCGATGACGCGACGCGCGCCGACATTTGCGCGAGCGCCCAAAGTGCGATCGTCGACACGCTCATCGCGAAGGCGCTGCGCGCCATCGAGCAAACCGGCTACGAGGCGCTCGTGGTTGCCGGCGGTGTCGGCGCGAACCTGCGCCTGCGCGAACAGCTCGCCGCGGGCGCCGCGCGGCACGGCGCGAAAGTTTTCTACCCACGCATCGAGTTCTGCACCGACAATGCCGCGATGATCGCCGTCGCCGGCATGGCGCGGCTCAAGGCGGGCAAACACGAGACGACGGCGATCCGCGCGCGGGCGAGATGGTCTCTTACGGATTTGGAGTCGCGGGAATGACAGGCAATGGTTAGACGAACTTCGTCGGGTGGAATGCCCAAAACCGCAACGCTGCCGAGCTCCTCTGCGACGCCGGACGCGGGCGACCGCATCTTCCTGCACGGCCTCGCGATCGACTGCATCATCGGCTTCATCGAGTGGGAGCGGCGCATCAAGCAGACCATCGTGCTCGACGTCGAGATGCCGGTGGACTGCGCGCGGGCCGCCGCGTCTGACGACGTCGCGGATACGCTCGATTACAAGAGGGTCGCGAAGCGGCTCATCGCTTTCGTCGAAGGTTCGGAGTTCAAGCTCGTCGAGACGCTCGCGCATCGCGCCGCGATGCTGATCCTCGAGGAGTTCGGCGTCGACTGGGTGCGGCTGTCGGTGAACAAGCCGGGCGCGATCCGTCATTCGAAAGACGTCGGCGTTGCGGTGCTGCGCGTTCGCGCGGACCTGCCCGAGAAATGACGAAGGTATTCGTCGCGGCGGGCAGCAATGTCGAGCCTGAGAAGAACCTCGCGAGCGCCTGCGCGCAGATCGTTCGGAACTGGCCGGATGCGTTCTTCTCGCGCGCCTATCGCAACGCCGCCGTCGGCTTCGACGGGCCGGAGTTCATCAATCTCGTGCTGGGCTTCTCGACCGCGCAGCCGCTGGACGCCGTGATCGCGCAATTACGCGACATCGAAACGCAGTGTGGACGGCCGCGTCTCGCGCCCAAGTGGGCGTCGCGCTCGATGGATCTCGACGTGCTGCTGTTCGGCGATCGGGTCGAGAAAACGGCGGAGTACACGCTGCCGCGGCCGGATCTGCTCAAGCGGCCTTACATGCTGGGGCCGATGGCGGAGATCGCGCCGGAGGTCGTGCATCCGACGGTGGGGAAAGCGATCGGGGTGCTTTGGAACGAATTCGATCGGGACGGGCACGAGATGGTGCCGGTAGAGTTCGCGGTGACGCCTTAGCTAGCGAAGAGAAAGGGACTGTCCCGTTTTCGCAGAGCCGAAAACAGGACAGTCCCTCACCAGGCAACGCTGCGGCCGCCGTCGACGGCCAGGATCTGTCCCGTGATGAACGGCGCGCTCGCCGCGAAGAAAAGCGCGGTGCGCGCGATGTCCTCCGGCGTGCCCATGCGCTTGAGGACCGTCCGCTCGATGATCTTCGCGCGCGCCTTCTCGTCGCTCGGCCCTTCGGGCCAGAGCACCGGTCCCGGCGAGATGCCGTTCACGCGGATTTCGGGACCGAGCTCTTTCGCGAGCGAACGCGTGATCATCTGCAGGCCCGCCTTCGCGGCGCAGTAGACGGGGTAGTCGCGCAGCGGACGCAGCGCGTGGATGTCGACGATGTTGAGGATGAGGCCGTTCGATTTCCTCAACGCCGGCGCCGCGGCCTGGGACAGGAACAGCGGCACCTTGAGGTTCGTGCCCATGAGATCGTCCCACGCGGCGGGCGTGATTTCGCCGATCTTCGTGGGGTAGAACGTCGAGGCATTGTTCACGAGCACGTCGAGCGTGCCGAAATGGCGCAAGGCGAATTCGACGAGCGCGCCCAGGTTCTCGACGTCGAGCAGATCGGCTCGAATCGTCGCCGCCGACTTCGGGCGCTTGTCGTTGAGTTCGACCGCGAGTTTCGCCGCGTCCGCCGCGGACTTGCGGAAATGGATCGCGAGGTTCGCCCCGGCGGCGTGCAGCTCGCGCGCGATGGCGGCGCCGACGCGGCGCGCGCCGCCCGTGATCAGCACCGTCTTGCCCGTTAAACTGTCGTGACTCATTTACGATGCACTCTATGACTTCTTCCGCATCCCTCACAACCCTGCCCGAATTGAGCGCCGACGAGCGTGCGCATTCCGAACGCGTTGCGGAGCACATCCGGACGTTCATCCGCGCGCAAGGCGGCACGATCGGCTTCGATGCCTACATGCGCATGGCGCTCTACGCACCCGGATTGGGTTACTACAGCGCGGGCGCGACGAAGCTCGGCGCCGGCGGCGACTTCACGACCGCGCCGGAAGTCTCCGATCTCTTCTCGCGCTGCCTCGCGCGCCAGACGGCGGACGTGCTGCGCGACACCGGCGGCGACGTGCTGGAGCTCGGCGCCGGTTCGGGCCGAATGGCCGCCGACGTGCTCACCGAGCTCGCGACGATGGAGTGCCTGCCCGGCAAATACCGGATCCTCGAGGTCAGCGCCGATCTCGCCGAACGGCAGCGCGCGCGCATCGCGCAACTCCCGCCGGAGCTTAGGCAGAGGGTCGAGTGGTTAGACCACTGGCCGGAGCGGCAGATGCGGGGCGTCGTGCTCGCGAACGAGGTGCTCGACGCGATGCCGGTCGACCGGTTCGTGCTGCATTCGCGCGAGGGCGGGATCGACGTGCGCGCGCTCGGCGTGGGCTTGCGCGGCGAGGGTTTCGAATGGCGCGAGCGCTCGCCGACCGCCGAGCTCATGCACGCGGTGGCGGACATCGTGGAGTCGCTGCCCGCGCCGCTGCCCGACGGCTACGTGTCGGAAGTCTGCCTTTCGTTCCATCCGTGGATCGCGAGCGTCGCGCAGATCCTCGAGCAGGGCGTTGCGTTTCTCGTCGACTACGGCCTGCCGCGCGCACACCTCTATCACCCGGAACGATCCAGCGGCACCTTGCGCTGCCACTTCCGCCATCGCGCGCACGACGATCCGTTCGTGCACGTGGGCTTGCAGGACATCACCGCCTGGGTGGACTTCACGCGCGTCTCCGAGGCCGCGGACGACGCGGGGCTCGAGGTCATGGGCTTCGCGACGCAGGCGGCCTTTCTGATCGGCGCGGGCATGGAGTCGCTGCTGTCGACGGAGATGGAGCTCGCCGGCGACGACATGCGCCGCAAGGCCGAGCTCGCGGGTCAGGCGAGAAAGCTCATGCTGCCCGGAGAGATGGGCGAGATCTTCAAGGTGATCGCGCTAGCGCGGGGCTACGACGCGCCATTGGCCGGATTCGCCACACAGGACCTGCGCGGTAGTTTGTAAGTTCCAGCGGCTCGTCACCGAAATCGGCCGGTTCATCAAACAACCACGATCGCCAGTGCGTCGGTGGGCAGGTCCCGGGCGTAAGCTCCTTCGCACGTGATGAATCTGCGCATGCTCAGGCCGTTCGCCTACCCGTTTCTCGCCTGGACGGCGATCGGGCTGCTGTACTTCGCGCAGAACGTCACGCGCCGCTTCTACTGGGACGATCCGGATCCGTGGCACGACATCCGCTACTGGTCGGTGAACATCTACGTCTCCGCGCTGCTGACGCCGCTGATTCTCTGGGCTGGCCGACGCTGGCCGCTCGAGCGCGCGAACCTGACGCGACTGTTCGGGTTGCATCTGCTGCTCAGCATCGCGTGGGCGGTGACGCGGCTGGCGATCGAAGCCGCGATTCAGATGGGCTGGGAAGGCATCGCGCCATCGACCCCGCCCGTGACGTTCAAGAACGAGATCACGCTGCTCTACATCTTCGGCTTCCACACCGCGATCGTCGCGTACTGGGTGGTGCTCAGCGTGCAGTCCGCGTTCCGCAACTACGCGCGCTTCCAGGAGCGTGCACAGGCGGCATTGCGTTCCGGCCTTCGCGCCTCGCAACTCGAGACGCAGGTGGCGCAGGCGCGGCTCGGTGCGCTCAAGGCGCAGCTGCAGCCGCATTTCCTGTTCAACACGCTGAACGCGATCGTCGTATTGGTCCGCCAGCAGAAGGGGCAGCAGGCCGAGGAAACGCTGGCGCGATTCTCCGACCTGCTGCGCGCCGTGCTCGCGAACATGGAAGCGCAGGAAGTGACGCTCGCGCGCGAGCTCGAGTATCTCCGCCTCTATCTATCCATCGAGCAGGTACGGTTCTCGGACCGGCTGCGCGTGGAAATTCACGTGGACCCGGAACTGCTCGATGCGGCCGTGCCGCACATGGGACTGCAACCCATCGTGGAGAATGCGATCGGGCACGGCATCGGCCGGCGCGCGACTCCGGGTACGATCGAGATCCGGGCGGAGCGCATGGGCGATGCGCTGCACGTGAGCGTGCGCGACGACGGGCCGGGTTTCGGCGCGGCGGGAGCGGGCGGTGGTCTGGGACTTGGACTGGCGAACACGCGCGCGCGGCTCAAGCAGCTCTACGGCGACGCCTCCGATCTGCGGACCGGCGCCTGCGCGGGTGGCGGCGCGCTCGTGACGATGATCGTGCCGTTTCGCGCAATCAAAGACGGTGGCTGAACGATGAAGGTGTTGATCGTCGACGACGAACCGCTGGCGCGCGAGGGAATCGTGCTGCTGCTCGGCGAAGAGCCCGCAATCTCGTCGGTCGCCCAGGCGCGCAACGGCGGCGAGGCCGTCGCGATGATCCGCGAGAGTCCGCCGGATCTCGTGCTGCTCGACGTGCAGATGCCGGAGATGGACGGCTTCGGAGTCTTGCGCGAGATCGGCGCCGAGAGCATGCCGCCCGTCATCTTCGTGACCGCGCACGATCGCTACGCGATCCAGGCGTTCGAGGTGAACGCGATCGACTATCTATTGAAGCCGGTGACCCGCGAGCGCTTCTCGCAGGCGCTGGCACGCGTGCGCGAACGCATCGCCGCGCGGGAAGTCGACAATCAGCACGTGCGCGCGCTGCTCGCCCAGCTCGCATCGCCGCCGAAGCATCTCGCGCGCATCGCGCTGCGCGCGGGCGGAAAGATTTCGTTCGTCGCGCTCGACGACGTGCTCTACCTGCAGGCCGCCGAGAACTACGTGCAACTGCATCTCCAGGCGTCGCGGCATCTGCTCCACGTGCCGATCGCGACGCTCGAGGCCGCGCTCGATCCGGGGATGTTCCTGCGGATTCATCGCTCGCTGATCGTGAACGTGAAGCACGTGCACGAGCTCGAGACGGGGCCGCATGGCGAATACATCCTAGTGCTCAAGGGCGGGGCTCGATTGCAGTCGAGCCGCACCTATCACGACAAGATCAAAGCCTGGGCGTCGAACCCGTTCTAGCTACCGTGCGCGGACAGCGACTGGGCGGCCTCGTCGCCCGACAGCCGCATCGTCTGCGTGGAAACCGCCAACTCCGGAACCACGAAGTCCGCGGGGTTGAGCTCCGCCCAGTAAGACAGCGCCGCGAGCCCGTCGGCATCCGGCCGCTTGTTCTGCGACATGCGCGCGAGCGTGGATTTGCCGATGCCGACCTCGCGCGCCACCTGGCGCCAGGATGCGGAACGCGCCGTCCGCTTGGCATTGACCGCCTGATAGAACTTTTCGAAGTCGAATTTCATCGTGGCCCAAAGTTGCGACATCGTCGCGCGAGCTACCACGGATTTTTGACGAAGTGGAGATTTCCGGGGACGAAGGGGACTGGCTCCGATTCGGCTCTGCGAATCGGTGCCTGTCCCCGCTACCGCTACGCCAAATACACCCACGCCAGGATGACCACACCAAACACAATCCGGTAGTAAGCAAACGGCGCAAACGAATACCTGCTCACATACCTCAGCAGGAACTTCGTCGCGAGCAGCGCGCTCACGAACGACACCACGCAGCTCACGATCAGCGGCGTGAGATCCATGCTCGCGAACTCGTCGCGCGCCTTGTAGATCTCGTAGATCGTCGCGGCGACCAGCGCGGGCAGAGCCGCGAAGAAGGAAAACTCCGCGGCCGTGCGGCGTGAGAGACCCGTGAGAAGTCCGCCGATGATCGTAGCTCCCGAGCGGCTCGTCCCCGGGATCAGGGCGAGCGCCTGGAACAGGCCGAGCTTCAGCGCGTCTTTCCACGAGAGCTGATCGACATCCGTCACCCGCTCTTCATGTTTGCGCCGTTCGGCCCAGAGAATGATCGCGCCACCGACCACGAGCGCGATCGCGACGGTCACCGGATTGAACAGCACCGATTTGATCTGGTCTTCGAACAGCAGTCCGAGAACGCCGAGCGGCACCGACACGATCACGAGGTTGAGCAGGAAGCGGCGCGACACGGGGCTGCTGTGCAGCGTGAGCGCGGTGGAAAAAATCTTCTGCCGGAATTCCCAGACCACCGCGAGGATGGCCGCGCCCTGGATGATGATGAGTTGCCGGTCCACGGCGTCGCCGTGCAGACCCAGCATGTCGCGCGTGAGGATCAGGTGGCCGGTGCTCGAGATCGGCAGGAATTCGGTGATGCCCTCGACGAGCCCGAGGATGATCGCTTCGATGATGGACATGCGTGCCCTGCTGAAAAACCGCCGCAAAGTTTACGGGATATCGAACGGGCGGGTTGTGGGAAGCGTCCCCGCGTCAGCGCCTCGCCGAGATGATTGCGCCGGAGACGGAGTTGCGTGGCTTTCATCCCGGCGCGACGGCCGGGTACACTCTCCCGCTCGCGGGCCGCGATGTCGCCGAGAGCCGATCATGAGCAAGTACCGCCACGGACTGCCGCAACTGCAGAACTCGCTGTTCCTCACGGATGGCGGTCTCGAGACGACCCTGGTGTTTCACGACCGCTGGGACCTGCCGCACTTCGCCGCATTCGATCTGCTGCGCAACGAGGCGGGCACCGAGCGTTTGCGCGAGTACTTCCATCTCTACACGCGCATCGCGCTCGAGCAGCGCGTCGGCATCGTGCTCGAGGCGCCGACCTGGCGCGCGAACGCGGACTGGGCCGCGAAGCTGGGCTACGACGCGGCGGCGCTCGCGGACGCGAACCGGCGCGCCATCGGATTGCTGATCGAGGTGCGCGACGCGCTGGAAACGGCGGCGACGCCGATCGTCGTCAGCGGAAACATCGGCCCGCGAGGCGATGGATACCGGCCCGAGGCGCGCATGTGCGTGGACGACGCGCGTCGCTACCACGCCGTGCAGATCGGAACGTTTGCCGCGACCGACGCCGACATGCTCGGCGCGTTCACGATGAACTACGTCGAGGAGGCCGTCGGCATCGCGCTGGCGGCGCGCGACGCGGCGATGCCGCTCGAGCTGTCGTTCACGCTCGAAACCGATGGCAAACTACCGTCGGGTCAGTCGCTGGCCGACGCCATCGAGCGCGTGGACCGGGAGAGCGGTGCGTATCCGGCGTACTACGCGATCAACTGCGCGCATCCGACGCACTTCGAGGACATGCTGGACGAGCTGGGTCCGGCCATCCGGCGGGTGCGCGGCTTGCGGGCGAACGCGTCGCGTCGCAGCCACGCGGAACTCGATGCGTCGACGGATCTCGACGCCGGCGATCCCGTGGAACTCGGCGCGGAGTACCGCCGGCTGCAGCGCAAGCTGCCGGCGCTCGCCGTCGTGGGCGGTTGCTGCGGCACGGATCATCGGCACGTCGCGGCCATCGCGCAGGCGATGCTCGCGTCGTGACGCGCAGCTAGGTGGATCAGTTCGCGCGCTTCGTCACGACGAGATCGCCGTCGGCGGTGTCGACGATGACGCCGGTCGGCTCTCCCGCGCCGTCCACGAGAAAGCGCACGGCCGCGCCGGTGCCGACCACCGCAAAATCCGTCGTGGACTCGGCTTCGAGCGACAAGCGATTGCCGGTGCCGGGCTCCGTGATAGCGAAAGTCCCGCCGTCGACGACGACTTCGACGAGTGCGCCCGCGTTGGCCTGACCGGGATTCGCGACATAGCGGCCCGCGTACGCGGCGAGCTGTTCGGCGGGTAGTTTGGGCGGCGTCGCGGGAACGACGCGCAACGCCGCGCGCTCGCGGGCGCTCGCGTCGCCGACGACGGTGAAGCGGTCGTCACGGCGCCAGTGCCGGTCGAAGCTGCCGGCCGCGATCCAGCCGCGATCGGGCTGCAGTCCCTGCGCGAGCGGGACTCGCCGCCCGTCGACGATAGTCCAGTCCCAGTAGAGCAGCGGAAAGTTGTACGCGGGATGACGGTACGCCGCGGGATTCCAGAAGCGCAGGCCCGCGATCGAGGTTGGCTCGACGAGCAGGACGTAACGCCCCGTATTGCCGGGGTGCGGGTAGATCATCTGCGCCACCGCATCCTTCGCCGCGAACTTCCGGCCGTCGACGGTCACGGAGTCGCGCGCGACGCGCAGCGGTAGTTTGGAGGCGAGACGCGCGCTGACCTTGTTGTCCGCCGCGCCGCCGAGCAGCAGCAGCGAATACTGGCTCTCGATCCCGGGCGTGACCTCGACGTCGTGGAACACGCGCGGCATCACGTACTGCCAGCGTTGCCAGGACTCGATCAGCGCCTGCGCCTTGGCTTCGAACGCGTTGCGGCGCGCGGAATCGCCACCCGTCCCGACGACGATCGCGAACGGCGTGTTGAAGAAATAGCTCAGGTGACCTTCGAGAGCGGGGGATTTGTCGCGGGGACCGGGGTCGACACCGACGGCCGCGAGCTCGAGGCTGCCGTCGGCGCGCGTCGGCACGAGATGCCGTTCGCCGTTCCAGATCACCGTCCAGCCTGGCGCGCGAAACTGCAGGTTGCCGGAGAACAGAGTCTTGGGCGGGGTGAGCGTGACGCTCGAGACGTTCTTCGTGTCGAGCCGTAGCACGAGCTCATCGATCACCTGCGCGCGTGCCTCGATCATCTCCAGCGGACTCGACGATCCCGTGACCCGCACCCAGTGCGCCTTGGCGCCCGCGAGATCGTAGGACCGCAGGCGCACTTCGCGCGGCGCGGCATTCCGGCGATGACCGAGCAGCCAATCCGCGATCTCGTCGCGCGCCTTGAGGTCCTCGTGCATGCCGCCGGGGATCTCGCGGTAGCGGACGTCGTAGCCCCAACGCTGCAGTAGTTTGACGCCATGTCGCGAGAACTCGACGGGGACGGCCGCATCGGCGTCGCCGTGCAACGCGTAGACCGGTACGTTGCGCAGTCCCTCCGCTCCCGCGAATGAACTCTGCGCCTCCTGCATGAAGTGCTCCATCGGACGCGTCGCCTGCGGGTTCAGCCAGCCGAACCCGTTGCCGAGGATCCGGTAGTCCCAGCCGCCATGCACCGGCGCCGCCGCGGCGAACACCTGCGGGTTGCGCGACGCGATCATCCACGTGCCGTTGCCGCCCATGGACTCGCCGGTGAGATACACGCGGTCGGCGTCGACGGGGAAGCGTCGCTGCGCCTCCGCGAGACACCGCAGCACGTCGGTCTCGCCGAGCATGCGGTACATGGAATTGCCGCGCGCCATCGGCTCGAGCACGAGGATTTCGTGGCGTTCCGCGACACCGTTGTGGCGGTCCGCCACGGACCACCAGCGCACGTAAGGCGGATTCGGCGGGTTGTAACCATGCAGGAACAGCAGCGCGGGGATCTTGCGCTGCGCCGGGTAGGTCGCGGGCAGATAGGCGCGGCAGAACTGCGTCGAGCCGTCGACGTCGTCCGTCCACGCGAGCCGCACGAAACCGGCCGCGCGAGCGCCGCCGGTCTGGCCGGCTCGTTCGAGTTCGAGCTCGGCGTGTTCCATGAGCGGCGAGTGGAGCCGCGACACGTCGCCGTCGCCATCCGGGCCGAGCCGGTCGCGCAGCATGTCGCCCAGCATCTTCACGTGTCCGTCGGCGCCCGGAGCCGCGGCGGCATCGATGACGCGCAACGCCGCCGCGCGCGCGTCGCCCTTGAACCAGGGTAGATAGACTGCGACGGGCTTTCCGAACGCATCGGTCGCGCTCGCGCGGATTTCGTACGGGCCATCGGCCCAGTTCGCCGTGTCGATGGTCGCCGGCCGGTTGAGCGGCGGCGCGGTGTCCATCACGCGATGGCCACCAGGCGCGAGCACTTCGTATTTCACGAGGGGATTTGGCGGCTTCGGGTCCGTGCCCGGGGACAAGGTGAGCTTCGTGCCGTCGGCGACCAGGTAGGGCGCGATCACGGAGCGCGCCGCGACGAACCCGGGAGCGACGACGCGCATCGACACGAGCACCGGCCGGTCGAACCGCTCGACGCGCAGCAGGATCCGATTCACGCCTTTTTCGAGTTTCACGTCGACCCGCGTGCCGTCGATGACGAACGCGGGGGAATCGGGCGCGCCGCCGTTCCAGGCGCCGTTCACCCAGACGCCGCGCACATTTCCGCCGAGCAGGAGTTGCGCGTCGCCGGCGTCCGGCCAGTCGATGGTCGCGAGCGCGAAGCCGACGCTGCCGTCCTTCATCCCGCCGCCCGCGAACGCGTCCAGCACATCGCCGTAGCTGACGTGCGTGCGCCAGGCCGCCGCGTTCGAGTCGTCGATCAGCGCGGTCGGCGCGCCGGTTTTCGCGAGAGTGTCAGCCTCGGCGGCGCTGAGCGGCGCGAGAACGCGCCAGGTGCGCACGTAGCGGCCTTCGGTCGCAAGCCACAACTCACGCTGCGCGGCGGCCGCGGTGTTGGGTGCTGGCGCCTGCGCGAACGAAGGCGCACAAACGAGCGCGCAGATCGTCGTGACGATCTTCATTCTCATCATGAAACGATCTCCGCTCCCGCCTCAGGCGGGTTCCGTGTCTTCCTTGAGCAAGCCGACCGCGGCGTTGCGCCGCCGTCGCAGTTCCTGGCCTATCTGTTCGCCCGACAGTCCCTTGCGCTCATCCGGCGTCAATGCGACCGCCGCCACGACGAGGAGCGCCTTCTCGAAGAACTCGCGCTGCGGATAGGGCAGCGATTCGAGACCGGTGCGCCCCCGCTTGTCCGCTTCGCAGGCGACCAGGAAATCGCGAAAGCGCTCCGGCCGGCGCAGCGCGTCGCAGCTCTCGAGCGTCTTCACCACCGTGTCCGCGCGCAGCTCGAACGCGCGGTGCACGTGCGTGTGGTAACGAGCGGTCATCACGCCGATCTCGCGCAGGTGGTTAGGCACGCGCACGCGCGCGCACAGCTGCTCGACCAGCGCCACGCCCGCGTCCTCATGTCCGTGATGCGAGGGCAGCACCTCGGCCGGCGTCGCCGCCTTGCCGAGATCGTGCATGAGCACGGCGAAGCGCGCCGGTACGCCGCCACCCAGCTTCACGGCCTCGCGCAACGCGAGCAGCTGGTGGATGCCGGTGTCGATTTCAGGATGCCACTTCTCGGGCTGCGGCACGCCGAACAGCGCATCGATCTCGGGGTAGACGACGCGCAGGGCGCCGCAGTCGCGCAGCACCTGGATGAAGACGTCGGGGCGCTCCTCGCCGAGCGCGCGCTCGGTCTCGGCCCAGACACGTTCGGGAACGAGCGCGGCCGCCTCGCCGTCCTCGACCATGCGGCGCATGAGGGCCGCTGTTTCGTCGGCGATGCGGAACCCCAGCGGCGCATATCGCGCCGCGAAGCGCGCGACGCGCAGGATGCGCACCGGGTCTTCGACGAACGCTTCGGACACGTGACGCAGCAGGCGCGCGTCGAGGTCGCGACGGCCGCCGTAAGGATCGATCACGTTGCCGGCTTCATCCTCTGCCATCGCGTTGATCGTGAGATCGCGGCGCCGCAGGTCGTCCTCGAGTGTGACGTCCGGCGAGAACTCGGTCGCGAAGCCGCGGTAACCGGGTCCCGTCTTCCGTTCGAGGCGCGCGAGCGCGTGCTCTTCCTTCGTCCGGGGGTGCAGGAACACGGGGAAATCGCGTCCGACGGGAATGAATCCCGCACGTTCGAGCTCGCCCGGAGTCGCGCCCACGACCACCCAGTCCCGCTCGTGGACCGCACGGCCCAGCAGGCGATCCCGAACCGCACCACCCACCAAGTACACTTGCATGGGCGCATGGTAACGAATCTTCGCATCTCGCTTCTGGCTGCCATCGGACTTGTCATGCCCGGATGCGGGACCCTGTACGTCGCGCAGGCCGCGAAGGGTCAGCTCGAGATCCTCACCGAGCGCCAGCCGATCGATCGGGTGATCGCGAACCCGAAAACCGACGCCGAACTCCGGCGCCGTCTCGCCACCGTGCGTGAAGCGCGCGAGTTCGCGTCGGCCGAGCTCGGCCTGCCTAACAACAAGAGCTACACCTCGTACGCCGACCTAAGACGCGAGTTCGTCGTGTGGAGCGTGGTCGCGACGCCCGAGTTCTCGGTCGAGCCGCGCGAATGGTGCTTTCCAATCGTCGGCTGCGTCGAGTATCGCGGCTACTTCCGTGAGGCTGCCGCGGAGAAGTTCGCGGCGCGCCTGCGCGGGGAAGGATTCGACACGATCATCGGCGGCGTGCCCGCGTATTCGACGCTGGGCAAGTTCAACGACCCGATCATGAACACGATGCTGACCTACGGGGACGACGAGCTCGCCTCCATCCTGTTCCACGAGCTCTCGCACCAGCTCGTCTACATTCCGGACGACAGCTCATTCAACGAGGCCTTCGCGGTCGCGGTCGAGCGGGAAGGGCTCACGCGCTGGCTGCGCAAGCACGGGCGCGAGGCGGACCTCGGGAAGTACCTGAAGCGGCGCGAACGCCAGGCGGCCGGCATCGGGATCGTGCGCCGCTACCGCGAGGAACTGGCGGCACTGTATCGCCTGCCGTTGCCGGAAGCCGAGATGCGCGCGCGCAAGACCGCGGTGTTCGCGCGGCTGCGCGCCGACGTGCGCGCTCTCGATTCGCGGCACGGGATCCAGTCGCGGTTCGCAGAAGAGCTGGACGGACCGCCCAACAACGCGCGTCTCGCGTCGTTCGCGACCTACTACGAATGCGTGCCCGGTTTCGAACGACTGCTGGAACAGCAGGGCCACGACCTCGAGCGCTTCTACGCGGCGGCCCGCGAGCTCGCGAAGTTGCCGCGCGCCGAACGCCGCGCGCGGCTGTGCGCAAGCGGGGCCACGAGTAAGAGTTGATACGGTATTTGCGCCTTTATGTCATCTCGCTAACTACTTGTCCGCATGCCGCGGTGCGGCGCATGCCATCATGACCGCGAGAGGGCAACGCAGCGCCATGCTTCCACGTACGCGACCGAAACCTTTCCTCGACGACGCGCGCCGCGATTGGCAGTTCGACGCGTTCGTCTGGCTGCTGCGCAATGGCGGCGGATTTCCGAAGTTCGAGGGCACCACGCTCGTGCTGCCGGTCGCCGCGCACTTCCCGGACAGCGGCATGCGCGGCAACGCCGCCGCGACGGCGCTGTTCCGCCGCGTGCGCGATCACGCGGGAATGGCCGACTGGCCGTGCACGGTGGAGCCTGCGTCGCGCGCGGTTCGACTGGCGGCATCGGCGGGCATCCCGGTCATCCGCTACGATTCCGTGGACGGGACGTCGCTGTCGCTGGTTCCGGATTTCGCGCACTCGCTCGCGGGTTTCTTCGTCGAGACTTTCGGGGAGCCACCGCCCGGCGGAGAGGCGCTGGTCGGGCCCGCGATCGATCTTGCGACGGTGTTCATGGGATTCGGCGTCTTCCTCGCCAACTCCGCGTTCGAGACCGCGAACTACGACCTGAACGAGGGTGAACTCGTGCACGCGCTGGCGATTTTCTGCCTGCTGCGGAAGATCGACCCGGAAGCCGTGGAGCCGCATCTCAACCCGCACCTGCGCAAATACCTGCGCCTCGCGGCGCGCGACCTCACGCAATATGGCGGGCGGTTCCAGCAGATGCGATCGGTGTTCGCGCTGCTGTCGTTCGACGTGAGCGCTCTGCCGCCGCTCGCGGGTTAGTTCATCCGGCAGATTTCGGCGAGCGCGCGCAACCGGCGACCGGCTTGCGGTCCCGTGTAGGGATTCTCGCGGTCCCAGGCGTAGCCGGCGAGCACCGAGCAGATCATGCGGCGAATTTTCTGCTGCTGGCGCGGGAAGAAGATGACGTCCTGCAGGCTGCCGTCGTACCAGCCCGCGACGAAATAACGGAAGGTTTCGACTCCGTAGTTGAGCTCGTCGGCGAACTCGCGTTCCCAGTCGACCGCCTCACCCTTCAACTGACGCTCGAGCACTTTCGCGGCGAGGATCGCGGACTTGATCGCGATCGTGACGCCGGAGGAGAAGATGGGGTCGAGAAATTCCGCCGCGTTGCCGAGCAGCGCGAAATGCCGGCCGTGCAGGGTCGTGACGGTCGCGGCGTAGCCGATGAGCTCGCCAGCGGGCCGAATGAGTTCGGCATCCTTGAGCAAGGCGTGCAGGCGCGGTTCCGAGGCAACCGCCTGCCAGTACTGCTCGTCCATCGTGCCCGTGCGCGCCTTGTGCGTCTCGATCGACGACACGACGCCGACTGACGCCGTGCCGTTCGAGAAAGGGATGAGCCAGGACCAGATCTCGTGGTTGTCCGGGTTGATGCCCGCGCGGATTTTCTGCCGGTCGAAGGCGCCGGCGACGATGCTGTCGCGCACGTGCGAGAAGATGGCGGCGCGCGCGGGAAACGCCGACGGGCGATGCAGGTCGAGTAGTTTGGGCAGCGTGCGGCCGAAGCCCGAGGCGTCGAGCACGAACCGGGGCTCATGGATTTCCACGGAACCGTCCGCACCGCGGCTCGTCACCTGCGGCTTGTCGCCGCTGAAATCGACGGCGGTGATCTCGACTTCAAAGCGGATCTCGGCACCCGCGCGGATGGCTTCCTGCGCGAGAACGTCGTCGAAGTCGGCGCGCTGTACCTGGAAGGTGTAGCTGTAGCCCGCGGACGATTTCTCGGCGAAGTTGAAGATCGAGGTGCGGCCGTCGCGGTCGAACACCGCGCCGTTCTTGAACTGGAATCCCTTCGCGAGGACCGCTTCCAGCATGCCGCCTTCTTCTATGAGCTGCAGCGTGTGGGCGAGCAGGCTCTCGCCGATCGAGAAGCGCGGGAATTTCTGCCGCTCGAGAACCAGCACGCGAAAGCCGCGGCGCGCGAGCACTGCAGACACCATCGAGCCGGCGGGGCCAGCTCCGATCACGAGGACGTCGGTCAAGGGGCGCTGTCGGTGATGGCGCGCCTCATGGCGCGCGTAGAGGAACCAGAACGACCGCGTTGCCGCGCCGGACGCGCAACACCAGTGCGCCGCCGCGAGTGGCGACGTCCCGCAGTTCCTTGAGGTTCGCGATCGTCTGCCGATTGGCGCCTTCGATGCGGTCGCCGGTGCGGAAATATTGGGAGGCGACGCTGCGCGCCTCGACCGACCGAACGAGCACGCCACCGTCCGGCGCATCCGCGAGCGTTGCGCCGGCGAGGCCGGGATGCACCGGTCCCGCGACCGCGACATCGCTACCCTGCTTCGCGGAAGCGCCTGTGGTCTGCGGGATGTCGACGATGACGGCGCCGACGTGCAGCGGCTTGCGATCGCGGATCAGCGCGACGTCGAGTTTCTCGCCGATGCGCGAGAGGCCGATCGCGTTGCGCAGCTCGGTGTTCGATTTGATGGAGGTGCCGTTGATGGCGGTGATGACGTCACCCGGTCTGATGCCGGCCTTGGCGGCGGCGGATTCATCGGTCACCTGCGAGACGAGAACACCTTGCGAGTTGTCCGGCAGCGACAGCGCCTTTGCCGTGTCGGGCGTCAGCGTCACAATGTTGACGCCCAACAACCCGCGCTTGACCGAGCCGTAGGTGATGAGCTGGTCCATGATGCTGCGGGCCATGTTCACCGGGATCGCGAAGCCGATGCCGATGTTGCCGCCGGAGCGCGAGAGGATGGCGCTGTTGATGCCGACGAGTTCGCCGCGGAGATTCACCAGCGCGCCGCCGGAATTTCCCGGGTTGATCGAAGCGTCCGTCTGGATGAAGTCCTCGTAGCCGTCCGGATTGATGCCGGAGCGGCCGAGGCCGCTCACGATGCCGGAGGTGACGGTGTGCTGCAGTCCGAACGGATTGCCGATCGCCACGACGAAATCGCCTTGTTCGATTCTGGCGGAGTCGCCGAGCGCGATCTGCGTGAGGTTCTCGGGCGGCACCTTGAGCACGGCGACATCGGAGGGAACGTCGCTGCCGACCACGCTCGCGGTGAGATCGCGGCCATCCTGCAGGGTTACCGTGATTTCGGTGGCGTTATCAACGACATGGGCGTTTGTAACGATGTACCCATTCTTTGCATCAAAGATGACGCCGGAACCCGCGCTCTGGAACTGGCGTTCGCGGGGGCCCATCTCCGGGATGTCGAAGAAGCGGCGGAAGAAGGGGTCCTCGAGCAGGGGATTCTGAGGCGAACGTTCGCGGACGGTGCCGCGGGTGGCGATGTTCACGACGGTGGGTGTGACCCGTTTGACCATCGGCGCCAGTGACGGCATCGGCGTGTCGCCGACGGCCGTAGGCAGGGCGGCGTGACTCGAAAGAGCCAGCGCCGCGACGCAGATCGCGAGGGCGAATTGCGTCGGTTTTTTTGCGTGAAATGACATGACTCCGAGGATACTCAATCAATGATCAAGTTTCTCTTGTGGCTCCTGCTGCTGGTGTTTTGCTGGCCATTGGCTCTTCTGGCGCTGCTTCTGTGGCCGATCGTGTGGCTGCTGTCGCTGCCGTTCCGCCTGCTCGGCATCGCGGTCGACGGCGTGTTCGGCTTGCTGCGGGGGATCATCACGCTGCCCGCGCGGATCCTCGGCGGCGCGAGATAAGCGGGTGGGGACAGACTGAAGTCTGTCCCCTTGGTTGAGTCGGCACAGATGAACATCTGTGCCGACCCTGAGTTGCTTCGCGGTTCAGCCAGCTTGAACCTCGAAGAGGTTCAAGCAGCCTGAACCTCAATCCGGCGCGGCTCCACCTTCGCGATCTTCGGAATCGTGAGCTCGAGAACGCCATCCTTGAACTTCGCGTTGATCTGATCGGTCGCGACGTTCTCGGGCAGCGTGAACGTGCGGACAAACTTGCCGTTCACGCGTTCGACTCGCGAATAGTGGCCGTCATCGCTCTTCTGCTCGAAGTTGCGCGTGCCGCGCAGTGCGAGAACACCCTTTTCAGCGGTGATCTCGATGTCCGTGGGCTTCACGCCCGGTAGATCGGCGTGCACGACGAACTGCTTCGCCTCTTCGTGGATGTCGACCGCCGGTGTCCAGGACGCCTCGCGGGCCGTGGTTTCGAAAGAGTCATCGAGCTCGCGGCGCAGGCGGTTCAGCAAGCTCCAGGGCTCGTAACGCACAACAGTCATGACTTTCATCTCCTCTGGATCGTCGTTTGCTAACTACCGGGAACATCCCGGCGTCCTTCGATGGACACGATTTGCGGGTCTGTGGAGACGATTCAAGAGGCTTGAAAATCCGGCTTTTGCTTCCACACTCCGCCGCCCTTTCGGCTTGGCAATGCACAAGCTGTGGATGACTTGTGCGTAGCCGGTGGGAATAAGGTGGACACAAAATCTTGTGTCAGGCCCGATTCCTGCATTGAGTCAAATTCCGCGCCTTGACAGGACGTTCCTGCGGCAGGGAATTCTGCAAGCCATTGAAAGTTAATGGCAATCTCGAACCCCAATTATGACAACGATGTTTCTTGACGCGCTGTTTTCACGTGCCTAATCTTCCGACCCCAACACAAGATGTTGTGTCACGGCATCTTGGTTGTGGGGAGTGAACCGGGGAAGGAATGGCGGGCTGTCTGACAGCAGACCGCAATAAACCACGCTGATCCGTACGAACTACGGGCATGGGGTCGTTCTTTTTTTCCGGTTCGGGCGTTTAGCGAGCCATTTCCGTCGAAAGACGGGTCCGGAACATCGGGGAGTAAAACCCATCCATGAATAGCGTGGTCAAGCTCGAGCATAAAGACGTCGATGCCATTCCTTTCCAGGAAGCGTCGCTCGACATCTGGGACAAGAAATACCGCTTGTCCGCCAAGGACGGCACACCCGTCGACAAGACGATGGACGACACCTACAAGCGCGTCGCGCGTGCCCTGGCGGACGTCGAAAACGAAGGCGCGCGCGAACTCTGGTACGAAAAATTCGTCTGGGCGCTGCGCCGCGGCGCGATTCCGGCGGGACGCGTGACGAGCAACGCGGGCGCGCTCGAGCACAAGCCGGCGACCTCGACCATCAACTGCACGGTGTCGGGAATCATCGCCGACTCGATGGACGACATCCTCAGCAAGGTGCACGAAGCCGGACTCACGCTGAAAGCGGGTTGCGGCATCGGCTACGAATTCTCGACGCTGCGTCCCCGCGGCGCGTACGTCTCCGGCGCCGGCGCCTACACGTCGGGCCCCCTGTCGTTCATGGATATCTACGACAAGATGTGTTTCACCGTGTCGTCGGCCGGTGGCCGCCGCGGCGCCCAGATGGGCACGTTCGATGTCGGTCACCCCGACTCGATGGAATTCATCCGCGCGAAGCGCGAGGCCGGCCGTCTGCGCCAGTTCAACCTCTCGCTGCTCGTCACCGACGAATTCATTCACGCCGTCCGCTCCGACAAGGACTGGAATCTCGCCTTCCCGCTGTTGATCAAGGAATACGAAGCGGCCGAGCACAACCTCGACGACGCGACGAAGTTCGTCTGGCGCGAGTGGCCGAGCACCGAAAAGTACGTCACGCGCGAAGACGGCCTCGTCTGCTGCAAGATCTACAAAACGCTCCCCGCACGCCGCATGTGGGACGTGATCATGACGTCCACCTACGACTTCGCGGAACCGGGCTTCATCCTCATCGACCGCGTCAATGAGATGAACAACAACTGGTGGTGCGAGAACATTCGCGCGACCAACCCTTGCGTCCCCGCGGATACCTGGGTGCAGACCCATGAAGGGCCGCGCCAGGTCGCGGAGCTGATCGGCAAGCCGTTTACGGCGCGTGTCGATGGCGTCGATCATGCGAGCGCGCCCGAAGGCTTCTTCCGCACGGCGCTCAAGCCGCTCGTGCAGGTGTCGACGTCGGAAGGCTATGCACTGCGCCTCACCGCCGATCACCGCGTGCGCCGGATCTCGACGCTGACGCGCTGGCGTCTCGCGACGGAATGGTGCGCGGCTGGCGATCTGCAGCCCGGCGACAAGGTGCTGCTGCAGGATCATCGCGCGGCGCCGAGCTGGGCGGGATCGATGGGTAACAAGGAAGGCTACCTCATGGGCCTGCTCGTCGGCGACGGCAAGCTCACCGAGGCGGGCGCCGAGCTCGCGGTCTGGGAACGCGCTTCGGTCAGCAACAGTGATGTTGGCGTGGGCGGTCCAAATTCCGTGATGGCGGCGGCGCAGGACGCGGCGCGCTCATTCGATGGCGAATTCTCGGGCTGGCAAAAAGGTCGCGGCCGCGGCGAGTTCCGCTTCTCGATGAGCGCGATCACCGAGCTCGCGCGCGATCTCGGCCTGCGCCCGGGACGCAACACGATCACCCCCGCGGTCGAACGCTCGTCGAGCCAGTTCTATCGCGGCTTCCTGCGCGGGCTCTTCGACGCCGACGGCAGCGTGCAGGGCACGCAGGCGAAGGGTGTCTCCGTGCGTCTCGCGCAATCGGATCTGCAGTTGCTCGAGGGCGCGCAACGCATGCTGCTGCGTCTCGGCATCGCGTCGACCATCTACCGCAACCGCCGCGACTCGGATCACGACCTCGTGATCACGGGAGCCAATGTCCAACGCTTCGCTGAGCTCATCGATTTCGCCGACACGATCAAGCGCGCGCGCCTGCACGGCCTGCTGGCGAACTACAAACGCATGTTGAACCGCGAGCGCTTCGTCGCGACCGTGGACGCGGTGCGCGCCGATGGCGTGGAAGACGTGTACGACGTGCAGATTCCTGGCATCAACGAGTTCGATGCGAATGGATTCCACGCGCACAACTGCGGCGAACAGCCGCTGCCGCCGTACGGCTCGTGCCTGCTGGGGTCGGTGAATCTCACGCGCTTCGTGAAGAACGCGTTTACGGATTTCGCAGAGTTCGACTGGAACGAATACCGCGAAGTCGTGAAGGTGTTCACGCGCATGCTCGACAACGTCTGCGAGATCAACGGTTTGCCGCTCGAGAAGCAACGCCAGGAGATCATGCGCAAAAGGCGCCACGGCATGGGTTTCCTCGGGCTCGGCAGCACCATCACCTGCCTCGGCATGAAATACGGCGCCGAAGATTCGGTGAAGTTCACCGAAGACGTGTCGCGCGAAATGGCCGTCGCCGGCTGGGAAGCGGCGCTCGAGTTGGCGAAGGAAAAGGGCCCCGCGCCCATCATGAAAGAAGAGTTCTCGGTCACCGCCGAGATGCTGCGCAAGCGGCCCGAGATGAGCAAAGACGGCTGGAAGGTCGGCGACCTCATTCCCGGCCGCATCCTGCACGCGCGGTACAGCAAGTACATGCAGCGCGTGGCGGAAACCGCGCCGTGGCTCGTGGACCAGCTCGCCAATGTCGGCGCGCGTTTCACGCACCACACGTCCATCGCGCCCACCGGCACCATCTCCCTTTCCCTGGCTAACAACGCGAGCAATGGCATCGAGCCTTCGTTCGCGCATCACTACTTCCGCAACGTCATCCGCCCCGGCAAGAAGAGCAAGGAGAAAGTTGATGTCTTCTCATTTGAGCTCCTCGCCTATCGCGAACTCATCAATCCGCGTGCGATGCCGAACTCAACGAGCCCGGCCGAACAGCTGCCTGGCTAT
>JAYTOK010000157.1:0-1418 GCA_043747835.1 Pseudomonadota bacterium | reverse complement strand
CATGGCCGTCCGGTTAACGGATTGCCCAGAATCTACGCGCAGTGAAGCGTGTTCACGCGCACTCCACCTTGGCGACCATCGCTGATCGACGACGCCAGCATGCGTCGCCGCGCCGTTTACGTGCCGCCTGACACGCTGCGCTGCCGCACCTCAATGCTGAGACGTCACGCGGGCGCTGCGCGGCGCCGCCGCGGGAGCGAAGTCCAGCGACTGCGTTCGCCGCTACGGTCGCGACGTGGGCTGCGGCTTCTTGCGCCCCTTCCTGCGCGGTTTCGCGGGCGGAGCGGTGGCGCGCTTGCGCTCGTAGTTCGACAGCAGCACGACGCGCGTGCGCGCCTTGCTGTACTTCGTTTTCGGGCGTGGGCCCTTGCGTACTTCGAGGAGTAGGCGACGCAGCGGCACGCAGTACGAATTCCTCTCCGTCAAGCCCGGCAATACCAGCTTGACGTGCGGGTTGGCCTGCTTCACCTCTTCGAGAATCGTCAGTCGCGTCACAAGCTCTACGTGCGCCGCTGCCGCACGCGGGAAGAGCTTCGCGATCGATAACTCCTCCGGGCGACGCCCATGATCGTGCGCGATCCGGCCTTGCGCCATGCGAAGCGCCACGTACACGATCGCGCTCGCGTAGACCTGCATCGCCACCGCGTTCGTGTTCGCGGCGTAGAAGCGCGAAAGGTTCAGCACTTCCTTTAGGTCGTAGAACAGCCTCTCGATCTTCCATCGACGCCGGTACACCGCGAGTGCCACCAGTGCGGGCAGTTTCGCCGGGTCGAGCTCCGTCGTCACGAGACGCAGCGTCTCGCCGTTCGCCAGCCGCTTTGTAATCACGCGCACTTTCAGTTGCGGCGACTTCGGGCCACCTTGCCCGAGTATCACGATGCAGTCGGTGACCTCGTGTCCTTCGTCTGTCTGACTCGCGAGTTGCTGGACGAGACGCATCGCGTGGTTGCGCTTCATTCGCACGATGCACGCGAGCTTGCGCGACGTAATCTCTTCCAGCAGACGCACCGATGAGTAGCCGCGATCGGCCACGAGGAGTGTCCCCTCCGGCACCCCGTCCAAGAGAGCGCGAAGCCGCGCCGCTTCACCGCCCAAGAGCTTCTCGTGGAACTCCACAACGCGCGGGATGCCGCGAAAGAGATCGTGGCAAACGATCACGCTGCCGGGGAGCAGAATCTGCGGCACGTCGCGCGTTGCCTTCAGACGATGCGACACGCGCGCAAGCGAGGATCCATCTACGATCCACACCTGCGGGAAGTGTTTGAGCTGACCCTGTAGATCGACTTCGAAGTTCGCAAAACTCTCAGGGACCATCGCCTGGACAAACCGGTCGAAAAGTCCGCGGAAAAACGTCCAGGAGAGGTTCTGCGCACGCTCGAAGTAACTCGACGGCGACGGCTCGAAACGCATCTCCGATG
>JAYTOK010000156.1:0-12595 GCA_043747835.1 Pseudomonadota bacterium | reverse complement strand
CGAACCACGAGAACCCCTCCCCGGCACCGTTATCGATCAGCGCAGCGTCGGGCCGCTATACAACGGCACATTCGTCTCCACCGACTTCGCGCGATCGGCGCGGCCGGCGGTGCCATACAACACCGGCACCCACCCCGCATCCGGCACGAAATCCGGATTGTTCGCCGCATTCCACGCCGCGATGAAATCCGTCACGACGCAAGCCCCCCCGACAGCCAAGCAATTCCCCGTATCCGTGATGCGCGAGCCGCTGAAGCGATCGATCACGTCATCCGGCGTGTGCGGCAGGTTCAGCACGAACGCGTTGTTCTCCGCATAAATCTGCGACTCGACGCCGACGCCCCAGCTGTAGCCATACGTCGGCAGCGCATCCACATCGAAGAAGTTGTTGTACACGTGCACCTGCCCGAACCGCACGCGCGGCACTCGCTGCCCGACGCCGCTGAACAGGTTGTGATGAATCGTCACGCGCAGCTTGTTGCGATCCGCGGTCGCCGAATCCGAGCTGCCGATCAGCATCGTCTTGTCGTGGTTCACGAACTGATTCCACGAGATCGTCACGTAGTCCGATTCGTTCGTGACGTCGAGATGGCCGTCGTGCACCTGATAGACGCGGCCGAACAGCACCGGCAACGTCGCATCCGCGCTCGTCACGTCGGAGAAGCTGTTGTGATCGACCCAGACGTGTGTCGCGTTGCGCACGGAGATCGAGTCGTACGCCGAATTCCAGTTGCCCTGCGCGCCATCCGTCGGCGCCCACTGCGGGAAGCAGTCCACCGTGTCCTCGAACGAGACGTTTCGAATGATCACGTTCATCGGCGTATTGCCCGACGTCGAGCTCGGGCGGATGTCGAGCCAAGCACCGCGCAGTGTCGCGTTCGCGCCCATGCCGAAGATCGTCGTGTTAGCCGGGATGCGGATGCGCACGCGTGCGGACTGCGCCGACGCGGACGCGACACGCGCGCGCTCGAGCGGACCGCTCGGGTTCACGCGTCCCCACGCGCCGGCCGGGTTGTACTGCGCGAGGAACGCCTCGAGCGAATACACGGCCGGCGTCGTGCCCGCGGGCGGCGACGGATCCGCGCGGTAGTAGTCAGAGCAGCCGAGCGATGTGCCGGCGACGCTCACGTTCGCGTCGATCGTGCCCTTGACGTAGATGAGCTTCGGCGTCGCGTCCGGAAACGCGAGCGCGGCGACGAGCTCGGCGCGGTTCGTGACGATGTGAGTGCGTTCGGGCGCGGCGGCGGATCCACCCGTCGTCCCGTTCGGCAACGCGGTCGTCGGCGTTGCGGCCCAGCCGTCGTTCGCGGGCAGCGCGTGGCGGCCCTTCGGCGATGGAGCATTAGTTAGATCCGTGCCACTGGCGAGCGTGACAGAAGGCAACGCGAGCAACAGCAGCGCGGACGCGCGCAAAGTGGAAAGCAGCATGTGGAGTCCCCTCGAGGTTTTTATCGGCGAGTGCCGTTGCGCTCTTTGGCGCTTATGACACCGGGGGACACTCTGCGACGACGCGACGTCGCGCGCAAGTGGAAATGGGGACACTCCCCATTTCCTAGCAAATGGGGAGTATCCCCATTTCAAAACCAGGGCGGGAACGCCGGGGTCCGCCGACGTTCCCGCCCCGAGACCTCTCCCTGTTATTTAGTCCCGGCCCTTCCTGGGCCGCTTTCTTTCAACACGCGCTCACGCGCGCTCTCCGGGGGCTCGGCCGCCGAAGCAGGGCCATACAGCTTCGGCTTCCAGCCCACATCAGTCTTGAGATCCGGATCGAAATTCGCATTCCACTCCGCGACCAAATCCGTCGGCAGGCACTTGTCGGCTTCCTTCCAGCAATTGCCGACCGTCGTGATCTGCGTGCCCTTCTTGCCGTCGATGACTTCCATCGGGCCATACATGGCACTGAACTCGAGATAGTTGTTTTCCGCGTAGATCTGCGACTCGAAGCCAACTCCCCACGAGGAGTGGTAGTTGGTGTCGCGATTGACCTTGTAGAGGTTGTTGTAGACGTGGACCTGACCGAAGCGCACGCGCGGTGTGCGCTGCCCCAGGTTCTCGAACAGATTGTGGTGGATCGTCACATGTAGCTTGTTGCGATCCGCGACAGCGCCATCAGAGTTACCGATGAGCATTGCCTTGTCGTGCGACGTGAAGTGATTCCACGACACTGTGACGAAGTCCGATTCGTCGGAGATGTCGACGAGACCGTCATGCACCTGGTAAAGGCGTCCGAAGTACGAGGGCTGTGTCGCATCGCGAGTCCTTGCGTCTGCAAAACGGTTGTGGTCGATCCACACGTGCGTGGCGTTGCGGATCGAGATGGCGTCGTAACGGGCATTCCAGTTGCCGGTGGGGCCATCCTCCGGCGACCACTCGGGGAAACAATCCGCCGTGTCTTCAAAGCTGATGTTGCGCACGATGACGTTCATCGGCTGGCTGCCAGTCGCGCTCCCCGGGGCGATGTCGAGCCACGCGCCGACGATGGCCGCGTCCTGACCCAGGCCGTAGATCGTCGTGTTCGCCGGAATGCGGATGCGGACGCGCTTCTCTTGCGCCGCGGCCGACGCCGCGCGCGCGTTTTCCTGGCCGCCGACAGGAGCCCGTTTGCCCCACGGTCCGGTCGGGTCGAACGACGCCGTGAAGGCGTGGATGTTGAAGAGCTCACCCGTGAAGGGATCCGGACGGTGGTAGTCCTTGCATGACAACGGCATGCCGTTGTCGTCGACGTTCACGTCGATCGGGCCTTTGATATAGACGAGTTTGGGAGTCGGGTCCGGGTACCGCAGCGCCGCGATCAGCTCCGCGCGGTTCGTGACCGTCAGCGTGCGCCCGGCCGCGGCATTCGAGCCACCGGTCGTGCCCAAAGGAAGGGTCGCGTCCGGGACCCCCGCCCAGCCGTCATCCGTCGACATGACTTCACGCCCGGCTTCAGGACCCATTCCAGCCGGTGCCGCGAGAAGGCACGCGGGGAAACCGATGGACATGATTGAAGCAAAAGCGATTTTAAGCTCAGCAGAAAACATCCATTTCCCTCGTGAATTTCGCTCAAATCCGATCAGAAACCGGCTTGCACGCCCTGGATGACACCGGTGACATGCTGCGTCATTCCCTAGGGGAGTGGCAACGGTTTTCTACGCGGCGTGCGACACTGTTCGCATATGGCCACTAACTACGTTTTGGTCGACTTCGAGAACGTCCAGCCGGATATGTCAGCTCTGGCCGGGACCGCCCACCGGGTGATCGTGTTCTTCGGAGCGAAACAGCAATCCAGCCGGCACCATTTCGACAAATTCGATTCGCTGCTCGAGCTTGGATCGAATCTCGAACGCGTGAAGGTGCCGTACAGCGGAAAGAATGCGCTCGACATGCACATCGCCTTTCAGATCGGACGGATTCACGAGAAGGAACCGGGCGCGTCATTCCTCATTCTCTCGCGGGATACGGATTTCGATCCGTTGATCGAGTATTTGAAGGGGAAGGGCGTGCGGATCGCGCGGTCGAAGGATGTGGGGGCACTGGCGAAGCAGCGGCCGGCGGCGGTTGCGGTGCCGGCGATGGGAGCGGTGCCGAGGAAGGCGAAGGGGGCGGCGCCGGCGCAGAGGAAAGCGCAGCAGAAAGTGCCGTCGCCGCAGAAAGTCCAACAAGCTCAGAAAGTCCCGCTGGCGCAGAAGCCGCAACACGCGCCGAGAGCGCAACCGCAGAAATCTCCGCCGCCGCAGCGGACTCAACTGGAGACGAGAGTCGAGCCAGTGCACTTCGATCAGATCGTGAAGCAGTTGCGATCGATGAGCGGAAAGCCGAAGACGCGGAAGAGGCTGGAACAGACGATCGCCTCGTACTTCAAGCATCACGGCGGCGAGCGGCCAGAGCTGGTTCAGCAGACGATCGATGAGCTCGTACGGCGCGGGATTGTGGCGCAGGCGGGGACGAAGGTGTCGTACCAGCTCGACTAGTCAGCGCCTTACCAAGACTTGGGCTTTCGGCGAACGTGAAACACTGAAAGCACCACCAAAGAGTCGCCGTGAATAATGAAGAACACAAAGCAGGGAAATCGGCGCACTGACAGTCGCCTGACTTGTTTATGCACTAGCGGGAATCGATTCGGCAGTTCGACGGCGCTGGAGAGGGCGGTGTCTACAGCCTCCTGAAAGGCAACTCCGGCTCCCGCACGCTGCGCTCGATACCAATGTCGAGCAGTATCGAACTCTGAGCGTCATCTCCCGCCGGCAGGCGGGGACTTTTCTTTGACGACCTCCCAAGGGACGACGTCATCTGGCTTGCGTTCGAATGCCTCGAGCCGGTTGTCGAGTTCTTTGCGTTCCTGATCGGTCAACGACAAGGCGCCCTTCTCTTCGCTCAAGCTGTCCCAGATCTCCTCCAGCAACGACAGCCGCTCTTCCGCATTCAGGCGGTCGATGCCGAGACGCTTCATCGTGGAAGTCATGGTGCGCACGCTACACCCGCCAACTTTTCGTCGCCAAGAGGTTTGTGGCACCGCCGGAAATGCACCCCGCCGCCCGGTCGGGCCAACAGGGTCAACAATGCAATGGCGAGTGGGGGACCTGAAGTTGCGAACCTGACGGGAACCATCCGATTCCCGCGTTGACAAACCCCTCGCACCGCAGCGAAGCCACGTCGCGCCGAAACGACAGATCCGCTGTCAGACGCGTCCGAAAAACGCCTGTCAAGCTGCTGGTGAAGGTCGCGCGCCGCTAGAATCCGGCGCCTAACAAAATCAACGCAAGGAAAGGCTTTGAACACTCTCGTGAAAACTTTTGCACCGCTCGTGCTGTGCCTCGCCATGCTCCCCGCCGCGCAGGCGCAGTGGACCGGCAAAGCCGAGCTCGGCTTCCTCTCCGCCAGCGGCAACACCGAGGCGCAATCCGCGAACACGAAATTCGATCTCACGCACGAGGGTTCGAAGTGGCGCAACAACTTCTTCGTCGGCGCGCTGTACGGCGAGAACGCGGAGTTCTCGACGGCGGATCGCTACGAAGCGCGCTACCAGACCGACTTCAAGATCACGGACCGCTTCAGCTGGTTCGCGGCGATTCGCGGCGAGCAGGACCGCTTCAGTGGCTTCGCGTACCAGGCGACGGGCTCGACCGGTGCGTCGTACAAATTCATCGACAGCCCGACGACGAAACTCACGGGCTCGCTCGGTGCCGGTTATCGCCGCCAGAAATCCGAGATCCTCATCAAGAGCCCCGCCGGAGAGGTGCTCGACCGCCTGGACGGTGAGATCACGAGCGATCCCGTCGTGACGGTGAGCTCCAACTACGAGCATGCGTTCACCGAGAACACGAAGATCACGAACAAGCTGCTGGCCGAGTCTGGTTCGGACAACACCGCCGTGCAGAACGACATCGCGCTGTCCGTCAACATGACGAAGACGCTGGCGTTGGCCGTCGGGTTCGGCGTGCGTTTCAACTCGGATCCGCCGCCGCTGTCGGAAGACATGGATACGCTGACGACCGTGAACATCGTCTACAACATCCTGTGAGAGCCACGATTCAGTGGTTAGTCGCGGTGTCGCTGCTCGCGGTGGCGCCGGCGTTTTCGCAAGCCGTTGGCAGCAGCGCGTCGATCAAGCTCGATTCGGGTCCGCACAAGGGCACATACGATTTCGCACCGACCGAGGCTTGCGTGATCGCGGCGTTCGACAAGAAGCCGCTGGGGTTGTCGGTCGTGATGGCGTCGACGAGCGCGTCGTTCTCGCTCGACATGCCGAACCTCGATGAGAAGCACGCAAAGGAATTGCAGATCGTGCTGGTCGTGGCGGATGTGAAGGCGGGCGCGGCGCGCAAGGCGAGCGTGACGTATGAAATCGATACGCGCCCGGATGCCGTGCTCGAGCCGTTTCAGAAGGCTGAGCGCGCGAACAAGGGGATGACGGGGAAGGTGACGACGACGCTGATGCAGCAGGCGGCGAGCGCGATGCTGACGTTCAGCGGTGAGACGCAAAGCGGCGTGAAGATCTCGGGGGAGATCACGTGCCGGAAGGTGGCGTCGGAGTAGGGGTCTAATGGGTCAGATCTGTTAGAGGACTAACAGATCTGACCCTTTAGAAGTGCGTATCCCAGCTGAACGTCGCCACGCCGTACTCGTGGTGCCCATCCTGATGCTTCGACGTCGGCGGCACCGGCGAGAACTCCGACGTCCGGTGCACGAACATATAAGTGAACGTCAGCCCCGGACCCGGCATCCGTAACCTGAACCCCAGGCTGTAATCGAACACGAACGGCTTGCTATCCACCGACGGCCCGTCCACAAACGTGTTGCCGTCGAGAAAGATGTTGCGCGCAACGTATCGCGCCTCTCCCGACACGAACACATAGCACTCCGAGATGAAGTGGATCTTCCCGCACATCGCATGATCGTCGCGCAGCTGCCCCTTCAGCACGCGCGACGGTTCCGTCGGGCGCTGCGGAAACCCCGCGATGTTGTCGCCGAAGCGCATCGTCACGCCTGCCGCGGCGTACGTCTGCACATTTCCCACCGCGCCCATCAGCGACGGCGTGAAGTCGAAGTTGCGCGACGGATTCAGATAGCGCCGCTGCCATTGATACGACACCACGAGCCCCGGCTCATTGCGCAACTGGTTGTGCCAGCCCTGCGGCGCCTTGTCGTCGTTGACCTCGTGCACCCACTTCTGCACTTCCTTGCCGCCGGCGCCGTGGCCGACGATGCCCAACTGCAGCTCGAGCGAGTGCTGCCGCTGCGACGTCCATTTCTCGAGCGGGACTTCGGGAGAGGTGTAGTCGAAGTGCGTGACGAGGTGGAGCCAGCCGGCGTACGGGTGATCGTCGGGCAGCGGCGTCGCGATCGTGATGTCGGAGGGCGTGTAGATGCTCTGGCCGATGCCGAACGAGGCCGAGCGCGTAAAGCGGGCGGGGTCATTGAAGCCGAGTTTGCGTCCGAACGCGGAGTTCTCTAACCACTCTCCCTGCTTCGCGATCCAGCGCCGTTCGCATCCCGGGTCCCAGGCATAACCCACGCGCAGGCCGTTCGTGAAGTACTCGTCGGAGGCGAAGCGCGTGAGCACGTCGTTCTCCCAGTGCAGGTGCCACTGACCCTTCGGGAGTGTCTTGTCCGCGCGCGCGTCGCAGTCGGCGAAGGCGGGCATGGCGAAGAAAATCAGGGTCAGGCCCCAATTTCGGAGTGGCTGCACAGCGAACATCCCTGTCTCGTAGTTAGTGCCGAGAGCCTGCGTCGCCTTTCGTCTCCGCAGTATCGGGGTGCCGGGCCGCCACCCTCGAACTGAGACTTTTTCCCGTAAAACGGTGCGAGACACCATTTCCGGGCCCCCGTCACAGGTTCAGAAGCCATCGAATCCCGTCCCGCTTCCCCGCGCGCGCCAGAGGTCTACCTTCGAGCTCTATCGGCAAGGAGGATCACATGCGGGTCGTAAACACACTGGACGAGCTACTGGCATTGCCGGACGACCGGCGCGTCAACGGCTTCCACAAACGCACCCCCATCCGCCTCGAGATCCCCGCGCTCACCAAGCCCGTCCTCGTCCGCGCGCAGTTCTCGCTCAACGAGCTGCAGGAACGCTGCGGCTCACTCGGCGCGGCCGGCTTCATGTTCGTCACTCTTCTATATGGCGTCGTCAAGGTTTTCCAGCGCAACGCCTCGTTGTTGACGCTCCGCGCCGCGCTCGAGTTCAGCGCGGTCCTCGCGATCTCGTTCGCTGCCGGCGCGCTCGGCAAGTATCTCTGCCTGGCCGTCACACGCTGGCAGTTCGCGCATCGCTGCCGTGTGCAGTACCGCGCGCTGCTCGAGCAGCTCCAGCCCGCGCCGTAGAAAACGTCTACCATCCGCGGCGGAGACCCGCGGATGGACCAGATACTCGACGAATCCTTCAGCTTCGCGTTGTGGCCGGACGCGGTTGCGCATCGCGACCAACCCGCTTTCGTCTTCGGCAACCCGCAAGCGCCCGTCAACGACCGCGACATCACCGACGTGTTTCATCCGCGCGTGTATGGGTACACGCCGCATAAGCCGAACGGCCGCGCCGCGCTCGTGCTCGCTGGCGGTGGATACACGAAGCTCGTCGTTGGCTATGAAGGCGTCGAAGTCGCGCGTTGGCTCAACGATCTTGGGTATCACGCCTTCGTGCTAGTGCATCGCTTCCCCTGCGAGCGTTGGGCGGTCGATGGTCGCAGCGGTTCGCAGGCGCCCGTTGACGACGCGATCGAAGCGATGCGGCAGATTCGCGCGCGGCGCGCGGAGTGGAATCTCGACGAGGATGGCATCGGCGTAGTCGGGCTCTCGTCCGGCGGTCACCTCGCGGGCTGCCTGGTTTCCAACTACCCGCGCGACTGGCGCGCGCGAGCCTCAAAGCACATCGCCGTCAGCCATCGCCCGGATTTCCTCGTCGTCGGCTACGCGCCGATCTCCACGAACGCGACGGGCCGCACGATTGTCGCGAACAAACCTTCACTGCCGCCGCCGGAGAAGCAGGCGTTGTACGAAGCGATGCAGCCCGATGCGCAGCTCGAGGAGAATCCGCCGCCGGCGTTCATCGTGTACTCGGCGGCGGATCCCGTCGTGCCGGTGGAGAATGCGTATCGCCTGGCGTCGGCATTGCGCGCCAAGCAAGGCAGCGCCGAGCTGCACGTCTTTGCGCAGGGTAAACACGGCTTCGCCTTGCGCGAACGTGAACTGCCAATCGGTCATTGGCCGCGCATGTGCGGAGAGTGGTTAGGGAGCCTCGAGTGACCCGCATGCGCCTGCTGCCGAAACTGGCGCTCGTCGCGATCGTTCTCGTCGCGGGTTGCTTCGCATGGTGGAAACTGCACGACCTGGGCCATCCCTCCCCAGAGACGCCCAAGCCGAGTCTCGAGATCCTGATCGTGTCCGAGGATTCGGACGTCATGCACAAGACTGCCGAAGGATTGCCCGACGCTCCTCGCGAGTATGTCGTGGGCTACGACGAGGAGTTCGACACCGCCAGCGACCTCGCGCTGTTCGCGACCGCCATGCACAAGCGCGCGCTCGAAGGCGATGACGCCGCGCAGTACTGGCTCTATCGCGCGCTGCAACGCTGCGGGCCCGACTACGACAGCGTGTTCAACATCGATCCCGCGCAGCCCGAGAAACACGCGCTGCGGCTCGACGAAGCCTTGGCCGATGAAGAAGCGAATCCGCGCCTGGGGGCGGATGAGATTCGCGAGATGCACGGACAGTGCCAGCGATTGCGCAACGTGGATCGCGCCCGATACGGCGACGCGGAAGGTTGGCTCAAGCGCGCGGCGCAAAGCGGCTATCCACTCGCGCAGGTGCGGCGCGCCGCGGAGATCGCGGTCGAGGTCAATGGCGCCGCGAATCGCGCGGAAGCGCGCGCGTTGATGCTGGCCGCCGTGAAGTCGGGCGATGCGGACGTGATCCTGCAGACCGGCACGGTGGCGCGGACGCTCGCGTCGGGCGAGAGCGAGCGCGAGCGGCACGAGTGGGTGTGGGAAGTCGCGGCATGCCAGCGCGGCGCGAATTGCCGGCCGACGGCGGAGTGGGTGCGCGCCCTGTGCGCGGTGGATCGGAGGTGTCAGCCGTATGAGACGGCGCTCGATGTGATCCGGCGGAAGGTGGGGGCGCAGATGCCGGAGATAGAAGAGGAGGCGCGGTCGCTGAATGCGCACATCGATGCGCGGGAGTGGGGAGAGCTCGGGTTGTGAGGTAACGCATTTCCGTACGATTGCAGATATGATCGAGGTTCCCATTATGGGAACCCAGGCATATCGTCTCCTCCTGTCGGTCGACAGTTCCTCGATGTGTTTTGCCGGAAGCATGCCGATTCGAGGACCTGGATCGAGAACTGGCTGGCAGATGTCGGATCTGCGACTTGGAGACCGTCATCACTTTTCAAACTGGTGTGGTGGTCGTGAACTGGGCGGGAACACACGCCGCCTACGACGCGCGGAATCGCAGACGCGGGCGCAGGAGCTGAGAATGGTCATTCGCATCATCAAGACAAAGGCGCAGCACAAAGCAGCGCTCGCCGAGGTTGCGCGGCTGGCGCGGCTCGATCCTGCGCCGGAATCCGGTGACGGCCTTCGCCTCGAACTGCTGGCGAAGCTGATTGAAGACTACGAGAGCGCCAGGTTCGTGTTCGCCAAGCCCGACCCCATCGACGCCATCCTGTTTCGCATGGAAGAACGCGGCTTGCTACAGAAGGATATCGCCCATGCGCTGGGCGGAAAGAATCGCGCCTCGGAAGTGCTCGCCCGCAAAAGGCCGCTGACACTGCCGATGATTCGCGCCTTGCATGAGAAGCTAGGCATCCCGCCGGGACTGCTGATCCGCGAGCCCGCGGGGGTCTACCGGGTGAGGCAGAGTGCGAAGCGGCCGGCGCGCAGGAGTGTTCAGCGCTGAATCCGCGACTCGTCTGGCGGCGGTGAGAGTTGTTGGGAATGCGCAAGCCTTTGAACGGGTGCGGAAAACCCCATCCCTCCCGATCATGGGCAAAGTCCGATACCGCGCCCACTTGCAAATCCTTAGCGTCAGCGGTCAGGGACGATCCCATCCAGGAGCCGCTCATGACACCCACTGGAATGCAGGAAGACACCGCGATCCGGAATCGCATCGAATCCATGACGCAGGCGATCCGCGCGAAGGACGTCGACACGCTGATGACTCACTACGCGCCCGACGTCGTCGTGTACGACCTCACCGCGCCGCTCGACGTGAAGGGCGCCCCCGCATACCGCAAGAAATTCGAACGCTGGTTCGATTCGATGCAGGGGCCGATGGACTACGAGATGCACGACCTGAAAGTTTCCGTCAGCGACAGCGTCGGCATGAGCTTCTGCACGTCGCACGTGCGCGGCACGCGGACCAACGGCCACAAGGCCGACTACTGGGTGCGCGTGACGACTGAGTTCCAGAAGGTGAACGGCGAGTGGCTGGTTGGGCACGAACACATCTCCATGCCGGCGCAATAGCCCGCGTAAGATTCCCGCTGAACGTTTGCGGCCGCGCGCGGTCGTAGAGGGTTCGTGCGTTCGTCCCAACTACAGGAGTCGTTCATGGCCACCCGTCGCGAGTTCGTTACCGCCACCACCACCGGCGCGATGCTGATCGGATCCGGCTTCGTCACGCAGCTCGCGAACGCGGCCGCGAAGGGCGAAATTCTCATGCGCAAGATCCCGTCGACCGGCGAGCTGGTCCCCGCGATCGGCATGGGCACGTCGGGCAGCTTTCAGATCCCGGCCGGCAGCGCCGAGTACAACGCGCTGAAGGAAGTGCTGAAGGTGTTCTTCGCGGGCGGCGCGACGCTGATCGACACGGCGCCGACGTACGGCAATGCCGAGGACAACCTGGGGCCGTTGTTAGGCGAGGGCGGGTTCGCGAAGAAGGCGTTCATTGCGACGAAGCTATCCGGAGTCAGCGGCCGCGACGAAGGTCTCGAGCAGTTCAACAACACGCTGAAGCGATTGAAGATCGACAAGGTTGCGCTGCTGCAGGTCCACAACCTGCGCGACTGGAAGACGCAGATCGAAGTTGCGCGCGAGCTGAAGAAGCAAGGCAAGGTGAAGTACGTCGGCGTGACGCACTACACGGACGGCGGGCAGGCAGAGCTCGCGGAAGTCGTAAAGGCGACGAAGCCGGATTTCCTGCAGATCAATCATTCCGTCACGAATCGCGGGATCGAGAAGACGGTGTTGCCGCTCGCGAAGGAGTTAGGCGTTGCGGTTTTAACCAACCGGAACTTCAACGATGGCGCGTTGTTCGGGAAGGTGAGCGGGAAGGAGTTGCCGGGGTGGGCGTCCGAAGTCGGCGTGACATCGTGGGCGCAGATGTTCCTAAAGTACTCGTTGAGTCATGAGGCCGTCACCGCGGTGATTCCCGCGACGGGGAAGCCGGAGCGGCAGGCGGACAACCTAAAGGCAGGGTTCGGGCCGTTGTTGAGCGCGAAGCAGCAGCAGGAGTTGGTTGCGCTGGTGGGGTGAGGCCGGGTTCACTTTCAATCGGAGGCTGTCACATGAGCGACAGCCTTTACGCAGCGACGGTCTCGACTTTCGCCGGTAGATTGGTGAGTTTCAGGATGCGCATATCGACTTTCGTGCTGGCGTTGTCGATGTCGATTCCGACCAGGTTGCCACGCACGTCATAGTCGATCACGACGCCTTCGGAAACTTCACGACTCTCGACGCTCGTGTGCTCCGCGAGCTCGATGTAGAGCGTGTCCGTGTCTGGGAAGTAGTTGAGCTTCATGGTCGGAACCCGCGGTCCGGAAAGGCGTCGTGCACGGTCACCTTATCCCCAAGCGTAATCACCCTCAAGTATCGGCCGCCAAGCTCAGGGATCTGAGCCCAGAACCGATAACGATTCTGTTCCTGGGGCTCGCTTCGAATCGGATTTCGGAGGACTAGAGCGCACCATTCCTTTCTCAGGTACGGGCGACGGCGAAGCACGACATTCTCGAAGTACGGCGTAAAACGGGGCTCTTCCACCGCCATAGGATGAGGAGTCCCCTCGCGTCAGTCGTCGAACAAAAGTAAGCGTCATGCCGAGACCGCATTGACGGCGAGTTAGATTTCGTAGCGAACGGATCCCGAGCCGGTGTTGATTTCGTCGACGCGGGCGCCGGTGGCTT
>JAYTOK010000155.1:0-15049 GCA_043747835.1 Pseudomonadota bacterium | reverse complement strand
CGTGGCGCGACTGACGAACAGCCGACTGCGTAACTCCGGTTCGCTGTGCATCGGCTCCTGGTCGAGCTGCACGGGTTCGGGTAACACGAGCTTCTGATCGGAAGAGACAGGGCCGGGGGCGACGACGCCCCCGGTTCTTCGAGCGGAGAAGACGCCATGTCGAAGGAACTCGGGCCCATGATCGTGATTGCCGCAGTGGCCACGTTCGGCGTCGTGACGTGGTGGGCGATGCGCGATCCGGCGCGGACTGAAATCGCCGATGTCGCGGACGATGCGCGGACGGTTGGCAACAGTTCACAGTCGGCGCGATCGCAGTGGCCTTCGGGCGTTGCCTCGGCGGCGGAACCGACGGACGGCGGCGGCGCTGCGCTCGCGCCCGACGCCGATTCGGCGACAGCCGCTGCGAGCTTCGTCGCGTATGTGGGCGGGAAGTATCGCTACCTTCCGCAATCTCCCAAGCTCACGGCGGCGCTCCTCGAGCGCGAGCGAGTCGCGGTGGCAATCAACACGGCAAAGCAGAGTGCGGATGAGAATGAAAAGCAAAAGCTGCCGCAGCTACAAGCGGAGCTCGCCGAAGCGGATCGCAAGGTGGGTAGTTTGCTCGCATCAGGCGATATCGCGGGCTACGAGGTGCTCAAGAATTCTGACGTGGATCAGTTCCAGTTCGAAGATTATGTGGGTGGCATCAGCAACGTCGTGCCGCTGGCCGATGAAAAAAAGCAGGCGATCCTGTACGCCAAGCTGACGAATCGCTATCGCTTCAACCAGGTGCTGGAGAACTCCGGACTCATGCGCGGCGATCTCACGCCGTCGCAGCGCCAGAACGCGCTCAATGACGTCAGCCGCGCCCTGCGCGAATCGAGGGACGGCTTCCTGCAGGAAGCCAGACAGCACATGCACGACGAAGAGCAGTTCACGCTGCTCAGCAACTACGAGAACACGGAATACTCTGGCGAGCTCGACAAGCTGCGGCGTATTGCCGATGGTGGAGCCGACGGCGGCTGATTCCTCACACCACTCGCGGGATGAAGCGCCACTTCACGCGCTGCATGTATTCCGCGTAGCCGTTGTTGCCCATCAGCAGATGCCGTTCCTCGGTGATCGCGCGCAGCGCGTAGATGGCCGTCCACGCCGAAAGCGCGAAGAGGGTATACGCGGCTTCCTTGAAGTTCAGCGCGTTCATCTCGGCAAAGAACATCGGCAGCGCGCCGATCCACCACGCGAGATTCTTCGCCGCATACGCCGGGTGGCGCACGTACTTGTATGGACCGCGCGCGATGATGCCGCGATTCGTGAGATTGCTGGCCTTGAGGCCGAGCGCGACGGACGCCCATGAGTAGAGTCCGAGCGCGGTCAGTAGACAGATGTTCGCGAAGTAGTGGACCGCGTTGCTCTCGAAGTGCGGGAAGTCCGAGCTCTGCCACTCGAAGAAGCGGCCCGTGAGGTCGTTGAAGGGCGGATAGCAGGCGAGGCAGATCGCCCAGCCGAAGAAGGTGGGGTCGACGCTCTTGATGCGGTTCTTGAGCGCCGGCACTTCGATGATGTAGCCGATCGTGAACAGGAAGGTGTCGACGAACAGGATCGCCTGAAAAGCGGCCCAGAAGATCCAGGTGTCGAAGAGTTGCCGGTCCGTGAGGCTGTCGCGGTCGCCTTCGATGAGCTGCACGACGGAGTTGGTCATGTCCGCCGCGTGGGCGAGGCACCAGTTGATCATGAGCGGCGCGAAGAAGAACTTGAGCAGCAGCGAGAGGCCTGCCTGTTTCGCGGCGCCCGAGAGCGCGCCCTTCAGCGGCAAGCGGAAAGGTTGTTTGAGGCGCGCGGCACGCGCGCGCGATAGGGGACGGCGCAGGCGCAGGACACTGAACCAGAGTCCCTGCAGGAAGATGGACGCCTTGGAGCGCATCCAGGGATGGCGCGCGTAATAGGGGATCAGGATGACCGCGTAGAACGCGATGAGAGACTGGAACAGTTGGTGGACCGTGATGACGAAGTCGATGTCGAGGTTTCCGAACTGCCACTGCGCCTGGAGCATGTTGCGGTGGAAGCCGGAAACGTCGCGCAGGAACCAGTATGCGAGGCAGACGATGGCGAGCGTCGAGAGGTAGTTGGCGGCGAACCGCCGCGTGAAGATCGCGGACATCATGGCTTCGATTGTCGCACGAGCCGCACGATGCGCTCGCCGACGACGATCAGGTCGCCATTCTCCTCGAGCGCGAGACTCTGGAAATGACGTTGCGTGTGGCTAGGCAGAGGCTCCCAGGCGCGTCCGCCATCGCGCGACCGGAGGATGACGCCACGACTGCCTGCGACGAACATCTCTTTACTGCTGGGATCGACGACGCCTTTGCGCAGGGCGCCATCCGTCTGCGTCGCGATCACCTGCCACGTGAGCCCGCGGTCGTTCGAGTGGAGCATCGATCCGTAGGCGCCGAAACAGACGAGCCCGTCGCCGCCGGGAGATCGCAGCATCCGGCGCAGTTCCTTCTCCGTCCCCGTGTGAATCGCGGTCCAAGTCGCGCCTTCGTCGGTGGAGCGCAGCAGCGCGCCGTCCTGACCGACGAGGAACACGAGGTCGCGATCCGCGAAGCTGCCGAAGAGGTCTTTGCCGGTGCCGGTGCGCATCGCTTTCCACGTCACGCCGCCATCGGTGCTGCGCGCCGCGACGCCGGATTTGCCGGCGACGATGAGCACGCCCGAGTCGAGTCGCACGCCGTGCCAGAACGCCCATTGCTGGCCCTGTGTCGGCGCATTGCTGGCGCGCCACGTGGCGCCGGCGTCCGCGGAGCGTTGCATCTGGCCGCGCACCTCGACCGCCGTGAGCGCGGCGCGCGGCGGATCGACGATCGCCCAGGTGAAGGCGCGCTCGGCTTCCAGCGGCGTGAAGTGCGTGACTTTCCACGCACTGCCATCCGCATTCGATCGCACGATCGTGCCCGGCGGTCCCACCGCGACGAGGCCGTCGTTCGCGGGCGTCGCGACGATCATGCGCAGTTCGGGCGGCGTGTTGGGATTCGGCCAGGTGGGTTCGGCGCTCGCCCACGTGGCGCCACCGTCCGTCGAGCGGACGACGGCGCCGAGCTTGCCCGTGGCCACGAGCGCGTGGCCTTCGGGCGCGTGCTCGATGTCTCGCAATGAAACTTCGATCGATGGCTTTTCGGTTCTCCAACTCCCGCCGCCATCGTCCGAGCTCACGAGCAGGCCGCCCGGACCGAACGCCACGAGACGATCGCGCGCCGCGTCCGCGACGAGACCGCGCAGCTGCAGCGGGCCGATCGACCACGAGATCCAGCCCGCGCCGCCATTGTCGGAGCGCGCGATGCTGCCGTTGTGTCCGACGACGACGAGCAATCCGCGCTTCGCATCGTAGAGCGCGCCGCTCATGTAGTGGCCGCGTCCGTCGGTCGTGACGAGCAGCGGCTCCCAGGTCCGCCCTTCATCCGCCGAGCGCAGCAGGGTGCCGTCGTGTCCCGCCACCACGATGCTGCCGTGCTTGGGATCGGCGACGCTCTCGACGAACATCGACGTCGTGGCGGTTTGCACGACCTGCCAGGTCGCGGCGTCGTCGGTCGACGTGATGAGGCGGCCCTGCGAAGCGGTGCCGAGCAACAGTTTGCCGTGCCGGAAGAGCTTCATGACCGCGGATACCGGATCGGGCATCGCGATGCTCGACAGCTTCCAGCTCACGCCGCCGTCGATCGAGATGCCCACGGTGCCGACATCGCCGCCGAGAATCAGGTTGCCGGTCTGCGCGTCGGCGAGCAGCGTGTAGAGATCGAGCGGAGTTCCGGACGGGACCACTCTCCAGCTCTCGCCATCGTCCGTCGAACGCAGGATGCGGCCGGCGGTGCCGGCGGCGATCCATGCGCCGCTGCGCGGGTGCCACGCGACGGTCCGGAGATCCGAATCTCTCGAATCGCTCTTCGCGGCGAGGAAATTGCGACCCCCGTCGAGGGAGCGGAGGATCGAGCCCTTCGCGCCGACGGCAATGATCACCTTGCCGCGCGCGTCGGCGGCGACGGTCGCGAGATCCTCGACGCTCGCAGACGCGACGTGTGCCCAGCCGCCACCATTCTCCGAGCGGAGCAGCGTGCCGTCAGTGCCCCAGGCGAGTATCGACTTGCCATCCGGCAACACCAACGCACCCACCAGATCGGGGTTGATCACCTGGGCGACATAGTCCGCGGAAATAGCGGGCTGCGACGGCGGCGGTGCGGAGACCGGTGGCTCCCGGTTCGAGTCCGAACATCCCGCGAGGCTGCAGAGCACAAAGACGAGCCACACCCGGACGCGCGATGGCGCCGGAAATTTTCGTTCTTCCATGAAAAATCCCCCGCAAGGATGGTAGCGGGGGAGCAATCAGGATGCGAGCGGGAGCGTGATGTTGAACGTGGTGCCGGCGCCGGGCTCGGACGTGCAGCGGATCGTCCCCCCGTGCGCGTCGACAATCCCCTTCGCTATGTAAAGCCCGAGGCCCGTGCCGGTCTTCTGGTGTTTGCCGCTGGCGGAGTAGTACGGATCGAAGATGTGCGGGAGATCCTCGGCCGCGATGCCGGGTCCGCTGTCCGAGATTTCGATGTGACCGCAACGCCCTTGCGTGCGACTGACCACGTTGATGGTGTCGCCGGCGTTCGCGAACTTCACCGCGTTGCCCAGCAGGTTCTGGAAGAGCTGCATGAGGCGCGCGCGGTCCGCATCGGCGTTCATCACGTCCGTGCCCCCGTCGTATTTGAGCTCGAGGCCCTTGTCGCGCACCGGACTCTCGTGGGCCGTCACGGCCTCGCGCAGCACGTCATTCACGACGATGGGCTTCGGGTTGATAGAGAGCTTTCCCGAGCGCAGGTGCACCATGTCCATGAGGTCGCCGATCATGCGGTTCATGAGATCGACGTTGCGGCGGATGCGCTCGTGTTGCTCGCGCACCTGCTCGGGGGTGAGCTTGTACTTCGGATTGAGCAGCATCGACGTCGTCGTGTGCACGACAGACAGCGGCGTGCGCATGTCGTGCGAGACGATGGCGAGCACGTCCTCGCGCGCCTGCACGGCCTGCTTGAGCGCCTCGCGCTGGCGATCCAGCTCGAAGAAGACTGCCGCCTTCTGGCGCAGGATCTCCAGGTTGACGGGTTTGAACAGAACGTCGACGGCGCCGGATTCGTAGCCGCGGAACATCGGCAGCGGCTCGTTGGGGCCCGCCTCGGTGATGAAGATGATGGGGGTGTGCCTGGAGCGCTCCGCGCCGCGCATGAGCTCCGCGAGTTCGAAGCCGCTCATCGTCGGCATGTGGATGTCGAGGAAGGCGAGCGCGAAGTCGTGGACCAACAGGAGTTCGAGCGCCTGCGGACCCGACGTCGCCTTGAAGATTTCGCGATCGTCGCCGCGCAGCACGGCTGCGAGCGCGAGGAGATTCTCCTCGACGTCGTCGACCAGCAGGCATTTCACCTTGTCAGACATCTCGGGCACTGTGCACCTCACCACCTCTCGACCGCAAACGCTCGACCTGGATGGGAGGCGGATTCGAATCGATTCATCGAGGATTCACTGTTGAGCGCGTAAAAAAGACGCGGGAGTCTAGTGGGTAACGACGGCGGCGGCGACAGACAAGTCCGGCGCCTGTCGTCAGGGATTTCCTACGCGTTTCATGGCGGAAAAGGGTGGTCTCATGAGAAGGTTTTCCACCATCGCGATGCTGGCAGCGGCTTGCGGGTTGTTAGACGGATGCGACAATACGCGCGCGAACCCGGCCGGGCGCGTCACTGTCGAGAGCCCATCCCGCCAGTCCGCTCTCGTGCCGGGAGTCGCACCCACCTCGAGTTCGACGAACCTGCCGGCCGCGCCCGCGGCACGCAGCGATTCCTACACCGAAGACTTCGACGCCGACGGCATCGCAGATGCGCGCACCGTGCAGACGTGGACTTACGATCTGGTGGGGCGACGTTGTCTGGAAGTGACCGAGATCGATTTCGATGCGGACGGCACGGTCGATTCGCGCAGCACCGCGAGCACGTCGCGTGCAGACGCCGCGAGTTGCTGAGCCGATCATCGACAGGCGGTGATGAAGGCGCAGATCGCTTTCGCGCAGTCCTGCGGATTCGCCTGCAGAAGGAGATGTGGACCTTCGATGCGCTCGACGCGAGCGACGCGTGCGTGTTTCACATACTCGTCCGCGAACCGATCACGCACGAGTCGATCTTCCGTCGCCTGGAGATAGAGCGTCGGAACCTGGGCCAGGCTCATCTCGTTCCGCACATCGACATCCGCCATCGCGCGCAATCTCGCGGTCAGCGTCGGCGATGACACATGGCTGAGCGCGCGGGTCTGAGCCGCCCGCAGCTCCGGCGTTGCGAATCGTCCGAGCAAGGTGCGTTGAGCGACGAATCCCGGCAACAGCTTCGGCGACGCGACGGGCGTGAACGGGCGGAGTAGCTTGAGCGCGGGATGTGGGCAGGTCAGGAATGAAGCGCACAGGACGATTCCGCGAAGAGCCGGCGGCGCGCCGGCAGCTATCGAAACTGCGACGGGCCCGGAGAACGACTCGCCCAGCAGGATGAACGGCTCGTTCCGCGGTAGTTCGCGCTGCGCAAACGACACATGCTCCGCATAGCTCGCCGGCCGGTCCGGATAACCGATCACGCTCGCGCGCATTTCGAGCGGCAGGCGGGCGAGGAGCGGACCGAAGAGCTCGCCGGTGCCATCCATGCCGGGCAATAGAACGAGTTGGATCGTCATGCGCCGACCCGACTAGCTTTCGAGCAATGGCCGCAGGTAGTGCGCGGTATACGACTGCTTGTTCTTCGCGACGTCTTCGGGCGTGCCCGCCACCAGAACGGTTCCACCGCCGGCGCCGCCTTCGGGACCAAGATCGATGATCCAGTCCGCCGTCTTGATGACGTCGAGATTGTGTTCGATGACGATGATGGTGTTGCCCTCATCGCGCAGGCGATGCAGCACATCGAGGAGCTGCGCCACGTCGTGAAAGTGCAGGCCGGTCGTGGGCTCGTCCAATATATATAGAGTGCGGCCCGTGGCCCGCTTGGCCAGCTCCCGACCCAGTTTGACGCGTTGCGCCTCTCCGCCCGACAGGGTCGTGGCGCTCTGGCCGAGCTGTAGATAGGAAAGCCCGACGTCCATGAGCGTCTGCAGGCGCGATCCGACGCCGGGCACGTTCTGGAACAGCCGCAGCGCTTCTTCCACGTTCATCTCGAGCACTTCGTGGATGTTCTTGCCGCGCCACCGGATCTCGAGCGTCTCGCGGTTGTAGCGCTGGCCTTTGCACACGTCGCAGGGGACGTAGACGTCCGGCAGGAAGTGCATCTCGACCTTGATCATGCCGTCGCCCTGACAGGCTTCGCAGCGTCCCCCCTTGACGTTGAAACTGAACCGCCCCGCGTCGTAGCCGCGGATGCGCGACTCCGGAACCTCAGCAAACAACTCGCGCAAGGGACCGAACAACCCCGTGTACGTCGCCGGGTTCGAGCGCGGCGTGCGGCCGATGGGGCTCTGGTCGATCTCGATGATGCGGTCGATGGCCTCGAGTCCCTTGATCTCCTCGCACGGCGCCATGTCCATCACGGTGCCGTTGAGCTTGTGGTTCGCGTGCGTGTAGAGCGTGTCATTGACCAACGTGGACTTGCCGGAGCCGGAAACACCGGTGACGCAGGTGAACAGTCCGAGCGGAAATTCCGCCGTGACTTTCTTGAGGTTGTTGCCGGTCGCGCCGATGATCTTGATCGTGCGCTTCGGATCGAGCGGCGTGCGCAGCGTGGGCAGCGCGATTTTCTTGCGGCCGGACAGATACTGACCGGTGAGCGAATCCGGATGCTTCACGATGTCCGCGGGCGTGCCTTGCGCAACCACCTCTCCACCGTGCACCCCGGCGCCCGGGCCGATGTCGAGCACCGCATCCGCGGAGCGGATGGCTTCCTCGTCGTGCTCGACGACGAGCACGGTGTTGCCGAGATCGCGCAGGTGCCTGAGCGTGCCCAGCAACCTCGAGTTGTCGCGCTGATGCAGCCCGATCGAAGGCTCGTCGAGGATGTACATGACGCCGGTCAGGCCCGAGCCCACCTGGCTCGCGAGGCGGATGCGCTGCGCCTCACCACCCGACAACGATTCGGCGCTGCGATCCAGCGTCAGGTAGTCGAGGCCGACGTCGACGAGGAACCGCAGACGATTGCCGACTTCCTTGACGATCTTGTCGGCGACTTCCGCGCGCCAGCCCGCGACGTCGAGCGACGCGAACAGTTGTTTGGCGTCGCCCACCGTGAGGTGCGCGACTTCAGGAAGAGAGTGCGTGCCCACGAAGACATTGCGGGCCGCGCGACCGAGGCGCGTGCCGTTGCAGTCGGGACAGGGCTGCGAGCCGAGATATTTCGCGAGTTCCTCGCGCACGGGCAAGGAGTCCGTTTCCTTGTAGCGTCTCTCGAGGTTTGGGATGATGCCCTCGAAGCGGTGCCGTTTCTTCGACGTCCGGCCATTTCCGGCGGTGTACCGGAACTCGATCTCCTCGGTGCCGCTGCCGTACAACATCACCGCTTGCGCCTTCTTCGTCAGATCCTCCCAGGGCGTTTCCGGATCGAACTTGAAGTGCCGGGCCATCGCCGTGATCAACTGGTAGTAGTAAGAGTTCTTGCGATCCCAGCTCTTGATCGCGCCGCCGGCCAGTGACAGGTGTGGATAGGCCACGACGCGCGCGGGATCGAAGAAGTCCTTGAGTCCCAGACCGTCGCAGGCCGGGCAAGCGCCCGCGGGGCTGTTGAAAGAGAACATCTTCGGTTCGAGCGCGGCGACGCTGTACCCGCATTCGGGGCAGGCCTGGCGCGCGGAGAACAGAGTTTCGTTTTCGGGCTTTCCCGCCTTCTCGGAATCGTAAGGCGCAAGTCGCGCGATGCCTCCCGTGAGCTTGAGCGCGGTTTCGAGAGATTCGGAGAGTCGCTGCTGCGCATCGGGGCGGATGCGCAACCGATCCACCACCACATCGATCGTGTGCTTCTTCTTCGGATCGATCTTGGGTAACGCATCGAGCTCGTGGACGTGGCCGTCGACGCGCGCGCGCACGAAGCCCTGGCCCCGCATCTGTTCGAACACTTCCGCGTTCTCGCCCTTGCGGTCGACGATCATCGGCGCGAGCAGCAACACCGCCAGGCCCTCGGGCATCTTGAGAATCTGGTCGACCATCTGGCTCACGGTCTGCGCTTCGAGCGGGACGCCGTGATCCGGGCAGCGCGCGATGCCGGCGCGCGCGAACAGCAGACGTAGATAGTCGTAGATCTCGGTGACGGTGCCGACCGTCGAGCGCGGGTTGTGCGACGTCGCCTTCTGCTCGATCGCGATCGCGGGCGATAGGCCCTCGATGCTGTCGACGTCGGGCTTGTCCATCATCGAGAGGAACTGGCGCGCGTACGCGGACAGCGATTCGACGTAGCGGCGCTGGCCTTCCGCGTACAACGTGTCGAACGCGAGAGAAGACTTGCCCGAGCCGGAGAGGCCCGTGATGACGATCAACTTGTCGCGGGGAAGGTCGACGTCGATGTTCTTGAGGTTGTGCGTGCGGGCGCCGCGGATCTTGATCGTTTGCATTTGTCGAGGGCGATTTCTTGCGCGAGTGTGGAGAAACCGCGAAGTGTAAGCGGCGGGAGCGGCGCAGGTATAACCAGTGTTCGGGCCAATCAACGGCTGTATAAGAATTCCAACCCCAAACCGATCAACTACTTGCGAACCTACCAGTCAATTTCGATTCGGAGCCGACTCCTGCTGGGCGCCGCATGCTGTCTCGTCATCCCGCAACTTCTCTTGTTCTGGGCCGAGACGGGGCCGCGCGGCACGGGAATTCTGACGATGATTTCCGTGTCGGCCTGGGTGCTCTTCACGATCGCGGCAACCGCATGCTTCGTCGCGGTCGTGTGCATCACGCCGCGAGTGCGAGCGAGTCGCTGGAGAGTCTTGATCGCGATCGTCATCACTCCCGTGGTGTTCCTGACTCTCGTCGTCGCAACGGCCAACCTGAGTCGGGTCTTCGGCTGACCCGCGGACGTTCGCATTGCTGTTAGCGTGAGGGCGATGCACGACTACGGCTTTCCTCCGATCTCGTCACCGAATGCGCACACCCTGGTTTTAGGATCGTTACCGGGGCGCAAGTCTCTCGAGATGCGGCAGTACTACGCGCATCCCCAGAACTCCTTCTGGAAGGTCATCGGTGCGATGTACGAGGCCGACGGGAAATTGCCCTACGAACGTCGGGTAAAAATCCTCACGTCCCGCGGCATCGCACTGTGGGATGTTCTCGCCGCGGCCGAACGGCCCGGCAGTCTCGACAGCTCGATCGTCCACTCAACGGCGCGCGTCAACGACTTCCGGGTATTTTTCCGTGAACACCCGCGGATCCGTCGCGTTTTGTTCAATGGCCGAAAGGCGGAGCAGATGTTCGAGCGATTTGCGAGACCCGAACTCGGCGCGGAGTTCCCGCGGATCCAGTACGTCTGTCTACCGTCGACCAGCCCGGCTCACGCGGGCATGCCGTTTGCAAAGAAGTTAGCTAGCTGGAGAATCCTCGAGGAGACGCCCGATGATGAGCAACCCTGACAAGGTCTGCCCCGTTGTGTTCCGCGACGCGTCACTGCGCCACATTCTGGCGTTCGAGCATCCGGTGGCGGGTGTTCAGTTGGTGAAGGGCGGCATCGAGCCGGGTGAGTCGGTTCGCGATGCCGCATTGCGGGAGCTCGCGGAAGAGGCCGGGATCGCGAATACCGGCATCGCGCAGGATCTCGGCACGTGGAATTCCGAGCACGGCGGCCATGTCTGGTCGCTACAGCTCTGCAACTTCTCACCCACATTGCCCGAACGCTGGATCCATCACTGCGACGACGACGGCGGTCACGACCTCAAGTTCTTCTGGCACGACGTATCGCGCGATCCGGACGAGAGCTGGAAGCCCCACTATCGGCGCGCACTACAAGCGATCCGGGAGCGGACGCGCGCACTGCGCTGGCGCGGCTGACGCCCAAACCCGATGACTGTCGCGCGCCGCCGCTGTAAGGTGGCGCGCCATGAATCGCCGCGAATTGTTGATCACGGTGGGCGGTGCCGCTGCAGCGGGTGCGCTGCCGGGCGCTCGTCTGAATGCCGCGGAGTCCATCGATTCCACGGACCCCGCCATGCTCGCGCGCTGGACGCAGAAGGCAGAGTCGCTGACGCCTGAACTCGTCGAAACCGAGCAATGGCCGGTGAGCCTCGTGCGTGCCGTGCCGGCGCCGGAAGCGCCGTTGCGCTTCCGGATGGAGCGTGAGTCCCCGGCCAAGGACCTGAGCTCGCGAGAGTTGAAGCGCGGCGACAGCGTGATCGTCGATTTCGAGGGCCACCGAACCGGCTTCCTCTCTTTTCATCTTGCGACCGAAGGCCGGGATCCGGACGCGCCGGTGCGATTGCGGCTCGTATTCGGCGAGGTCCCCACGGACGTCGCGGAACCTTTCTATCCTTACAAAGGCCAGCTCAGCGAAGCCTGGCTGCCCGACGAGACGATCAACGTCGACTATCTCCCGCGCGCCGTGCGCATGCCGCGCCGCTACGCGTTCCGCTACGTGAGAATCGAAGTGATCGACACGTCGCCGGAGTTCCGCATCCGGATCGAAAATCTCAAGGCACACGCGATCACGTCGGCGCGTTCGGTCCCACCGCCGCTCACGACGCACACGCCGTTCCTGCAACGCATCGACGCAGTGTCCGTGGCGACTTTGCGCGACTGCATGCAGACGGTGTTCGAAGACGGTCCGCGCCGCGATCAGCGGCTGTGGATAGGCGACCTGAGATTGCAGGCGCTGACCAACTACCACACGTTCAAGCAGAATGACGTCGTGCTGCGCTGCCTCTATCTATTCGCGGGGCTGCCGCGCAAGGACGGCCTCGTCGCCGCCTGCGTGTTCGAGAAGCCGGTGCCGCGATACGGCGGCCTCCACATCGTCGACTACGCCGCGCTGTTCAATGTCACCCTGTGGGATTACGTGCAGGCAACCGGCGACATCGAGACGGGCAGGGATCTCTGGCCCGTCGCGAAGCGGCAGCTGGACATACTCGGCCGCGACATCGACGCGCAGGGCGCCTATGTCGATCCGGGCAACATGTGGATATTCATCGACTGGTCGGAGCCGCTGCACAAACACGCGGCGATCCAGGCGGTGCTGATCTTCGCGTACCAGGCGACGCTCGCGCTTGCGAAGCGGATCGGCCGCGAGAACGAGGTTGCCGACTACCCGGCGCGCATCGAGAAGATGATCGCGGCCGCGCGGCGGAAGTACTGGGATGCGTCGCGGCGCCTGTTCGTGAGCGGGCCCGACAAACAGGTGTCGTGGGCGTCGCAGGCATGGATGGCGATCGCGGGCGTGAGCACGCGCCGCGAGAGCGCCGACGCGATGCGCAACGCGATCGCGGACAGACAAGCGATCCGCCCCGTCACTCCTTATCTCTACCACTACGTCATCGAAGGCCTGCTCGCGGGCGGCTTGCAGAAAGAAGCGCGCGCGATGCTCGAGAGGTATTGGGGCGGCATGATCGAGGCCGGCGCCGATACATTCTGGGAAGTCTACGATCCGGCGCAGCCGCTGCGCTCGCCGTATGGCGACATTCACATCAACAGTTTCTGCCATGCCTGGAGCTGCACGCCCGCCTATCTATTGCGCGGCGGCTTGCTGAAGTGACGTCGTGAACACGCCAGGGGTCGGGGCGATCCGCGAAATCGCGGACGTCGATGCGCGTACGCTGCCCGACGCGCTGCTCGATTCCACGGAGCCGCTGGTCGTGCGCGGGCTCGCCGCGCACTGGCCGATGGTTCGCGCGGCGCGCGAATCGAACACGGCGGCGTGCGCCTATCTGCTGCGTCACTACAAGGGCATGCCCGTCTCGGTGCTGTCGACGCCGCCCGCGGAGAAAGGCCGTTTCTTCTACAACGCCGACTTCACGGGCTTCAACTTCCTGCGCGCCAAGGGGCCGCTCGACGTCGTGCTCGGCGATCTCGCGCGCGCCGCGCAGCACCCGAATCCACCGGCGCTCTACGTCGGCTCGACGTCGGTCACCGATCTATTGCCGGGCTTCCGCGCGGACAACGATTTCGACTTTGGCGCGCGCGATCCTTACGCCAGCATCTGGCTCGGCAACCGGACCTGCGTCGCGCCTCACTACGATCTGCCGACGAACCTCGCCTGCGTCGTCGCCGGTCGCCGCCGATTCACGCTGTTCCCGCCGGATCAGATCTCGAATCTGTACGTGGGACCTCTCGAGTTCAGTCCGGCGGGGCAGGCGATCAGCCTCGTCGATCTCGCGAATCCGGACTTCGAACGTTTTCCGAAATTCGCGGAAGCGTTGAAACACGCGCGCGTCGCGGAGCTCGCGGCGGGAGATGCCGTGCTGATCCCGAGTCTGTGGTGGCACCAGATCGAAGCGCTCGACGCATTCAACGTGCTGGTGAATTACTGGTGGCGACGATCGGCAGCGCATCTCGATTCGCCGTTCAGTGCGCTGTTATTGGCTCTCACGACCGTGCGCGATCTGCCGGCGGAGCAGCGCGTCGCCTGGCAGGAAATCTTCAGGCACTACGTCTTCGAAGCCGATGCGACCACGGCGGCACACATCCCGGAGCGGGTGCGCGGCGCGCTCGGCGTCCTCGACGCGGAGTCCGTGCGCGCGGTACGCGCGGCATTTCTCGATCAACTTGGCGGCAAGCGTTAACGGCGGCGCGTCTGTCGGGGCATGGACATTCCTGCCTCGTTGAGACACCGCATCAGCCTCTTCCGCGAAACCGGCCGCGTCTTCCGGGCCGCATACGAACTATTCGCCGAAAACTCGTGGATTCAGGTTATGTTGGGTCAGGGTATCGAGCCGCTCCAGCTTCGGAATTTCCTAGACGGGATAAAGTCTCACGTCGACAAGACCGTGGCGCAGCTCCCGCCGCACCAGGCGTACGTGGAGCAATACTGCAAGGCACCTCCCGTGTCGGGGGCGATGGGATAGATAGCGCGCAATGGCGAACATATACGAGGTCGCGGAGCTGGCGGGCGTGTCGCTCGCGACCGTGTCGAGGGTCATCAACCCGGGCGCCAAGGTCAGCGATAAGACGCGTCAGAAGGTCCTCTCGGCGATGCAGCAGCTCGGCTATCAACCGAACTCCATCGCCCAGTCGCTCGCCACGCGCAGCTCGAATTCCGTCGGCGTGGTCGTCTCCGAGTTGCATGGTCCGTTCTTCGGCGCGATGCTCTCGGCCGTCGAGGAGACGCTGAAGGCCGCGGGCAAGTTCGTGCTCGTCGCCGCCGGCCACAGCAAGGAAGAGCAGGAGCGCGAGGCGATCCGCTTCCTCGTGAGCCGCAATTGCGACGCGCTCATCGTCCACTGCGAGCGGCTCTCCGACAAATTCCTGGTCGATCACGATCACGAGAAGACGCCAATCGTGGTGATGAATCGCAAGGTGCGCGGCCTCGCCGACCACTGCTTCAGCCTCAACAACGAGCTCGGCGGATATCTCGCGACTCAATCGCTGCTCAAGCACAAACACAAGAAGATCGCGTACATCTCCGGCCCGCTCGACTGGGTGGACGCCAAACAACGTTTTGCCGGTCACAAGCGCGCGCTGGCCGAAGCGGGCGTGAAGTTCGACGAGCGACTGCTGCACGAAGGCGACTATCACGAGACGGGCGGTCAGGACGCGCTGAACGCGCTCTTCGCGAAACAGATTCCGTTCACGGCGCTCGTGTGCGCGAACGACGAGATGGCCGCGGGCGCGATGGCGGCTGCGCACGAGCGTGGGCTCGACCTGCCGCGCGAGCTGTCGATCGTCGGCTACGACGATGCGCCCATCTCGCGTTACGTCTATCCGAAGCTCACGACCGTCCACTATCCGATCGCCGACATGGGACGCATGGCCGCGCGCTGGGTTCTCAAGAACGTGTACGAGCAGCAATGCGACGTGCAGCAGGTGTTCGAGCCCGCGCTCGTCGAACGCGATTCGGTCGGCAAGGCGCCGTAGTCGAATGGTGCCGGGGAGGGGTTCTCGTGGTTGGCGATGATGACTTCG
>JAYTOK010000154.1:0-1322 GCA_043747835.1 Pseudomonadota bacterium | reverse complement strand
GCCAGGTCCGAACGTTCGGACTGCAGGCGCGCGAGGTACTCAGGCGTGATGTCGCCGGTGACGTAGTGGCCCGAGAAGCACGACGTGTCGAATTCCTTGATGCTGGAATGATCGTGCACACAAGCCTGGATCAGGTCTTCGAGATCCTGGTAGATGAGCCAGTCGGCGCCGATGACTTCGGCCACCTCCGCATCGGTCCGGTTGCTCGCGACGAGTTCGCTCGCGGCCGGCATGTCGATGCCGTACACGTTCGGGAATTTCACCGGCGGCGCGGCCGAAGCGAAATACACTTTCTTCGCGCCGGCTTCGCGGGCGAGATCGATGATCTGCGCCGAGGTCGTGCCGCGCACGATGGAGTCGTCGACCAGCAGAACGTTCTTGTTACGGAATTCGAGGTCGATGGCGTTCAGCTTGCTGCGTACCGACCTCGAACGCTGCTCCTGGCCCGGCATGATGAACGTGCGGCCCACGTAGCGGTTCTTCACGAACCCTTCGCGATATTTGACGTCCAGGCGTTGCGCGACCTGCATGGCCGAGGTGCGGCTCGTATCCGGAATCGGGATGACCACGTCGATGTGATGATCGGCGCGTTCGCGCAGGATCTTCTCCGCGAGCCGCTCGCCCATGCGCATGCGCGCGCGGTGCACCGAGATGTTGTCGATGAGCGAATCGGGTCGCGCGAAATACACGTACTCGAAAATGCACGGGGCGTGATGCGTGGTGGCCACGCAAATCTGCGAGTGCAGACGGCCATGCCCGTCGATGTAGATGACTTCGCCCGGCGCCACATCGCGCACGAGCTTGAACCCGAGCATGTCGAGCGCCACGCTTTCGGACGCCAGCATCCACTCTGCGCCTTTCGGCGTCTCGCGCTGACCGAGAACCAGCGGGCGGATGCCATTCGGATCGCGGAACGCGAGCAGGCCGTGGCCGATGACCATGGCAACCACCGCGTAACCGCCGCGGCAGCGGCGATAGACCGCGCTCACCGCGGCGAAGATGTCGGCCGGCGTGACGCGCGGCGTGCCGACGCGCTGCAACTCTGAAGCCAGCACGTTGAGCAGCACTTCGGAGTCGGAACTGGTGTTGAGGTGGCGGCGGTCTTCGCGCTCGAGCACTTCGCCGAGCTCTTTCGCGTTCGTCAGGTTGCCGTTGTGCGCGAGGCAGATGCCGTACGGCGCGTTCACGTAGAACGGCTGGGCTTCCGAGGCGCTATCACAACCGGCCGTGGGATAACGCACATGCCCCATGCCGATGTTGCCCTTGAGCTCCTGCATGTGGTGCTGCTCGAACACGTCGCGTACCAGACCTCGACCCTTGCG
>JAYTOK010000153.1:0-124560 GCA_043747835.1 Pseudomonadota bacterium | reverse complement strand
CTGATCACCGGCGACACCGCGCCGGACCGTCTGCGAGAAGCGCAGGAGAGCGGACTGCTGCTACTGCACAAGCCTGTGGCGAACAGCCGGCTGCACGCGGCTATCCGGCATCTGCTGGCGGACTGCGTGATACATCCCGCAGCAGTTCCGGAGAATCGTGCAGAAACTTCGCCGCTTGAGTCCGGTTGACCACATGGAGGGCCTTGAAGATCGCGGCGATGTGCACCTTGACCGTCTTCTCGGCGATGCCGAGCTTGGCGCTGATCTCCTTGTTGGTCAGCCCGTCCTTCAGATAGCGCAGCACGTCGACCTGCCGATCGGTGAGCTGCGAGACCGCGCGCGGTCCGCCCGGGCCTCGATCCATCGATGGGGCAGTGGCGGCGACCAGCAGGGGCGGCACATAGATGTTGCCCGAGAGCACGAGCTTGAGCGCCGAGACCACCGTCTGCGCCGTCGCGGATTTGGGTATGTATCCCGACGCGCCCGCGTTCAACACGCGGCGCACGTCGCTGGCGCTCTCCGAACTCGACAACACGATGACCGGCAGCTCGGGATGACGGCGCGCAAACTCGCGCACCGCCGCTTCACCCGAGAGACCCGGCATCATCAAGTCCATGAACACCGCGTCGAAGATCTGTTCGTCGGCGAGCTCGAGCGCGTCCTCGGCGGAAGAGGCGGGCGTGACGACATTGTCCGGTGAGGCCTGGCGCAGCAGCGCCGCGAGGCCGTCACGAAACAGCGGATGGTCGTCGATGATGAGCAGCTTCACGCGCTCATCTTAAAGAATCCTTCACGTTGCTAGCCACAGTTCACACTCGGCTTTTTGCATAGTGCTAATTGCATAGGCCGAAGGTCTTAAGCCCAGGGGTTAGGTCCTCTGGTCGATTGCCGCGAAACCCCTACGCCTATGGAATGGAGGGCCTGGGAGGTATCACATGGACCGTTTGCTCACCGGCTGGACCGCGAGGGGGCTTTGCACTAGCCTGCGCCCGCAATCCGCATCCGCCGGAGAGGTGGCAGAGCGGTTGAATGCACCGGTCTTGAAAACCGGCAGTCCCTCACGGGGCTCGTGGGTTCAAATCCCACCCTCTCCGCCAAATCTCGAAGTTGTACTTCGCGGGATTCGTCCGAATCCTAGACGGGGGCGTAGACATCCCGCGCCACGCGCACAACTTTGCGGAGCAAAGTTGGACACAGGAGCGTCCGCGACTGTGGCCCCGAGTCCTCGAGGGGCGAGCAACGCTCCCGCGTTGCTCGCAATCCCACCCGCGCGCCCACGCTCTGCTCCAAACAAGAATTTTTTGCTCCGTGGGCTTCGAACCCACGGACAACCCAACCCTAGTCAGTCTTCAATTCATCCGGAAGCCGCGCGCGTCGCCGATGCCCGCGGCTTCTTTCTATCTGGAGTGCGTCCGTGAAATCACCTGCGAAGAAGCTGTCGTCGAAGCAGCCCGTCATGACGAAGTCAGCCATCGCGGTCGCGGTGGCGGCAGCACTTTACGGCGCTCCCGCCCAAGCCCAGGTGCCGACGCCATTCCCCCCGGTGCCCACCACGATCGTCAACCCGTTCAACGGCGCCACGGAGACGGTGATCTCGGCTCCGTCCGCGACGTTCGGCATGGTGCTCACGAACCTGAACCACCTCATCTGGTATGGGCCGACCGAACCGACCAGCGTGTTCATCATCCCCGCGCAGCCCGCGATCCCCGCGACGCCGGATTTCGCGGGACAGCCGGCGATCGCCGAGCGCGTCGTGCGCATCACGACGGTCACGCGCGTCGACGACAACAACGCGTCCACGCCGCCCGAAGACCACCTCGTCTCGAACATCAACTACGAAACGTTGTCGGGTCCGGTGTTGGCGACGCAGGCGATCACGGTCGTCAACGATTCGACGATTCCTGCACCTCCGCCGGGTCGCACGATCACGCCGACGCCGGGCGCCGGCGAAGGCGCTTCGGGATTTCCGGCGCCGCCCGCGGCGGGAGCAGGCAGCTACAACGCCATCTACAGCCCGGTGCACGGAACTTACGGCGACAACGGCCGCGATGGCTGGGGCTTCGAGGTCTGCATCTTCGGATGCGTCACCGTCGGTGACGACGCGGATTCGGGCGACCCGGGCAGCGCGCCGGCCCCGTACAACGACACGATCGATCTCGCAGACCTTGCCGATCCGTCACGCGGCGGCATCCTTGCGACGGGCGCCGAACAATCGGGCATCGCGGTGCTGCGCGTCGGCGGCAACGGCGGCGCGGGCGGCGATGCGTACGGCGCGTTGCGCGCCGCGAACGGCGGCCCCGCCGGTCAGGGCGGCCAGGTTTCAGTCACGTCGAACGTCGACATCACGACGACGGGCGTGGAAGGTCATGGCATCTGGGTGCAAAGCCGCGCAGGTATCGGCGGTGACGGCGGCAGCGGCTACGGATTCGGCGATGCCGGCACCGGCGGTCCGGCAGCGATCGCCGGTAACGCGACGGGCATCAACAACGGCGACATCGTCACATCCGGCGATGGCGCGATCGGACTCTATGTGCAGAGCATCGGCGGCGGCGGCGGCGCGGGCGGCGACACTTACGGCGTCGTCGGCGGCGCGGGTCGCGCGAGCGAAGGCGGCCACGGCCGCAATGCGACGGCGACCAACAACGGTTCGATTCGCACGGGCTACATCGGGCTCAACTCGAGCGGCGTGCTCGACAACCTCGGCGCGGCCGCGCATGGCGTCTTCGCGCAGAGCGTGGGCGGCACCGGTGGCACCGCCGGCAGTGCCGGCACGATCGTCGGACTCGGCGCGGACGGCGCGACGGGCGGCGATGGTGGCGCAGCGCTCGCGATCAACGGCGCGAACGCAGGCATCATCACGATCGGTCACGACTCGCATGGTCTCTATGCGCAGTCCATCGGCGGCGGTGGCGGCGACGGCGGCTCGGGCGATGGCATCGTGGGCATCGGCGGCTCGGGCGCGGGCGGCGGCAATGGCGGCACGGCCACGGCTAACAACCTCGCGGGCGCCACGATCCTGACGCTCGGCGACGCTGCGTTCGGCATCCTCGCGCAGGCGGTCGGCGGCGGCGGCGGCAACGGCGGCAACTCGGGCGGTGTCGTCGGAATCGGCGGCTCGGCGACGAGCGGCGGCCAGGGCGGTCTCGCGACCGTCAACAATTCCGGCGCCGTCGAAACGCAGGGCGACTACTCGCACGCGGTCGTCGCGCAGAGCATCGGCGGTGGCGGCGGCAGCGCCGGCAATGGCGATGGTCTGGCCGGCCTCGGCGGCTCCAGCAACTCGGCGACGCCCAATCACGGACTCACGGCCCGCGTGGAGAACTTCGCGGGTAGTTCGGTCCGCACGTTCGGCATCAGCTCGTACGGCGTGCTCGCGCAGAGCATCGGCGGCGGTGGCGGTTCGGGCGCGGGCTCCGGCGGTCTCGTGACCGTCGGCGGCAGCGGCGGCGCGGGCGGCAACGGCGGCACGGTCATCGTCATCAACCGCGCCGAGATCGACACGGCGGGTGCCGACGCGAAAGGCATCGTCGCGCAGTCGATCGGCGGCGGCGGCGGTTCCGCGAGCGCGTCGACCGGCGGCGTCGAGCTCGGCGGCTCGGGCGCGGGCGGCGGCAACGGCACTCTGGTCCAGGTCACCAACCACTCGCGCATCGGCACGCTCGGCAACGGCGCCGACGGCATCTTCGCGCAGAGCATCGGCGGTGGCGGCGGCAACGGCGCGAACTCGAGTGGCGCGGTCGCGATCGGCGGCACGGGCGCGGGCGGCGGCAACGGCGGCACCGTGCAGGTGACCAACAACGGCGCGATCCAGACGAACGGCAATCGCGCGCGCGGCATCATGGCCGAGAGCGTCGGCGGTGGCGGCGGCAGCGGCGGTGACGGCGACGGTCTCGTCGCGATCGGCGGTTCCGGCGGCGTGGGCGGCGGCGCTGGTGTCGGTACGCCCAACATCGCGGGCGACCTCACGGTCATCAACGCGGGCGAGATCATCACGGCTGGCGCGGTTTCCTCGGCGATCGAAGCGCGCAGCGTGGGTGGCGGCGGCGGCAGTGGCGGCAGCGCGGGCTCCACGGTGCCCGGTGGCATCGTGATCGGCGGCACGGGCGGCGACGGCGGCCGCGCCGGCTTCGTCGACGTCACCAACAATCGCGATCTCGAAACGTTCGGCAACGACTCTCACGGCATCTTCGCGCAGGCCATCGGTGGCGGCGGCGGCAGCGGTGGCAGCACGACGTCGATCTCACTCTTCAGCGGCGCGGCACTCGGCGCATCGGGCGGCGACGGCGGCGACGGCAACCATGTCTGGATTCGCGGCAACGCACTCGCGGGCGTCACACCGACGATCGAAACGCACGGCGATCGCGCGAAGGGAATCTTCGCGCAGTCGGTCGGCGGCGGCGGTGGCAACGGCGGCTTCGCGATCCAGGGAACGATCGGTTTGGGTCTCGGCGCCAGCGTCTCGACCGCGGTCGGCGGCGCGGGCGGCGGCGGTGGCGCGGGTGCGCGCGTCGACGTTCTCGCGCGACAGGCGGTGCGCACGTCGGGTGAAGACGCGGACGGCATCCTCGCGCAATCGATCGGCGGCGGTGGCGGCAACGGCGGCTTCGCGATGTCGTATTCCGCGAGCTCGGGTCCCGTCGCATCCGGTGCCGTTGCGGCATCGATTGGCGGCCGCGGCGGCGCCGGCGGCGCTGGCGGCTTCGTTCGCCTCGACGCGGGCGGCGCGATCGTGACGACGGGCGATCTCTCGGAAGGGCTCATCGCGCAGTCGATCGGCGGCGGCGGCGGTTCCGGCGGTTACTCCATCGCGTTCGCGGCATCGGGCGCGGGCGCCGCCGCGGGTTCGGTCTCGGTTGCGATCGGCGGCACCGGCGGCAATGGCGGCGCGGCGGGCGAAGTCGACGTCGACTACGCCGGCGACATCACGACCGCGGGTGACGACTCCACCGGCGTGATCGCGCAAGCGGTCGGCGGCGGCGGCGGCACGGGCGGTTACACCATCTCGGGCTCGCTCGCGGGCGCTGGCGGCGCCGCGGGCGCGGTCGCGGTTGGCGTGGGCGGTGCGGGCGGCGGCGGCGGCACCGGTGGAGTCGTGAATTCGGCGATCACCGGCAATCTAACTACACTCGGCGACCGCTCGACCGGCATGGTCGTGCAATCCGTCGGCGGTCGCGGCGGCAACGGCGGCTTCAATGTGTCGGGCGCGATCTCGGGCGCGGGTGGCGGTGCGGCGGCGGTGTCCGTCGGCGTCGGCGGATCGGGCGGCGGCGGCGGCAGCGGCAACACGGCGACCGGCACGCTCATCGGCAACGCGGTGACGCTGGGCGCTGACGCGGATGCCGTGCTCGTGCAGAGCATCGGCGGCGGCGGCGGCAACGGCGGCTTCAACGCGAGCGGCTCGATCGCGGGATCCGGCGGCGGCTCGGCGGGCCTCGCGGTCGGCGTCGGCGGCGCGGGCGGTGGCGCCGGCAGCGGTCTCACGGCGACGGGAGCCGTCACCGGCAATCTATCTACCGCAGGCGACGGTTCGAATGCGTTCATCACGCAGAGCATCGGCGGCGGCGGCGGCAACGGCGGCTTCAACGCGAGTGGCGGCATCGCCGGCGCGGGCGGCGGCGCGGGCGCCGTGTCGGTCGGTGTCGGCGGCGCGGGCGGCGGCGGCGGCGCGGGCGGCATCGTGTCCGCGACGCTCACGGGATCCGCGCACACGCGCGGCGACAACGCGACAGCGATCGTCGCGCAGAGCATCGGCGGCGGCGGCGGCAACGGCGGCTTCAACGCGACGGGTTCGATCGCGGGCGCGGGCGGCGGCGCGGGCGCCGTGGCGGTCGGTGTCGGCGGCTCGGGCGGCGCCGGCGGCGGTGCGGTGCAAACAACTTTGACGGTCACCGGTGACACGCTCACCGAGGGTGACAACTCCGGCGGCGTGCTCGCGCAGAGCGTGGGCGGCGGCGGCGGCAACGGCGGCTTCAATGCGACCGCTGCCATCTCGGCGGCGGGCGGCGGCGCGGGCGCCGTGGCAGTCGGCGTCGGCGGCGCGGGCGGCACCGGCGCGCACGTCGGCGGCGTCGTGACGGCAACCGTCACGGGCAACATCGTCACGCGCGGCGTGAACGCGACTGGCATGACGGCGCAGAGCATCGGCGGCGGTGGCGGCAACGGCGGCTTCAACGCGACGGGTGCGATCTCGGGCGCGGGCACCGGCGCGGGCGCGGTCTCCGTCGGCGTTGGCGGTTCCGCCGGCGGCGGCGGTAGCGGCGGCAACGTCATCGGCACGTTGACGGGCGACCTCGAAACATCGGGCGAGGGTTCCGACGGCGTCGTCGTGCAGAGCATCGGCGGCGGTGGCGGCAACGGCGGCTTCACGGCCGACGGCGCGATCTCTGGCGCGGGTTCGGGCGCGGGCTCCGTCTCGATCGGCGTCGGCGGTTCCGGCGCGGGCGCCGGCAACGGCGGCATCGTCACGGCGACCGTGACGGGCGACGTGATCACCGCGGGCGAGAACGCGAGCAGCATCATCGCGCAATCGATCGGCGGTGGCGGCGGCAACGGCGGCTTTGCCGCGGGCGGCGGAATTTCCGGCGCGGGCACGGGTGCCGGTGCGGTGGCCGTGGGCGTCGGCGGTTCGGGCGGATCGGGCGGCAACGGCAACGAAGTCCACGCGACGGTGATCGGCGACGCGACCACGCTCGGCGAGAACTCGACAGCGGTGATCGTGCAGAGTCTCGGCGGCGGTGGCGGCACCGGCGGCATGAGTGTCGTCGGCACGCTCTCGGGCGCGGGCACCGGCGCGGGTTCGGTGTCCGTCGGCCTCGGCGGCGCGGGTGGCGGCGGCGGATTTGCGAGACTAACTACGCTCGATCTGACGGGCGATGTGGCGACAGTGGGCGACGGCGCGGGCGGCGTGCTCGTGCAGAGCGTCGGCGGCGGCGGCGGTTCGGGCGGCATGAGCGTCGCCGGCGCGATTTCCGGCGCGGGCCAGGGCGCGGGTGCGGTGGCCGTGGGTGTCGGTGGTTCGGGCGGACTCGGCGGCGATGGTGCCGTCGTCGAGGCGGAAGTGACCGGCAACGTCAGCACGCAGGGCGCTCGCGCGATCGCCTTCGTCGCGCAGAGTCTCGGCGGCGGCGGTGGCAATGGCGGCATGAACGTCACCGGCGCGATGGCGGCCGCGGGTCGCGGCGCGGGTTCGGTGGCGGTGGGCGTCGGCGGTGTCGGCGGCGGCGGCGGCGACGGCTTTGGCGTCACGGCGACGCACACCGGCAATCTCGTCACGCTGGGTGCGGACTCGCACGGCGCGCTGTTCCAGAGCGTCGGCGGTGGCGGTGGCAACGGCGGCATGAACGTCAGCGCGGGTCTCACGGCGGCGGGAGATGGAGCGGGCACGCTCGCGATCGGTGTCGGCGGTGCGGGCGGCGACGGCGGCGACGCCGCGCTCGTCGACGGCACGGTGACCGGCGATGCGTCCACGCTCGGCGACGGCAGCTTCGGGGTGCTCCTGCAAAGCGTGGGCGGCGGCGGCGGCAACGGCGCGATGAACATCACGGGCGTGGTGTCGCTGTCGAAGGGTCCCAACGGTTCGATGGGTGTCGGCGTCGGCGGCTTCGGTGGCGCGGGCGGCAACGCGGGCGCGGTGCTCGGAACGGTCGACGGCAACGTCGACACGCACGGCCGTGGCGCGATCGGCGTGCTCGCGCAATCGGTGGGTGGTGGCGGCGGCAATGGCGGCATGAACATTTCGGGCGCGCTGTCGATCGCGAAGGAAACGAATGCCGCGGCGGCGCTCGGTGTCGGCGGCTTCGGTGGTGGCGGTGGCGACTCAGCGCTCGTGACGCTGACGCGCAGCGGCGAAACCCGGACGACCGGCGCGAACTCGGACGGCGTCGTCGCGCAATCGATCGGCGGCGGTGGCGGCAACGGCGGCATCAACATCTCCGGCGCGGTCGCGGGTTCGACGCAGGGTTCCGCGTACTCGCTGTCGGGCGGAGTCGGCGGCTTCGGCGGCGACGGTGGCGAGAGCCGCAACGTCACGGCGAACGTGACGGGCGACGTGCTCGCGACGGGTTTCGGCGCGCTGCGCTACGAACATGAAGACGACGTCTATCGCCGCCGCATCATCGACGGTTCGAACGGCGTGCTCGCGCAGAGCATCGGCGGATCGGGCGGCAACGGCGGCATGAACATCTCGGGTGGCATCGCGCTCGACGGTTCCAACGGCAGCTCGCATTCCCTATCGCTCGGCGTCGGCGGTTTCGCCGGCGGCGGCGGCGACGCGGGTGAAGTGCGGCTCACGGTCGATGCCGCGCGCGTGTTCGCCGTCGGCGACCATCGCTTCGGCGTCGGTGCGCAGTCGGTCGGTGGCGGCGGCGGCAGTGGCGGCATGAACATCTCGGGCGGCATCGCGATGGATGGCGTCCTGTCCGCCGGCGTCGGCGGCTTCGGTGGCGACGGCGGTGTCGCGCGCGCGGTCATCGCCGCGGCGAACGCGGACATCACCGTCGTCGGCGCGCACAGCATCGGCTTCATGGCGCAGTCGATCGGCGGTGGCGGCGGCGCGGGTGGCGTGAACATCAGCGGCGCCATCCAGGCGAGCAGTCAGAGCGACCGTCCGACGGTCACGTTCGGTGTCGGCGGATCCGGCGGCGCCGGCAACGTCAGCGGCACGGTGAATGCCACGCAGTCGGGCGACATCGTCGTGCAGGGCAACCAGTCGATTGGCGTGCTCGCGCAGAGCGTGGCCGGCGGTGGCGGCGTGGGCGCGATGAACATCACGGGCAATCTCGCGCGCGGCACGGGTTACAACGCGACCGTCGCGATCGGCGGCTCGGGCGGCGCCGGCGCGAACGCCGAGCGTGTGGAGTTGCGCAGCGACGGCAACGTGAGCGTCGACGGGCGCGAGGTCATCGATCCCGGCGTCGAACTGACGTCGGATGAAATGGAATCGCTGGTCTACCGGCAGCGGGCCAACGGCATCCTCGTGCAGAGCATCGGCGGCGGTGGCGGCACCGGCGGCGCCAACTTCTCGGGCGTCTTCGCGCCCGATGGCGACACGATCGTCGCGGGTATCGGTGGCAGCGGCGGTGGCGGTGGCGACGCGGGCGAGGTCTTCGTCGAGCGCGGCGCGAATCAGGCGGGTCTCATCGAAACCTTCGGACACCGCGCGAACGGTCTCACCGCGCAATCGGTGGGCGGTGGCGGTGGCAATGGCGGCGTGAACTTCACGCAGAGCCTTGCCGACGAAGACGGCAACACCTTGAACTTCGGTGTCGGCGGCGATGGCGCGGCGCCCGGGCACGGACAGCACGTCGACGTGCGCCACACCGGCGACATCGTCACGCACGGCAATCGCAGCACCGGCCTCATGGCGCAGTCCGTCGGCGGCGGCGGCGGCAACGCCGATCTCAACATCGCGACGGCGAACGGTGGCGACTCGGGCGTGAACATTGGGATCGGTGGCGCAACGGGCCCGGGCGGGGACGGCGGCGACGTGGATGTGCGCCACGCCGGCAACATCTCGACGACCGGCCAGTTCTCGCACGCGTTGTTCGCGCAGAGCGTCGGCGGTGGTGGCGGCAGCGCGGGCACGGACTTCGTGTCCGGCGATGCGTCCGATCTCGCATTCCAGCTCGGCCGCCGTGGCGGCACGGGCGGCGACGGCGGCGATGTCTACGTCGACTCGGCGGGCGTCCTATCTACCGTGGGCGACCGTTCGGTCGGCATCCGCGCGCAGAGCGTCGGTCTCGGCGGCGGCGAGAGCAGCTCGACGTCGGGTGAGATCTCGGGCGGCGATGAGGACGACGACTCCGACTGGGCGGTGTCGCTCGAGCTCGGCATCGCGGGCGCGACCGGTGGCGTCGCGGGCGATATCGAAGTGCACGCGAGCGGCGCGATCTCGACGCAGGGCCTCGAGTCGCACGGCATCCATGCGCAGTCGCAGGGCGGCGGCGGTGGCGACGGCGGCGCGATCGAGCGTCAGCCGGCGGCGACGGCATCGCACCAGGTGCAGGTCGCGATCGGTGGCGGCGGTGGCGCGGGCGGCATCGCGGGCGCAATTCTTGTCGACAGTGCCGCGGACATCGAGACCGACGGCGACAAGTCGCACGGCATCTTCGCGCAAAGCGTCGGCGGTGGCGGCGGCAACGGCGGCTACACGGCGGCGGTCGATCTCGAGGACGGCGACGACGACAGCGGCGGCAACACGATCGCGGTGAGTCTCGGCGGCGATGGCGGCACGGGCTCCATCGCGAGCACGGTCGACGTCACCAATCGCGGGGACATCCTCACGCGCGGCCGCGAGTCCCACGGCATCAACGCGGAGTCCACGGGCGGTGGCGGCGGCTCGGGTGGCGCGGTGCTCAGCATCGGCACCAGCAGCGGCGACACGACGCGCGCGCTCAGCGTGAACATCGGCGGCAGTGGCGGCGATGGCGGCGTCAGCGACGACGTCACGGTCATCAACGAAGGCGTGATCGCGACGCTCGGCGACAACGCGTCGGGCATCCGCGCGAAGAGCATCGGCGGCAAGGGCGGTGACGCGGGATTGATGCTGAGCCTTGGCGTGCAGAACGTCGGGCCTAACCAGAGCGCGACGCGACTCACGGTGAACGTCGGCGGCGACGGCGGCACGGGCGGCGTCGCGGGCGACGTGACGGTCACGAATCGCGCGCAGGCGGGAGTCGCGAACAGCGGCATCATCGCGACGGCGGGCCGCGAGTCGCACGGCATCTTCGCGCAATCGCTGGGCGGCGGCGGCGGCAACGGCAGCTCGATCATCACGTCCAACATCGGTGCGTCGAACGGCGGCCAGGTGACGCTCATCGATCTCGCGTTCGGCGGACGCGGCGGCAACGGCTCGCAATCGGGCACCGTCACCGTGACCAACGATTCGCTGATCGACACGGCGGGCGCAGGCGCGCACGGTATCTTCGCGCAATCGATCGGTGGCGGCGGCGGCAACGGCGGTCTCGTGCTCGCGGCGAACGCGGTGCTCGCGTCGGGAGACGTGCCGAACGAAGCGATGATCACGATCGGCGGCGAGGGCGGGACCGGCGACGATGCCGGCGACGTCACCGTCAACAACAGCGGCCGCATCATCACGCGCGGCGATCGCTCGCATGGAATTTTCGCGCAGTCGATCGGTGGCGGCGGCGGCAATGCGGGACTCGGCTTCGGACTCTCGACGAATCCGGGCAGCATGGTGATCGCCGGCGCGTTGTCCGCGGCCTTCGGTGGACGCGGCGGCGCTGGTGGTCTCGGCGGTCATGTCACCGTGAATCACTCGGGCGACATCACCGTGTTGGGACGGGGCTCGCAGGCGGTGGTCGCGGAGAGCATCAACGGCGGTGGCGGCCACGTGACGTTCGACCTGAACGGCGTCGCGACACTGCCCGGCGTGCCGGACTCGATTTACGAGGAGATTCCTCTGCCGACGGGCATCGACGCGGACGATCCGCGGCTCGTGTTCTTCGGTGGCGGCGAATCGCAGCAGAACTCCAACGCGGGCAACGTGACGCTCAATTACACGGGCACGTTCGGCGTCGTGGGCGACAACGGCGCGGCGAATGCCGTGCAGGCGATCGGCGGTGGCGGCGGCACGTTCGATCTGTCGATGAACCTGCACGACATCGAGAGCGCATCCGATGACGTGGACGTCGAGGGCCGCTTGGGCGGCGTCGACGGTCAGAACAATCGCGGTGGCGACGTGGCCTCGGTGCACAACGGCGATCTCGTGACCGAAGGCAACAACACGCAGGGCGCGCTCGTGCAGTCCATCGGCGGCGGTGGCGGACGCGCGAACCTGGATCTCACCTCCACCTACGATTCCATCGGCGCGGCGAGCATCGCGCTCGGCGGCCGCAACGGCACGAACGAGGAAGGCGGCAACATCCAGCACACGCAGAACGGCTCGGTCTCGACGCGGGGAGAGAGCGCGCACGGCGGCGTGTTCCAGAGCATCGGTGGCGGCGGCGGTAGTTTGAGTCTGGTTGCCGGCGACGCCTCTGGGGCAAATGCCGCGCGCGTCTCCAAACAGGAAGACGGCACCGGGCACGGCAACTCGACGCGACAGGCGCTCGGCATGGTCGTACCGCAGCTCTCGTTTGGCGCGAACGGCGGCACGCTGCTCAAGGGCGGTGACGTCGGTCTCCTGCTAGACGGCAACGTGCAGACGCAGGGCAACAACGCAGTCGGCATGATTTTCCAGAGCGTCGGCGCCGGTGGCGGCATCGCGAGCGTGCTCGGCGTCGACGGCCTTAGCGTCGCGCTCGGCGGCAGCAATGGCGCAAGCGGCGATGGCGGTTCGCTCAGCGTGACGAACACCGGCAACGTGCAGACGCTGGGGCAGCGCGCGCATGGCGTGTTCCTGCAATCGATCGGCGGTGGCGGCAGCGCGGTGTTCACCGATTCGCCCGATACGACCGTGACGCTCTCGGCCGGCAACACCGGCAACGGCGGTGCGATCGTCTTCGCGCAGAACGGCACGATCGTCACCGAAGGCGAGCGCGCGTATGGCGTGTATGCGCAGAGCGTCGGCGGTGGTGGCGGCTTCGTCGACAATGCCTTCGCGGGCAGCGCCGGCGGCGCCGGCTCCGCGGGCACGATCGATCTCGCGCTCAACGGCGACATCGCCGCATTCGGCGACTTCTCCACCGCGTTGTTCGCGCAGAGCAGCGGCTCTGCCGGCCTCGGCGGCAACATCACGGCGGTGCTGGCAGCCGGCAACGATCTCATCGGCGGCGAAAACGGCGTGGCGGTGTATTTCGACGGCGGCGCGGTGAATCGCTTCACGAACCGCGGCAACGTGGCGACGCTTTCCGGCATCGAGGGTTTTGCGTTCCGCGGTGGCGCGGGTGGCGACTCAATCGACAACTTCGGCAGCGTGATGGGCAACGTCGATCTCGGCACCGGCGCGAATGCGTTCGCCAACAACGTCGACGCGACCTTCTACACGGGCACGACGTTGAATCTCGGCGACTCCGCGAACGTGTTCCGGAACGACGGCACGATCTCGCCCGGCGCGGCAGCGCTCGCCGTGCAAACGCGGCTCGGCGGCAGCTATCGACAGACCGCGACGGGCATCGCGAACATGGAGGTCGACTTCGCGCGACGCGAGGGAGATCGGATCACCGCGACGGGCACGGTGGAAGTGTCCGGGACGTTGAACTTCTCCCTGCTCAACACACAGTTCATCCGTCCGGGTCAGCAATTCCAGCCGCTGTTCAGCGCGGGCAGCGGCGCGCACGATCGCGGCGTCACGTTCAATCCGCAACGGTCGATCGTCATCGACTACCGGCTGATCAACCAGAACCCGAACATGCTCGGCGTGCAATACGAGGTGGACTTCAACGCGGCTGGCCTCGTCGGCAACCGTCGCGAAGTCGGTGAGTATCTGAACCGCGTGCAGACGAACGGCGGACCCGGTGGTCTTGGCGACACGGTGACGACGGCGGTCCTGCAGACCGACCTCGATGCGTACGCGTTCATGCTCACGCAGCTCGGCACCGAGTTCTACACCGAGCAACAGGCGCTCGCGCTCAAGGGAGTGCAGCGCTTCGCGCGCAATCTGCAGAACTGCGGCACGTACTCGATCGCCGAAACGTCGGGTGACTCGAGCGGCTGCTGGTGGGGACGTTACGACGACAATCCGTCGACGCGCGATTCGCGCGCGGGCTTCCCCGAGGCGAAGGACGACGGCTTCAGCATCTCGCAGGGTCTGCAGAAGACGCGTGACGATGGTTGGGTGCTGGGATTCGGCATCGACATCGAGAAGCATCGGACGGAGGGCTTCGACGGCCTGTGGAGCGCGGACAGCAGCTTCGTGCAGTTGGGCACGAGCCTGCGCCGCGAGTTCGGGTCGCATGGCATCGGCGCGACGCTCGCGCTCGGCAACAACTCGCAGGACGTGACGCGCCTGCTCGGCGTGACGACGCTGTCCGAGGCCGAGGGCAACCGCAATGTGTACTTCGCGAGCAGCGTGCTCGATTACTCGTACGGCATGGAGTTCGGTGGCCTGCGCATCGAGCCCGGCCTCAACGTCGGCACGTCGATGTTGCGCTACTCGAGCATGACGGAGGACGGCGCCGATTCGCAGAACGCGGTGATCCACGGCGGTTCGGAGATCCATCTGTGGGCCGAGCCCGCGATCGGCGCGCGCTACGACCTGCAGTTCCTGAATGGCGATCAGCTGCGGCTGTTCGCGCGCGCCGGCATGCTGCAGTACCTGTCGGGCACGAGCTCGAAGGTGCGCGCGGGGCTCGAGGGAGCGCCGGTCGAGGCAGGCCCGATGCGCATCGGATCGGATCTGGATCGCACGCACTTCGTCGGCGAGGCGGGCATGCAGCTCAGTCTGAAGAGCGGCTTCACGATGTCGTTCTCGTATGCGATGCAGGAGTCGGAGATTCGGGAGGGAGGAGCGGGCAGCGTGAGGTTTGTGATGCCACTGCGATGAGAGGAGAAGAAACGGAGCCGGTAGCGAGGTGCGCCCGCGGATCGCGCGCGATACACATCGGGTCCTTGGCTTTCAGTCGCGTCTTGTTGCGTATGGCGCGGGCCGGCGCGCGGCTGAGAAGAAATAGGGACAGTGGGTTGGATGAGAAGAAATAGAAGGTCGAGGAAAACCCTGGCGCGCCTTCGTGGGCCTTGCGAATGGGATCATCGCGGGAGCGTGGCGGCGAGCTGCGGGCCCCGAGGTGCACCGCGCACACTGCGCGGGCGTTACTTGCTGGCGGTTCCGCTCGACTTCTTCTCCCGTCGTCACTGCGAGGCGTCAGACGAACCGCACGAGGATCGCGTCCTCTCGCCGGTGTTCGCTCGGAGCGGTGCGGCTTATCGTTGGCGCATGAAAGCAATACTTCAGGCGACGGTGGCGGCGATCCTCTCGGGGGCGCTGGTGGGGTGGTTGTTGTCGAACAAAGTGAAAGAAGTCACGAACCGTCCGTAAGAGGGAATGGGGCCTGGCCCCGTTTTCTGGCATTGTTGCGTCCGAATGCGATGGCTCATGGCGCTCGGATTGGGATTGGCTTGCGGTGTGGCGCACGCGCAGACGGCGGCGGAAGAAGACGCGGCGGTCGGTCAATCCATCAACTACGTGTTCGCGACGGACCTCGGCTCGGGTGTCTATGACCTGGGCGGCCGCACGCTGCAGATTTACCGATACACGTACCGCAAGGATCTGCGTGAAACGCGCGCGGGTCATGCGGGCGTGCGCTTCGTGCTGCCGGTTACCGCGGGCTTCTTCGACTTCAGCCCGGTGGACGTCATCTCGGAGGGGCCGCCGACGCGTGTCGACTCCATCAGCATCGTGCCGGGCGTCGAGCTCGACATCGTATTGCGCGACGGCTGGCACCTTCTCCCGTACGTGCGCGCGGGCTTCAGCGTCGCGTCGAGCAGTGTCGATGGCTGGCTCTACGGCACGGGTGCGCGACTCGAGCGGCAGTCGGATTTTCATGGCTGGAATGCGTACGTGCGCAGCGAGCTCGCGTACTCGGGCGTGAAGTACACGAATGACACGCCGGACGACGAGTTCTTCCGGCTGCGCCAGGCGTTCGATCTCACGCGCGCGACGCGCCTGAAAATTCGCGGTCGCGAGATCGAGACGGGGCTCTACGCGATCTTCGATCTCGTCGTCGATCCGCCGACCGCGCCGGTCGCGGGCGCGAAGAAGGTGCCGATCCAGGCGGAATTCGGAGTGACGCTCTCGTCCCGGCCGCGCGTGAAGATCTGGAAGTTCGATGCGCCGCGCATCGGATTCGGCTACCGGATGGCTGGCGAGCTGTCGTCGTGGCGGTTCGTGATCGGCGCGCCGTTTTAATGGGGATATTCCCCATTTACGCTGCTGGCTTGTACTTTTCGAAGTTCGCGAGCTGGGCCGCGAGGGCGCGCTTGAACGCCGGGCGCGCTTCGCCGCGATCCTTGAACGCCTCGAGATTCGGATAGTCGGCGACGATTGTCGTGTGACGCAGAAAACGCAGCACGGTGGTCATCAACAGATCCGCGGCGGTGAATGACTCGCCCACGAGGTGCGGCCGCTCGCCGAGCGCGACCGACAGCGATTCCAGCCGCCCGCGCAACATCGCCTCGGCGCCGGGACGGCGCAACTTCCCCCAGGGCTCGTTCGGATTGAACAAGTCGATGAAGTTGAGATTCGACACATGCGGCTCGATCGAGTTGAGCGCGGCGAACATCCACGTCAACGTGCGCGCGCGGCCTTCGGCATCGGCGGGCAGCAGCGTCTTCGATTTCTCGGCGATGTACATCACGATAGAGCCGGATTCGAATAGTTTGAAGTCGCCGTCCTCGAGCACGGGCACCTGACCGAACGGCTGAAGCTTCCGGTACTCCGCGGACTTCTGATCCTCCGGGCCGATGAGGATCTGCTCGTAGGGCAGGTCCGCCTCCTCTAACGCCCAGCGCACGCGCAGATCGCGCACGAGTCCTTGCGCGAACGGTGGCACCCATCGGAATGCGGTCACTTTCATCGTCGACATGCGTACTCCTCGAATTTTCCAAGCCCGCTGGTCCAGCCGGCACGGTGCGATTCGCGCGCGCTGTCCGGCAGGCGCTCGTGGGTCACGACGATTTCCGTCGCCTTTCCTTTGGCGAGAAATTCGACCGTGACGAGCGTTTCGCCGATGCCCGGTCCCTTCGCCGCCGACTCCCAGGTGAACACCAGCCGTCGCGGCCGCTCGATCTCCAGATAGATGCCCGTGGTCGGGTAGTCGTGCGACTCAGACGACATGATGATTTCGTAACGGCCACCGACGCGAGCGTCGATCGTCGCGACAGTGCGAAGGATTTCGCCGGGCCGCATCCAGGCAGCGACCGCGATCGGGTCGAGCCATGCGTCGAACAGGACTTCGGCGGATGCGGCGATCGTGCGCCGGACGACGACGGCGGCAGAGGCGGGCGATGCGTTCATTTACGGCTTTCCGTTTTGTTCAGCACGTATTGCTCCAGCGCGGCGAGCCGCGTATCCCAGAATCTTTCGTATGTGTCGATCCATTTCGACGCGGTCGCGAGGGGCGCGGCATTCAACGACAGCACATGGTCGCGGCCGTTTACCGACCGGCGCAGCAGTCCCGCGCGTTCGAGCATTCGCACGTGCTTCGAGATCGAGTTGAGCGAGATCGGAAACGCGCTTGCGATGTCCGTGACACGCGCGTCTCCGCGCGCGACTCGCGCGAGGATCGCGCGCCGCGTGGGATCGCACAGCGCGTTGAAGACACCATCGAGCGCGGCAGATTGACGTTCACCCATATGGGTGAATATAGCCGCGAGTCGAAAACCGGGTCAACCGCCCGAAAGGGATAGACGGGGAACGTCAAATGTCGATCTTGATGCTCACGGGGCAGTGATCCGACCCCATCACATCCGCGTGGATCTTCGCCTCTTTGACCTTCTTCTTCAGCGACTCCGACACGAGCACGTAGTCGATTCTCCATCCCACGTTGCGCGCGCGCGAGTTCGCGAAATGCGACCACCAGGAATAATGTCCATTGCCTTCCGTGAACAAACGGAAGGTGTCGACGAATCCGGCGTCGACGAAATTCTGGAAGCCTGCGCGCTCCTCGTCCGTGAAGCCTTTCTTGCCGCGATTCGGCTTCGGATTCGCGAGATCGAGCTCGGTGTGCGCGACATTGAGATCGCCGCAGAAGATCACGGGCTTCTTCTTCTCGAGCTGTTTGCAGTGGGCGAGAAACGCGGGATCCCATTGCTCATGGCGCAGCTTCACGCGCGAGAGGTCGTCCTTCGCATTCGGTGTGTAGACGGTGACGGCGTAGAACTTCTCGTATTCCGCGGTCACGACGCGGCCTTCCTTCCACGAATCGCGCTCGAGCTCGTCGGCGAATTTGAACTTCTTCGCGAAGCTGTCGGGAAATCCGTTCGTGACCTTGAGGGGTTCGGTCCGCGAGAAGATCGCGGTGCCCGAGTAGCCCTTCTTCTCGGCCGAGTTCCAGAACTCGTGGTAGTCGGGCAGGTCGATCTCGGCCTGGCCTTTCTCGGCCTTGGTTTCCTGCAGGCAGAGGATGTCGGGCTTGTGTTCGGCGACGAACTTCTGAAAGGTGCCTTTTTTGACGACGGCACGAATGCCGTTCACGTTCCACGAGTAGAATTTCATGCCACGATTGTAAGCATCTTCTCTGGAAGGGGCACGATGACGACATTGAACTACCGGACCTGCGGTTCGGATCCGAAGGCGTCGGCAAGTGGATGGGATGCCGCGCAATGACGCCGATCACGGGCGGCTGCCTGTGCCGCAAGGTTCGTCTCAGGATCACGGCCGCGCCGATCGCGATGCGACTGTGCTGGTGCCGCGACTGCCAGTATTTCGCGGCGGGAAGCGCGACCGTCAACGTGGTATTTCCGAGCGACGCCGTGACCGTCGAAGGGGAGCTCACGGACTATGTGAGCGTCGCCGACAGCGGCAGCCGCATGCACCGGCGGTTCTGCCCGTCCTGCGGCACGCCGGTTTTCAGCGCGTCCGAATCCCGCCCGCACCTGCTGATCGTGCGCAACGGTGCACTCGACGATACGGAGCTGCTCACGCCTTCGGCCACCATCTGGACGGCCTCGGCACCCGAGTGGGCCTGGATCGACGACGCACACCCCAAGTTCGCGGGCCAGCCACCCCCCGTGGCGTGAAAGTCGGGTTAATCTGACGCCTTCGAAATCACTGGAGTTCGTGCCCTGGCACCGCGACGGTCCCACCAGTTCGGCATCGCCCCCTTGTTTCCCTGGCTCGAAAAGGGCCCGCTCCGCCGGCTGATATTCGCCGTTGTCCTCGGCCTCGCCGCCGCGGCACTCCATTGGCTCATCTTCCCGATCGTCCAGGGGCGGGTGACGTTCATCTTCTTCGTGCCGGCCGTCGTGCTGGCGACGACGCTCGCGGGCCGGTGGCCGGGCATCGTCGTCGCCGTCATCGGTCTCGTGAACTCGGCGCTGATGAAAGAGCCCGGGTCGATCATGATCCCGAACTCCGCCGAGCAGGTCGCGCTGATCTCCTCGACCGTAGTCTCCATTCTCGTGATCATCGTTGGTGATTACTACCGGTCGATTTCGCGCCGCGAATTGTCGGACCTGCGCGACTTGCACGAACTGTCGGCGACTCTTTCGTCGATCCCGCAACTCCCCGAGCAACTGAATCTCATTCTCGCGACCTTCGTGCGCATGCATGGCGCGCGGCTGGGTCTGATCACGATCCTCGATCCGGTGAGGAATGGATTGCAGATCGCCGCGAGCACGGGTCTGGCGCAACGGACGCTCGAAGCCGTGCGCAGCGTCGCGGCGTCGGGCGGAAGTCCGAGTGCGCTCGCCTGCCTCGACGGCGCGCGCCTCGTCGTTGCCGACATCGCAACCGATCCGCGAGTTGCCGACGTGCGCGCGCTCGCGCAGGTGGAAGGCGTGCGCGCGCTGCACGCCACGCCGCTCATCGCGCGCGACGGCACGGTACTCGGCGCGATCACGGCCTACTTCGACGATCCGACGGTCCCCGCCGACCGCGAGATCCGCATCGCCGACATCTGCGCGCGCAAGGCCGCCGTGTTCATCGAACGCGCGCGCGCGGAAGAGCAGGTCACGCTGCGCGATCGGCGCTTCCAGTCCGTGCTCGAAGCGTCCGGCGTGCCGTTCCTGATCTGGTCGCCCGTGCGCGACGGGTCGGGTCGCATCGTCGACTTCCGCTTCCTGTACGTGAATACCGCCGCGGCGCAGGTCATGCGCGTGCGGGGCGACGAGTACCTCGGCAAGCGGGTTCTAGAAGTCTTGCCGCACGCCTGGGACGATCCGGGCCGCTTCGAGATGTACGTCGGTGCGATCGAAAGCAACACCGTGATCCAGGCGGAGCGGCAATCCGCAGCGGACGGTAACCACGCGTGGTACCACATCGTCGCGTCGCCGCTCGAGGGAAACATCGCGGTCTGGTTCGCCGACATCACGCAGCGCAAACACTACGAACGCGAGCTCGTCGAGGCGGATCGGCGCAAGGATGAGTTCCTGGCGACGCTCGCGCACGAACTGCGCAATCCGCTCGCGCCGATCCGACAGGCCGCCTCGATCGCGCGCAACCAGAACGCCACGGAATCGCAGAAGCGCTGGTCGAACAGCGTCATCGAGCGGCAGGTGCAGCACATGTCGTTGTTGCTCGACGACCTGCTCGATGTCTCGCGCATCACGCACGGAAGTCTGCAACTGCGCAAGCAGACGACCGACCTGCAGTCGATCCTGGGCGCGGCGATCGAGACCGCGCGTCCGCTCATCGACGAGCGGCACCACCAGCTGCACGTCGACGTGCCGCCGGAGCTGCAGGTGAACGGCGATCCGCTGCGTCTCGCGCAGGTGCTCTCGAACCTGCTCACGAACGCGGCGAAGTACACGAATCCGCAAGGCGCGATCCGCGTGAATGCGCGCGTCGAACACGGCGAAGTGCTGATCGCGGTCGAGGACAACGGCATCGGCATATCGTCCGAAGATCTGCCGCGCGTGTTCGGCATGTTCGCGCAAGTGCGCTCCGCGCAGGAGCACGCGGCGGGCGGGCTCGGCATCGGTCTCGCGCTCGCGAAAGGGATCGTCGAGATGCACGGGGGCCGGATCGAGGCCGCGAGTGCCGGCACCGGCAAGGGCAGCCGGTTCACCGTGCGGTTGCCCGCGCACGCGATGGGGACGGTGTCGACCGCCGCGCTCGCGCCCCGCGCCGACGGACATGCAGCCAGCAAACGCATCCTCCTTGCCGATGACAATCGCGACGCGGCGGAGAGTCTCGCCATCATCCTGCGTCTCGAAGGGCACGCGGTGGATCTCGCGCACGATGGCGACTCGGCGCTGCGCGCATTCGAATCGCAGCGGTTCGACGTGGCGCTGCTCGATATCGGCATGCCGCAGACGAACGGTTACGAGGTCGCTCGACGAATCCGTGCTTCGCCCGATGGCGGGAGCATCACGCTCATCGCCATCACGGGCTGGGCGCAGGATTCCGACAAGGCGCAGTCAAAGGCCGCCGGATTCGATCATCACCTGACAAAACCGATCGAGCCCGAGGTGCTGATAGGGCTGCTCTAGCTAGCCCGCATTAGGTAGAAATGCGACTAACAATGGCATTCGGTCACGGCGACCATTGACGACGACCCCTAGGGGTGAGAGAAATCGCGGTGTAGTGACACTAAGGAAGAGGTATGAATTTCGGTCCACTCGAATTCGCAGCGTATCTGCGCCGCAAGGGCGCGAAGAAATCCGAGTCCGCGGCGGTGCGGGCCGCGCGGGAAGCTGCGCCCGAGACTGTGCCGACCAATCGGCTGTCGGTCGTCGCCGGTCCCGGAAACCTGCGGACACTCGCGCGATCGGCGCAGGTCGTGGCCGTCAGTGTCTACGAAGCCGTCGCGATGCCGGCTCCGTCCACGTCGGGTTCGCCTGGGAAGGTCTCGGTATTAGTTAGGCCGACGCTGCGGCCCGTCGTTCTCGTGCTGTCTTCGCACCAGACCGTGCAGTGGCGGGTGGATGTCCTGCCGGGTGCCGACCTCGCGGCTGTGCTGCTCTCGGGATACGGCGAGTCGAAGGTCTCCGGCGCCGGCAACGCGCTGGTTTCATCGATCGGCGGGTACTACGCCTTCAAGCGCGGCTCGGCGGAGTTCAAACATCTCGAGGATGAAGTCCTGCGATGCACGGGGCGGAACATCGAGAACTTCCAGAGCGTGTATGCGGGCGATTCGTTCGAAGTCGGCGGAGACTAGGGGTCTGGCCCCATTTTCGTCCTCGAGAATGGGGCCAGACCCCTAGTCTCGAAAATGGGGCCAGACCCCATTCTCTACAACTGCGAACGAAGCAACAGCGCCAGCCTCTCATTCACCCGCCGCCCGAACTTCCGGTTGCGCCACCTCTTCAACACCAGCCGCTTCGAGTGCTTGATGTCCTCGTCGATGAGCCGGATCTGCTGCTGCGCGAGCTCCTCGCTGAACACGTTGAGGTTCGCCTCGTCGTTCAGGCGAAACGAACGGTCGTCGAAATTCGCGGACCCCACGGAGCTCCACACACCGTCGATGACGAGCACCTTACAGTGCATCATCGTCGGCTGATATTCGAAGATCTGGATCCCCACTTCGAGCAGCGCGCCGTAAAGTCCCTGCGCGGCCCAGCGGCCCAGGCGCGCATCGGTATAGCGCCCGGGGACGACGATGCGCACGCGTACGCCGCGCCGCGCGGCCGAACACAACGCTTCGACGGTGAGATTGTCCGGCACGAAGTAAGCATTCTCGATGTCGATCGTGGACTTCGCCGCCGTCAGCGCGAGCAGCACCATGAGGTGCATGCTCTCCGAGCCACCGACCGGCGAGCTGCCGAACATCTGCGCGTCCATGTTGCCCGCGGCGTTCGGAAGCTTCGGAAAATATTCCGCGCCATGAAGAACGCGCCCCGTCGTCTTGATCCAGTTGTCGACGAAGACGGCCTGCATCTGCGCGACGACCGGGCCCTCCGCCTTGAAGTGACTGTCGCGCCACGGCGGCAGGCCCTGGAGTCCGTCTTTCCATTCGATGCCCATGCCCACGCCGCCGGTGAATCCGACCTTGCCGTCGACGATGAGCAGCTTGCGGTGCGTGCGATTGTTGAGCCGGCCCAGGTGGTACCAGGACGGCGGGTGATACACGTGCAGGTCGCAGCCGGCGGCGCGCGCGGCCGAGAGCAGGTGCTGGTTCATCGTGCGCGAACCGACCCAGTCGAGCAGCATGTGGACCTGCACGCCGCGGCGCGCGGCGCTCGACAGCTCTTCGACGAACGTGGCGCCGACTTCATCGCGGAACACGAAAGTCTCGAATGTGATGTTCGTCTGCGACGTGCGGATCGCGTTCAGCATCGCGGGGTAGATCTGCTCGCCGTTCACGAGCGTCGTGATCTTGTTGCCGGCGACCAGCGGCGGACCTAATAGGATGCCGAGCGCGCGGCGGAAGTCCGCATCGGCGCTGGTGTAAAGCCGGCGAGGGCGGTACAGCAGCCGCTTCTCCGTCGTCGCGAGATTCGCGCCGAGCGCGATCACGAGCGCGGTGACCAGCAGGGTGACGAGGACGATGGCGAAGACGGGCACGTGCGCAGGACTATGCCACACGCCGCGGGCTGGCGAGCCTCATGCGGCTTTGGGCGTCGTCGCGGGTTTCGGAATGCGTTCTCGTTGCGAGGTCTTCGGCCGCCAGTGACCGATCGGCGCGAGGAAATCGCCGACCACTTGCCAGCCCGGCTGGTATTTCGCGGCGACCTTGAGCGCGACGAGCACGGGCGTCGCGAGCAGGATGCCGGGAATTCCCCAGAAGCCGTAACCGAACCACACGCCTAACAGGATGACGAGCGCGTTCACCTCGAGCCGCCGCCCGACGGTGATCGGTTGCACGAGCTGCCCCTCGATGAGGTGCAGCACGATGAACGCGCCTGGCACCGCGAGCGCCTGGCCGAGGTTCGGAAACGTGATCAGTCCCGCGCAGGCGAGAATCGCGCCCGCGGCGATCGGGCCGAGATACGGCACGAAGTTGAAGGCTGCGGCCATCACTCCCCAGAGCACGGCATTCGGCATGCCGAGCGCCATCATCGCGAGCGCGGTCGCGACGCCCAGGCCGAGGTTGATCAGGGCGATGGTGCCGAAGTAGCGCCCCACTTCGTAGCGGATCGCCTCGGTCAGACGCAGCGTGCGCGCGCTCGCTTCGTTGCCCCCGAGCGATGCACCCATCCGCGCGAGCAGCGGCGGTCCGCCCAGCAGGAAGAAGAGCGTGAGCGGAATGACGGTCAGGCTTTCGATGAACGATTTCGTGAACGCGAACGCCGTGCTCTCGCCGGCGACCGGCGTGACGATCGCGGGTTTGCCGGCGACGACAGCGCTGCCTTGCGTGAGTCGCCCCGCGCGCTCCGCCACGTCGTCGAAGCGTTCGAACATCTCGCGCACGGGCTTGAGTCGCGGACCGATCTGCCGCATCGTCTGCGGCGCGCGCGCGAGCCACTCGGTGGCTGGCGTCCACACCGCGTTGATCGCGGCGGCCGATGCCGCGAACACGATGAGCATGACCGTCGCGACGGCGAACCCGCGGCTCATTTTCAGGCGTTGCAGGACGTCGACCGCGGGAGTCAGCAGCAGCGCGAGGAACAGCGCGATCGCGACGGGTATCAGGACGTCCTGCGCGAGGTAGAGCACGACGCCTACCGCGATGAAGGACAGCAGGATGATCGCTTTGCGAAGCGTGGTGTCGGCGAGGGGTGTCGGTGTGCTCACGCGAGCGAATGTGGGGTAAATGAACCTCGCGCGTCAGACGCGAGTCACCCCGGCGCGCGGAGGGAAATGGCGCGCGGAACTGTCAGCCGATTCCGACGGTCAGATGTTCGCGGCGAAGATGACGCCAGCGGCGATGAGCGAGCACAGCCCAAAAGCAATGGATGTCAGATTTGCCAGCGTATGTTGATTTGTCTGCGACATGCAGGCTCCGGTCGTTGGATTCTTCGCAATGTAGCCGTCTGGTGCCCGCGGCGCAGTCGCGGCTCGCCCCCGGCGCGCATCGGCGTTCGACTACGCGCCGCAAAAAAGCTGTCAGACTGAATCCATGATGGGCCGACGCACAGCGACGATGCTCTGCGTCCTGCTGGCGCACGTGTTCGTCGTCTATTACTCGCTGGTCGACCTGTGGACACCGTTCCCCGCGAGGGAGCCCAGGGATCCGGACGAGCTCATGGAAGTCGTGATCCTCGAGGAGGACGAGGCCTTCGAAGAAGAGCCGCCACGCTTCGTGTTTCAGCTATGGGAATCTCCGTCGTTGCCGGAGGCGCCGCTGGAAGAGTCGGCGTTGGAAGAGACCCCGCCCCCGGCCGGCGAATCTCAGGCCCCGGAGTTCGTCGACTGGCCGATCGAGCAGCGCATCTCCGCGAAGCGCGCGTTGGAAGCCGAGCGCGAAGCGGAGCGGGTCGCGAAGAGGTTCTCCGGCCCGGATGGGACCTGGGCCTCACTCACGAAACGCGAACGCTCGCGCCTGAAGAAATTCCGGTGGAAGGCCGGTGTCGACGGCTTCGAATACGACGACAAGGGGAATGCGATCTTCCACATCAGCGAAGGCTGCGTGGTCGTGAACCTCGCGTTCATTGGCTGCGCGCTCGGCAAGGCAAAGGTGCACGGCGACCTGTTCAAGGACATGCGCCTGTACTTCGACGAGCAGCGGCTGCCGCAGAACGACGACGGCAACGGCACGGAGCCGGAGGCGCTGCGGCCGGCAAACTAGCGGCCCGGGAGCCGGCGTCGGCCCGCGACCCGGTGGCCCGGTAGCTAGTCCCGCGCCTTGCTGCTCTTGAACTTCTTCTTGAAGCTGCCGGGCTTGAACGCGCCCTTGGCGCCCGCGGCCTTGCCAACGAACTTCTTCTTGAAGCCGCCGCCCGTTTTGAATTCCTTGCGCGGCGCGTCGCGGTCGAAGCGCGGACGCTCCGCACCCGCACCCGCACCCGCATCGCCGCGGGTCTCACGGCGCGTCGCGCCGGAACCGCCCGCTGCATACGACTCGAATCGCTGCGAAGCGTCGGCGGCCGGCGGCGCATCCTGAGCCGCGAAGCGCGGCGTGCCTTCGAACTGACGTTTGCGTTCATCGCGCCAGACGCGGCCCTTGTCGGACGTCGGGCGATCGGCGCCCGGCGCGCGCGCGCCGCCTTCCGAACGCTCGGGCCGGCGGAACTCCGCGGGCGGACGGCGATCTTCGCGCGGTCCCGAATGCCGGAACTCCTGCGCGGCGCGATCCGGCCGGCGCGACTTGCCGGAGAACTTCGGCTTCTCGGGCTTGGAATCCACGCGCTCGATGCGCAGCTCTTCGCCGCGCACACGCACCGTCTGCAGGTGCTCGAGCATCACCTCGGTCAGCTCCGGCAGATCGACGTAGCTGTGGTCCTCGCGGATATCGATATGGCCGATGTGGCGGCCTTCGAGATTGGCTTCGTTCGCGATGCAGCCGACGATGTTGCCCGGCAGGACGCCGTGTTCGTGTCCCACCGCGACGCGATACGTCGCGGTCTCCACGCTGCCGTCGATGTTGGGCGGCGCCTTCGGCGCGCTGCTCTCGCGCTCCGGCTTCTGCGTGAGCAGCAAGGGCTGAGAACCCTGCGCCATGTGTGCCAACGCGGCGGCGAGTTCGATCGCCGGAATGTTCGATTCCGTCTCCAGCTGCTGGAGGATCTGCTGGAAGTCCTTGCCCGCGCCGGACAACACAGCTTCGGTGACTTTCTCCTTGAAGCGCACTAACCGCAGCTCGTTCACGTCGGCTATGGTTGGTAGCTTCATTTCTTCGATGCGCTGCTGGGTCACGCGTTCGATGATGCGCAGCATGTTCCGCTCGCGCGGGCTCACGAACAGGATCGCGTCGCCGGCGCGGCCGGCGCGGCCCGTGCGGCCGATGCGATGAATGTAGGTTTCCGAGTCGTACGGGATGTCGTAGTTGATGACGTGCGAGATGCGCTCGACGTCGAGGCCGCGCGCCGCGACGTCGGTCGCGATCAGGATGTCGATCTTGCCGTCCTTGAGGCGTTGCACGGTCTGCTCACGCGAGCGCTGTTCCATGTCGCCGTTCAACGCGGAGGCGGCGAAGCCGCGCGCTTCGAGCCGGCTCGCGAGCTCGACGGTTTCGATCTTCGTGCGCACGAACACCAGGATGGCGTCGAACTTCTCGGCCTCGAGCAGGCGCGTGAGCGCGTCGAGCTTGTGCAGGCCGCTGACCAGCCAGTAGCGTTGGCGGATTTTCAGCGCGGTGGCGCCGCGCGACTGGATCGCGATCTCGCGCGGATTGCGCATGTGGGTCTGAGCGATGCGACGGATCGCATGCGGCAGCGTGGCCGTGAACAGAGCGACCTGTTTGTCGGCCGGCGTCTGCGAGAGCAGCGCTTCGATCGCGTCCGCGAAACCCATCTGCAGCATCTCGTCGCCTTCGTCGAGGACGAGGGTCTGAAGCTGGTCGAGCTTGAGCGCGCCGCTGTTGACGTGGTCGAGCAGTCGTCCCGGCGTGCCGACGATGACGTGCGCGCCGCGCTTCAGGCCCTTCAACTGCGGGGTGTAACTCTGACCGCCGTAGATCGGCAGCACATGGAAGCCGGGAATCTTGGCCGCGTATTTCTGGAAGGCTTCGGCGACCTGGATCGCGAGCTCGCGGGTCGGGCAGAGCACGAGCGCCTGAGGAGCTGGGATCGACGTGTCGATGCGCGAGAGGATGGGCAGCGCGAACGCGGCGGTCTTGCCGGTGCCGGTCGATGCCTGGCCGAGCAGGTCATTGCCTTCGAGCAACAGCGGGATGGTTTGCGCCTGGATGGGCGTCGGGGTTTCGTAGCCGACCTCCGTGAGAGCGGCGACGACGGCAGGACTCAAACCAAGCTCGGCGAAGCTCGGCGGGATAGTTTGTTCGGTCATGGGAGGGGGTCGGGGAGCGGGGCGCGAAATGTACGCGGAAAAGAGGATCAAGGGCAGGGATATTTGTCGGCTTTCGGCCTGAAACGGGCTTATTCGGAGCGCGCGAGCTCCGTGGACGGCGATCGCTCGCCTGTATCGACCTCCTCCCAGCCCCGATCCCAGCTTTCGACCTCGTACCGGCGGGTCATGGGGAAGTTCGCGGGCCTCAGGTATTCGAACCGTTTGTCGTAATCCATCTTCGTCGCGAAGCGCGGTTCGGTCTCCCAGATCGTGCCGGCGGTAAGGCTGCCGAGGATGTACATCGTGCCGGGCTTGGTCTGTTGCGGGTTCTCGATGGAGAAGCGGCGGCGCGCGAACAGCGCTCCATGGATGTGGAGGTCGCCGGCGCCGGTGATCGCGCTGTTCGCGATCCGGATGTCGCGCCCGGAGATCAGCGCGACGAAGTCGCGCGAGAAGAGTGACGAGCGCGGGTCCTTGGCATACACGAGATCGTTTTCGATCTCGATGTCGGTGGGAGAGTAGACGGTGAACATTCCCGACACCGTCCCCGACACGTAGAGCTTCGCGCCTTTGTCGGCGATCAGGAATAGAGGTTTCTCTGACCGTTCGCCGCGCTCGAGCGGACCCTCGCCATTCGCCGCGCGCCAGGCATAACTACCATCCGAGTTGAAGATGATGCGCGTGTCGGTGTCGAAGACGTGGCGGTCCGCGGGAGCTCCGCCGTTCACGACCTCCGGCAAGTCGCGCGGCAGGGTCACGCGCTCGGTTCGCGTTTCGACGCCGCCCTGGAACACGTCTTTGTTCCGGCGACGCAGCGGCGTGTCGAACGTCATCTTCGCGGCGGCCGTCGTCACCTTGCCGAAGAACCGCGGTTCGATACCGCGATCGAACGCGATGCCGATCTCGGTGTTGCTGTGGAAGCGGCCGTCGATGATGTCGTCGTGCAACGCGATGCGCGGATCCCAGTTGTTCACGAGCTGCGTGAAGTTCGAGAACGCGAGACGCTTGAGCGACAGGCGCGTCTTCATCCGCTTGCCGTTGTTCTCCGTCATGATCTCGGCGACGACCTGCTCGAGACCGGTGCTGTCCGCCGCGGGCTGGCGCCGCAGTCGCGCGGAATACTGACGGCCGTCCTCGCTCCAGCTCAGCTCCTGGTTCGTGAGGTTCGTGTCGAGCATCTGTTGCGCGAGTTTCGAGACGCTCTTCGTGATCATCACCTGTTCGGGTTTCTCGATCGGCGCCGCGGGCGTCGGCTCGAGGATCTTCGGCACGGTCTCACTCGACTCGCTCGTCGTCGCGATGACCGTTCCGGCCTCGACCGCCTGGGGAAATGCCTCGGAGATTGCCGTCTCGACGACGTCCGGCGCCTGCTCGAGCAGCGGTAACGATTCCGCAACCGCGGGGGCGTCGAAGCTCTGCATCGCGGAGCCCGGATCGTCGATCACCTGCTCGACAGGATCGGGTGCCGGCTGCGGCAGCGCGGCCTCGGTGAATTCATGGCTGTTAGGTCCCGCCCGCGTGACGAGCTGCACGGAGAGCTCGGGGACGTCGACTTCATCCTCGCCTGAAACATAAACAGCGGCGCCGAAGATGAGCAGCAGCGCCAGGTGCACAGCGCCGGAGATTCCGAGGGAGGTGGTGATCTCGCGATGCGGCTGGAAATAAATCCAAAACCGATCCGCCGCCCGTCGCAGCGCGAGCGTTGCATCGTGAGCCGAATTGGCGAACACGAACGCGGGCATGGAAACCCAGGACCTCCGCTTATTTCTTCTCCCTCCGGCTCATCTTGCGCCAACGCCGAATTCTAGGTCTGGGTATTTATGGCCGGGATTTCGCGCTCGGATCGCCGGTCGGCGGAGGCGCGCGGTCCACGGCCGCCGGGCGCCCTAGCACCTCCGTGAAGATCGGCTTCAGCGCGTCGGCCCAATGCTGGTACGCCTCGGGCGTCAGGTGCAGCCCGTCGATGGTCTTGGCCGGGAACAGGTTGTTCTCCCCGTCCGCGAGCTGTTCGTTGATGTTTATGTAACGTACCGACTTTCCGTCGGCGAGCCGCGCGATCTCGAGATTCGCGAGGTTGATGACGCGCATCACGTCCCGGTTGTCATTTCGCGGCGTGATCCCCGTGATCACGATCGTTGCCTTCGGGACGCGCTGCCGGACTTCCCTGACGAGCGCGGCCACTCCGCGAGCGACTTCACTCGCGCGCGCTTCCGCGTCGCCGATCGGACTCGTCTTGCCCACGTTGTTGGTGCCGGCCATGAGCACGACCACTTTCGGGTTCAGTCCGTCGAGTTCGCCGTTCTTCAGGCGCCACAGCATGTGCTGCGTCTTGTCCGCGCCCCAGCCGAAGTTGGCGGCGTTCCAGCCGGTGAAATTCTGCTTCCAGTTGGCGTAGAGATCGGCCCATTGAGCGTCGCTCGTGCCCCAGCGCCGCGTGATCGAATCGCCGATGAAGTAGACGTCGATCTGTCCGCGCGTGCGCTTCGCGAGCAGATCCTCGTGCGCGAGCTTCGAGTTCGCGTCCGTGCGTGGCGTCGGCACGTCGGCGGGCTCGAACACCTTGCCACCCGCGACGAGCGTCTTGAGCCACTCGGCGGAGCGCGTCGTGTACGCCTCCTGTTGCGCGGGCGTGGCGAGGTGGTTGTGAGGGGATTCGGAGAGCGGCACGGCTTCTTTCGGTCCGCGAATCTGGTTGAACGCGGCCCAGATGCCCACGGGCGGTGTGACCGTATCGATGAAACCCATTGAGACCAGAGACGGCACCTTGATACCCGCCGCGCAGTTCACGGTGTCGAAGTAGGGCGCGGTCTTCATCACGGCGGGATCGTTCGAGTCCCAGTTCGGATAGCCGCTCTTGCGCCCGTGTGCATCGCCATTCGCGTCCGCGCCCGCGGGCACGTGCACGATCATCGCGGTGACTCGTCGATGCAGACTCGCGGCGCAGAAGCTCTGCTGGCCGCCCATGCTCGTGCCCATCACGACGAGGGTCTTGCCGTCCCAGTCGGGCCGGCTCGCCAGGTAGTCGATGGCGCGGATGTCCGCGAGATACATGTAGAGGAAGTAGTTCTTGTCGCGGTCGCGCGTCTCGATCGTGTTGTACTTCTTGAGCGCCTCGGGCAGCGCGTCGTAGTACGACTGCGGCTGATCGGGCATCACGTCATGCGGCTCGATGTTCACGGCGAGCCAGCCCTCCGCCGCGCGATCGACGACCCAGGACTTGTGCAGTGGATAGGGCGGGCTCGCCCACTGGAGCAGCACGAGACCCGGGAATTTCTTCTTGCCGGTGGGATCGCTGGGGCGCGCCGTCTGACCCCAGACGTGTTTGCCGTCGATGTGGTTCATCTGCAGGATCGCGAAATCGACGCCGTCGCGCTCGCTGGGCTTCTCCGTGAGCCGCGGCTTCGCGGGCACGGCGCGCAGCTTCTTCAGCTTTGCTTGCCAGAACGCGTCGAAATCGGCGGGGGCGGGTACCGACGGCGCGATCTTCCAGGGCGCAACGGCGGCGCCGAGCGCGCGCGGTTTCGCGCCGGATTTTTCCTCCGTCACTTCGACGTACACCATGCCGGGCTCGTCGAGCGTCACTTCGATCTTCGTCGGCACGCCCGGCCAAATGCGGCCGCGGCCGATTTCGGCGAGGTTGTTCTTGCGGATGACGTAGTTGGCCGGCGCCGCGGTCCACGGCAACGTCACGTTCCAGCCGACGGCTTCGCCTTGCGCGTAGATGCCGGAGGCTTTGTAGGGCACGTAGGCAATGCCGGCGTGTTCATCGGCGCGCGCTTTGTCCCACGAGAGCAACCCCGCGAGCAGCAACAGAGAAAACACCGCGCCTCGCGCGGCGATGATGCGAATCATGGAGCCCCCTTCCTGTCTTCCGACTATGCGATGACCGGCAGCGTCGCGTTCTTCTGCGCTTTCAGCACGAGCTCGGCGGCCAGCAGCGCCTGCGCCTGGTCCTGCGCGAGCTCCGTGCGATTGACGATGTCGGCGACGAACTGCGGACCGAATGGCAGATCGACATCCTTGCAGTCGATGTAGCGCGCCTGCTTGCCGTCGACGATGTAGAGGTGATTGCCACCCTTCATGTCGGTGGCGACGTTCACGTACTTGCGCAGTTCGATGTAGCCCTCGGTGCCGAGGATGAACAGGCGCCCGTCGCCCCAGGTGGGCAAGCCATCCGGCGTGTACCAATCGACGCGGATATAGCCGGTGCCGCCGTTGCCCGTCACCATCATGTCGCCGAAGTCCTCGAACTTCGGATACTGCGGGTAGAGCAGATTCCCGGTTTGCGAGGCGACGACCTTCGCGGTCGTGCTGCTCGTATAGAAGAGGAACTGGTCGGCCTGGTGCGAGCCGATATCGGTGAGGATTCCGCCGTACCGCGCCTTGTCGAAGAACCACTCGGGACGCGAGGGGATGTTCATGCGATGCGGACCCAGGTTGATCGTCTGGATCACCTTGCCGATCGCGCCTTGCCTGACGAGGTCGCCCGCATGCACGGCCGCGCGCACTTCGAGGCGCTCCGAGTACATGACTGCGAATTTCCGCATCGTCTCCTTGACCGTCTTGCGCACCGCGGCGAGCTGTTCGAGCGTCGTGATGCCGGGCTTGTCGACGAGCACGTCCTTGCCGGCCTTCATCGCACGAACGGCGAGCGGCGCGCGCAGATCCGGAATCGACGCGCTCAGGATGAGCTGGATCGACTTGTCGTTCAGGATCTCGTCTTCGCCGGAGGCGAGCTTCACGTCACCGAACTGCTTGCGGAAGTTTTCCAGCTGCTTCGGATCCGTCGCGAACATCGACACGAGTTCGCCGCCGCCGCGCTTCACGGCCGCCGTCATGCTGAAGATGTGCGCGTGATCCATGCCGATCACGGCGAAGCGGATGGAGTGCTTCGGCTTCTGCGCCGGCTTCGAGTCCGCGGTCTCGACGGTGAACGCGCCGCTTTGCGCGAATGCGCCCGGCGCCGTCGCCGAAAAAATCCCGGCGAGTCCCGCGGCCTGCAGGAACTCGCGTCTGTCTTTCCCCTTCATCTCAACCCCCTTCGTTGAAGGAGATGAGACTACCGGAAATGCGGCCGGGAAATGGAGTCTGACTCCAGATTCAATCCTTGCGCGAAAGTTTCCAGAAGGCGACGGCGGCGAACAGCACCGTGAATCCCACGCAGGCCGCGATCGCGAGCTGCAACGGCATGAACTGGAACTTCGCCGCGCTCGGGCCCGCGGCATGCATGGACATCTGCACGACGTGGAACTGCGGCCAGATCGGCGCCTGCCAGTGCATCGACTGCGGCAACGGGAAGAACATCCCCGAGAGGTAACACCCCGGAAGATAGACGACGTTCGCGTATCCGGGCGCGGCGGTGCCCTTGACCAGCGCACCGATCATGAGGCCCAGCGCGCAGAAGCACACCGATCCGGCGAGCATCGTGAAGCTCATCGCGACGAGAGCCGGCGCGGGGAGCAATACCTTTCCGCTCCACACGGCGGCGGCGAGCATGGGCAGATAGGCGATCACGCAGAAGAGGATGCCGGCGACGATTTTCGCGACGAGCCAGGCACCCACGGGCGCCGGTTGCGCGCGCTTGAGCCGCAGCAGTCCCATCTCGCGGTCGAGCGCCAGCCCGGAGCTGATCGCGAACAGCGCGGGCATCGTCATTCCCATGATGGCGAACGCGCCGAACAGGAAGATCCCGAGCGAGGGATCTTTGTCGATCGCTTCGCCGGCGATGACGAGAGCGAACAGCAGATACAACGCAACGGGCATGATGAGGATCGGGATGGCGATGCCCGGATTGCGGACGGTGCGCAGCAACTCGACGCGCAGTTCGGCGAGATAGGCCGCGAAAACGCTGGGCTGGCGAGCACGGACAATCGTGGACGCGGTGGAATCGACGGCGAGCGAGTTCATGCGGCCTCCCGGGTGAGTTCGTTGAATGCTTCGGTGAGTCCCGCTTCGCGCACTTCGAGCCGCTTCAGCGCGGGATCGGCGGCGAGCAGGCGGCGGACGATGTTCTCGGCGTCCTGAGTGGTGACGACGAGCCGGGCTCCGTCGTGCGTCACTTCCGCGACACCGTCCCAGGAGCGCACGATATCGGGGTTCAATTCGGTCGCGCAGCGGATCTGACGCCGTGCGACCAGCGCGCGCATGTCGGCGATGCTGCCGCAGGCGATCAGGCGGCCCTTCGCGAGCACGGCGACGCGCGTCGCGAGCGCCTCGGCTTCCTCGAGGTAGTGAGTGGTGAGTACGACGGAGCAGCCGTCCGCCAGCAGCCGACGCACACTCGACCAGAGAGCCTCGCGCGCCTGCACGTCGAGTCCCACGGTCGGTTCGTCGAGGAAGACGAGGCGCGGGCGGCCGATCACGGCGAGCGCGAACTGCACCTGCCGTTTCTGTCCACCCGAGAGCTTGCCGTAGGAACGGTCGGCGAGCGACGCGACGCCCGTGAAGGCCAACGTCTCCGCGAGCGTCATCGGATCGGCGTAGTAGCTGGCGGCGAGAGCGAGGAGTTCGTGGACGCGCAATTCCTTCACGAGCTCCACGTCCTGCATCATCACGCCGAGCCGGCGGCGATTTTCGATGTCCTGCGGAGCACCGCCGAACATGCGCACCTCGCCCGCATCCGCTTCGATGAGCCCCAGCCACAGCGCGATCGCCGTGGACTTGCCGGCGCCGTTCGGCCCGAGCACCGCGAGCAACTCACCGGGCAGCACGTCGAGATCGACGCCGGCGAGCGCCGTATTGGTGCCGAACTTCTTGACGACACCCTTGAGGCTCGCGAGGGGTTGCACGCCGTCGGCGGGAGTCGGCGCAGGCGCGCTGGTCGCGGCTGACGCGGCGCCGCGGCGCACGCGGCGGCCGTTGAGGAGCTGGCCGACGAACGTCGGACGCACGAGGAGTTGATAGCTGGCAAACAGGATCGCGAAGCTCGCCACGAGGATCAATGGATATTTGATCGACCAGTGCAGCGGCCAGTGCGCGACCCACACCTGCAGCGCGGCGACGATGGGCAGGTGCGCGAGATACACCCAGTACGACGAATCCGCGATGTAGCGCCGCACGGGCGAGTAGTTCGACAGAAAGCGCAGCGCTGCGCCCGTGAGGCCGAAGACCCACGCCCAGACGGACACGCCGAACAGATAGGCGAAGCCGTACTTGACCAGGCCCGGCTGCGCCTGCGGCTGCTCATGCATGAAGTAGAGCATCGCGGCGGTGGTCATCGCGGCGAGCCACAGGTTCCAATGCCAGTTCTTCGTCAGCGCGCCGAGCAGGTCGCGCGAGCGATGGAAGAGCCAGCCGACCACGAACGCGGTGCCGTACCCGACGGCCGCGGGCACCTGCGGAATCAGCGAGTGATCCGGCGTCGGAATGCCGGTCCAGAAGAACCACTGGTGAATCCAGATCAGGGTGATGGCGAGCGGGATGCCCAGCGCGAACACGGCGGCCCCGTTGCGCACGCCGCCGCCGATCAGCAAATCCAGCGTGGTGCCTAGCTTCTCGGCCCAGCCCAGGCGCACGAACAGCGCACGCGCCCCGAGGAAGCCGGCGTAGAGCAGCAGCAGCTGATAGAGGAACCAGAGATGCGTGAGTGGAAACGCGCCGGGCGCCATCGCGGGAATCGGCAGCGCCGCGCCACCGGTGGTCTTGGCGAAACCCACCGTCCACACCACCGCGATCGCGGGGAAGAGGATCATCCAGCCGATGACGAGCGGCACGACGATGCGCTTCGCGCGGTTCGACCAGAAGCCGCGGGCGCCCAACTTGTTGTGCATCACGCGCGCGAAGAAGCCGGCGATGAAGAAGAACAGCGACATGCGGAAGATGTGTGTGACGAACGCGGCGTCGGCGAGAAACGGGCTTGGCGAGTTGTCCGTTGCCGCCCACAGGCCCGGCGGCCAGTTCGGCATGAAGGACAGCGCGGCGTGAAATGCGACGCCGAGCAGCAGCGCGAAGCCGCGGACGGCGTCGAGCGCATGCAGGCGTTCGGAGCTCTGGTTCATTGTTGTTCTCCTAGAGGTGGTCGCGACGGCGGGCCGCGACGAGCAGAGGCAGGATGAGGGCGGCGGCGGTGACGGCGAGCTCGATGGCCAGCGTCACCCAGAAGGCGGAGTTCCACACCGGGGCGGAACCGAACATGTGATCGTGGAGCGCGGGCGTGGCGCCGACGGTGAACATGAAGACCGTGACGCCCATGTTGGTCACGACGACGACGGCGGTCATCGGCCCTTCCGCGCGGATGTGCAATCCCGCGCAGAGCACGACCGCGAAGTTCGCGAGCAGATAGACGCAGAGCAGGATGCCGTAGGGAAGCATCCCGTCGGGGACGTCGGCGTCGAGGACGACGAGCGCGACCGCGGCCGCCGAAAGTGCGAGCCAGGCGAGTCCGAAGCAGGCCATGAGCCCGGCGAGCTTGATATGGACGTAATCGCCACCCGAGAGCGGCAGGCTCAAGACGTACAGCAGCGAACGTTCCTTGCGCTCGTTCGTGATTCCGGTGAGCACGAGGATGACGCCGAGCGCGATCATCGTGCTGAGCCACACGAGCAGACCGATGTTGAACTGCATCTTTCCCTGAGTCGCCATCAGGAGAGATCCGAGGCCCACGAGCGTGACGGTGCTGACGATCCAGCCGTGCTGGTGCAGTTCTTTCGCGATGAGTTTTCTCGTGAGGACGTTCATTCGCCGCGCGCCTCCCGGTGATGGAAAACACTCGCGACGAAGATTTCCTCGAGCGACATGCGCTGCACGGCGCGAACACCGGCGCCGACGCTCGCGAGCCACTCATCGGAGAAGTGATCGGTGGTGAGCGTCACGAACTGGCCGTCGACCACGCTCCCCACGACGTGCGCCGGCTGCGGCGCGGACGCGCCCGCGGGCAACTGGATCTGCACGCGGCGCCAGCGCTCGAGGAATTCTTCCTTGTCGCGGCTGTCGACGAGGCGGCCCCGGTCGATGAAGGTGATGCGGTCGGAAACGCGTTCGACATCGGCGGTGTTGTGCGAGGAGAAGAGGATCGAGCGGCTGTCGTCGCGCAACACGTCCATGAATTCGCTGAGCAACTCGTGACGCGCGACGGGATCGAGGCCCGTGGTCGGTTCGTCGAGGACCAGCAATCGCGGGCGCCGCGCGAGCGTGAGCAACATCAGCGCCTTCATGTGTTCGCCGGAAGACAGGCTTTTGACGGTCTGCTCGCGCCGCAGGTTGAAACGCTTCGTGAGTTTCGCCGCGTACTCCGCATCCCAGCCCGGATAGATCGAGGCGGTGAAGTCCATGTGCCAGCCGACCGAGGCGTGCGGGAAGAGCTTCATTTCCTCGGAGACGAAACCGACGTCGCGCTTCGCGACTGCCTGGTGTTCGGGCAGCGAGTGGCCCAGTAGCCGGACTTCACCCGCATCGGGTGCGACGAGACCCATGGCAATCCGGATCGTCGTGCTCTTGCCCGCGCCGTTCGGGCCGACCAGGCCCATGATCTGACCGGGTTCGAGGTCGAGCGACAGTTCTTCCAGCGAGAAGAACTTGAAGGTCTTGCGCACGCCGCGCAGTTCGATGTGTTTGGTCGCGTTCATGTCTCGTCCAGTTTGCGAAGGGCGGTGCGCAGGCGATCGGTGAGTTGTTTTTCGGTGAGGCCGAGCGAGCGGCCGGCCTCGGCCGCCGCGTCCAGGTGGGCATCCAGCTTTGCGGTTTGGAGCTCGTTGGCGTGGCCGCCGGCCTCGGCGACGAACGAGCCCTTGCCGTGGCGCGTCACGATCACGCCATCCGACTCGAGATCGAGATAGGCGCGCTTCACGGTGATCACGCTGACGCGCAGATCGGCCGCAAGTGCGCGGATTGACGGGAGTTCTTTACCCGGTTCCCAGTCCCCCGCGACGATCCGCAACCGGATCTGCTCCATGATCTGGAGGTACATGGGACGGGCGTCCGTCTGGGATATGTTCAGGCCACTGTGCATAGCGTATATACACAGTATATACTCACGACCGTCGATGCAAGAGGCGGCAGCCCTCCCGGTCGAATAAAGTTTCGACCGCGCCCCCGGTAGTTAGCGGACCTGGATCTATCTACCGTCCGCCAGCGCGATCTGCGGATACAGCGACGGGTATTTGCGCGCCTGATCCGCGAACGAGACCGATCCCGGCACGTAACGGCCGCCCTCGACTTCTCGTTTGTAGACGATTTGCTTCGCGTAACGCTGGAGCTTCTCGTCCGGCGCGTCCTTCGCCACCATCGCGAGCACTCCCGCATAGCGCCGACCGCCATGATGCGCGAACACGTTGCACAGCCACGAGTACGCGTCGACCTCCGCGGGAGCCGAGACCTTCGCATAGTCGCGCAGCAGCAGTTCGGCGGCAGTGTCGAGCCACTCGCGCGGCGGTGAGTCCAGGCGATGCACAGTCATGGCGGAAGTCCGCATCGCCGCCGGCAAGCCGCTCACCAATTGCATCATCGCGAGCGTCGCGTCGTCGGGCATGCCGAGAGCCGCGGCGTCCTTTCGATACGGCATCGCCGACTCGAACGCCAGCGGATCGACGATCACATCCTTCGGAAACCAGCCCTCGTCGCGCCGGAATTCGTAGCGGGTGAGGCCGATGCCGCGGTAGTGGAAAACGATCTGGCGTACGTCGATTCCGCCCTGGGTCTGCGCGGCGCGCGTGTCGCGCGGCACGACGTGCGCCGGTGTGCCGACGGTCGCAAACAGTTCATCCATCGTCGCGGTCTTCGGCAATTTTGACAGAGCCTGCGCCTGTGCCATCGTCGGCTGCGCCGCGAGCGCGGCAGCGGCGAATTCCTTGCGCATCGCGTCGAGGTTGACCTTGCCGGCAACGAACTGCTCGCCCACGGGCTTGCGAAACTTGTTGCCGTACTTCGACAGCATCGCTTTCATCGCGCTCTTCTTGTCCATGTCCCGCAGGCTCCTGAAGAGCGCGTGATAACGCCCGCCGTTGGGCGCGGCCGAGAGGATTCGCACAATATCCACGGCGGCGCCATCCGCCTGAAATTCCCCGTCGCGAATGCGGACGAGGACCTCGGCTAGCAGGTCGTGCATCTCAGGGGTGCGCAGCCGCGAGTAACTTGCGATCTCGGTGGTTGCACCGAGCAGCGTCGCGTCGCTATTGCCGTTCGCGATCATGTAACGCTGCGACCACGCGAAGGCGTCTTCGGCGGCGGAGGCGGGCGCGGTCAGAAGCGCCAGGGAGGCGAGGGCGGTGGCTAGCACGAGTTTGCGTTTCATATCGGCATTCTGCCGCGTACCGCCCATCCGTGACCACGGCACTTCGATGACGCTAGGATTGTGGCCGGAGGACTCATGAGCAAAACCGAAATCACCTATCGCGGCACGGTGCACCAATGGCACTGCGACCACATGGGCCACATGAACGTGATGTGGTACGTCGGCAAGTTCGACGAGGCCACGTGGAATCTCGCCGCGATGATGGGGATGACGTCGCAGTACCTGAAAGCCAACAATCGCGGCATGGCGGCGGTCGAGCAGCGCATCTGCTATCGCAAGGAGGCGATAGCCGGTGATGTAGTCAGCGTTCGCACGGCCATCCTCGAGATCCGGCCGAAGCTCGTGCGGTTCGTGCACGAAATGCGGCGCGGCGATGGCGAGTGGTTGGCGACGATGATGGCGACCGGCGTGCACATCGACACGGTCGAGCGGAAGTCTGCCGCGTTCGCGCCGGAGATCGTTGCGCTCAGCAAGAACGCGCTGGCGGCGGACACGACGGCATGGGATGCGTGGCCGCCGACAAAGGCGTTCCTGGAGTAGCGAGGCGGGGCAATGGCGAACCCGTAAATGGGGCCTGACCCCTAATAAAAAAACCGCGACGTACGTGAGTACGCCGCGGTTTTTCTGAGCGGTACCAACCGCCGTCAGACCATCAGAGCTTCCAGCGGATGCCCACCGCGTACGAACGGCTGATCAGCGTCGTGCCGAAGTTCGTGAGCGTCGGGCTGCCGGAGTCCGCGAACTTGTAGTACGACTGCTGCAACTCCTCGGTCAGGTTCACGGCATCGAACGAAACGGCGAGGTTCTCGCTGAAGTCGTAGTTCAACTGGAAGTCGAGGCTCGCCTCGGGCGCGCGCCAGATGCCGATCGGGTTCGCGAAGATGCGCGCTTCGTTGTTGTTGAGGAAATCGTCGCGCCACACGTACGACAGACGTCCGCCAAAACCACCGCGGTCGTAGGCGAGTGTCACGTTGTACGAGAAGTCGGAGACGCCGAAGAACTCGCTCGTGTCCTCGCCGACGATCGTGCCCGTGCTGTCGAAGCGCGGGATGTTCTGCGTCGAATCGAGCTTCGTGAAGCTGCCCTGCACGCCGAGACCGTTGAAGATGCCCGGCAACTCGGGGAAGTAGAGGAAGCCGAGCTCGATGCCCTCGAGCTCTCCATCGGACGCGTTGACTGGTCGCGTGACCCTGAAGTTGGTCACGTTGAGGCCGGTGCCGAGGATGGTCAGGTCCTGCACGAACGGAACGACGAGGCCGTCGATCTCGCGCCGGAACACAGTGCCGTAGATCGCGCTGTCTTCCGCGAAGTACCACTCGGCCGTGAGATCGTAGTTCTTGCCCTTCGCCGCGACGAGATCCGGATTGCCACCGGTGCCCGTGCCGAACCCCACGCCCGTCAGATCCTGCACGAGAGTGAAGTTCGGGTTGAGGTCGGTGAATGCCGGACGGCGCAATGTCTCACCGTAGTTGGCGCGCAACCGGAAGTCGTCCGTCACTTCATAGCGCAGAGTGACCGACGGCATGATGTCGTCGACCGAGCTCTTCGCGCGCGTCTCCGGCTGGCCGACCAACACGAGGTTGTTGAACTCGATCGGCGTGCTGACCTTGGAGTAGCGAACGCCGACCTGTGCCATGAACTTGTCGCCGAATGCGAAGTCCTGCTGCACATACGCGGACGCGGTTCGCTCCTCGACCTCGTACGAACGGACCATCGCCGGACCGTCCGGGTTTTCGCCGTAGAGCGAGCGCACTTCGCGCGAGTGGTTGTTGATCCACCAGCCGTTCGGGATGAGCCAGCTCGACGGGACGTCCGCTTCTCCGGACATGAAGTTCGAGTTGGTCGTCGCGAACGCGGTGTCGCCGAGGCGGATCGCCGCCGCGCCGAGTGTCACCGGGGGAGACATCGGCGGTTGCGGGATGAACGGTGCGTTCGTCGTCACGGGCTGACGATGGATCGCGCTGCGGTCGTCGTAGCGCGCGCCGAAGCTCAACTTGCGGAAGACGCCGGTGTCGCTGAACTCGTAGTCGCCGTCGAGGTGGAGCGTCTGGCCACGGCCGATGTCCTTGCCGCGGTTCTGGAACAACTGGCCCATGTTCCAGCCGTTCAAATCCAGCATGTTCTCGTCGATGTTGGCACCCGCCGCATTCGTGAAGTGCCACGACGGGATGCCGCCGCCGGCGTTGAAGTCTAGCGTGATGCCTTCCGGCACGCGTTCGGTGCGCACGGCGATGAAGCTGTTGTCGAACTGGCTCTCCTGGATCGAGAGATCGGCTTCGAACGACAGCTTGTCCGTGAACTGCCACTTGCCGTTCAGCGCGTACACGAACGTGTCTGTCGACTGCTGCGTCGAGTCGCCGCTGTTGAAGCCGAAGGGGAAGCCGACGACGCGCTCCTTGATGATGTTCGTGTCGGGGAACAGCTCGATGGTCGAGGCCGGATTGGGACCCAGAGCGCCCCACCAGTCGGCGAAGGTGAAGTGCAGGTTGTTGAACATCTCCTCGCGATAGCCCTGGTAGAAGGCTTCGAAGGTGTACTCGGAGGTTTCGTTCGGCGCCCACTGCAGCGCGATGTTCGCGGCCGGACGATTGCGGTTGCCTTCGAAGTCGCTCGCGAACAGCGCGTCACGCGCAAGCAGGTAAGGGAAGTTCGATACACCCGCGCCCGGATCGAAATCGATCGTCGATCCCGGTTCGGTCGGCAAACCGCGATCCAGGCCAGCGGCCCAAATTGGCGGAGTGCCGTTGAAGATTCGCTGCAACGGCGTGAACCCAGGGGCCAAGGGGCCGGTCGCGGTCGCGAAGGGCACCATCGCGCCGGCGGTGACACTCTGGTCGCGATAGCGCGTGCGACTGAAGCTCACATTAAAGAGGGCACCAATCTTTCCGTCGCCGCTTTCCCAGGTATTCGCGACCAACGCGCTCAGGTTCGGATCGATGTCCGTACCGCGCTGATCCTGGTTAGTGCCGCGAGCGGCCACCGAGAACTCGAAGCCGGGCAGGTCGAACGGGCGTCTCGTGCGCACGTCGATCTGGCCCGCGAGACCGGTTTCCAGCTGTTCGGAGGCGCGAGTCTTGAAGACGTCGATGCGGCCGATGAGGTTGGAGGGGATGTCCTGCAATGCGAGCGCGCGGCCGACGCCGGTGAACACGTTGCGACCGTTCCAGGTGGTCGTGCTGTCGGGCAGGCCGCGGATCGAGATGCCGTCGGCTTCGCCGCCGCCGCGATTGGTGACCTGGACGCCCGTCACGCGCTGGAGCGCTTCGATCACGTTGTTGTCTGGCAGCTTGCCGATGTCTTCGGCAACGATGGATTCGATGACCTGGGTGGCCTCGCGCTTGTTTTCGAGACCTTTCGCGAGCGCCTCGCGCACACCGGTCACGATGACGGTCTCGACTTCGGTGCCTGCCGGTTCCTGCGCGACCGCAGTGATCGAAATCGATAGCGCCGCGATTGCGGACGCAGAGCTGATCCGTTTGATTCCCGCCACTTTGATACCCCCCGTTACTCGACTCGTTAGATCCGGGATGAACTGATCCCGTGGTTTATTACTCGTACAAATGCTATCCATTAGCGAAAGGGCAATGCAATGCCCACTGAGCAATCGCACGATGATCAGACTGATATGTGTCTGTGGCGTTGAAACGACCCTTGGTGCGCCGCGAGAGTTGTAGTCCGGGGGGATCGCGCGGAGAATCCCGCGCCGCACATGTCCGCATCGAAAACAAAAAGACCCAGGGCATTGCGGCTGCACGGCTCCATCGCGCGCGACATCGGCGTGCTCATCGTCTCGGGACGCTATCGCCCCGGGCACATCCTGGACGGCGAGGTCGCGGCGAGCTCGCAGCGCCAGGTCTCGCGCACTGCCTACCGCGAAGCCATGCGCATTCTCTCCGCGAAGGGTCTCGTGAACAGCCGGCCCCGCGTCGGCACGCGCGTGAGTCCGCTCGAGGAATGGCATCTGCTCGATCCCGACGTGCTCGCGTGGGCGTTCTCCGGCGAGCCGGAACCCGAGATCCTGCACGGCCTTTTCGAGCTGCGAACCATTGTCGAGCCCGCCGCGGCCGCGCTCGCCGCCGTGCGCCGTAGTCAGGCGCATCTCGACAACATGCATCGCGCGCTCGAGTCGATGTCGAAGCACACGTTGAACGCCGAGGAGGGGCGAATCGCGGACAAGGAATTCCACGCGACGCTGCTGATGGCGACCGCGAATCCATTCATCGTCTCGCTGACCAATGGCGTCACCGCGGCGGTCAACGCGCTCACCGAATTCAAACAGCGCATCGCGCCGCTCAAGCGCGATCCGGCGCCCGATCACTGGCGCGTCTACGACGCGATCGCCGCGAAGGATGGCGAGGCCGCGCGCGCTGCGATGGCCGAGCTCATCCGCCTCGCGATCATGGACACGCCGATCAAACAAAGACCGAAGCCCGCGCTGGCGTCGCGTCCGTCGCGTGCAACTTCCGTGGTGTAGCATCGATTTGTCTGAGTAACGCACAACGTCGTGCGTGCTCGTGAGGGGGAATCATGACGAAGCGAATCAAACAACGCGTCGCGTTGGCGGCACTTCTCGTCGCGTGCGTGACGCTCGCGGGCTCGGCCATGGCGGCAAGCGCCGCGGACGCGGTGCAGGTGCAGCTCACCGTGCGCGCGGACCAGTCGGGGCCCGTGATCAATCCGAACGTCTATGGCCAGTTCGCCGAGCATCTCGGCGCCGGCATCTATGAAGGCGTCTGGGTCGGCGAGAAGTCGAACATCGCGAACACGAACGGCTATCGAACGGACGTCGTCGAAGCTTTGAAAAACTTGCAGGTGCCCGTGGTGCGCTGGCCCGGCGGCTGTTTCGCGGACGAATACCACTGGCGCGACGGCATCGGCGATCGCGCGAAACGTCCCGTCAAAGTGAACACGCACTGGGGCGGGGTGGCCGAGACGAACGAGTTCGGCACGCATGAATTCATGGCGTTCGCCGAGCTGATCGGCACGAAGGTCTACATCAGCGGCAACGTGGGGTCGGGATCTCCGCAGGAGATGGCCGACTGGATGGAGTACCTGACCTCCGACACCGTCTCGACGCTCGCGAACGAGCGTCGCAAGAACGGCCGCGACAAGCCGTGGGACGTTCATTACTTCGGCATCGGCAACGAGACCTGGGGCTGCGGCGGCAACATGACGCCGGAGTTCTACGCGAACCTGTTCCGTCAGTACGCGACTTACGTGAAGGCGCCGCGCGGCAAGCGTCCGGTCATCGTGGCGAGCGGCGGCAACGACGAGCACACCGTCTGGGTCGACGTGCTGACGAAGAACGTGCATCGCGACATGGACGCGATCTCGCACCACTACTACACCTTCCCGTCCGGGGTCTGGGCGAAGAAGGGCAAGAGCTTGGGGTTCCCGGAGAGCGAGTGGATCCAGACGCTCGAACGCACGATGTACATCGATCAGTACATCGTGCAGAACGTGAAGATCCTCGATGAACGTGACCCACAGGGCAAAGTCGCGTTCTACGTCGACGAGTGGGGTACGTGGTACGACCCGGAGCCGGGTCGCGAGCCGGGATTTCTCTGGCAGCACAATTCGATCCGCGACGCGCTGGTCGCGGGCCTCAACTTCAACATCTTCCACAAGCATGCGAAGCGCGTGCAGATGACGAACATCGCGCAGATGGTGAACGTGCTGCAGGCGATGATCCTCACGGACGGCGCGAAGATGGCGCTGACGCCCACCTACCATGCGTTCCATCTCTACATCCCGTTCCAGGGCGCGACTTCGCTGAACACGGAGATCACGACGCCGAACTACTCGCTGGGGAAGAATACCGTGCCCGCGGTGAGCGTCTCCGCCGCGCGGGATACGCAGGGCAAACTACAGCTCGCGTTGGTGAATACGGATCCACATCGCGAAGCCGTCGTGACGACCAACGTGACCGGCGCGGAAGTGAAGACCGCGCAGGGGCGCGTGCTCACCGCCGCGACGATGGACGCGCACAACACGGTGGAAAAGCCCGAGCAGGTCTATCCCGTCAAGATCGCGGGTGAACGCAAGGGCGGGAAGATCGTCCTGCGGCTGCCGCCGATGTCGGTCAGCGTCGTCGCGTTGCAGTAGTCCGGGCGCGGCGCGGGAAGGCTCGCGCCGCGATCAACACCACGACGACGGCGAGGCCCGCGACGACGCCCAGCGCGGGCGAGTCCAGGAGACCGGCTGCGTGTTCGTGGCCGGGAAGCGCGGGATGACCGGGATGTGCCAGGGCGAGCGCGGGCAACAAGGCCAGGGCGAGAGTCAGCGGCTTGGCGATTTTCATGACCGTCAAGATCGGGTTCCGGGGCCGCCGCTGCCTATAAGTCATTTGACGCAGGCCGTTCCTCGGGCCGCGTCCTATGATCTTTCGATGAATGCAAAAGCCGATGTGTTGCGGGTGGGCGTGGGTGGTCCCGTGGGCTCCGGCAAGACGGCGCTCGTCGACGCTCTGTGCAAGCGGATGCGCGATCACTTCAATCTCGCGGTGGTCACGAACGACATCTACACGAAGGAAGATCAGGAATTCCTGATCCGCAGCCAGGCGCTCGCGCCCGAACGCATTCGCGGCGTCGAAACGGGCGGCTGCCCGCACACGGCGATCCGCGAGGACGCGTCGATGAATCTCGCGGCGATCGACCAACTGATGCACGACTTCGCCGGGCTCGAACTCATCATCGTCGAAAGCGGCGGCGACAATCTCGCGGCGACGTTCAGCCCGGAGCTCTCCGACCTCACCATCTACGTGATCGACGTGGCCGCCGGCGACAAGATCCCGCGCAAGGGCGGGCCCGGGATCATGAAGAGCGACCTGTTGATCATCAACAAGATCGACCTCGCGCCGCACGTTGGCGCTTCGCTCGAGGTGATGGATCGAGACGCGAAGAAAATGCGCGGCGACCGGCCCTTCGTGTTCACGAATCTCAAGACGGGGCACGGGCTCGACCAGGTGGTCGAGTTCATTGAAACGCGCGGCATGCTGCGGCACTGATTGTTGGAACTATGCGGCCGGGTCGCTAGTCTCACCGCACGCCGCTTTCGGCGCGCGAGGTTACATGCCGGCATTCATCCGCATCATTGCGATCCTGTCGTTGGTCACGGTTCCGGTTTTCGCAGTCGACGAAGAACCGCTCGAGGAAATCGTCGTAACCGGGGAGTTCAAGGGTCCCGGCCTCTGGCGCGTGACGCGTCCCGGCGTTTCGACGGATCATGTCCTGTGGATCGTCGGTGACCCGTTCGCGCTGCCGAACAAGATGCAATGGAAGTCGCGGGAGATCGAAGCGGTCGCGCTCGGCTCCCAGGAAATCCTGCGCGATGCGTCGGTCTCGCTGAAGCCCGATGAGGAAATCGGGATGCTGCGCGGACTGACTCTCGTGCCCGCGCTCATGAAGGCGCGCAAGAACCCGGATGACAAGGAGCTCGAGGATCTTCTTCCGCCCGACCTCTACTCGCGCTGGGTGAAGCAGAAGGAGCTGTACCTGCGCGGCACGAAGGGGCTCGAGGACTGGCGACCGCTGTTCGCGGCGGACCGGCTGCGCAATCGCGCGTTCGAGAAGCTGAAGCTGCGCGAGCGCGGCGTCGTCTGGGAAGTCATCGGGAAGCCGGTGGAGCAGAAGAAGATACCGATCAACGGGCCGTCGATCCCGTTCGTCGTCAAGCGCGCCGAAGTGCGCGGCAAGATCAAGGAGTTCTCGCGCGAGTCGCTGACCGACGTGGAATGTTTCCGCGCGACGCTCGACCTCACCGAGGCGTTGGCGAATCGCGAGATCGAGACGGAGCGCGCGCAGGCGTGGGCGCGCGCGGATCTCGAGACGCTGGCGTCGTTGCCGGCGCTGCCGAATCCCTATCTACCGTGCGCGATGGCGGTGCTGAGTTCGCAGGTCGCGCGCGAGCTCGTTCCGGCCGACATTCGCGAGCAAGTGGAGAAACTCTGGCTGGACACCGCCATCGCGAGCCTCGACAAGAACGCGAGCACGTTCGCGATCGTGCCGATGGCGAAGCTCATGCGCGCGGACGGCTATCTCACGCGCCTGCGCGGCGCCGGCCTCGCCGTCGAACCACCCCGCTAGGTTCGGCACCGAAACGCGGTTTGGGGAGTGGCCCCAAACCGCCGTTTGGGGCCACTCCCCAATTCAAGTAGTTGGAACTAATTCTCCCGGTCGTCGGTCACATCGCACGCCACTCTCGGCGCGCGAGGTCCTATGCCGGCGTTCATCCGCATTGTCATGCTGGGTTGGTTGCTCTCGGTTCCGGCCTTTGCCGCCGATGAAGACACTCTCGAGGAAATCGTCGTCACGGGAGAGTTCAAGGGTCCCGGCCTCTGGCGCGTGACTCGGCCCGAGGATTCGACGAACCACGTGCTGTGGATCGTTGGCGATCCGTTCGGGTTGCCCAAGGGCATGCAGTGGAAATCGCGCGAGATCGAAGCGGTCGTCGCCGGGGCGCAAGAGATACTCAACGAGCCCGGCTTGGGCATCACGACCGACGAGAAAATCGGCGTGTTTCGCGGGCTCACGCTGGTTCCGTCACTGCTAAAGGCGCGCAGCAACCCGGACAACGAGGATCTCGACGAGGTATTGCCTCCCGATCTTTACGTTCGCTGGCTCGCGCAGCGCAAGATTTTCCTCAGAAACTCCAGGAGCTTCGAGAACTGGCGCCCGTGGTTCGCCGCGGAGCGACTCCGCACGACCGCGGTGGAGAAGCTAGGCCTCCACGAGAGCGGCCTCGTCTGGTTCGCGATCGACAGGATCATCGCGGAGAAGAAACTGCCCGTGACGTCTCCATCGCTCGAGTTCAAGTTCAAAACCGCGGAACTGCGCGGCAAGCTGAAAGGCTTTCTTCGCGAACCGCTCGCCGACATCGAATGCCTCCGGACGACGCTCGATCTCACGGAACGACTCGCCGATCGCGATTGGGTCATGGCGCGCGCAAACGCCTGGGCGCGCGCGGATCTCGAGACGATCAGCTCCCTGCCGCGTCCCGACCCCGAGCTGCCGTGCACGACGGCGTTGCTCGGGGCACAGGCCGCGCGCGAGTTGCTTCCGGCGGACCTGCGTGAACAAATGGAAAAACTGTGGCTCGATGCCGCGCTCGCCGCCCTCGCGAAGAACGAATCGACATTCGCGGTCGTGAATTTCGACAGCCTGCTGAGCCCCGACGGTTACCTGTCGCAGTTGCGTGCCGCCGGCCTGGAGATCGAGGCGCCTAACTAGGAGTTTGGGGAGTAGCCCCAAACGGGCCTTTGGGGCTACTCCCCAAACCGGTCTTTGGGGCCACTCCCCATCCTGGGCCCATCAGGCCCCGACTTCCGGGCGCTGGGTGCTGGCAACGCTCAGTGCCTCGCGCAGCATGCGCGCCCACCGGCCGAACACGAGCCGCAGTTCGTGCGCGTTCGTCACGCGATTCGCGGGCCGCAGCTCGTTCGCGCCGTAGCGTTCGCCGGGCTCGATCACGATGACGCGGCCGACGAGCTTGCCCGTGAGCGAGTCGCGCAGTTCGCCCGTCAACGTCATCGACGGGCGTCGCGGCGACAGCGAGCGCGTCTCCACCGTGTCGTTCTCGGGCGCGGGCACGTCGAGCTCCGTCAGCGCGGGCGCGAGCAGTAAGACGTCCGCCGCCGGCGCGTCCGCCAGCGTGTAGCCGCCTTCCTTGATGAGCACATCGGCGAACTCCTCGAGAAAGTTGCGCCGGGATTCATCGCGCATGCGCTGGACTTCACGCGTCGAGACTTCCTTGTGGGTCTTCTGCCAGTCCTTGATGAAGTCGACGGTGAGCGGTTCGATGATGAACCGCTTGTACTGGAAGAACGGTGCGCCGGGCGCGCGATAGACGCCACCGGCCGCGCGCGAGGGAACTCTGACGAGGCCGTCGGCTGTGGTTTCCTCGGGTTTGCGGTCGGCGGCGCAGCCGGCGAGGGCGCCCGCCAGCGCGCACACGACCAGCGTGCAAACAAGACTGGCGACGCCGGAAACTCTGCCGTGCCGGATATTCATGATCCCCTCCCGTTCAGGAGGGCGAGTCTATCTCGCGAGCGCGCGCACGGCACGGGCCGCGGCGGACGCGCGGTTTTCGACCCCGAGCTTCACGAAGATTTGCTCGAGGTGCTTGTTCACCGTGCGCGGACTGATGGCCAGGATCTCGCCGATCTCCCGGTTCGCCTTGCCACGCGAGATCCACAGCAGGACCTCCGATTCGCGCGAGGTCAGCGCGAGGGTGCTGGCGAGCTGCTGTTCGTCAGCGGTGGTGCCGAGTTCGGTGACTCGAAACAGCAATTCGTCGGGACCGATGGGGCTCAACACGGAGATCTCGACCTTGCGGCCGCCGACATCGACGTGCAGCCGCGCCCCGGTGTTCCCGCCGTCGGAACGCAACTGCATGAGCTGGCGCAGGATGCCAACCGGCAACGCGGCGGCCGAGTCGTTCGCCGCCGGGAACAGCACGCCAAACAACTGGCGCGCCTTCGGCGTGCTCCACAGGATTCGCCCGGACCGGTCGGTCGCGAGCAGGAATCTCCCCGTGGCGTCGAGCGCGGCGCGCGTGCCCGCGCTGACGCGCGCGTTCGCGAGATGTACGCGGATGCGCGCGAGCAGTTCATCGATGACGAGAGGCTTCGTCACATAGTCGACGCCTCCCGCCGCGAGACCCTCGATCACGCTCTCCGTTTCAGTGAGGCCGGTCATGAAGATCACCGGCACGTGCGCGATGCGCTTGTCGCGCTTGAGGCGCCGGCAGGTCTCGAAGCCGTCGAGCCCGGGCATCAACGCGTCCATGAGCACGAGGTCGGGCGTGATCTGCTCCATGAGGCGCAATGCGCTCTCGCCGTCGGTCGCGATGAGCACGGTGAAGCCCGCGCCGTCGAGCGTGTCCGTGAGGAAGCCCAGCGTTTCCGGCGTGTCGTCGACGACCAGCACCGTGTCGCGCCGCACGTCGTTCGGAGAGTTGTTGTCAGCCATGTTTACGCATCCCTTCCAGCACATGCATGTAACGTTTGAAATCGAAGCTCGCAACCAGCGCGCGCATCCGCGCCGCGAAGTGTTTGGTGGACGGATCGCTCTCCATCTCGCGCAGCTTCGCCTGGATGCCGCGCACGTGGCCGATGAGTCCGAGTTGATAGAGGTCGTCGACGTGATGCTGCGACGGAGCGACCCCGCCGGTATCGCCCATCTCGCCGGAGGCGGGTGGCACTTCGGCGTATTGCCATTGGAGATCGAGTTGCACGCCGACGCATTCGACCAGCCGCTGCACGTCGATGGGCTTGATGAGAAATGCGTCGTGCGTCGCGCCCGCGCCGCCGGGCGTGAATTCATGCGCGTTCGCGGAGACGATGACGATGCGCAGCGCCTCGAATCCGGGCGACGAGCGCAGTTGCGCCGCGAGCTCCCAGCCGGTCATCCCGGGCATCGTCAGATCGAGAAACGCGAGCTCCGGGCGGAATTCCATGGCGAGTTCGAGTCCGCGCTGTCCGTCGCTGGCGGTCGCGAGCTCGAAGCCGAGCGGGAGAAGAAGCTTCTGCACGATGTCGAGATGCGAGGGATCGTCGTCGACGAGCAGGACGCGCCGCCGGGTGCCTAGATAGCCCGTGATTGCCGGCAGACCCAGCACGCCGGCGTTCGGCGCGGGCGCGGCTTCCGACAACAACAGGCGCACCGCGAACGTCGTACCCTTGCTGACGACGCTCGTCGCGTTGATCTCGCCGCCCATGATCTGGGTCAGTAGTTTGGTGATCGTGAGCCCGAGGCCGGTGCCCGGGATCGCCCGGACATTCGCGCCGCGGCCGCGCTCGAATGGTTCGAACACGCGTTCGAGTTCCTCCGCGGGAATGCCGACACCGGTGTCCGCGATCTCGAACTCGGCGACCTGGCTGCGGTAGCGCACGATCAACGACGCGCTGCCGCGCTCCGTGAACTTGATGGCGTTCGAGAGCAGGTTGATGAGGATCTGGCGCAGCCGTTTCTGATCGACGTGCACGAAGGCGGGCAGATTCGGCGGCCGCGTGTAGATGAACTCGATGCCTTTCACGGCGGCCTGCAGCCGGAACATGTCGACGATCTGGTCGAGGAACTCCGGCAGCGGCACGCGATCGCGGTTGAGCCGCAGGATTCCGTTCTCGATCTTGGAGATGTCCAGGATGCCGTCGATGAGATCGGCGAGGTGCTCCGCGCTGCGGCGGATCACGCGGATCGCATTGTCCGACGGCGCGGCCGAGCCGCGCTCCAGCAACTGCGCGTAGCCATAGATCGAGTTCAGCGGCGAGCGGATCTCGTGGCTCAGACCCGCGATGTAGCGCGTCTTCGCGACGTTCGCGGATTCCGCGACTTCCTTCGCCTTCTGCAGCGCCGCGTCCGTGCGTTTGTGCGCGTCGATTTCGTCCATGAGCATCGACGTCTGGCGCGCGGATTCGGCTTCGGCGGCGCGCCGGCTTTCGTGCGCGAGCACGATCAGCCACGACATCACGCCCGAGACGAACAGCAGCGCAAAGTAGACCAGCCACAGCGTCGTCCTGATGGTTTCGCGCTCGTCGGGGAGCGTGCCGGCGTATTGCTGGTAGATGAGGGCGAGCAGGAAGCCGATCGCGATGTTCGACAGGACGAGCAGGCCGCCGAAGTGTCCCGCGCGCGTGTTGAGCACGGCGCCCACGCGCTTCGGCAACAGGCGCGAGATGAAGACATCGAGCTGCTCGTTGAAGCGGCTGTTCGTCTTGCATTGATCGCGGCAGCGCGCCTCGAGCGTGCAGCACAGCGAGCAGATAGGTCCCGCGTACGCGGGGCACATCGCGATGTCGCCGCGCTCGAACACGTTCTCGCAGATCGAGCACTCGAGTTCGGCCGCGTTGGGCGGCAGTCCCTCGGCAGGGCGGGCAAGGTAGTACTTGCCGCGGGTGACGTGCGCGATGATGGGAGCCGCGACGAACGCAACCGTCAACGCGACGAAAGGAGAGAGGATCTGGGCGTAGTGACCGAAGGCGCCCATGAACGCGGCGCTCGAGACGATCACGGAGAGGATGAGCGCGCCGACGCCCACGGGGTTGATGTCGTAGAGATGCGCGCGCTTGAATTCGATGTCCTTCGGGCTGTAACCGAGCGGCTTGTTCACCACGAGATCCGCCGTGAGCGCGCCGATCCAGCCGGCGGCGAAGTTCGCGTAGATGACGAGGATGCTTTCGATCGCGCGGAAGATGCCGATCTCCATGAGGATCAGCGCGAGCACGACGTTGAACACCAGCCAGACGACGCGGCCCGGATGCGAATGCGTGAGCCGCGAGAAGAAGTTCGACCAGGCGATCGATCCCGCGTAGGCGTTCGTCACGTTGATCTTGAGCTGGCAGACGATCACGAAGATGCCGGTGAGCACGAGCGCGACCGTGGGCGACTGGAACACTTCGCGGAACGCGTGGTGGTACATGATCGTCGGCTCGTCGGCCTGCGAGGGATGCACTCCCTGGCGCACGAGCCACACGGCGAGGAACGAGCCGATCAGTAGTTTGAAGCCGCCGAGCAGGACCCAGCCCGGGCCCGTGCCGATCACCGCGGTCCACCAGCCCACGCGATTTTGCTTTGTCTTCTCGGGCAGGAAGCGCAGGTAGTCCACCTGCTCGCCGATCTGCGGCAGCAGCGAGAGCAGCACGGAAGCCGCGAGGCCGAAGAACACGAAGTTGAAGCCGGCGCCGCTTTCGCCCGCGGCGGCCGCCTCACTACCGCCGAACGCCGTCCACGCGGCGATCTCGGTCGGGTTTTTCCACGCGATGATGGCGATCGGCACGAACTGCAGGGTCAGCCAGATCGGCTGCGTGACGATCTGCATCTTGCTGATGAGGCTGATGCCGTAGAGCGCGATCGGTATGACGACGAGCGAACTCAGGATGTGCGCGACCCACATCGGAATACCGAACACGAGGTTCAGCGCCACGGACATGATGCTGGCTTCGATCGCGAACAGCAGGAAGGTGAACGACGCGTAGATCAGCGAAGTGACCGTGCTGCCCATGTAGCCGAAACCCGCGCCGCGCGTGAGCAGGTCGATGTCTACGCCGTACTTCGCCGCGTAGTAGGCGATGGGCAGGCCGATCGCGAACATCACGAGCGCGAAGGCGCCGATGGCCCACGCGACGTTGGGAAAGCCGTAAAGCAGGGTGAGCGTGCCGCCGATCGCCTCGCAGGCGAGGAATGCGATCGGACCGAGCGCGGTGTTGCCGACGCGCGCCGTCGAACGGCGCGCGCGCTGCGCGGTGAACCGCAGCGCGTAGTCCTCGAGCGTCTGGCTGTTCACCCATTGGTTGTACTGCCGCCGCTCACGGATGATTTTTTGTTGTCGCGGCTTGATACCGCTCTCCCCGTTAGATAGGGGACAGATCCATTGATCTGTCCCCCTTCATCCGGCGAAGCAATGCGCGTGCCATCGCCAACCCGCGCGCGGACCCCCGGCAAGCAAAGCGCTGCTCAAGATTCGATCAACTGACTCGTTAGGGTGCATCCCAAGGGCGCCGCGCACTCTCTTCGAACAACGGGTTTCACGCCTACGTCAAATGACGCCTATCTCCGACGGGACCCGTTCCTTACCGTCGGTCGCAGGGATCTCGCAAATAAAAGGAATCACATGTCTCTCAAGTCACAACTCATCAAAGCGGCGGTCGCAGCGGCGCTCGCGATCGGGCCGGTCTCGCAGGCTCTCGCCGATTTGCCGGAAGTGAAAGTCGGTGGCGGGCTGCGGACCAGCTTCGTCACGACGGATTTCGACGGCGGCGATTCGTTCAGCGACTTCGCGGTGAACAGCGCGCGTCTGTATTTCAGCGGCAAGGCCTCCGAGAACATCGGCTTCATGTTCAACACGGAGTACAACTCGAACGACGAGGAAATCCGTGTCATCGACGCGGCCGCGCAGTTCTCGTTCGGCGGCGGCATGCACAACATCTGGGTCGGCCGTTTCCTGCCGCCCAGCGATCGCGCCAATCTCTACGGGCCTTACTACGCGAGCAACTGGGCCGTGTACCAGGACGGCGTGCAGGACGGCTATCCGTTCGAGACCGAGGGCCGTGATGACGGCATCATGTACTGGGGTCAATACGACAAGGTGAAGTTCTCGATCGGCGCGTTCGACGTGGCGGGCCTCACCACCGGCGACTCCGACACGCTGCTCGCCTCGCGCGTGCAGGTGGACTTCTGGGATGCCGAAGACGGCTACTACCTGAACGGCACGTACTACGGCGAGAAGGATCTTCTCGCGGTGGGCCTTGCGGCGCAGACGGCGGATGCCGGCGATGCGTACTCCCTCGACTTCCTGCTCGAGAAGAAGCTCGGCAACTCGGGCGTGGTGACCGTCGAATCCGAATACGCGGTGTATGACGGCCTCGGCGGCTATCCGTCGCCGGACGGCACGCCGTACGAGAAGGAAGACGGCTTCTACGTCCTCGGTGCCTATCTATTCCCCGGCGAAGCGGGTCCCGGCAAGTTCCAGGTGCTCGGCAAGTTCGGCACGGCGAGCTTCGACTATGAGTTCGGCCCGTCGATCGACCAGGACACGCTGGAGCTCGACCTGAACTACATCATCAAGTCGTTCAACGCGCGCATCAGCTTCTACTACCTCGACAAGAGCTTCGACCCGGACACCGGCGGCGACAGCACGACGATCGGTCTCGGCCTGCAAATCCAGATGTGAGGAAGAAAGACATGACAATGAAAACATTCACTCGTCGCTTGGGCCTGGCCGGAATCGCGCTCGCGCTGACCGTAGGTTCGGCCGCGCAAGCCGCGGACACGATCAAGGTTGGCGTCCTGCACTCGCTCTCGGGAACGATGGCGATCTCGGAGACGACCCTGAAGGACACGGTCCTCATGCTCATCGACGAGCAAAACAAGAAGGGCGGACTGCTCGGCAAGAAACTCGAAGCCGTGGTCGTCGACCCGGCGTCGAACTGGCCGCTGTTCGCGGAGAAGGCGGAGCAATTGCTCGTCAAGGACAAGGTCGCCGTCGTGTTCGGCTGCTGGACGTCCGTGTCGCGCAAGAGCGTGCTGCCGGTGTTCGAGAAGAACAACGGCCTGCTGTTCTACCCGGTGCAGTACGAAGGCGAGGAGTCGTCGAAGAACGTGTTCTACACGGGCGCCGCGCCTAACCAGCAGGCGATTCCCGCCGTGGACTACCTGATGAAGGACATCGGCGTGAAGCGCTGGGTTCTCGCGGGCACGGACTACGTCTATCCGCGCACGACCAACAAGATCCTCGAAGCCTATCTGCAGGCGAAGGGAGTCGCTCCCGCCGACATCATGATCAACTACACGCCGTTCGGTCACTCCGACTGGCAGTCGATCGTGGCCGACATCAAGAAGTTCGGCTCGGCCGGCAAGAAGACGGCGGTCGTCTCGACGATCAACGGCGACGCGAACGTGCCGTTCTACAAGGAGCTCGGCAATCAGAAGATCTCGGCGGAAGACATTCCGGTCGTGGCTTTCTCGGTTGGCGAAGAAGAGCTCGCGGGCATCGACACGAAGCCGCTCGTCGGTCACCTCGCGGCCTGGAACTACTTCATGAGCGTGAAGAGCCCGGCCAACACCGAGTGGATCAAGAAGTGGCACGCGTACACGAAGAACCCGAAGCGCACCTTCAACGATCCGATGGAAGCGCATGTGATCGGCTTTCAGATGTGGGTGAAGGCGGTCGAGAAGGTGCAGAGCACGGACGTGAACAAGGTGACCGACGCCATGATCGGCCTCGAAGCGCCGAACCTCACGGGCGGCGTCTCCAAGATGCTGGCTAACCACCACCTGACCAAGCCGGTGCTGATCGGCGAAGTTCGTGCCGACGGTCAGTTCGACACGGTGTGGAAAACCACGGGTCTCGTGCCGGGCGACGCCTGGTCCGACTTCCTGCCGGGCAGCAAGGACATCGAAGCCGACTGGGTCACGTTGAAGTGCGGCAACTACAACACGAAGACCAAGCAGTGCTCGGGCCAGAACTACAAGTAAGCCAACAAAAGAATAAGACTTCTGAAAAAGCGGGTTGAAAATGCAATTGAGGTCCCGGGAGCAATCCCGGGACCTTCTCTTTTGGTCTTGCTCCTGGCGCTGCTGTTCGCCATGACGGCCGGCGCCCAAACACCCTCGCCAGTTGCGGGCGATGCGTTCGCGACAGCCGTCGCGGGGCTTGGCGCCGACAGCTTTCCCGACAAGGCGGCCGCGGTGACGGCGCTCAGCGAGCTGCGCCATCCGAACGGGCGCAAAGTGCTGGAGGCAATGCTCGACGGCAAGCTCTATCTCCATAGTGTTGACGGCAAGGTTTTCATCACCGACGCGGGCGAGACCGCGCTTGCGCTCACCGATCCCCTCACGATGCAGGCTGCGGGCACGGGAAGTCCCGACGTCTTCGCGCGCATCACGACCAACAACAGCCTGCGAAAGACCTTGCGCAGCGCGGTCGCGGGCTTCGCGCTCGCGGATCCGGATGCCGCGGTGCGGCTCGGTGCCGTGCGCGAGATGCTGCGATCCTCACTCGACGAAGACAGCGCCGCGTTGCTGCGTGGCGCTCTGGAAAAGGAAACGGACGATGACGTCCGGCAGACGATTCACGAAGGTCTCGCGCTCGCCGACCTCGAGAGCGCGGAACCCGAGAAGCGGCTCGCGGCCGTGCTGGCGCTGGAAAAGTCGCTCAACTCCGACGTCTACAACCGCCTGACGAGCATGGTCGCGGCCGCGGAAGACGGCTCGTATCCGGAGCCCGACGAGCGCGTGCGCATCGCGGCGCGCGCAGTGATCGGCTCGATCGATTCCTCGCGACGCGTTTACGGGACGCTGGAGACGTTTTTCTTCGGCCTGAGCCTGGGCAGTGTGTTGGTGCTCGCCGCGATCGGTCTCGCCATCACGTTCGGCGTCATGGGCGTGATCAACATGGCGCATGGCGAGCTCATCATGCTCGGCGCCTACACGGCTTATGGTGTGCAGACCTTCATGCAGGTGTTCATTCCGCAGCAGATCGGCCTCTCCGTTCTGGTCGCGATTCCGCTGGCGTTTCTCGTCTCGGGCACGGTCGGCGTGCTGATCGAACGCGGCATCGTGCGCTTCCTCTACGGCCGGCCACTCGAGACGCTGCTTGCGACCTTCGGCGTGAGCCTGATCCTGCAGCAGATCGTGCGCGACGGCGTGAGCCCCAACAACGTGCCGGTCGAGACGCCGCAGTGGATGTCCGGCTCGTGGCAGATCAACGACGCGTTGTCTATCACCTACAACCGGATCTACGTGCTCCTCTTCATGGTGCTGGTGTTCGCGATCCTGCAGATCGTTCTGAAGAAGACCTCGTTGGGTCTCAAGGTCCGTGCCGTCGCGCAGAACCGCAACATGGCGAAGGCGATGGGCGTGCGCACGCAATGGGTCGACGCTATGACGTTCGGTCTCGGCAGCGGCATCGCGGGCGTCGCCGGCGTTGCGTTCAGCCAGCTCACGAACGTCGGTCCCAACCTGGGCCAGCAGTACATCATCGATTCGTTCATGGTGGTCGTGTTCGGCGGCGTCGGGAATCTCTGGGGCACGCTGATCGGCGGCATGTCGTTAGGCGTCGCCAACAAGATCCTCGAGCCGTGGGCGGGCGCCGTGCTCGCGAAGATCTTCGTGCTCGTCGCGCTCATCCTCTTCATCCAGCGCCGGCCTCGCGGGTTGTTCCCGCAGAAGGGCCGTGCGGCGGAGAGTTAGATGGGACCGCTGCTCAAGAATCTCGTCGGCGAGCGCGGCAGCGTTGTCTTCTTGTGCATTGTGCTGTGCATCGGCGTGATCGTGCCGGTGCTGCATCTCGCGCCCGAGCCGGGCTCGACGCTGCACCTGTCGGGTTACACGATGACGCTGATCGGCAAGTACATGACGTACGCGCTGCTGGCGGTCGCCGTCGATCTCGTCTGGGGCTACTGCGGCATCCTGTCGCTCGGCCATGCCGCGTTCTTCGCGCTCGGCGGTTATGCGATGGGCATGTACCTCATGCGCCAGATCGGTCCGCGCGGCGTGTATGGCGATCCGGTGCTGCCCGACTTCATGGTGTTCCTGAACTACAAGGAACTGCCGTGGTTCTGGCACGGCTTCGACATGTTCTGGTTCGCGATGCTGATGGTCGCGGTCGTCCCCGGCGTGCTCGCGTTCGTCTTCGGGTGGTTCGCGTTCCGCTCGCGCGTCACGGGCGTCTATCTATCGATCATCACGCAGGCGCTGACCTACGCGCTGATGCTCGCGTTCTTCCGCAACGACATGGGGTTCGGCGGCAACAACGGCATGACGGACTTCAAGGAAATCCTCGGCGCCGCCATCAACGCGCCGCAGACGCGCGTCGCACTGTTCGTCGCGAGCGCGATCGCGTTGATCCTGGGCTATCTCGCCTGTCGCTACATCACGCTCTCGCGCGCCGGCCGCGTCGTGCAGGCGATCCGTGACTCCGAGAGCCGCACGCGTTTCATCGGCTACCGCGTCGAGAGCTACAAACTCTGGATTTTCACGTTCTCGGCGGTGCTCGCGGGAATCGCAGGCGCGCTCTACGTGCCGCAAGTCGGCATCATCAACCCGAGCGAGTTCCAGCCCATCAACTCGATCGAAGTCGTGATCTGGGTGGCGGTGGGCGGACGCGGCATGTTGTTTGGCGCCGCGGCCGGCGCGCTGCTCGTGAACTACGCCAAGACGTATTTCACCGCGGCATTGCCGGAGTACTGGCTGTACGCGCTCGGCCTGCTGTTCGTCGTGGTCACCTTGTTTCTTCCGCGCGGCGTGGTCGGACTGATCGTGAAGGATAAGGAGTCGTCGCGACCGCCGACGGCCGCGCCACCGAAGACGTTGCCACCGAAAACGTTGCCACCGAAAACAGCTACGGTGCCCGCATGAACGCCGCCCAGGTCGTGAAGCAGGGCTGGCAGAAAGTCTTCGGCGCAGGGACGGGCAGCGACCGGCCGATGCCCGGAGACGCCTCGCACGGCACCATCCTCTACGTCGAAGACATCACCGTGAGCTTCGACGGCTTTCGCGCACTGAACAATCTCACGCTCTACATCGACGTGGGCGAACTCCGCTGCATCATCGGTCCGAACGGCGCGGGCAAGACGACGATGATGGACGTGATCACCGGCAAGACGCGCCCGGATTCGGGCAGCGCCTGGTTCGGCACGACGACGGATCTGCTCACACTCACCGAACCCGAAATTGCGGAGGCCGGCATTGGACGGAAATTTCAGAAGCCGACGGTCTTCGAGCATCACAGCGTCCTGCAAAATCTCGCCCTCGCGGCCGCGGGGAACAAGACCCTCTGGCACACGCTCTTCAAACGCCTGTCCGCGGCGCAATCCGCGCGCATCGACGAGGTGCTGGTCACGGTCGGCCTGAAAGACGAGCGCAACCTGCGCGCGGGAATCCTCTCGCATGGCCAGAAGCAGTGGCTGGAGATCGGCATGCTGCTCATGCAGGACCCGCGACTGTTGCTGGTCGACGAGCCGGTCGCCGGCATGACGCCGCAGGAAGTCGAGCGCACCGCGGAACTGCTGCTGTCGCTGGCGGGCAAGCACTCCGTCGTCGTCGTCGAACACGACATGGAGTTCGTGCGCTCGATCGCGCGCACGGTGACGGTGTTGCACGAAGGCTCGGTGCTCGCGGAAGGCAGCATGGATGCCGTGCAGAACAATCCGAAAGTGATCGAGGTATATCTGGGCGAGGCGCAGAAGTAGATGTTAGCCATCAAGGGCCTAAACCAGTTTTACGGCGGCAGCCACATCCTCTGGGACATCGACATGCAGGTGCCTGAAGGGTCGTGCACCTGCCTCATGGGCCGCAACGGCATGGGCAAGACGACGCTGCTCAAATGCATCATGGGGCTGCTGCCGATCGCGTCGGGGGAGATGCGCTATGGCGGCGCCGATGATCTGACGAAGCTGCCCGCCGACCGGCGCGCGCGCATCGGCGTCGCGTACGTGCCGCAGGGCCGCGAGATCTTTTCGCAGCTCACGGTGGAAGAAAACCTGCGCGTCGGCTTCGGCGCGCGCCCGGGACCTGCGCTGCGCGAAGTGCCCGAGCAGATCTTCACCTGGTTCCCCGTTCTCAAGAAGATGCTGAAGCGGCGCGGCGGCGACCTGTCGGGCGGCCAGCAGCAGCAGCTCGCGATCGGGCGCGCGATGGTGCTCGACCCCAAACTACTGATCCTCGACGAGCCCGCCGAAGGGATCCAGCCGAACATCGTGCAGGAAATCGGCGACACGATCCTGCGGCTCAATCGCGACGCCAAGCTCACGGTGCTGCTCGTCGAACAGAAGCTGCCGTTCGCGCGGCGCGTGGCGAGCGAGTTCCGCATCATCGACAAGGGCCGCATCGTTGCGGATGGCGCGATCGGCGCGCTCACCGACGAACTCGTGCACGAGCACCTGACGGTCTGAGATGAACGACGTCGCCGAGTTGACGAAACCGGGCTGGCAGGCCGAGCTCGACCTGAAAATAGGGGTCAGGCCCCATTTCGGTGACAGCGTGTCGCGACTCGTCGCGCGGCGTCATCGCGGGCCGCTCGTGATCCAGCGCCCTTTCTACCCGGAAGGCGATCCCTGTCATCTGTATGTCGTGCATCCGCCGGGCGGCGTGGTGGGTGGCGATGAGCTGCGCATCAGCGTGGAGGTCGAGCGCGGCGCGCATGCGGTGATCACGACACCTGCCGCGACGAAGTTTTACCGCTGCGACGGGCGCACGTCGTCGCAGACGCAGGAGCTGAGCGCGGCAGGCGCGACGCTCGAGTGGTTGCCGCAAGAGAGCATTTTCTATCGCGGCGCGGATACGCGCACGGCGACGCGCGTGCATCTCGATGCGGAGTCGCGGTTCATCGGGTGGGAGATTGCGTGCCTGGGGCTGCCGGCGAGGGGAGAGCGGTTTGATGTCGGGGCGTTGAAGTTGGATCTGGAGATTTGGAAGCAATTGGGGTCAGGCTCCATTTTCGCAGGGGAAAAGGGGACAGTCCCCATTTCCTCAAAGCAGGAAATAGGGACAGTCCCCGCCTTTATTGACCGCCTCCGCCTCACCGGCGCATCCCCCGCGCGCGGCGCGCGCTGGGGCCTCGCGGGTCAGGAAGCCGTCGGCACCTTGTTGGCCACGCCCGCAACCCGCGAACACCTCGAAGCCATCCGCGAGCTCGTCGCTGATCTGCCGCTCGCCGCGGTCTCGCTCGTCGACGGCATCCTCGTCCTGCGCGCGCTGGCCCCACAAGCCGAAGCTCTGCGCAACCTCTTCATGGAAGCCTGGAAACGTCTGCGCCCCGGCATCATCGGCCGCGCCGCCGTCCCGCCGCGAATCTGGAGCACCTGAAATGGAACGGTCATGGAACTGACGCCGCGCGAGAAAGACAAGCTACTGCTGTTCACGGCCGCACTGGTCGCCGAACGCCGCAAGGCACGCGGCCTCAAGCTCAACTATCCGGAAGCCGTCGCGCTGATCTCCGCCGCCATTCTCGAAGGCGCCCGTGACGGCCGCGCGGTTTCCGAGCTGATGGGCTTCGGTGCCACGATCCTGAGTCGCGCGGACGTCATGGATGGCGTGCCCGAGCTGATCCCGGAAGTGCAGGTCGAAGCGACCTTTCCCGACGGCACGAAGCTCGTGACCGTTCATCACCCCATTCCCTGAAGAGAGTTAGACCATGATCCCGGGGGAACTCCTGATCGACGACGGCCACATCGACATCAACGTCGGCCGCGAGACCGTCAAGGTGATAGTCGCCAACACCGGCGATCGGCCGATCCAGGTCGGCTCTCACTACCACTTCTTCGAGACCAACAAGGCGTTGCGCTTCGACCGCGCCGCCGCGCGCGGCTTTCGTCTCAACATCGCCGCCGGGACCGCCGTGCGCTTCGAACCCGGCCAGGAGCGCGAAGTCGAACTCGTCGCCTACGCGGGTTCACGCATCGTCTACGGCTTCGACGCGCAGATCATGGGCATGCTCTGATGGCCCGCATCGGCAAACGCGCCTACGCCGAGATGTATGGCCCGACGACGGGCGACCGTGTCCGTCTGGCCGACACCGATCTGATCATCGAAGTCGAAAGCGACCGGACTATCTACGGCGAGGAAGTGAAGTTCGGTGGCGGCAAGGTGATCCGCGACGGCATGGGCCAGAGCCAGCGACCGGCGGACATGGTCGTGGACACGGTCATCACGAATGCGTTGATCGTCGATCACTGGGGCATCGTGAAGGCCGACATCGGCCTCAAGAACGGACGCATCGCGACGATCGGCAAGGCCGGCAATCCCGACGTGCAGCCCGGCGTCGACATCGTGATCGGCGCCGGCACCGAGATCATCGCGGGCGAAGGGTTGATCGCGACGGCCGGCGGCATCGACTCGCACATCCACTTCATCTGCCCGCAGCAGGTCGACGACGCGATGATGTCGGGCGTCACCACGATGATCGGCGGCGGCACGGGTCCCGCGGCCGGCACGAGCGCTACGACGTGCACGCCCGGTCCCTGGCACATCGGCCGCATGTACCAGGCGCTCGAGGACCTGCCGCTCAATTTCGGGTTGTTAGGCAAGGGAAATGTGTCGCTGCCACTGCCGCTCGCCGAACAGATCGAAGCCGGCGTGATGGGCATGAAGCTGCACGAGGACTGGGGCACCACGCCCGCGGCCATCGACAATTGCCTGACCGTCGCGGACCAGTACGACATCCAGGTCGCGATCCACACGGACACTCTGAACGAGAGCGGCTTCCTCGAAGACACGCTCGCCGCGTTCAAGGGGCGCGCGATCCACACCTATCACACCGAAGGCGCGGGCGGCGGCCACGCGCCCGACATCATCAAGGCGATCGGCGAGCCGAACGTCCTGCCGTCGTCGACGAACCCGACGCGGCCGTACACGGTCAACACCGTCGACGAACATCTCGACATGCTCATGGTCTGTCACCACCTCGATCCGGGCATCGCGGAAGACGTCGCGTTCGCCGAGTCGCGCATCCGCCGCGAGACCATCGCGGCGGAGGACATCCTGCAGGATCTCGGTGCGATCTCGATGATGTCGTCGGATAGCCAGGCGATGGGACGCATCGGAGAAGTGATCACGCGCACCTGGCAGACCGCCCACAAGATGAAGGTGCAGCGCGGCGCGCTGCCGAAGGATTCCTCGCGGAACGACAACTTTCGCGTGAAGCGCTATGTCGCGAAGTACACGATCAATCCCGCGATCACGCACGGCATCGCGCACGAAGTCGGTTCGCTCGAGCCCGGCAAGCTCGCGGACATCGTGCTGTGGAAGCCGGCGTTCTTCGGCGCGAAGGCAGCGATGATCGTGAAGGGCGGCATGATCGTCGCGGCGCCGATGGGCGATCCGAATGCGTCGATTCCGACGCCGCAGCCCGTGCACTACCGTCCCATGTTCGGGGCGTTGGGCGGCGCGCGGCATGCGACGTCGGTGAGTTTCGTGTCGCAGGCGGGGCTCGAGGCCGGCATGCGCGAACGCTTGGGTTTGCGGAAGCGGCTGGTGGCGGTCAGGAACACGCGCGCGATCGGCAAGAAGGATCTCGTGCACAACGACTATCAACCGAAGATGACGGTGGATTCGCAGACGTACGAAGTGCGCGCGGATGGCGAGCTGTTGCGTTGTGAGCCGGCGACGGTGCTGCCGTTGGCGCAGAAGTACTTTTTGTTTTAGGGGACTGGCTCCGATTCGGCTTTGCGAATCGGTGCCTGTCCCCTCATTCTTACGAGGCCATTTACCGTTGGGTCGGAAGGGGGACAGGCACCATTTCGCAAGGCCGAAATGGAGCCAGTCCCCTATCTTCAAAATATGTTGAAAATCAACCTCAAGCTCGACCGAACCACCGACCACCCGCGCGCCGCCGAGCGCCGCCTCGTGCTGCCCTTCGGCGATCGCGCGAAGAGCCGATCGCGCGTGTTGTTGGACAACGGTGAGGAGGCCGGACTCTTCCTCGAGCGCGGCTCCGTGCTGCGGCATGGCGATCTGCTGCTCGCGGACGACGGCCGTGTCGTCGAAGTGGAAGCCGCGCCGGAACTCGTTTCCACCGTGCACACCGATGACGCGCTCATGCTCGCGCGCGCGAGCTACCACCTCGGCAATCGGCACGTGCCGCTGCAGATCGGACCTGGCTGGCTGCGTTACCAGCACGATCACGTGCTCGACGACATGCTCGAGGGATTCGGTCTGAGCGTGCACGTCGGCAGTGCGCCGTTCGAGCCGGAAGGGGGCGCCTATGTCTCCGCGCACACCGCGCACACGCACGCGCATCCCCATCACAACTGACCCGGCCACGGCGGTGCGCGCGTCAGCGTTCGCTGACGCGGCGGCGGGCGATTCTTCGATGCAGCTCCTGCGACTGCTGCATCTGTCGAGCCCCGCATTGCCGATCGGTTCCTTCCATTTCTCGCAGGGACTCGAGTACGCCGTCGACGCGGGCTGGGTCACCGACGAGCACACCGCGTGCGAGTGGATAGGCGGCATCGCGGCGGGCTCGCTCGCGACGCTGGACCTGCCGGTCTTGCATCGTCTGCACGCGGCCTGGAAGCGCGACGATGGTGCAGCGATCCGCGAATGGAATGCCTTCCTCATCGCCTGCCGCGAAACGCACGAGCTCAGGCTCGAGGATCGGCACCTGGGTGGGGCGATGCTGCGGGTCCTTGCGGAATTCGACATCACGACGGAACTCTTTCCGGTTGGCGCGCTCAACACTCACGGCGTCTCTCATGCGACGGCGTTTGCGCTCGCCTGCGCGCGCTGGCGAATCGACTCGCTCGCCGCGCTGCAGGCATATGCGTGGGCGTGGACCGAAAACCAGGTGTTAGCCGCGGTGAAACTGGTGCCGCTGGGGCAAAGCGCGGGTCAGCGGATCTTGCATGCTTTGAGCGCGCAGCTCGTCGTGCACGCGTCGAATGCACGCGACGTAATGGATTCCGATATCGGGGTTTCGACGAGTCTGAGTGCGGTCGCGAGTGGCCGGCACGAAACGCAATACACACGCCTGTTCAAGTCGTGAAAGCGTTATCACTCGCGTAGACTACGCGCACTCCGCCGACGGTCCGTCAACCCCCGTCAGCCCAAGAAAATAATGCACTCCAGAATTCAGCCGAGAGTTCAGCCCAGAGCTCAGTTGTTAGCCGCGGCTGCGGCAATGGCATTGCTCGCCGCTTGTGGAAAGCAGGCCGCACCGCAGGCGCCGCCGCCGCCCGACGTCGGTGTGATCGTCGTCCGCCCGCAACCCGTGCCGCTCGTGCGTGAAGCGTCCGCGCGTCTCGCGCCGACGCGCGCGTCCGACGTGCGCGCGCGCGTCGCGGGCGTCGTGCAGAAGCGGCTCTTCAAGGAAGGCAGCGACGTCAAGGAAGGCGACCCGCTCATCCAGATCGATCCGGCGCCGTTCCGCGCGGCGTACGCGCAGGCCGCCGCGAACCTCGAGCAGGCGGAAGCGTCGGCGAAGAACGCAGGTGTCGCCGCGAACCGCAATCGCGAACTCTCCAAACAAAGTCTCGTCTCGCGCATGCAGCTCGACGACGCCGAAGCGCTCGAGCGCACGACCGCCGCGCAAGTATCGTCGGCGCGCGCGCAATTGCAGTCGGCCCGCATCAACCTGAGCTATGCGAACGTCACCGCGCCTATTTCGGGACGCGCCGGGCGCATGCGCGTGCTCGAAGGCACGCTGGTCGGGCAGGGCGACGCGACGCTGCTGACGACGGTCGAGCAGGTCGACTATCTGTTCGTGTTCTTCGACCAGCCGGCGGCTGACTTCGAGCGGCTGATGCGTGCGCAGGCGTCGGGCGCCGTGACCGTTGCCGAAGGCAAACAGGCGGAGTTGCGCATCGTGCTGCCGGACGGCAGCGTTTATCCGAACGTTGGCCGGCTCGACTTCTCCGACTACACCGTGAACCCGGTGACGGGCGCGGTCGCGTTTCGCGGCATCGTTCCGAACCCCGATCATGCGTTGCTGCCCGGCATGTTCGTGACGGTCCGGCTCATGGCTGGCACTTTGAACAAGGGTTTCCGCGTGCCGCAGCTCGCGGTGCAGCGCGACGGGCAGGGACCTTACGTCCTCGTCGTCGACGGCGAAGGCAAAGTCGCGCAGAACCGCGTCGACACGGTCGGCACCGACGGCAACGACTGGGTGATCGCGAGCGGGCTCAAGGACGGCGACCAGGTAGTGGTATCCGGCATCCAGCGAGCGCAGCCGGGCGCCGTGGTCAAGGCGATGCCCGCCGAATCGGCGCCAGCAAGTGCGGCGCCTGCGAGCGCGGCTCCGGCGGCGGCCCCGGCTCCCGCGGCACAGCAATCCTCCGGTAGTTAGTACCCGTACAGACCAGGGTCCCCCATGTCCCATTTCTTCATCGACCGCCCGGTCTTCGCCTGGGTCATCGCGATCCTGATCACCATCTCCGGCGGCTTCGCGGTGTTCCGGCTGCCCACCGGCGCCTACCCCGACATCGCCCCGCCGCAGGTCGCGATCAGCGCGTCGTATCCGGGCGCGGACGCGGATGCGATCGAGCGCGCGGTGACGCAGGTCATCGAGCAGCAGCTCACCGGCATCGACAACGTCCTGTATTTCACCTCGTCCTCGAGCTCGGACGGCGCCGCGTCGATCACGCTGACGTTCGAAACCGGCACGGATCCCGATGTCGCGGTCGTGCAGACGCAGAACAAGGTCGCGCTCGCCACGCCGCGCCTGCCGCAGGAAGTCATCCAGCAAGGCCTCGTCGTCGCGAAGCAGAACTCGGACTTCCTGATGGCGGTGTCGATTCGTTCGCCCGACAACAGCGTCTCGTCCCCCGAGCTGCAGAACATCGTCTCCGCGCAGTTGCTCGACAGCATCCAGCGCATTCGCGGCGTCGGCGGCATCCGCCAGTTCGGCGCGCCGTACGCGATGCGCATCTGGCTCAACCCGGACGCGCTGCGCAACTTCCGGATTTCCGCGGCGGACGTCTTGTCGCGCATCCGCGGTCAGAACGTACAGTTCGCGACAGGTTCGCTCGGCGCGCGCCCCGCGGTCGAGGGCCAGCAAATCACGGCGCACGTGACGGCCGAAGGCCGCTTCACGTCCGTCGACGAGTTCGCCAACGTCATCCTGCGCACCGCGCCCAACGGCACCAGCGTCCGTCTGCGCGACGTTGCGAAAATCGAGCTCGCGCCGAGCAGCTATGCGTCGGAAGCCCGCTTCAACGGTCAACCGGTCGCGGGGTTCGGCGTGTTGCTGCAACCCGGTGCCAACGCGCTCGAAGTCGCGGACGCGGTCAAGACGCGCATGGACGAACTCGCGGCGAGCCTGCCGGTCGGCGTCGAGTGGTTCGTGCCGTTCGACTCGACGAAGTTCATCCTGACCGCGATCGAGGAAGTGATCATCACGCTGTGCATCGCGATCGTGCTCGTGTTCATCGTGATGCTCGTGTTCCTGCAGAGCTTCCGCGCCACGATCATCCCGACGCTCGTCGTCCCCGTCGCGCTCATGGGCGCGATGATCGGCATGTACTTCTTCGACTTCTCGATCAATCAGCTCACGCTGTTCGGCATGGTGCTCGCGATCGGCATCGTGGTCGACGACGCCATCGTCGTCATCGAATCCGTCGAACGCATCATGCGCGAAGAGCATCTCGGCCCGCGCGACGCGACGCGCAAGGCGATGGACCAGATCACGAACCCGATCATCGCGATCTCCATCGTGCTCGCGGCCGTGTTCGTGCCCAGCGCGCTGATGTCGGGTTCGACGGGCGTGATCTATCGCCAGTTCGGCGTGACGATCGCCGTGTCGATGGCGTTCTCCGCGTTCCTCGCGCTGTCGCTTACGCCCGCGCTGTGCGCCACGCTGCTGCGTCCCGAGCACATGAAAGAGAACCGGATTTTCCGCTGGTTCAACCACGGGTACGACCGGACGCAGGCGACGTATCTGCGCACCGTGAAATTCTCATTGCGTCACCAGCGTTTCTGGTTCGCCGGCTTCGTCGTGCTGTTGCTAGGCGGCGCGGTGTTGTTCTGGCGCGTGCCGAGCAGCTTCGTGCCCGACGAAGACCAGGGCTTCGCGCTCGGCCTCGTGCAGTTGCCGCCCGGTGCGACGATGCCTCGCACGCAGGAATATATGGCGAGGGTCAGCGAGCAGCTTCGTACGCACCCGGCCGTCGACGGCGTGTTTGCCGTGTCCGGGTTCAGCTTCGTGGGCGTCGGCGAGAACTTGGGGCTCTTTTTCATCCGGCTCAAGGATTGGGGCGATCGCGACGCGACGGCCTCCGAGTTCGCGGGGTGGGCGATCGGCGCGGTGAATGGCGCGCAACGCGATGGATTCTCCTTCTTCCTCAACCTGCCGACGATCCGCGGTCTCGGCGCATTCGGCGGTTTCGACTTCTGGCTCGAGGATCGGACCGGCGTGGGCCGCGGCGCGCTGTACGGCGCCATGGGCCAGCTCCTGCAGGAAGCCGGGCAGAGCAAGGTGCTCACGCAGGTTCGCCCGAGCGAGCAGGCGCCGGGGCCGCAGCTCAAATTGAAACTCGACCGCGCGCAGGCGCAGGCGATGGGTCTTTCGGTCACCGACGTCTACAACACTGTGCAGCTCATGCTCGCGCCGGTGTACGTGAACGACTTCTTCTACGAAGGCCGCGTCCTGCGCGTGATGATGCAGGCCGACGCGCCGTTCCGCATGAACGAGGATGCGTTCAGCCGGTTCTATCTACCGGCCGGCACGGACAGCACGACCAACGCGTTCGCCATCCCCGGCGACGACGTCGGCGACAACATGGTGCCCCTGTCGTCGGTGCTGCGCGGGACGTGGCAGGTCGGTCCGCCCAGCATCGCGCGTTACAACGGCTATGCCGCCGTGAACATCAATGGCGGCGCCGCGCCCGGCTTCAGCTCGGGTGAAGCGATGAACGAGATGGCGCGCATCACGAACGAGAAGTTGCCGAAGGACTTCGGTTTCGCGTGGGCGACGCAATCCTTCCAGGAGCAGCTCGCGGGCGCCGAGGCGCCTCTGTTGTTTGGCCTGTCGTTCCTCGTCGTCTTTCTCTGTCTCGCCGCGCTGTACGAGAGCTGGGCCACGCCGCTTGCCGTCATGCTCGTAGTTCCGGTCGGCCTCATCGGGTCGATCCTCGCCGCTTGGATCTCGGGGCTGCCGAACGACGTGTTCTTCAAGGTCGGCATCATCACGATCATCGGTCTTGCCGCCAAGAACGCGATCCTGATCGTCGAGTTCGCGCTCGAGGCACAGAAAGAGGGCAAGACCCTGTACCTGTCGGTCGTCGAGGCGGCGCGGCTGCGATTGCGCCCGATCCTGATGACGTCGTTCGCGTTCATCCTCGGCGTGATCCCGCTGGTCGTGGCAACGGGCGCCGGCGCCAACGCGCGGCGGGCCATCGGCACGGGAGTCGCGGGTGGCATGTTGACCGCGGCGGTCCTGGGTGTTCTGCTGGCGCCAGTGTTCTACGTCGTCATCCGGCGCATGGCCGGCGACTCTTTTTCTATCGAAGATGGCGCTTTGGAGTCCAAAGCTGAACGGCCGATGAACCATTCTTGAGGAACCCGGAACGGGTTGAACTCGACTCACGTCAGGTGAGTCGAATTTCGCAAGAGGTGTTTATGAAGAAGTCATTGTTCGTTTCCGCGCTCGTCGCGGTGTCGGTCGCGGGATGCGCGACCGGTCCCAAACTCAACTACGTGGAATACGCGGGTGAGCCGGTCAAGTCGTTCTATCTGGGCAACTTCGACGGCTGGAATGCGATTTCCCGCGATCAGCTCGTCGTCTGGTCGGGCTTCAACAAGGCCTATCTTCTGAAGATCACGGGTTACTGCCCGGATCTGCAGTTCGCGAATGCCATTGCGATCACGTCGACGGCGAACACGGTCGACAAGTTCGAGAAAGTGCTCGTGGGCCGCGATCGTTGTCTGATCAACGAGATCCGCCCGCTGGATACGAAGCAGATGAAGGCAGACCGGAAGCTGCTGCGCGAGCAGATGAAGAAGGGCGAAACCGCCTCGAGCGAGAAGACTTGAGGTGAGGTTGTTGGCCTTCTGAGCAACTCACAGACGGCTGTTTTCAGGGGCTCGCGCCCTATGTCGGAAACCGGCGCCCTCAAGGGGCGCCGTACTTGATCGCGTTTGGATCGCTAGATGCGGTCCAGTAGCGGACCTAGCATCAGGATCAACCCGACCCAGCTCGCCACCCAGGCCAGCGTCCGCACCGCGGGCACGCCGCCCAGATAGAGCGGCACATACAGCACCCGCGCGATCAGGAAAACCCACGCACCCGTCAGGGCCAGGCTCGCCTGCGGCGCCACGATGAGGTTCATCAACGCGAGGCCGAGGAACACGGGCATGGCCTCATGCATGTTTGCTAGGGCGCGCGCGGCGCGTTGACCGGTCACGGACAGCGGCCGGACGAGATCGCGCGGCCCCAGATTTTCCGCGAGCTTGTTTTGCGCGTCGGGAGCGGGCGCCTCGCGAAACCGGCCCGGAATCAGCGTCTGGATGACGAACAGGGCAAGCACGAGCAGGATGACGAGGACCATAGGGGAGCTCCGGGGAAGGCGAGGGGTTCTAACTGCGTCGCAAAAATATAGCGGATCGAGACCAAACCGGTTCGTGTCCGTAGAATCGCCAGTGCATGAACGCACGCGCCGTTGGGGGATGGATAGGGGCATCGGCCGCTTTGTCGGGCCTGATGTGGGTGCTGTCGGGCTGTTCGAAGCCGAGCGACGACGTGGAACCACCGAATCCGGACTGGATCGTCCGCTCGCACGTCGTCTTCATGGCGGCGGACGGCAAGACGCAGCCCGTGCCCAAACAACCGATTCGTCTCTGGGTGCCGTATGTCGTGGGCGATATCTACGGTTCGCCCAATGCCGGGGAGATGGCGCCGGTCGAGCTGCAGCCGGACATGAGCTTCACGCTCAATCTCAACCTCAAGCATCTGCGACTCGGAAAGGTGTTGGAGCCCACGAAGTTCTCGCAGAAGTGGATGGAGATCGAGCCGAAAGAGGCGCGCGTCGCGCGCGTGTTGCCGTTCGTGGTGCAGAAGGACGGGATCCAGCCGCTCGGCGTCGCCGAGTGGTTAGACACGGCGAGCGGCGACAAGCTCATGCTCGTCTACGTCGATCGTCCGGCGCGCATCCGTGGCGACATCGTCTACGAGGGACGCAGCCTCACGTTCGCGATCGATGCGAAAGAGGCGGGGTTCTTGTGGGTGCGCCAGCCGGCGCAGAGCGGGACGTATGCGCCCGTACCGCGGCCCGCCAACCTCGTGCTCGCGGTGTTTCCGGGCGCCTGATGCGAGGGTCCGGACGGGCGTGGTATTTTCCGTGCGCGGACCTTCCTAAACACAAGAGAGCGCGAACCATGCAACGATCATTCTTCGTGGCAATCACGAGTATTGCCGCGTCAACCTCATTTCTTGCCGGATGTGCGAAGAAAGAGGAGCTGCCACCGCCACCGGTCGTCGAGGCGCCGAAGCCTGAGGCTCCGAAGACCATCGACCCGGCCAAATTCCTGACTCAGCCACTGGTCTCCGAGATCTTCACCGCCGACCCGTCGGCGCACGTCTTCAACGGCAAGATCTGGGTCTACGGGTCGCACGACATCGACGCGGGCATCCCGCAGGACGATCTCGGCAGCCACTTCGCGATGCGCGATTACCAGCCGATCGAGATCGACGGCATCGGTGGCGCGGTGAAGGTTCACCCCGTCGCGCTCGACATCAAGGATGTGCCGTGGGCGGGTCGCCAGATGTGGGCGCCGGATGCCGCGGAGAAGGACGGCAAGTACTTCCTCTACTTCCCGGTGAAGGACAAACAGGATGTGTTCCGCATCGGTGTTGCCGTCGGTGACAACCCGGCCGGCCCGTTCAAGGCGCAGCCGGAAGCGATCAAGAACAGCTTCAGCATGGACCCGGCGGTGTTCAAGGACACCGACGGCAAGTACTACCTGTACTTCGGCGGACTCTGGGGCGGCCAGTTGCAGAAGTGGAAGTCGGGCGAGTACAAGGCGGATGACGATGCGCAGCCGGCGGACGATCAGCCGGCGTTGCTGCCGTTCGTCGGACGTCTCGACAAGAGCATGGTCGAGTTCGCGGAGAAGCCGAAGGCCGTGAAGATCGTCGACGAGAACGGCAAGCTGCTGTTGTCGAGCGATCACGATCGCCGGTTCTTCGAGGCGTCGTGGGTGCACAAGTACAAGGGCAACTACTACTTCTCGTACTCGACGGGCGACACGCACTTCATCGCGTATGCGATGGGGAAGTCACCGTACGGACCGTTCACCTACAAGGGCCGGATCCTCGAGCCGGTGCTCGGCTGGACTAACCACCACTCGATCGTCGAGGTGGGCGGGAAGTGGTATTTGTTCTATCACGATAGCCAGGTCTCGAACGGCGACACGCATCTGCGCAACATCAAGCAGCCGATCGAGTTGACGTACAACGAAGACGGCACTATCCAGACGATCGATCCGTTCCAGGAAGATCCGCCGGCGACGTAATTGGCGTTAGGCACCGTTTCCGGGAAGCGGTGCCAGATGTGCTTGAACGAGAGGGGGCTTCGGGCCCCCTTTTCCATTCAGCGAGAGGGTTCCATGCCGATTTGGGGATTGGCCCCAAAGTGGCTTTTGGGGCCAATCCCCAATTCCAATCTCACCGGACTGCGAAACGTGCTCGACGGCACCCAGTCCAGCTTCTCATCCGCCCGGCGGAATTCCGAAAACCGCGCCAGGAACTCCTCGAACACGATCGTCAGCGACAGCCGCGCGATCGACGCGCCGAGGCACGCATGCACCCCGCCTCCAAACCCGAGATGCCCGCGCGGCTTGCGGTCGATGTCGTAAACATCCGCGTCCGGAAACTGCCGCTCATCGCGATTCGCCGCTCCGTACGCCAGACACACGAACTGACCCGCGCGCATCGTCTCCCCGTGCAGCGTCACATCCTGTTGCAGCCGCCGTTTGAACCGCTGACCCGACGTGTTGAACCGCAACGACTCTTCGATCGCCTGCGGAATCAGCATCGGCTCCGCGACCAGGCGCCGTCGCGCAATGCCGTGATCCGCCAGATTCAACGCGAACATCGCCGCGAACCCGCCTAACGACTCGATCCCCGCCATGATCAGCGTCGTCGTCGTCAGCAACACCTCGCGCTCGAGCAACCGCTCCCCGTCGATCTCCGCCAGCACCAATTGCGAAACCAGATCATCGCCCGGGCGTGCACGCCGCTCCGCAACGATCCGCCCCGCGAACTCCAGCATCCATTCATATGCCGCGAGATGTTCCGGTCCCTTTCGCCGGGTCACCGGATCCGACTGCACCATGAGTACGGCCTTCGAACGCACGAGTTGATCGTCGCCTGGCGGCAGCCCGAGCATGCGAAACAGGATCCTCGCGGTGACCTTGCTGGAAAAATCCCCGATGAAATCGAAGCGCTCCCGGCCCGCGATGTCCCCAAGCGCGTCGCGCGCGATCTCGCGGATCGACTCGCCCATCATCTCGACATTGCGCTTCATGAACGCGGCCGAGATCAACGCGCGCAAGCGGTCGTGACGCGGAGGGTCGGTGGTGCCGAGCGTGGCGCCGGCGCGGTCCGGCAGCTCCGTCATCATGTTGCCCGACGCGGAGGAGTAGACCTTCCAGTCCTTGAGCGCGGCGAAGACATCGGCGTAGCGCGTAAGCACCCACATCTCGGCGGGCGCGCTCCAGAAGCAGGGCGCCTCGTCGCGCAAACGGCGGTAGCTGGGAAACGGGTCCGCGTCCACGGCCGGAGAAAATGGATCGAACTCGATTGCCCCCATGACGCAGAAGGTAGCGACCCCCGAACCCTTTCCCCGGCACCGCTCAGTGGAAAAACTTGTACTTTTGTGACAAAACGGCCGGCGACCATGAAACGTCCCCAAGCGAAAGTGCAGGAGTTCGCGCTGTACGGCGAGCGCGCCGCGCCCGGCGCCGAACTCCACTTGCACATTGAAGACATCCAGTCGCGCTCACGGCGCTACCGCTGGGAGATCGCGCCGCACCGGCATTCCCACCTCTGCCAGGTGCTGTTCATCGCGCGGGGTCCCGCTTCCATCCATGTCGATGAAGCCAACGCCGACGTCGACGGTCCGGCCATCGCGATCATTCCTCCCGGCACCGTGCACGCGTTTCAGTTCAGCGCCGCCACGATCGGCTTCATCCTCTCGTTGCCCGCCGAGAGCATCCCGGCCGCGGCCGACGTGGAAATACGCGCGTTGTTGCAGGCCGTGTTCTCGGAGCATTTCGTCGGCGTGCTGGGTGACGACGCCGTTTTCGCGCAACGCCTCGAGGGATTGTTCGATCGTTTGCTCGCCGAGTTCCACGAAGCCGATGCCGAGCGCGCGCCGATCACGGGTTGGCTCGCGAACAGCATCCTCTGGCTGCTCGCGCGGCATGTGTCCCACGTCAACCGGTTGCGCGCGCCCACCCAGCAGCGCGCCTGGCTCAAGTTTCGCGCGCTCGCCGAGGCTCACTACCAGGAGCAATGGAACGTAACGCGGTATGCGCGCCAGCTCGGCATGACGGCAGGAAGGTTGAACCGGCTGTGTCGCGAGCAATGCGGGCACTCCGCCTCGCGCGTGTTAGCCCAGCGGCTCGCGCTCGAGGCGCGGCGCCGGCTCATCTATGTCGACATCCCCATCGCGCGACTCGCGGGCGAGCTCGGTTTCCGCGATGCCGCTTACTTCTGCCGGTTCTTCAAGCGTCATGCCGGCGCATCGCCTCGCGCGTTTCGCCGGCAGGCACTGACGCAGCGAATGGGCTTATCATCCGGACGCCAATGACCGAACCCATCGAACTGCCGCCGCCCGAAACCCCGTCGCTCACGCGTCGCCGACGCACGTTTCTCGCGCCGCTGTGGTTGTTAGCGTGGTTCGGACTCGCGTTCATCGTCGCGGCGTTCATCTACTGGAAGTCGGCGACCACGACCACGATCATCGTGCTGCGTCACGCCGAGAAGCAGATCAACAGCATTTCCGATTCGCCGCTGTCCCCGCCTGGCGAGCTGCGCGCCGAGCGGCTGGCGCAGATGTTCGGCGACGCCGTGGAGTTCGGGCGGATCGAGCGGATCTACGTGACGGACACGCGGCGCACACAGCAGACCGCCGCGACGCTCGCGCAGCGTCTCGACATCAAACCCGAGATCGCGAAGCCCAACGAGACCCCGTCGGAAACCGCCCGGCGCGCGTTGAGCGAGAACCGGGGAGGGATCGCGCTCGTTGTTGGCCACAGCAACACCGTGCCGGACATCGTGCGCGCGCTGGCGGATGAGGAGCACGTGCCGCTGTTCTCGGACGAGGAGTTCGACACGATTTATATCGTGAGCGTGCCGACGATTGGCGAGGCGTCGGTGCTTCGCATGAAGTACTAGGGGACATTCCCCGTTTCCTAGCAAAAGGGGAGGGGCCTTCTTGAGGCCCGTCCCCTTTTGCTAGGAAACGGGGAATGTCCCCATTTCACCTTGCCGCGATCGCCTTCCGGATGAACTCTTCGTGCTCCGCGATCGAGAAGTGCGCCTTCACGCGCCCGATGACGTCCCGCTTCTGATCGATCAGGAACGTCACGCGCTGAACCCAGAAGCCCAGCGGTCCGTCGACCCCGAACATCTTGATGACTTCCTTGGTCTCGTCGGCCAGCAGCGTGAAGCGCAGCCCGTGCTTCTCGCGAAAACGCTTATGCGAGTCCGGGGACTGGGGGCTGATGCCGGCGACGGTCAGTCCGACCTGGGTCAGTTCCTTGTGCAAGTCGCGGATGGAACAGGCCTCGCGCGTGCAGCCCGGCGTGAAATCGGCCGGGTAGAAGTAAAGGATTGCTGGCCCGTCCTTGAGCAGGCTCGACAGGGAAATGTCGTGTCCGTCCTGGTCGGGGAGCGTGAACTGTGGTGCTTGTTGGCCGATGTCGAGCATGTGCCGGATATTAAGAGAGTTTTGCTTGCCCGGGCCAGTGCCGATCTTTAGAATCCCGCGCCTCTGACGGGTCCTAAGTCAGAGGGATTCAACGTGTGGGGCGGTAGCTCAGATGGGAGAGCGTCGCGTTCGCAATGCGAAGGTCGAGGGTTCGATCCCCTTCCGCTCCACCAATTTCCCCCTGGCGCTCGCGCGCCGTCGCGCGCATCGACTCCCTCCGTGAGTTGGTCAGCCGCTCCGTTTAAACTCCCGCCGTTGCCCCCGTAGCTCAGTGGATAGAGCGACCGCCTCCTAAGCGGTAGGTCGTCGGTTCAACTCCGGCCGGGGGCGCCAATACCCAATCCGCCACACTCCGCCGACCTCCGCCTCGCAGCGGTAAGTGGCTGAAAAGGCGGAAAACATGCTCCCGCAGCGTCCGCCGCCCTCCGTGGACAGCGTCTACCCCTTGCGGGTATGGTCGAGGGTATCTACACGGACTGCGGGTACGATCATGGCGCGAGGAATCAATCAGCTCACGGATGCGGACATTAAGGCCGCCAAACCGCGTGAGACGCCCTACAAGCTGAGCGACGGCGCGGGGCTGCATCTGCTCGTCACCGAGGCCGGAAGCCGCTTGTGGCGTCTCAGATATCGCAGGCTCTCCGGTGCCGAGAACATGGTCGGGCTCGGGGAATATCCGACGATCACGTTGAAGATGGCCCGCAAGCGACGCGACGACGCGCGACGCCTCATTGCCGACGGTTCCGACCCCGTTGCCGAGCGTCGCGCCGAGCGCCATGCCGCGCGCGCGGCGGGCGAGAACACGTTTGCTGCCGTCGCCGAGCGATGGTTCGAGGCATTCCAGAAAAAGGGCACCAAACACGGGCCGTTGTCGAACGCGACGATCGTCAAAACCCAATGGCTTTTGAACCTCGACGCGTATCGCGAGAAGGCCGAAGCGCCGCACCCCCTGCAAGCGCTCGGCGCTCGCCCAATCAAGGCGATCACGAAAAACGACATCGCGACGGTGCTCGCAACGCTCACGCGCCACGGCAAGATCGAGACGGCCCGGCGCATGCTCGACCGACTCGGCCGGGTATTCCGCTACGCCTCGGGGAAGGGGCTCGTGACCCACAACCCCGCGACAGATTTCCGCGACAGCAAGGACGAGGACGAGTCGATACCCGCGCTGACGGTTCGGCATCACCCGGCGATTACTGAGCCTCGCAAGCTCGGTGAATTGCTGCGGGCGATCGACGGGTTCGAGGGCCAGCCCACGACCGAAGCCGCAATGAAGCTCGCGCCGTTGCTGTTCGTTCGGCCCGGCGAGCTGCGCGCGGCTCATTGGTCCGAATTCAACCTGGAGGGCAAAGAGCCCGCGTGGCGCATACCCGCAAGCCGCACGAAGATGCGACGCGAACACATTGTGCCGCTCGCCCCGCAGGCCGTGTCGATCCTCAAGAAACTAAGCGCGCTCACTGGCCCCGACGGGCTGGTGTTTCCGTCGCTCACGAGCCGAGCGCGCCCACTCAGCGAGAACGCGATAACGGCCGCGCTGCGACGCATGGGCTACGACGGCGACACGATGACGTGGCACGGGTTCCGCACCGTGGCGAGCACGCGCCTTCGCGAACTCGGCCGCGATCGTGTGCATATCGAATTGCAGCTCGGGCACCGAATCGGGAGTAGCACCGAGCAAGCGTACGACCAATCCGACCTCCTGCCGGAACGCCGCGCGCTCATGCTGTTTTGGGCGGACTATCTAGACGAACTCAAAGGCTCGAAGAAAGCCGCCGCGCCGAAAGGTCGGAAGGCGAAGAAGTGATCACGAAAGCGAAACGACAGGCGACTCTCTTCGGCGTGCACGAGGATGCGTGGCTCGGCGCGTTGTCCGCTTCGCCCGCGTCCGATCGCCTTCTCGCCAAACTGCCGACCATTGGCACGGACCTTCTATTGCGCGGGAAAACGGGAGAAATCGACCCCTCGATCGCGCGTGAACTCGGCTCGATCTTGCTCGCCATTCGACGAGGCGAGCCGGCTAACAAACTATTTCGACAGGACAAGCGCACGAAGCCGAAGCGCGACGGCTTCAACGTCGCGTTCGTCTACTGGTACATCCGCGCGTGCGCCGAGCGGCTGGCCGACGACTCGGAAGCGCTCGCCGTCGTGAAAAGCAATCCATTGCTCAAAGCTCCGGCCGCTGCCGCGAGCGTGCGAAAACTCGCGCAGAAAAACCGCGCACGCGTTTTCAAGGAAATGGAAGGGAAGGGCCGTGCGCAGCTCGGAGAGCGTTTTCTGTGGGCGTTTCCGGGTTGGCCGATCAATGCCGACGGTGCGCCGAGCGCGCCCGTACTGGCGTTCCTGAGAGCGCACGAGGTCGACCCCGCGAAAGTTGCCCGGTTGCGCGAGTATTTGCGGCTCAAATCCCCGCACGCACGTGGATAAATTCCCCCGACCCTAACTATCCACGAATGCGCTGAGCGCGCACTCGATTCCACAATGACGGCCTGTTCCCTCCACTTGGTGAATAAGGCATGTCAGCTCAACCCGCCGATACCGGCCGCCTCTTGCGGCTTCCCGACGTCACGAAGCTAACGACCCTCGGTCGCACCGCGATTTACGCGCGGGTCGCGCGTGGCGAATTCCCGCAGCCCCTCTCGATCAGCTCGCACTGTACGGTCTGGAAAGAATCCGAAGTGCTCGCGTGGGTCGAGCGCCTTCCGCGTGGCGTAGGCCCGCGTCCCGGCAGCGCCGCGAGCTAACCGTGCCCGCCCGCGCTTTCCCGACCGCCGTACGCAGCTCGAAACGCGACATCGCGAATCGAAGCGCACGCGTGCTGCACGCCAAAGACCGGCGTGCGAAGCAACTGCGCAGCTATCTGCAATTCGGCTGTCGGCCGTTGCTCACCGGGGCGATTTGCGAAGCAGACATCGAACGACAACTCGCGCTCGCAATGGAGCGCTCGACGCCCGAGCAAGCCGCGTCGCTAAGCGACCACGTCGACAACCTCGAATCGTTTGCAAGGTATCTGCGCCGCAATCGGGCATGGCTCAAACGCCAGCTCGCAAATAAGAACGGCCCGCAATGAGCGGGCCGCTGGAGAGAATGAACGTGATCAACGCCGAAAACTCTACACGACGGCCGCTGCTAAAACTACAGGCGTCTCAACGTGGCCGCCCCGTGCCGGTTTGGTGGGTCCAATGCATCGGCCGACGGCCGCCGCGCGTCGTGCATACGACCAAAGAATCGGCGCTCGCCGAGTGCCGTCGACTGTCCGAACTACCCGGCAATCACGGCCTCATATTCCAAGTGCGCGAGAGTCGCTTTGTCGCTTCGTTTAGCAACGGCGAGGCGACCCGATCATGAAAGGCGCGAAGTTCTACACCGCTCCGGCGTTGGTCCCTGCGGCGCTCCCCAAGCATTTCTATTTTGTGGCCGTCGACGGGCGACCGCGTCGCACCGAACAGTTTGCGACGCAGGCTGCCGCCGAAAAATCTGCGCGCGAGCTTGCTCGGTACGTGCTTGGGCATCGCGTCACGGTCTTTCGCGCGGAGCCGACGGCCGCACTGCGAGACCACGTATGAACGCGCTCGAACAACAAATCGTAGCCGCGCGCGCGGAGATCGACGCCGCCAGCGCCGTCGAGAATAAATTCGAGTTGGGCACGCGCGAGCGGCGGCGGGCGTTCAACCGCACCGAGGCCGGTTGGCAAAATCTTTTCGCACTGCGAAGACAGGCCCGCGAGATTTTCGCCCGCGAGCGTGGATGGCGCTTGATCCCTCGGACCGTCGATCTTCGCAAGCTTAAAGCCGGCAAGTGGTTGCGACTGCCTGACTACGAAACTCACTATCCGTGGCTCGACCACGCCGACGCGTTTGCCATTGGGCCGGGTCGAGGTCGTCCCGTCGCGCTAGTTAGCCATAGCTATGCGTCGTTCGAGGATTGCTGCGCCTTCGCCGAGCTTCACGGACTGCGCGCCGAGCTGCTCCCCTTTAGCTGGTATTTCCAAGGTTTCACGATCGCGGTTGTGTACACGCGCAAGGATTGTTAGATGTCGACTTCAAATGGCGCAACCGACGTCGAGTGGGCATGGTTCGCATGCGGCCTCGGCCTCACTGCCGATCTTTTGCCGGTGCTGCAAGATTCAAACGCCCCGATATCCGCGCGCAGCAAGATTGCCGACCCGGGCAAGGTGCCGAGTGTGTACAACCGCGCCCGGGAATTGGTCGGTTTCTCGAGTTGGACGAAGCATACGGCTAGCGACGCCGACGTCGCCGCATGGAGCGCCGAGCCTAACTACGGTATTTGCGTGCAGACGCGCAGAGTGCGCGCGCTCGACGTGGACGTCGACGACGTGGCGTTAGCTGCCGAGATCGAGGCCGTGATCGTCGCGGGTTTCGCGGGTGCGGGTGACGCGCGGCGCTCGCGTGCGAATTCGCCGCGTTTCCTAGTTGCCTTCGAGATGCCGGGCGAGTTCAAGAAACGAGTTATTACGACGCGCGCCGGCCGAATTGAATTCCTCGGCGACGGACAACAGTTCGTGGCGTGTGGAACGCACCCGCGCGGCGAGCGCTACGAGTGGCGGGGCGATTTGCCGACGCTCTCGACATTCGATCGAGCCGCCTTTGAGCTGCTGTGGTCGGAGTTACAGAAGCGCTTCGGCGTGGGCAAAGCGAGCAAGCCGGCCGCGACCTCGTCGTCGCCCGATTGGGTAGAGAACGCGCGACGCAACAAATTCGCTCGCGAAGATACGTGGTTCGAGCCGCTGAGCGACGAGCAAAAGCTCGCCGAGGCGCACGCTATCGCCTCGACCTGGACTGCCGAGGATGCGACCGACCGCGATACGTGGCTTAAGAACATTCGCACGATCGGCGACGCCGAGGATCGCGGCCTCGACGCGGAAGCCGCGCTCGATATCGCCGAGGAATTCTCACAGCGCACGACGTCGAACAACTGCGCGTCACGTGACGAGATCGACGCGAAGATGCACGAGGGCGGCGACAAGCCGTCAATTTACGCCGCCGCCACGATCGCTCGTCGCTCGGGCTACGTGTTGCCGCGCGAGCGATTCGTGCCGCCGCCACCTCCGCCGCCGACAGTTCCCTCGGGAACAGTAAGCGCGCCATTTGTGCCGCCGCCCCCGCCCGCGTTGCCGATGGCCGCGCCGCCCGGCACTCACGCTCTCACGATGAATCGAAAAGCTCAGTTCGACGCGACGCTCGAAAACCTCAACGTCGTTTTGTCGACGCAAGGAATCGCGACGCTCGGTTACGACGAGTTTCGCGAGCGCGTGATGGTGGCCCCCGCTGGAACGATCGAATACCGCCCGATCACCGACACGGATGAGATTCACTTCCGCGAGACGCTCGGACGCGCGCAGCGGTTCGCGCCAATCGGCAAAGAGATCATGCGCGACTCGCTTCGCCTCGTGGCTGAGCGCTTCAAGTTCGACACGGCCCAAATGTGGCTCAACTCGCTCGTGTGGGACAACGTGCCGCGTGTCGATCGATTCCTCGCGGACTACTGCGGCGCTGCCGACGACGACTACGCGCGCGCCGTGAGCCGGTATGTTTGGTCGGGCCTCGCCGGCCGTGTGTTAGAGCCCGGCTGTCAGCTCGATATGGTCGTCGCGTTGCAATCGCCGCAGGGCAAACAGAAGTCGACCGGCCTTCAATCGATGGTTCCCGATCCGGAGTTCTTCACCGACGGGCTGTCGCTGCATCAGGACGATGACAACTTCAAACGCCTGATCCGTGGAAAGCTCGTGGTCGAGATCGCCGAACTCGCCGGCTTGTCACGCGCAGATATCAACGTCGTGAAACGAGCCATAACTCGCAAGCACGAAGAGTGGGTCGAAAAGTTTGAGAAGCACGAGACGCGCTACTCGCGCCGCTGCATGTTGTTCGCCACGACCAACGACGAGCGATTCTTGCCGCCCGATGAAACCGGCAACCGACGATGGCTGCCCGTCGAGATCGAGCGCCTCAGCCGTGAGCGCATCGCGGCCGACAGAGACCAACTGTGGGCCGAGGGCGCGGCGATCTTTCGCGACGGCGGTATCGCATGGAGGGAAGCCGAACGCCTCGCCGAGGGCCGCCACGCTAACTACGAAGCGCGCGACGTGTGGGAAGCCGAGATCGATTCGTGGCTAAACGCGCCGACGCCACCCGTGAAAATGGGGAAGGTGCCCGGGCCGCCGCCAAAAACTCGCCCGTTCGCGATCAGTGAGGTTCTCGGGGCGCTAGGCATGCAGACATCGCAAATGGATGCGAAGGCCGAAAAGCGGGCGGCGCGCGTGCTGCGCCAACTCAAGTATGAAGACAAGACGGTTCGCGTTGACGGTCGCGTGAAGCGTCGTTGGGTGCCGGCGGGCAGTTTGTAACGGTGTAACGGGTGTAACGGCTATTTATCTCTATGCACCCTAGAAAAGTCTTTATAGGGATACATAGGAAAATCACCCGTTACACCCGTTACACGTTACACGCGGCGCGTATTCAACTGCCGAAACGAGCGCCACCGGGCGAGAGACGCGCCGCCGCCGAAATTCCCCGGGCGCTAACTACCGAGCCGTAGGCGCAATTAGCGCACAAATGATAGGGTTATAGGCATGTAACGCCCATGGCGGGCGTTGAAACGACGACGTAACGGATTGATTAGAAATGAAACGTACACAGACGGATGCAGACGTACCCGCATTGATACCCGCAGGGCAGCGCCTCAAGAACCCACGGTGGGAACGATTCGCCCGGCTGAGCTTGGAGCATACGCAGAAGGAAGCGTATCGCCTCGCGTTCGGCAAAGACCTTCGGGCGAACCCGCGTACCTGCGCCGAGCAAGCGTGCCGCCTTCTGGCGCGCCCTGAGGTCGCACGACGGGTTGCCGAGCTGCGGGCCGTCGCACAACAGGCCGTCGCCGTCGACCTCTCCGAGCGCGTCCTAGAGCTTCGTGACGTCGAGTCGGCCGACCCGTCGGAGTTGCAGTATCACCCTTGTTGCCGGCATTGCTTCGGTGTGGGGAACGCCTTCCAGTGGGTGGACGAGATGGAGTTCGCCGACGGATGCGACGCCGCAGCGGCCGAGGATAAGCCGCTCCCCAACCTGGACGGCGGCACGGGCTACAACGGCTCGCTGCAACCCAACCCCGCATGCCCTCGGTGCTTTGGCGCTGGCGCTGCGCACCTCTACACGGCCGATGTCACGCGCCTGAGTGGCAAGGCTCGCCGGCTGTTCAAGGGCTTCGGGAAGAACGGCGAACTACTCATGCACGACGCCATGCTCGCCCGTGCGCAGCTCTCACGCATCCTCGGTCACGACAGCAGCGACCCCGCAGCCATTGCACGCGCCGCCGCAGCCGGTGCGGCCGTGGGCGCTGCCGCTGGCGTCGCATTCGCCGACCTCTCACCCGCTGAGCGCCAACGCGCATACAGCCGAATCATTGAAGGCTAACGACATGGCACGCCCCGACGACCCGCAAACATTCAACTTCGCGACTCCCGACTACGCGCCAGTGCTACAGGCACGGGCCGAGCGTCTCGCGCGCCTTCGATCCGATCCCGCGCTCATGCGCACAGCGTTCGACGTGTATCGCGACGACCCCGCGTCGTTCCTTCACGACTGGGCGATGTGCAGCGATCCGAGAGTCGTGTCGACCGGACGCTCGGGCACGATGCCTATGTTGCTCATGCCGAGACAGCGGGAAATGATCGAGGCATTCCACGAGGCGTGGCGCACTTCGAGCCCGCTCGTCGTGGAAAAGAGCCGCGATTGTGGCGCGAGTTGGCTTATGGCCGCCTACGCCGCCACGATGTGTCTTTTCTACAATGACCTAACTATCAGCATGGGCGCGAACCTAGAGTCGCGCGTCGATCTCTCGGGTTCGCCCGACTGCCTGTTCTACAAAGTGAAGTTCTTCATTCGCAACCTGCCGCGCGAGTTCCGCCAAGGTTGGAATCTCAAGAACGCGGCCCATATGCGACTCAATTTCCCGTCGACCGGCTCGGCGATCGTGGGCGAGTGCGGCGACCAAATCGGGCGCGGCGGCCGTAGCTCTATCGCGTTCCTCGACGAGGCGGCGCACATCGAACGGCCGAAACTAGTCGACGCCGCGCTCGCTGCGAATACCGACGTGCGAATCGACGTCAGTAGCGTGCGCGGTATGGCGAACTCATTTGCCGAGCGCCGCCACAGCGGACGAATAAAGGTCTTCACGTACCACTACCGCGACGATGTGAGAAAGGGCCCGGAGTGGGCCGAGAAAAAGCGCACCGAGCTTAACGACGACGTGGCGTGGAACGCGGAATACGAATTAAATTATCTTGCCTCGGTCGTAGGTCAGTTAATCAAACCGGAATGGGTGCAAGCCGCTGTCGACGCGCATAAGAAACTTGGGCTCGAACCGATGGGCGCTCGCTCGGGCGCATACGACCCGGCCGACGAGGGCGACGCGAACGCCTTCGCTGCTCGACACGGAAATGTCGTAACGCACCTTGAGACCTGGAGCGGTCGCGGCAAGACGATGGCTCACAGCACCGAGCACGCATTCGCAATCTGCGACAACTTGAAGCTCGAAGGCTTCGTATTCGACGGGGACGGGCTAGGCCACGGCACGCGCGGATTCGCTGACACCATCGCGAGACGACGCGCGGAGCGAAGGCAACGGCCGATACGCGTCACGATGTTTCGCGGCTCGTCTGCCGTGCTACACCCCGACCGCAAGGAAGCCGGTTCGGACGTGACTAACAAAGACCGGTTTGCGAACTCGAAGGCGCAGAGCTGGATTGCTTTGCGCGATCGATTCGAGGCGACGTGGCGTGTTGTAAACGGCGCGAAGGATGTCGACCCCGAGCAAATCATTTCGCTGTCGAGCGAGATCAAGGAACTCGGCCCGCTATGCGTCGAGCTGTCGATCCCGGCGTGGCATACCGCGCCGAGTGGTCGAATCGTTGTTGAAAAATTCGGCGAAGACGGTAACGCGAACAGTCCAAACAGGGCGGATTGCATCATGATGCTCATGGGCAAGGCCGTGCGAAAGCCGATGATAATCACCGAGGAAATGGCGGACGCGATCGAAGCGTCGTTGAGCGCGAGCCCGGATAGTCCGCCGATCTACGACCCTTCTCGCGAGTACGGGCAGTGGCGATGAATAGCGCCACATTCCGCGTGCGCAACGCGCCGCTTCCCCCGGTGCTCGACGTGAGTCCGCAATCTCGCGCCCGGTGGTTAGTCGCGCACGACGTCGCGCAGCGCCTCGGCGAGCTGCCGTACGACTACGCGCTAACAAAGATTGCGAAACACACGCGCGAGTTCGGCCGCATGGTGCGCATTCGGCTTGACGCTATCCACGGCCGCCCATCGGACTGGCTCGAGAAATAGCCGCCTGTTCGTCCGCGTGTTCGTCCGTGAGTTCTCGGACGCCCGCCCGCACAATGTTTTTGCTCGTTGCGAACCTTAGCGACGAGCGGCAACCCGCCGCCGTTGACTAGTGCCACGTGGTTGTATCACTGCGAGACGGCGGCACTCGGTGCCCGCGCATTTTGAATCGGTGCGCGGGCACCATCTTACGAGCGACAACACATGCCCGAGTCGACTAACGCAGACGAGACCGTAACCGTGTGGTGCCGATTGCCGCGCGGGCTCTCGCTCATGGAGCGCTCGGGGATGGGTGCCGACGCGGCGACGAAGCACGTGCGCTTGCAGCCCGGGTGCAACCTCAACGTCCCGCGCGCTTTTCTCGAACGCTTCGTGAATGCACACGATCCCAAACTATCTATCCGTCGAGTGCCAATCCTCGGCTACATCATCGAGAGCAAAACCAAATGATCGAAATTAAGTCCTTCGGCGAGTGCGTCGAAACACTTCGCAGCAATGGATATGCGCCCGTGCCGATTCACGTCGGCCACTCGCGACCGTCCGGCCCGTACGCCGTGCACCAACTGAACTACGGCGACGCATACGCCGACGCGGTGCCGGCCGTGCTCACGGCTTGCCCGGCAGCGCACGACGCCGGCTCGCCCGTGCAAAACGCTCGCGAGACGCACCTCGTGGTCGTGTCGATCACGCCGCGTCCCGTGCTCGACGAGGGCCTCGACGCACTCATGATTGAGCACGGCGGGCTCGTGGTGCGCGTCAAAGAGAACGGCGAGCGCGACTACATTTTCGCGAGCACGGGCGGCCCGCCGGGCTTCGTCGATCTATCCGAGGGCGATTGGCCTCGGGGTAGTTTGCTGGATCACCGTCGCGACGAACTAACGTACCTGGACGCCGAGGGCGTCGAAGAGATCAAGCGCGCGTTGAGCAAGTGGGACAACGAGCACCCCGAGCCGTATGTGCCGCCGCCGAAGTACGTCGCGCCGCCGATCCTCGCGCCGGGGCAGAAAATCATGTTCGACAACAGCCGCGCGCGCGGTGCGTTGAAGCGCGCAGGCTTTGACGTCGTGCAGACGAAGGGCGGCGGGGTTGGGTTCTCCATGAGCCCGCGAGGCGACCTCTACGAAAATCGCCTGATCACCGTTGCGATCGAATCGCGCAGCGCCGAGCTTGCCGACGTGATGCTCGCGAAGTTCGGAGTGAAGGACCGCACGGGCGGAATTCTCCCCAAGCTCGGCGAGCTGATCCGCAAACGCGGTGAGGTGCCTTGCCGCCGTGAGTCGAACGGCTCGTTGCTTTTCCTCTTTCAAAACTCCAATAGCGCCACGTTCGAGCCGATCGTGCGCATGTTCTCCGCTCAAGGCGCGAACGGGAAAGACATCCCCGGCACAAGCGTTCGAGTTCGCGTCATGTCACGCGGCGTGGTCGAGTTGACCGGCGACAACGTGCCGGCGTGGGACGCGGATTTCCTCAAGATCAAGCGCGACGAGTTGCCCGAGCTTTCCGAGTTCTCGACGAAGAATTACTTGCTCGAAGAATTCGCGGCCTTCATGGCAGCCGGAGGCGGCCTAGATGCCGCGCCGGTCGACGCGGGTGCGAAGGGCAAGGGCGCGCGGAAGTCGTCGGCAGCGACCGCATAGTGCGCGACGACGCGCTCGACACTGCCGGCGCTCACGCTCGAACTCTTCGAGGGCTTCTATGAGTTCATCCACGTGCGCAGGGTCGGCGCTCGACGGCCCCGAGGCAACCCGCAAATCTCACGCGTTCGCCCCGATATCCAAGTCGACTTGCTTCCCGCTATGCTCTCGGTGTGCGCGAATCAACCCTTCTGTTGTTAGTCGTAATTGCGTGGTTAGCCCGCAAAGCATATCCGGAGTACGGCGTATGGCCCTTCGCGCTTCCGCTGGGATACCTAGCGCTCGGTGCTTATCATTGGTGGACTGTCACGCGCCTAGAGAAGAACCGAGAGAAGGCCGAAAAGCGCGCCGTCGCCGTTCAGATGCAGGAATACCGGCGACTTCGCGATGCGCTCCGGGACAAATACGACCCGAACAACCAGTGGAACGAAGCCACGTCAGTTCCGCGAGAATTTCTCGAAGAGCTGCGAGAGCTGAACGATCAATATCGCGACGCTCAACGCGCTTGGTTTGGTCCGGAATGGGACGAAGACAACGATGATTGAGGCGGCATACAGTGGTCGTCTGTCGCGCTTGCTGTGGACGCATCGTCAGCCCGTACGATCGGCGCATGGGGGAGCTGGAGCTACACGTCGCCTGCAAAAAATGCGGGCGTATACGCATCATGCGGCCCGACGAAGTGCTCCCCTTCGAGCATCACCGATTGAAGTGTTCCCACTGCGGGTCGCGCGACCCCGAGGTGCGCGAGCAAGAACGCATTGCGCCGTTTCAAAAGGGCTACAAGCCTTGGACGGGCAAGGAATAGTCAGCCGGCGACAAAACACTGTCTACCGCACTGGCGCTGGCCGAGCGTGAGCCTTAGCATCGTGCGAATGGCCGGTCCGTCACTCGTGGGAATCGTGAATCCCGACCTATTGAAGTGGGCGCGGGAGGCGTGTTCGCTCAATGTCGAGGCGGCGGCAAAGAAGCTCGGGGTGAAGCCGGAAAAGATCGCAGCGTGGGAAGCCGGCGACGCCGCTCCGACGATGAAACAGCTCCGCGACCTGGGCGATGTCTACCGCCGCGCGGTCAGTTTTTTCTTTCTCGACAAGCGCCCGAAGACGGCAAAAAAGCCGATCGATTTTCGGAAGCTCGAACTCAGCTCGATCGATCAATTTTCGTACGATCTCAGCGTCGGAATTCGCGAGGCACAAGCGAAACGCGAGTCCGCGCTCGACATCTATGCCGAGCTAGAGGTTGAGCCGCCGAAATTCGACTTGAGCATTGCAGCGGATACGCCCGCCGACACTGCCGCCGTACAGCTCGCAAAATACTTGGGCGTCACGTTCGAGCAACGCGCGCAATGGAGCGACGAATACGAGGCCCTTCGCGCGTGGCGAACGGCGGCAGAGGCGCGAGGCGTGCTGATCATGCAGGTTAGCCGCGTCTCGATTGACGAAATGCGCGGCTGTTCGCTGGCTCTTTTCCCGCTGCCGATCGTCTTGTTGAACAGCACGGATCGGCCGCTCGGTCGAATCTTCACGCTCTTACACGAGCTTGCGCACCTAGCGCGCCGCGAATCCGCATTGTGCGACGTTTTCGAGGAACGTCACCGGGAGCGGAGCGCGCAGGACATTGAGGTTTACTGCAATCAGGTTGCCGGCTCGACACTCGTGCCCGCCGCCAATTTGTTGAAGCGAGCGGACGTTGCGGGTGCGACCGCTCGCACCGAATGGTCGGCGGATCAGCTCGGCACCATGCGCAAAGCGTTTTGGGCGAGTCGCGAAGTCGTGCTCCGGCAGCTCTTGCACCACGGAAAGACGACGAAGGCCCACTACCAGCGAATGCGGGAGGTGTTTGTCGCCGATTACCAGCGCATGCGCAAAAAGCAGACGAAAGTGATCGTGCCGCAGTCGCGGCGCGTCGTGATGAAAAACGGCAGATTCCTAACTGACCTCGTCGTCGACGCGTACGACGCTCAGGTAATTACAGGCAGCACGCTTTCCCGGATACTTGGGACGAAGCTCAATCACCTAACAAAGATCAAGGAAATTTTGCGAGGCAAAGAAGCCGCGTGAAATACTGCCTCGATACGAGCGCGTTGATTGAACCGTGGGCTCGGCACTACCCGCCGGACCTCTTCAAACCCGTTTGGGAAAAAATAGCCGAGCTGATCGAGGCGGGACACGTACGCGCGCCCGTAGAAGTGAGGCGCGAGCTGGAGCGCCAAGAAGACGCGCTGTTGAAGTGGGCGAAGGGCGCGAAGGGGCTGTTTGAAGAGGTCGACGACGCGCAGTTGAAGGTGGCGAAAGACATCGTCAACAAGTACCCGAGTCTCGTGAAGCCGAACTCGACGCGCTCGCAGGCCGATCCGTTCGTGATTGCACTCGCCGAGGTGCACGGTGTGGCGGTAATCACCTACGAAACTCGCGCCAAGAAAGACGAAGCCCCCAAAATCCCGAACGTGTGCGCCGATCGTCGAATTCAAATGGTCTCGTTCGTCGACTTGCTGCGCAAGGAAGGATTTAAGGCGTAGTTGCAAAATGCCGCCGAGTCGTGCGGGTACGACAGCGGGTACGTGGTGGCCGGAACCGCAGATTGACGAGTTAGAACAGATGCTTACGCCCTACGTTCAACTCCGGCCGGGGGCGCCACTTCCTCCGGGACAAACCGAGCTTCCCCGATGCGGACACACCACTTCGCCGTCATCCTCCCCCGGTAATTTAGACGTCGCTGCAACTCGCGGACATGTGCATCCGTCTACATTCCGGTCCGACGGTGCACGGCATCCCGTAAGCAGGAGGTCTCATGAATACTCTCATCCGATCCTCGATCCTCTTCGCGCTGGTCTCGGCAACCGCGTCGGCGCAGCGATCCGATGCATGCGAGCCGAACATCACGCTCGAACAGGCCATCGCCGCGATGGGTCCCGACATCCGCGTCCAGCCAGTGTTCTCACCCGAGGGCCTGAGAGGCTGGCGCCTCTACTGGAGCGGTGCGCGAGAGCGGCTCGATTCCGGGGGAATCAAAGTCGGATCGCTGATGACCCATGTCTGCGGCGTGGTCGCGCGCGACGTCCAGGCCAGCGGTCACTCCGTCAACTGCGGCGCGATCGAGTCGTGCCAGATCGAAGTCACATTCCAGATCGACGGCAGCGAGCGACGGGTACTGCTGAAACGCGCGACCGTCACCGCGACCTCATGAAAGCCGCGTAGCCCGCGACCCTCTTGCGCACGCAGTCGTCGGGCGTCGCGCCGCCCGTGGGATTGCTTTCTTCATCCGCGTACTATGCGCGCATGAGCATGAAGCCAACCGACATGGCCGCGTCGCTCGGACGCGGCCTCCTGTCCTTCCCCGTCACCCACTTCAACGAGAACGACCGCTTCGACCCGGCCGCGTATCGCAAGCATTGCGGCTGGCTGCTCGAGCACGACATCGCCGGGTTGTTCGCCGCCGGTGGCACGGGCGAGTTCTTCTCGCTTCGCCCCGACGAAGTCTTCGAAGTCGTGAGCTCCGCGGTCGCCGAAACGCACGGCCGCGTGCCCGTCATCGTCGGCTGCGGCGGCGCCACCGCCACGGCGATCCACATCGCCCGCGGCGCCGAAGAACGCGGCGCGGATGGAATCCTTCTGCTCCCGCCGTACCTCGTGAACTCCGAACAGCGCGGCCTCGCCGAGCACATCGAGAAAGTCTGCCGCTCCGTGAAAATCGGCGTGATCGTCTACAACCGCGACAATGCGATCGTCACCGACGACACGCTCGCGAAACTCTGCGACCGCAATGCGAATCTGGTCGGGTTCAAGGACGGTGTCGGCGACCTCGAGTCGCTCACGCGCATCCACTCGCGCCTCGGCAATCGCCTGACATTCATCGGCGGCATGCCAACTCACGAAACCTACGCGCTGCCTTACCAGGCCGTCGGTGTGACGACGTACTCGTCGGCCATCTTCAACTTCATGCCGGAGTGGGCGCTCAAGTTCCACAAGGCGGTCCTCGCGAACGATCGCACCGCCGTGCAGGCCTATCTACGCGACTTCGTGCTGCCTTACATCGCGATCCGCAATCGCGAGAAGGGCTTTGCGGTCTCGATCGTGAAGGCGGGCTGCAAGCTCGTCGGCCGGCCCGCGGGTCCCGTGCGCGCGCCGTTGATGGATCTCAAGCCGGCGGATCTGGAAGACCTGCGCAAGCTCATCGAAAAGGCGGGCGCGAAGATCGCTTGAGCCGCGTGCGCTGAGCCTCGCTACGCGCTCCACGGGAACTTGAGCGTCGGCGCCACGGCATAGCGCCGCATCGCGATCTCGAGCCGCACGCCGCATCCCGGCGCGAGGCGCACTTCGAACGAGCGCGCGCGCAGTGGGAAAAGCTGTTTGCCGTCGCTGACGGAAACCAATTCGTGTTCGCCGTATCCGCCGCCTTGAACCGTCACAACGCGTTCGCGGTTCGGATTGAGATTGACCAGCGTCACGCAGGCGCGATTGGCGTCGAGCGTGTCGACGAGCGCGCCGACGTCGTCGGGCAGACCCGCGCGCCGTTTCACAGGATCGAAGTACCGCAGCCGTGCGTGTAAAGGCGCGCCGCCCTGGAATGGCGAGGTCGGCGACCACGCGGGCCGCGCGATGTGTAAACCGCCCTGCGTCAGTTGCACGAGCGACGCGACGCTCGCCGGGTTGAACTCGAGCGCGTTGTCGGCGAGACGGGTGGCAGGAGAGGAGTTGTCCGCGTGCACCTGCGCGACGCGGGATCGCATGCGTTCGATCGAAGCGCGCAATGCCGTGGCCGGGTAGTTTGAGTTGCGTCCTTCGAGGAACTCGACCCAGGGATGCTCGCCCGCGAGCTTGCGATCCTCCGCGTTCATCGAGACGTACCAGATCTCGAAACCGTTCGCGCGATACGGCCCGGGAGCGAACGAGTACCAGCCTTTCGGGCCGTGCATGCGCGGCGTCTGCGGCTTGCCGTCGATCTCGCGCGATTCCGCGTTGATGCGCGCGTTCTGCCGGCGCCAGACGTTCATGTACTTGTCATCGCCGGTCAGCATCGAAGCGTTCATGAACGCGACGATGGAGCGCGGCACGCGGTTGCGGTCCTCGAGCTTGCCGGTTTGCGGAACGATGGGGCTGAACGACCAGCCGTAGACGCCTTCGTACCACTTTCCGGCTTTGCCTTTGGTTTGACCACCGATGCGCCCGTCGAGGCCGACTTTGCTCGGCAGGATGTCGTCGTTTTTCGCCGCGCGGTCGACCCAGGCGTCGAGGTAGGAGAGCACCCAGTCACGCCAGCGCTTCTCGCCGGTCAGCGCGAAGGCATTGAGGCCGAGAGTGGTCGATTGAAGATTCAGCGGGCTGTCGCAGACGGTGTCGGTGTAGTCGGCGTAGTGCGCGAGGAACTCGTCGAAGTTGCGTTCTCCATGGACCAGATCGAACTTCGACGTGTCGAAAGGATCGCCGGCCCAGTCGAGCGCGGTGGTGGGGCGGAGCAGGGGGCCCAGGCTGCCGTTCCACATGCTGCGGATGACGCGGTGCTTCGGGTCGTAGTTAGGCGCGGACGGGTCGCTGCCGTCGTAGAAGCCGGCGAAGCGGCGAGTGCGCTCGATGAGCTTCGCGTCGTCGGGGGTGGAGAGGCCCATCTGGTTGAACGCGGAGAGGCCTTCGCTGATGTGCTGCCAGTCGATCTGTGGCGGGAATTCGCGCACGTACATGCCTTGGCGGCCGCTCGGGACGTCTTTCGTGCGCAGGGCGCCGTATTGGTCGAGGTGGCCTTCGTACACCGCCTGATAGAGATCGCGGATGCGGTCGGCGCCGCCTAGGGCGTGCAGCAGTGGCCAATCGTTCACGTGCTCGATCGCGTCGTCGGGGCCGTCGTTCGTTCCCCAGCGCGGGAAGCAGAGCAGGTGATTGCGAGCATCGAAATACTTCGCGTGGAAGATTTCGCAGGCTTCGGTGTGCAAGCGCAGCAGCTCACGCTGGAGCAGCGCCCATTCGGGCGCGGGCATCGGCGTCGTGGCGTCGAGCATCGCGCGGTCGGCGGCGCGCGCGCCGCGTGGCAGCAGCGCGATCGCGCCGGCGGCGGAGATGAAGTGACGGCGGTGCATGTAGGGATTTTAAAGGGGTCAGATCTGTTAGCGGAACCCGGGGACAGACTTCAGTCTGTCCCCTCCGAGCGCCGGTACGCTAAGCTTTTCCGATGCCACAAGCCATGTTCGTCCACCGCGTTCGAGCGCCGCGCCGCGGCCTTCATGAATTCACCGACGAGGTCCGCGGGTGGGTTTCCAAACAAGAAATCCGATCCGGATTGCTCACGCTCTTCTGCCGGCACACGTCCGCGTCGCTCGTCATCCAGGAGAACGCGGCGCCCGCCGTCCGCCGCGACATGGAGATATTCTTCGACAAAATCGCGCCCGAGGGCGCTGGGCTCTACGAACACGACGACGAGGGCCTGGACGACATGCCGGCCCATCTGAAGACCGCATTGACCCAGGTACAGCTGAGCATTCCGGTCATGGAAGGAAAGCTCATGTTAGGCACGTGGCAGGGCGTCTATCTGTTCGAGCATCGCTCGAGTCCATCGCAGCGTGAGATAGTGTTGCATCTGACGGGCGAATGAAGCGGGGGATTGCATGAGAGGCAATCGTCGGACTTTCCTCATGGGCTCGAGCGGGCGCGGCAATCACAGTGGACTTCAACTACGAGGAAGGGTCGAGCGGGCGGTTAACGGCGCACTTGAAGAATGTTGTGGTCGAACGATTGCGGGTACAGGATGCGGTGATGGTTCTGGATTCACAAGGATTGCCGAAGGCTTCGGTGAGCGACATCACACGGCGTGATTGCGAGTTCAATGGCGTGACCAAGCGAAGCATCGTACGAAACGCCAACGGCGTGAATCTCGAGAAGATGAGCGTGACCGGCGAAACGGTGAAGGCGCTTTGACCACGCTGAGCGACCTTCGCGGCGCCCAGTCGCGCGCGATCCTGTTCGAATGCATTGCGGGCAGCCGCGCCTACGGCACTACCAACGCGGCCAGCGACGAAGATGTGCGCGGCGTCTTCGCTGTGGCGGGCGCTGCCTATCTTTCGCTCGATCGTCCGCCCGACCAGATCGGTGACGCCAGCGGCAACACGGTTTTTTACAGCCTGCGCCGAACGATCGAACTGCTGTCGGTCGCGAATCCGAACATTCTCGAGTTGCTCTATATGCCCGCGGATTGCGAGCGAGTCGTCACCCCGGAGATGAGGCTGTTGATCGCGCGACGGGACCTCTTCATCACGAAGCAGTGCGCGGACACGCACGCGGGCTACGCGATGTCGCAGATCAAGAAGGCGCGCGGGCAGAACAAGTGGATCAACAATCCGAAGCCTGAGCGGGCGCCCGCGAAGGAAGAGTATTGCCACGTCGTGCCCTGGGATCAGGGTCCCAAGCAGGGCGACATGCCTATGCGACCTGTGGCGTTGAACGCACTCGGCTGGAATCTCGGCGAGTTTCACGCGGCGAAGCTCGAGCACGGCCGCGACACTTACCGGCTCTACCGCTATGGCAACGACGCGCGCGGCGTGTTTCGTGGCGATGTGGTCGCCTGCGAATCCATTCCAAAGGATGACGAGGCGGCGCGCTTTGCGGGATTGCTGCTGTTCAACGAGCAGGGGTGGAAGCAGGCACTCGTCGATCACCAGAACTACTGGGCGTGGCGTCGAGATCGCAACCCCGCGCGCTGGGAGCAGCAGGAGCGCGGCGAGCTGGATTTCGATGCGAAGAATATGATGCACACGATTCGGTTGCTGATGTCGGCGCGCGCGATCCTGCGCGAAGGCGGTCCGCGGGTGAGGTTCGACGGGCAAGAGCTCGCGCTGTTGATGTCGATTCGTGCCGGCGAGCGTGGGTTCGAGGAAATCCTCGGTACCGCGGAAGCATTGATGGCGGAGTGCGAGTCGTTGAAGGCGTCGTCGTTGTTGCCGGAGAGTTGTGATGCGGAACGTGCTTCGACGGTTCTCGTCGAAGTCACGGAGGCCTGGGAGGCACGATGAACGACCGCGTGATCTCCGCGTTGTGCGACCTTGAGTCGGAGTTCGACGTGCGTGTGCTGCTCGCGGTGGAGTCGGGCAGTCGTGCGTGGGGGTTCGCATCGCCCGACAGCGACTACGACGTGCGCTTCGTGTACGCCCATCGTCGGGATTGGTACCTGACCGTTGACGAGCCGCGCGACGTGATCGAGAAGATGTTGCCGGGCGACCTCGATGTCAGCGGCTGGGAGTTGCGCAAGACGTTGCGGCTCTTCGCGAAATGCAATCTCGCTTTGAATGAGTGGATTGGGTCGCCGATCGTGTATACCGGCGAGCCGCGTTTCCACGACGCGATCGCGGCGCTGCTACCGAGCTACTTCAACCCGATCGCCGGCATGCATCACTATCGCCGGATGGCGCAGGCGGCGCTGGAAGAAAATCTCGTCGCCGATCGCATCGCGATCAAGAAACTGTTTTACATCCTGCGTCCGCTGCTCGCATGCCGGTGGATAGTTCGTACGAACAGTCAGCCTCCAACGGAGTTCGCGCAGCTCGTCGCGACCGAGTGGGTGACGGCGGCAGAGAAGTGCTGGATCGGGGACCTGTTGCGTCAGAAAGCGGACGCAAAGGAAGCCCAAGTTGTCTCGCTATCTCAGGAAAAAGTGGCCGTGCTGCGCGCGGAGATCGCCATTCACGCCGCTTCCGGCGCGGGGTTGACAGCGACGGGCAAGCCCGGCAGTGCGCCGCTCGACATACTGCTGCGGGAGTGGGTGAGGTAGGAGAGGGGGCTAAGCCCTCAATCCGGCTTGTGACGGGTGACGTACGACTCCCGAGGTGATCGCGCTCGAGGCCGCGCAGTCGGCAGCGGCCGTCATCTGCACGAATAAGGATTCTGCGATCGAGTCGACGTGCTTCATGCGGAATTCGAGCAGCGGCGTCGCGTTCGCGTTCAAGACGACCAAATCCGCCTCCATCCCCACCGCAATGCTCCCGATCTTGTCCTCGAGATACAACGCCTGCGCCGCCCCTCGCGTCGCCAGATAAAACGCCTGCGGCGCCGACAAACTACCGCCACCCAACTGCGCCACCTGATACGCCGCCCCCATCGTCCGGAGCATCGACAACGTCGTTCCCGCACCCACATCCGTCGCCAACCCAACCCGCACCGGCCGATTCGCCTGCTTCGCCTTCCTCAAATCAAACAACCCACTCCCCAGAAACATATTAGACGTCGGGCAATGCGCAATCGCCGTCCCGCTCTCATGCATCCGCTGCAGCTCCGGTTCCGTCAGCCAGATCCCATGCCCATAGATCGCACGCGGACCTAACTGCCCATAGTGATCGTAAATGTCGAGATAGCCAGACCGCTCCGGGTAGACGGATCGTGCGTACTCGACCTCCAAGCGGTTCTCGGACACATGCGACTGCAGATACGTCCCCGGATTCTCCTTCCACAACGCCCCCGCCAGCTCCATCTGCTCGACCGTCGACGTCGGCGCAAAGCGAGGCGTGACCGCGTACAGCGCGCGTCCCTTGCCATGCCACCGATCGATCAACGCCTTCGACTCGTCATACCCGCGCTGCGCCGTATCCAACAACGCGCCCGGCGCATTCCGATCCATCAACACCTTCCCGGCAATCACCCGCATCCCGCGCTTCGCCGCCGCCTCGAAGAACGCATCCACCGAATGCGCATGCACCGTGCAAAACGTTGCAACGGTCGTGGTCCCATTCCTCAAACACTCATCCAGAAAAATCTCCGCGACCGCGCGCGCGTGCTCGACATCCGCGAACTGTTGCTCGGCCACGAACGTGTACTTGTTCAGCCAATCCAGCAGTTGCTCGCCATACGCCCCGATGATCTGCGTCTGGGGGTAATGCACATGGCAATCGATGAACCCGGGCAGGATCAGCGAGTCCCGTCCGTACTCTTTAATAAGAGTCCCAGGAGGCAGCGCTGATTTGACAGTGCTCGCGGGCCCGAAGTGCGTGATCTTCCCGCCCGCCATCCCGATGATGGCGTCGCTCCCGTACCGCATCGTCGACTCGACACCTTCGACGAACGGATCGCCGGTGAAGGTGAGGGCGGGTCCGCGGATCGCGGTGGTGACGTCGGTTGTCTTGGGTTTCGCTTCAGGCACTACGCGCAGACTCGCCGGGACTGGCGTCGGGCGCAACCGGCTTCTTCCGCGGCAGCGCCTCTAACAACCGCCAGCCGTCAAGGGCTTCAATTGACTTAACGAAACTCCTCCTGAAGTGGGACCTGGCTCACACGCGGTCAAGGTAGTTGGACGTACCGCGACGTCGACGCGACCCTAGAATCGAATGGAGATGACAGCAACGAGCCCGGAAAAACGCGCAGGCCTGGAACGACGTCGAACCGTCCTGCGCGCGCTCTGGCACGGCAACTTCGCTCGCCGCCGCATCTCTCCCCGCCGTCATACCGAACGTTTCGCCGTCGTGACGGATTGGTTTCATCCGCAATGGCTCGCCGTCGCGATCAGCATCCTTCTGCTGTGCTGTACCGACGCGTTCCTGACCCTCACGTTGATCACGCATGGTGCAATGGAGGTCAATCCCGCGATGGCGCCGCTCGTGGAGGGATCAGGCCACGGGTTCGCCTACTGGAAAATGGGGCTAACGACCCTGGGCGTGGTCCTGCTGACCGTTTTGGCACGCCTGCGAGTATTTGGACGGGGGGTGGGTGTCATTCTCTATGTCGTTCTTGCCGGGTACGTGGTCCTCATCACGTACGAGCTCTTTCTTTTACGTAACATCCCCCTAGATTAGGCACTGGTCGCCTTTCTAGGTGTGGCCGCTTCGGCTACCATACCGCCCCTTCTTAACGTCCAGGACCTTGAGTCCACAGGATTTTTTCTCGTATGGCCCCTAGCCTTCGCGAGCTGCTGGCTTCCACTCCGCTGTCGGGTGGAAACGCACCTTACGTTGAAGCTCTCTATGAGCAGTTTCTTCAGGATCCCCAAAGCATCGAGTCTCGCTGGCGCGAGTACTTCCAGAAGCTGCGCGACGGCAGCGCCACGGAGCAGGTGCATTCGGTCGTCCAGGCCGGCATCGCCCAACGCGCGACCCGGCCCCGACTCGCGACTGCCGCGGGCGGGACGCTGCCGACGGACGCCGCCGCGAAGCAGGGCGCCGTCTCGCGCCTCGTGCAGATTTACGCGAACCGCGGGCACCTGGTCGCCAACCTCGATCCGCTGGGACTCACGAAGCGTCCGCGTCCGCGCGTGCTCGAGATGGGTTACTTCGGTCTCACCGACGCGGATCTCGACACCGAATTCCTGACCGGCTCGCGTCCCGTCGAAGTGGCGCCGAAAATGAAACTCCGCGAGATCGTCGCGCAGCTCGAACATGTTTATTGCGGTCCGATCGGTGCGGAGTTCGCGCACGTCTCGGACACCGAAGAACGTTTGTGGCTGCAGGACCAGTTCCTCGTCGGCCGCGTTACCGGCAAGCTGACGACGGACGAGCAGAAGAACCTGCTCTGGCAGCTCTCGGCCGCGGAAGGCCTCGAGCGCTACCTGCACACGAAGTACGTCGGCCAGAAGCGCTTCTCGCTCGAAGGCGGCGATTCGTTGATCCCGCTGCTCGACGATCTGATCCAGCAGGGCGGCCAGCAGGGCATCGAAGAAGGCGTGATCGGCATGGCCCATCGCGGCCGCCTGAACGTTCTCGTGAACGTGCTCGGCAAGTCGCCGTCCGTTCTCTTCAACGAATTCGAAGGCAAGTACGACACCGCGCACATGCAGGGCTCGGGCGACGTGAAGTACCACAAGGGCTTCTCGTCCGATCTGCGCACGCCGGGTGGAAATGTCCACGTCGCGCTCGCGTTCAATCCCTCGCATCTCGAAGTCGTGAACCCCGTGGTCGAAGGTTCCGTGCGCGCGCGCCAGGAGCGCCGCGGCGATTCGAAAGGCGCGAAGGTGTTGCCAATCCTCATCCACGGCGACTCGGCCTTCGCGGGCCAGGGCGTCGTCATGGAAACGCTGCAGCTCTCGCAGGCGCGCGCTTTCTATACGGGCGGAACCATTCACCTCATCGTGAACAACCAGGTCGGCTTCACGACCTCGCGTCAGGACGACGTGCGCTCGACGATGTATTGCTCCGACGTCGCGAAGATGCTCGAAACTCCGATCTTCCACGTGAACGCGGACGATCCGGAGTCGGTGGTGTTCGTCACGCGCCTCGCGTTGAAGTACCGCCAGCATTTCCACAAGGACGTCGTCATCGACCTCGTGTGCTATCGCCGTCACGGCCACAACGAGGCGGACGAACCGGCCGCCACGCAGCCGGTGATGTACCAGACGATCCGCAAGCACCCGACGACCCGCAAGATCTACGCGGACAAGCTCGTCGCGCAGGGCGTGCTGACGGACGAGGAAGCCGCGTCGTTCGTCGAGCAATACCGGCAAGGCCTCGACGCCGGCAAGCAGCAGGCGCGCGCCTCGCTCGGCATGATCGGCAACAAGTACACGGTGGACTGGAGCAAGTACGCCGCGAACGACTGGTCGGAGCGAGTCACCGGCGGCGGCGACATCGCGCGGCTCAAGGCGCTCGGCGAGCGCGCCGTGAAATTCCCCGAGAACTTTGCGCTGCACCCGCGCGTCGCGCAGGTGATGACCAACCGCACGAAGATGTTCCGCGGCGAGATGCCGCTCGACTGGGGCGCGGCGGAAACGCTGGCGTACGCGAGCATCCTCGAGGAGGGCAACTCGATCCGGATTACGGGCCAGGACTCGGGCCGCGGCACGTTCTTCCACCGTCACGCGGTACTGCACGAACAGGCGAGCGGCGCGACGTACGTTCCTCTCAAGCATCTGGCCGAGCGTCAGCCGTCGTTCCAGGTGATCGACTCGGTGCTGTCGGAAGAAGCCGTGCTCGGCTTCGAATACGGATATTCGACCACCGACCCGTCCGCGCTCGTGATCTGGGAAGGCCAGTTCGGCGACTTCGTGAACGGCGCGCAGGTCATCATCGACCAGTTCATCAGCTCCGGGGAGGCGAAGTGGGGCCGGCTCTGCGGTCTCGCGTTGTTGCTGCCGCACGGGTACGAAGGCCAGGGCCCGGAGCATTCCTCCGCGCGCCTCGAACGCTTCCTGCAGCTCTGCGCCGAGAACAACATGTCGGTGTGCGTGCCGTCGACGCCCGCGCAGATGTTCCACATGCTGCGCCGGCAGATCCTGCGCTCCTTGCGCAAGCCGCTCATCGTCATGACGCCGAAGAGCCTGCTGCGGCACGAGCTGTCGGTGTCGTCGCTCGAAGACCTCGCGAACGGCGAGTTCGCCACGGTCATCGACGAGCTGGACAAACTACCCGCCGCGGGCGTGAAGCGTGTCGTGATGTGCTCGGGCAAGGTGTACTTCGAACTGCTGAAGACGCGCCGCGCCCAAGTCGGGACAAACAACAGCCTCACCGACGTCGCGATCGTTCGAGTCGAACAGCTCTATCCCTTCCCGGTGCAAGAGACCGAGGCCGTGCTCGCGAAGTATGCGAACGCGCGCGAAATCGTCTGGTGCCAGGAAGAGCCGCAGAACCAGGGCGCGTGGTATCAGATCCGCCACCGCTTGGCGACGCTCGTCGGCAAGCGCGAACTGCTCTACGCAGGCCGCGCGCCGGCCGCCGCGCCCGCGACGGGCATCAGCAAGGTTCACGAGGCCGAACAACGCGGGCTCATCGAAGCCGCGCTGTCCTCGACCAACAAGGAAGACGGCGCCCGCGAAACGAAGCGTCTGACGACTGGCACGCCGCCCGCTCCCGCGGCGGCCGCCACGTCGCGATAAGCAAACTGGAAGAATCATGGCCATCGAAATCAAAGTTCCGCAGCTCCCTGAATCCGTTGCCGACGCAACGCTCGTCACCTGGCACAAGCAGGCCGGGCAGACCGTCACGCGCGACGAAAACCTCGCCGACCTCGAGACCGACAAGGTCGTGCTCGAAGTGCCCGCGCCGGTGAGCGGTGTGCTGAAGGAGATTCGAATCGTCGCCGGCACGTCGGTGACGAGTGGTCAGGTGCTGGCGGTGCTGGAAGAGGGCGTTGTCGCCGCTCCGGCTGCGAAATCCGCGACTGCTGCTGCGCCGGCTGCGACTGCCGCCGCTGCTGCTGCCGCGAAGCCCGCGGTTGCGACGGCGAAGAACGACGGCGACAAGCTCGCGCCGTCCGTGCGCCGCATGGTCGAGGAACAGAAGCTGGATCCGTCGAAGATTCCGGCGACCGGCAAGGACGGGCGCATCACGAAAGGCGACGTCGTCGAATACACGAGCAAGCCCGCCGCTGCCGCGCCCGCCGCGAAAGCGCCGGCTGCCGCGCCGGTATCGGGCGCCGCCGGTAGACAGGACCAGCGCGTGCCGATGACGCGCTTGCGCGCGCGCATCGCCGAGCGACTGCTCGAGGCGCAGCAGACACAGGCGCAGCTCACGACCTTCAACGAGATCGATCTGAAGGCCGTGATGGACCTGCGTGCGAAATACAAGGACGGCTTCGAGAAGAAGCACGGCGTGAAGCTGGGCTTCATGTCCTTCTTCGTGAAGGCCGCCGTCGAAGCGCTGAAAAAATTCCCGACCGTGAACGCGTCGATCGAAGGCAACGACATCGTGTACCACGAGTACTACGACATCGGCGTCGCCGTCTCGACGGAGAAGGGACTGATGGTCCCCGTGTTGCGCGATGTCGATCTGCAGAGCTACGCCGACATCGAGAAAAACATCGGCGGGTTCGCGGTCAAGGCGCGCGAAGGCAAGATCACGCTCGACGACCTCACCGGCGGCACGTTCTCGATCACGAACGGCGGCACGTTCGGCTCGCTGCTCTCGACGCCGATCGTCAACATGCCGCAGAGCGCGATCCTCGGCATGCACGCGACGAAGGAACGGCCGATGGTGGTGAACGGCGAGATCGTCGTGCGGCCGATGATGTACGTCGCGCTGTCTTACGACCACCGCATCATCGATGGCCGCGAGGCCGTGCAATTCCTCGTCACTATCAAGGACGCCCTGGAAGATCCGGCGCGCCTGCTGCTGAGCGTCTGATCGCGCAGTCATGCGCCATCTCGTAAAGCTCGCGGCCGCGCTCCTGTTGGGAGCGTTCGCAGCGAGTGCGCATGCGCACATCGAGTTCGTGCAGGTGCGCATGCTGTCGCTGGAGCCGCGAGACGATCGCTGGGCACTCGAATTCGAGATTCACGTGTGGGAGAACGGCGGCAGGCGCGTGGAGCAGCCGCCACGTCGCGCCTCGATGCAGATTCAACGCGTGCCGCGCTGTATCTTCACGAAACAACTGTATCTGGGGACCAGGCAGGAATTCGCCCTGGCGTTGGACGCCATCCGCGCGCTGATTGCCGACGGTGGTGTGCACCGCATCGGGCTGGATGCCGATCCAGTGACCGCCGACGGAAATGCCTTTCTTGCGGTCAACCTGCGGCTGCTGGGTCCGGGCACGGACAAGCAACTCGTGTGGGCCATTGGTTCTGAAGGCGGCCGGGATCACTGTCCGTTCAAATATGTTGCGAGTCGATAGAGAGGAATGAAGCGTGAATGAATACGACGTGATCGTGATCGGCGGTGGCCCCGCGGGATATCCGGCGGCAATCCGTGCGGCACAGAACAAGCTCAAGGTCGCCTGCATCGACGAGTGGAAGAACAAGGACGGGTCGGCCGTCTTCGGCGGCACCTGCACGAACGCGGGCTGCATTCCCTCGAAGGCGCTGCTCGAGAGCTCGGAGCTCTACGTCAAGACGAAGGACGAGCTCGGCGTGCATGGCATCAAGGTTGGCGGCGTCGAATTCGACGTCACGCAGATGCAGAAGCGCAAGACGGGCATCGTGAAGGCCAGCACGACGGGCATCGCGATGCTGCTCAAGAGCGCGGGCGTCACCGCGCTTCAGGGCCACGGCAAACTACTGCCCGGCCGGAAGGTCGAGTTCACCGCTCACGACGGCAAGGTCGAGACGCTGCAAGCGAAGCACGTCGTGCTCGCGTCCGGCTCGATCCCGATGGAACTCAAGAGCATGCCGTTCGACGGCAAGAACATCGTCGACAGCTGGGGCGCGCTCGATTTCGAGACCGTGCCGAAGAAGCTCGCCGTCGTCGGCGCGGGCGTGATCGGCCTCGAATTGGGCAGCGTGTGGCGCCGGCTCGGGTCCGAAGTGATCGTCCTCGAGGCGCTCGACACTCTCCTCGCCGTCGCCGACCAGGCGCTTGCGAAGGAAGCCGCGCGTCATTTCAAGAAGCAGGGCCTCGACATCAAGCTCGGCGCGAAAGTCTCGGGTGCGAAGTCGACCGCCGGCGGCGTGGAAGTCAGCTACAGCGACGCGTCGGGTAGTCAGACGATCAACGTCGACAAACTCATCGTCGCGGTCGGCCGCCGGCCGTTCTCGAAGAATCTGCTGGCGGACGGCACCGGCGTGCAGCTCGATGAACGCGGCTTCATCCAGGTGGATGATCACTGCAAGACGAGCGCGGAGAATGTCTGGGCCGTCGGCGACTGTGTGCGCGGCGCGATGCTCGCTCACAAGGCGAAGGACGAGGGCGTGATGGTCGGCGATCTGATCGCCGGCAAGTACGGTCACCTCAACTACAACACGATCCCTTCGGTCATCTACTCGCACCCCGAGATCGCGTGGGTGGGGTTGACGGAAGAGCAGGTCAAGGCGAGCGGCCGCACTTACAAGGTGGGTTCGTTCCCGTTCGCGGCCAGCGGCCGTGCGCGAGCCATGGAATCGACCGCCGGCTTCGTCAAACTCATAGCGGCACAGGATGACGATGAAATCCTGGGCGTGCACATCATCGGGCCGCTCGCGGGCGAACTGATCGCGGAAGCGGTACTGGCAATGGAGTATTCGGCGAGCAGCGAGGATCTGCAGCGGACCATTCACGCGCACCCAACGCTGTCGGAGGCTTTGCATGAAGCGGCGTTGGCAGCGGACAAGCGGGCGATCGACAACATCAACCGGTAGGTTGTTGGGGATTGGCCCCAAACGCGGGTTTGGTGCCGGACCTCGGCGGTCGGTGCGATTCTTCGCAGCACTGATTGCGTGCGTGACCGGTTCGTCTGCGGACGCGGCAACGGCAAAGCGCCAGCCGTGGGAGCCGCCCGTTCCTGTCACCGCTCATCGCGAGAATGGCGTCGAGTGGCGCGCCGGTTTCCAGATCAGGCCCGGGCGGATTGAACTCAACCTGTTCAACGAGTCCGCGGATCCCATTCAGTGCCGCGTGACGCTCGGCGACATCACTCCCGTCGACGTCATCGTCCACCCAACTGAATTGCGGACGGCCACCACAATCCCGGGTGAGTCACTGCCCGAAGCCGGTGCGCTGAAGTCTGTGTGCAAAGCGGTTCCGAAAGTCGCGCCGCCGGCGCCGCAGGCTGGCTCCTGTGTCATCGAGCTCAAATTTGCCGGCAGCGTCGACGACTACTACCCGCCGGGACCCAGGCGACGTCGCGAACAGGGCATCGTGCTGGTTGATTTCGATTTTCGTTACGACGCGGCGCGCTACCTGAATCCCGTGGCGGTCATGAGCAGCGGATTCTCCGACCTCGACAATGCTGCGCTCAAGTTGCTGCGAAGCGCGCGCATCACGGTTCAAGGATGCGTCGACGGTCGCGCGCGGCGTGGCTTGTCGTTCGCCATCAGGGATGATCCGCCGGCGCCTGACGCCGCCAAACTACCAGTGACGCCGGATGAGCTCATCCACGTGACGGCTTTTCGGGTTTCCCAAAGCTCGGACCCGGCGATCCAACGGGAGTGATGGCTTTCGCGGCGTGAGGTTTGGCACCAAACCGTCATTTGGGGCCAATCCCCAACCAACTATTCGGCTTCGAACACCAGCCGCGCGCGCGCGGTGGATTCCACCGCGACACCATTTTCCTTGCGCGGCTCGTAGACCCACTTCCGTACCGCGGCCTGCGCCGCGTCATCGAAAGTTCCAGGCGGCGTCGACTCGAGCACTTCGACGCCCGTGACGCGGCCGTTCGTGCCGATGTTGAACTTCACCATCACGGAGCCCGAGGTCCTGCGCGACACACCCATCGGCGCGACAGGCGTCACGCGCTTCACGAGTTTCGCGGGCGTCACGTTGACGGCCGCAACCGGGGCCGGCGCGGCGGGAGCGGGCGTGACGACCGCGGATCCCGTGTTCGATGCGGGTGTATTCGACGAAGCCGTGGGCTGCGCGGCGGAGTAGACAGGCGCGGGCGGCGGCGCACTCGTGGGCGCACGGTCCGACGCTTCAACCGTCCGGCCGCTGAAGTTGTTGTTGTTCGCGCTCGTGCCGGTCGTCGGCGAGGCATTGATCGGTGCGTTGAGCGGGATCACGGCCTGGCGCGGCTGATCGCCGATCGGCGCGCCGAAAGTCCGCTGGGGCGACGAAGCCGCTTCTCGCGAACGCGACGATCCGGTCGATCGATCGGCAACGCGCGGTGTCGATCGCTCGGGTGTCCGATCGGCGGTGCGTGAGCGGTCGGATGCGCGGTCGCTGGAATTCTGGTTCGCGCGTGCTCGTTCGGCACGAGTCGGCGCCGGCTCGTTGCGCGGCGCGGACGCGGCGCTCGCCGCCATGGGCGCAACGGCTTCCGGCGCGGCTTTGCCGGCGAGCTTCGCGAGCTCGTCGGCACGCTCGATCGATTTCGCCAGAAAATCCTTGCGTGCGTGGCTGGGGGAGCGAGCGACGAGTTTCGCGAGCTCGGTGCGTGCGGTGACGAGATCGTTGTCCATGATCGCGTTTTCGATGTCGATCTCGATCAGCGTGAGGTCGTCGGTCACCTTCTGCTGTTCGGCCATACGAGTCACTTCGGCGGCGATCGCCTTTTCGCGTTCTTTCGCCGCGGGGTCGTAGAGCTCGATGGCCAGCACGATGAGACCGGCCACGCCAACGGCGATGGCGCCGGCGGTCAACAGCCGCTTCTTGACCACGCGCGAGTGTTCGTCGACGACCTTGTGCTGTACGCCGAGCTTCGCCTGCGCCGCGATCGACGCGAGATCTTCGTCCCCGTGCGCTTCGGGAGCCCAATCCGCAAAGCCGCCTCTCGCCGCGCCGTTCTGCTTGGGCGCGGGCATCTGCATCGGCGGAATGGATTTCATCGGCGGCGCTGGTGCGCGCATGCGACCGGTGTCGGAGGTCGTGGCGGGCGCAGCGGCGGCGGCGCGCATGCGTCCCGTGTCGGACGTTGTCACGGGTGGCGCGGCGGCGCGCATGCGGCCAGTGTCGGAAGGCGTCGCGGGCGGCGGCGCACGCAGCGGTGTAGCAGCGGCGACGGCCGGACGTGGCGGCGGTGCGCGCGGTGGCGGCGGGGCACGCAGCGGCGGCTCGGGCGCTGGCTGCGCGAGTCGCGCCGTGGCGTAGCGGCCGCTCGCGCCCGTCGACGGGAGCGGCACCGGCTGCATGGCTTGCTGCGGTGGCAGACCGGACAGCGATGACGGCGGACGCGGCGGAATCGGTGCGCGGGGAGTCGTGCCCGAAGAGGGAATGCCGCGCTCGTCGAGCACGACACGTTCGATGGTGCCGTCGGTTTCGTCGTTGGGGCCGCCCGTCACTTGCGCGATGGCGAGCCACAACTCTTCGAGATCGATCGGGTAGTTGATGGTCCGCTGCACCTTGAACGGCGCGAGGCGCGGGCCTAACAACTGCAGGCGCTCGGGGGCGGCGGCGAAGATGCGCTTGAGCGGCACGGACGTTCGCGTCGTGCGGCCGAGCAGGTCGAGGCCGGAGCCGTCGACACAGCGTTCGCAGGCGATGAGGACGTCATAGGTGTTCTGACGCAACAGCAGCAGGGCGTCGCCCTTGCTGGTCACGGCATCGAGTTCGAGGACGCCACGAATTGCACGGGCAATAGCCTCGAGACCCTCTGAGTCATGATCGACCAGCAGGACACGCATTTGCGTCCAGTACCCCGGATAAATTCAAGAAATCGTTTTGAGTAAACGCGAACCCACCAAATCTGGCGTCGCAACACGTCACGTTTCCGTTCCTGCCGGAACTCGTTCGGCGGCCTTAAGTTAAGCCGAACGGCGGACCGACAGGACGCTTCCCACTTTTCGTATACGTTGCAGCAGACGCGCCAGATGTTGCGCATCGCCAATCGCGATGCGCACGTCGATGTTAGCCGTCGACTGTGTGCGATCGGTAGTGGTGTGCATCATCTCGATGGAGATTTTTTCGCCCGCCAGCAGATCGCCGATGTCCCGGACCAGTCCTTGTCGGTCGATGGCGACAATGTTGAGGGTTACGGGCTGGGTCTGGTCGGCGTCCGCCCAAGCCGCGGGGATGAGCCGCTCCGGATGGCTGGCGCTCATGCGCTTCAATCCGGGGCAATCGGCCCGGTGAACCGTCACGCCCCGGCCCACGGTGGCGTAGCCCGCGATCGTCTCGGGTTTCACGGGGGCGCAGCAGCGCGCGAAGCTGGTCGGCAGATCTTCGACCCCGCCCAGAACCACGGTGGAGCGGGAGTTTCGTCGCACGGTCTTGCGTCGCGGCGGCGCCGGGGCAGGGGCGGGCGCGACTTCGACCTCACCAGCCGGGTGCACCTTGCCCGAGTCCTCGTCTAACTTCCGGAACCAGGCGCGGACCTTCGAGCGGCTGCGCGGGCTGACGAGGAACCCCTGGGTCTCGGAGAGCCAGTCCCGGCTCGGTCCGGGATGCTTCTGCGTGATGATCTCGACGACCTCGCCGTTCGCGAGCGACCGCGTGAGGGGCACGATGCGCCCGTTCACGCGCGCGCCGCGCGTGCGGTGCCCCAGGTCGGTGTGCACGTGATACGCGAAGTCGAGCGGCGTCGCTGCGGGCGGCAGGTCCACGACTTCACCCTTCGGCGTCAGTGCGTAGACGCGGTCCTCGAACAACTCGGCACGCACTTCATCGAGGAAGTCCCGTTGAGTCTGTTCGGCGCCCGGCTCGGGGCTCAGCAGCTTGCGCACCCACTCGATCTTCCGGTCGTACGAGACGTCGTGCGCGCGAGACTCCTTGGCGCGCCCCTCTTTGTATATCCAATGCGCGGCAAGGCCGAGTTCCGCCGATTCGTGCATTTCGCGCGTGCGGATCTGCACCTCGACGGCCTTGCCCTCGGGGCCGAGCACGGCGGTGTGGATGGAGCGATAGAAGTTGTCCTTCGGCGTCGCGACGTAGTCGTCGAACTCGCCGGGGATATAGGGGTAGCGGCCGTGCACGAGCCCGAGCACGGCGTAGCAGTCCGGTACGGAGGCCGTGACGATGCGCACCGCGCGCAGGTCGAACACCTGCTCGAAGGTGAGCTGCTTGCGGTCCATCTTCCGGTGGATGCTGTAGATGTGCTTGGGCCGGCCCTGGACCTCGCCGTCGATTCCCGCGGCGCGCATCATCGTTTCGAGCGTGCGGCAGAACTCCGCGATGTAGCGTTCGCGATCCACGCGCTTCTCGGCAAGCGCGCCGGCGATGCGGCGGTAGTCGTCCGGCTGCAGGAAGCGGAACGCGATGTCCTCGAGCTCCCACTTGAGCTGCCAGAGTCCCAGGCGGTTCGCGAGCGGCGCGAACACTTCGCGCGTTTCGAGCGCGAGTCGCTCGCGTGTCGCGATGGCCCCATCCTTGGATGCGTTGAGATCGACGAGTTGCCGCGCAAGGCGTGCGAGCACCAGCCGCGGATCGCTGACCACGGACAGCAACATCTTGCGCAGCGCTTCGGCTTGCGCGGGCTCGAGCGTGTGGCTCTCGGCCGCGATCGGCGTCAGGCGGATGTCGCCGAAGTGAGCGAGCTCGCGTGCGAGCGTGATCGCCGCGGGACCGAAATGCAGCTCGATCTCGCGGTCCGACTCTCCGGCCCCAGGCATGGACGACAACCGGGATTTGTCGATTCGCTGAAGCGCGGACTGTGCGAGCAGGGCGGCGGCGAGCACCGCATCCTCGGTCAGCGACGCGACGATGACTGCCGATTCGACCGCGCGATCGATCGCAGCGCGCGGCACGCCCCAGCCTTCGAGCCGGGTGGCGTCGCGGTCGATCGCGGAGCGAAGTTCGTCGGAGCAGGCGTGAAGGTTGTGCACGGAAAGCGACGCGACACGCGCGTGAGGCGCGGCGGTTTTGCGGCTATCATACGCGGAGTTTTTTCAAGGTCAGGCAAAGGTTTGCACCACTGATGGCGCGTTACCCGATGAGGTCAGCCTGGCGTGGCTTTCGCCCCGATGCGACCGCCGCTGCGTCGTCGGTGGCGCGCATGTTGCCGGCCGGCTCCGCGCGCATCCTGGGCCTCGACCCCGGAAGCCTTCGAACCGGTTTCGGCATCATCGACTGCGAGCGCGGCGAGATGCGCATCGTCACGCAAGGGTGCATCGCGACCGCCGGCGGTCCGCTCGCGGATCGCCTGCGAATCATCCACGCGAAGGTCGTCGAGCTGATCGCAACGCATCGACCGCAGGAAATCGCGGTCGAGCGCGTCTTCCTCTCCAAGAACGCCGACAGCGCGCTCAAGCTCGGGCAGGCGCGCGGCGCCGCGCTGGCCGCGGTGCCGGCCACGCTCGGCGTGCATGAATACGCGCCGCGCGCGATCAAGCTCGCGGTGGTCGGCGTGGGCGGCGCCGAGAAGGCGCAGGTTCAACACATGGTCCGTCATCTGCTCGCGATCGAGATGAAGCTCGCTGCCGATGCGGCGGACGCGCTTGCGGTCGCGATCTGCCATGCGCATTCGCGACGCTTCGAGATGATAGCGTGATCGGATTCGTGCGTGGAAAACTCGCGGCGAAGACTCCGCCGCATTTGACGGTGGACGTCAACGGCGTGGGATACGACATCGAAGCGCCGATGAGCACTTTCTACACACTGCCCGCGGTAGGTAGTGAGGTGCGACTGCTGACTCATCTCGTCGTGCGCGAAGACGCGCACATCCTGTTCGGCTTCGGCACCGTCGAAGAGCGCGCGCTGTTCCGCAACCTGCTCAAGGTCTCGCAGGTGGGGCCCAAGCTGGCGCTGTCGATCCTGTCGGGCGTGAGCGTGGATGGCTTCTCCACGATCGTGAAGCTCGGCGATGCTGCGTCGCTGACGAAGATCCCCGGCGTCGGCCGCAAGACGGCGGAGCGGTTGTTGATCGAGATGCGCGACCGGCTGGATGCGTTTTCGGGGCTGCCGCCCGAGATGACGCCGATGAATGGCGGTAGCAAGACCGAGGGCGAAGCGTGGAGCGCATTGGTCTCGCTCGGCTACAAACCGGCGGAAGTGACCTCGATGCTCAAACCCTTCGCGGGATCGGGAGACTCGACCGAAGAACTGATCCGCCGCGCTTTGCAGGGCACGGTGCGGCCTTGAGCGTCGGCCCGGAAACCATGGGCGACCGGATCGTTCAGCCCGCGGGCTCGAAGGAAGACGAGGTGATCGACCGCGCAATCCGCCCGAAGCGGCTCGCGGACTACGTCGGCCAGGAGCAGGTCAAGGCGCAGCTCGAGATCTTCGTGCAGGCCGCGGTGAAGCGCGGCGAGGCGCTGGACCATGCGCTGATCTTCGGTCCGCCGGGTCTCGGCAAGACGACGCTCGCGAACATCCTCGCGAGCGAACTGGGTGTAAATCTGCGGCAGACTTCCGGACCGGTGCTGGAGCGCCCGGGCGATCTCGCCGCGCTGCTGACTAATTTGCAGCCGCGCGACGTCTTGTTCATCGACGAGATCCACCGGCTCTCGCCGGTCGTCGAGGAAGTGCTCTATCCTGCGATGGAGGACTTCCAGCTCGACATCATGATCGGCGAAGGTCCCGCGGCGCGCTCGATCAAGCTGGCCCTGCAGCCATTCACCTTGATCGGCGCTACGACGCGCGCGGGTCTGTTGACCTCCCCGTTGCGCGACCGCTTCGGCATCGTGCAGCGCCTCGAGTTCTATACGGTGGGTGAGCTCGAGAAGATAGTCACGCGGTCGGCCGGCATTCTCGGCGTGCCCATCGACGTCGACGGCGCGCAGCGCATCGCGCAGCGTTCGCGCGGCACGCCGCGCATCGCGAACCGGCTGCTGCGCCGTGTGCGCGACTATGCCGAAGTGAAGGGCAATGGCCGCATCGACGAAATCACCGCGCGCGCCGCGCTCGATCTTCTCGAGGTCGATCCACAAGGTTTCGACGCGCTCGACCGCAAGCTGCTGTCGACGATCATCGAGAAGTTCGATGGCGGGCCCGTCGGCATCGAGAGTCTCGCGGCCGCGATCGGCGAGGAGCGCGGCACGCTCGAGGACGTCATCGAGCCGTTCCTGATCCAGCAGGGCTTCCTGATGCGCACGTCGCGCGGCCGCATGGCGACGCGCAACGCCTACCTGCATTTCGGGCTCAAGGTGCCCGAACGCGCGCTCGGCAACCTGCCGCTGTTCGAGGCCGACAAGTAATGGCGGAATTTTCCTGGCGCTCACGCGTCTACTGGGAAGACACGGATGGCGGCGGCGTCGTCTATTACGCCAACTACCTCAAGTTCATGGAGCGCGCGCGAACGGAGTGGCTGCGCGCGCAGGGGCACTCCCAGCAGGAGCTCGCCGAGGAGTTCGGCTTCGTGTTCGCCGTCGTCGAGGTGCAGGTGAACTACCGCCGGCCGGCGCGGCTCGATGACGAGATCTCGATTTCCTGCGTGCCCGTGCCGGAGGGTCGCGCGTCGATCCGCTTCCGGCAGGTGATCACCCGCTCCGATGGCGCGGGTGGCGATACGACTCTCGCCGAAGGCGAAGTGCGCGTTGCCTGCGTCGATGCGAAGAGTTTTCGGCCGAGACCGCTTCCGGATTTCATCAAGGTGAGCCATGGAAAATGAGCTGTCGATAGTCCGATTGGTCGTGAACGCGAGCCCAGTCGTGCAGGCCGTGATGGGCTTGTTGCTGCTCGCGTCGCTGATGTCCTGGACCATCATTTTTCGCAAACGTTCTCTGATCTCTCGCGCGAGAGAAGAGGCGGAGAGTTTCGAGAACAGCTTCTGGAAGGGCGGCGACCTGACCGCGCTCTATCGACAGATCGAGAGCCGCGGCAACTCCACCGGCATGTCGAGCATCTTCGAGTTCGGCTTCCGCGAGTTCGCACGCCTGAAACAGGGTGGCATTCCCGCGGATCAGTTGCTCGAAGGCGCTCGGCGCGCGATGCGCGTCGGTCAGCTCAAGGAGATCGAGCGGCTCGAGGAGAGTCTCTCTAACCTCGCCACCGTCGGCTCGACCAGCCCCTACGTCGGGTTGTTCGGCACGGTCTGGGGAATCATGAGTTCGTTCGTGGCGCTGGGCGGCGTGCAGCAGGCGACACTGCAGATGGTCGCCCCCGGCATCGCCGAGGCGCTGATCGCCACCGCGATCGGCTTGTTCGCGGCCATCCCGGCGGTCATCGCCTACAACCGCTACGCCGACCAGGTCAGCCGCCTCGAGATGCGTTACGACGCGTTCATGGAGGAGTTCTCGACCATCCTGCAGCGTTACGCGGGCAACAAGAGTTAGGGAGGTCCGATGGCGTCCGTCAATCAATCTACCCGCCGCCGCAAGCTCATGGGCGAGATCAACGTCGTGCCGTACATCGACGTGATGCTCGTGCTGCTCATCATCTTCATGATCACCGCGCCGCTGATCGCGGAGGGTGTGAAGGTGGAGCTGCCCAAGGCCGGTGCGCGCCCGATCCCGCCGGAAATGCTGAAGGACTCGAAGCCCATCATCCTCAGCATCAACGACAAGGCTCAGCTCTTCCTCAACTACAACAAGCCCGAGGATGAACCCCTCGATGCCGCCGAGGTCGAAGCACAGACCGCGGCCGTGCTGCGCCGGGCGCCCGAAACCACGGTGCTCGTGCGCGGTGACTATCGAGTCGCTTATGGAGAAGTCATTTCCGCGATGACGATTTTGCAGCGCGCCGGCGCGAGCTCGGTCGGCTTCGTGACTCAGCCACCGGAACAGAAGCGAGCCCGCTGAGAACGATGCCGCCGCGTAGTTCGAAGCAGGAGACGAAGGGTGGATGGCGCGCGATCGCGCTGTCGCTGCTCGTGCACGCGGCGATCGTGGGCGCGGCGGTGATGGGCTGGTTCGTCTACAAGCACGAGCCGCCGCCGCCGACCACGCTCGCGATCGAAGCGACCGTCGTCGACGAGCGCGCGTTGAAAGGTATCGAGCCGATCCCGGAGCCGACGCCGCCGCCCGCGCAACCCGAGCCCGTGCCGGAGCCCGAGCCCACGCCGCCCGAGGAGCAGGGTCCGCCGAAGCCGGACCCGGCCGAGATCGAACGCCGGCTGGAAGAGGAGCGGCTTGCTGCCGAGAAGGTCGAGCAGGAAAAGCTGGAACAGCAGCAGATCGAGCTCAAACAAAGAGAAGAAGCGGAGAAGCTCGAAGAGCAGAAACAGGCCGCGGCGCGCGCCGCCGCGGAAAAGGTCGCGGTCGAGAAGGCCGCTGCCGAGAAGCGCGCGGCCGAGAAGAAGCGCGCGGAGGATGCCGTCGCCGCCAAGAAGGCCGCCGACGAGAAGGCCAGGCTCGCGCGCGAGGCTGAGCTCCGGCGCAGCATGGAAGCGGAAGAACGCGGCAATGCCCTACGCACGAGCGATGAAGCGTCCCGCTGGCACGCCGCAATTGTCGCGCGTATCCAGCGCGCCTGGACAAAGCCACCCTCGGCACAGCCGGGCGTTTCTTGTACTGTGTCGGTGACCCAGGTTCCGGGCGGCGAGGTCACGGCCGTCCGGGTCGACAGTTGCACCGGCGGCGACGCCGCCTTGCGCGAATCGGTCGAAACCGCGGTTTATCGCGCCTCGCCTTTGCCGCCTCCGCCCGATCCCCGCTTGTTCGAGCGGAACCTGATCTTGATATTCGAGCCAAAGTGAAACGCATGAAAAAACTCGCGATCTGCCTGTTGTTCGTTGTCGGCGCCGCGGCGACTCCCGCGCTCGCGCAACTGCGTCTGACGATCACGTCGGGCGTCACCGACCCGATCAACATCGCCGTGGTGCCCTTCACGCGCGCGGTGCCCGCCGATGGCGGTCTCGATGTCGCCGCGATCGTGCAGCGCGATCTCGAGTCGAGCGGCCGCTTCAAGGGCATGGCGCGCACGGACATGCTCACTCGTCCGACGTCGTCGTCCGAGGTCGACTCCGCCGCCTGGAAGCAGATGCGCAACGACTACGTCATCGTCGGCCGCCTGACTTCGCTGTCGAATGGTGACCTGTCCGTCGATGCCGAACTCGTCAACGTGCTCACGGGCCAGAACCTGCTCACGCGCAAGTGGACGGTGAAGCCCGCGAACCTGCGCAATGCCTCGCATCGCGTTGCCGACGCGATCTACGAAAAGATCGTCGGCGTGCGCGGCGCATTCGCCACGCGCATCGCCTACGTCTCCGTCGATGGCCGTCCGCCCGCGCAGAAGTACCAATTGATCGTCGCGGATGCCGACGGCGAGAGCCCGCGCAAAATCATGCAGTCGGATCGTCCGATCATGTCGCCGGCCTGGTCGGCCGACGGCGAGTGGCTCGCGTACGTTTCGTTCGAGCGGCGCGTGTCGGCGGTGTACGTCCAGCAGGTGCGCACGGGCCAGCGCAGCATGGTGTCGGCGCGCGCCGGCATCAACGGCTCCCCGGCGTGGTCGCCCGACGGCAAGAAGCTCGCGCTGACGCTCTCGGGCACGAACGGCAACCTCGACATCTATCTACTGAACCTCGGCACGCAGCAGCTCACGCGCCTGACGGACGACCCCGCGATCGACACCGAAGCGGTGTTCTCGCCCGAAGGCGACGCGATCTATTTCACGTCCGACCGCTCGGGCAATCCGCAGGTCTACAAGCTCATCCCCGGCAGCAGCGAGCGGCCGCGGCGCATCACGTTTTCGAACGCATACAATGCGCGCCCGCGCATTTCGCCGGACGGCAAGCAGCTCGCGCTGCTCACCCTCGACGAAGGCGCGTACCGCATCGGCGTGCAGGACCTCGCGAGCGGCACGCTGCAGGTGCTGTCGAAGGGCCGCCAGGAAGAATCGCCGAGCTTCGCGCCCAACGGCGCGATGCTGATCTTCGCGGGTCGCGAACGCGGTGCCGGCGTGCTGCAGACGATTTCGATCGACGGCCTGACCTCGTTCAAGCTGAACGCTGACGCGGGCGAAGTGCGCGAGCCGGTCTGGGGACCCTTCTTGCCGTGAGAGAAGGCTGCCATGAACAAACTATCTACAAACTGAAAGGTGTGCCAATGAAGAAGAATTTCGTTGCAACGATCGTCGTACTGGCAGCGCTCGCGGTCGTCGCGGGCTGCACGACGAAGCCCGAGGAAGCGCCGCCGGCAGCGCCCGCGCCGCAAACGACGACGGACACGAGTGGCGTCGACAGTTCGGCTGTCGCCTCGGAAGATGCCGCGGGCCCGTCGGGCGAGTTGCTCTCGAAGCGCATCGTGTACTTCGACCTGGATCGCGCCGACATCCGCGCGGACTCCCAAACCGTGATCGCCGCGCACGCGCGTTACCTCGCCGGTGCGTCGAGCCAGAAGGTCCGCCTCGAAGGACACGCCGACGAGCGTGGCTCGCGCGAGTACAACATCGGTCTCGGCGAACGCCGTGCGCAGGCTGTGCGTCGCGCGCTGCTGCTGCTGGGTGTGGCGGAGTCGCAGCTCTCGACGGTGAGCTATGGTGAAGAACGTCCGGCCGCGGCCGGCAGCGACGAGCAGGCTTACGGCCTCAACCGTCGCGTCGAGATCGTGTACGTCAAGTAATCGATTGCGGTCACAGATCGCGGAGAGAGCCATGAAACGGTTGCTACTGCTCGGTGCGAGCTCGCTGGTTCTCGGTGGTTGCGCGGTCGCGCCCGAAAACGACCCCGTGCAGATCCGGCTCAACGATCTGGATCAACGCGTGCAACGCATCGAGCGCGTGCTCACCAACCAGAGCCTGCTCGACCTCGCGCAACGCATCGATCGCGTGCAGAGCGATCTGCGCGGCATTCGTGGCGAGGTCGAGGTTCTGCAGAATGCGAGCGAGGGCGGCAAGAACCAGACGCGCAGTCTCTACGGCGATCTGGAGAAGCGTCTCGCCGCGCTGGAGACGCTGGGCGGTGTCGCTACCGGCAGCGTCGGGCCGGGCACTGTGGGCAGCGTCCCCATTGCGCCACCGGTGACTGCCGCGCCGGCCGGCGCAGAGCAGGCGAGTTACGACGCGGCGTTCACCGCGTTGAAGGCTTCCGACTATCCGAAGGCGATTGCCGGGTTCCGCAACTTCGTGTCCACGTATCCGGGCAGCCCGCTCGCGAGCAACGCGCAGTACTGGCTCGGCGAGGCGCACTACGTGAACCGCGAGTACCAGAACGCGATCACCGCATTCCAGCGCGTGACCACGGACTGGCCGGACTCGCGCAAGGCGCCGGATGCGCTCGTGAAGATCGGCTTCACGCAGGCGGCGCTGAACCGCAATGGCGATGCGCGCGTCACGCTCGAAGACGTCGTCCGTCGGTATCCAGGCACCGAAGCCGCGCAGCTCGCGACGGATCGGCTGAAGCGGTTGCCCCGCTAACAGCGCGGGAGTGGGAATGAGTGAGGTCGCCGAGATCGAGGCCGACGCCTCGAACGAGGCGAACGCCGCACGTCGCCTGAAGATCACCGAAATCTTCTACTCGCTGCAGGGCGAGGCCGACACCGTGGGATTCCCCACTGTGTTCGTGCGACTGACGGGTTGCCCGCTGCGTTGCCAGTTCTGCGATACCGCGTATGCCTTTCACGGCGGCGAGTGGTTCACTCTCGAAGACGTGCTCGCGAAAGTGCGCGCGTTCGCAACGCCCGTTGAGGCCGCTTCGCGTTACGTCTGCGTGACCGGCGGCGAGCCGCTCGCGCAGAAGAACTGTTTGCCGCTGCTGAGCGCGCTTTGCGATGCCGGTTACCGCGTATCGATCGAGACGAGTGGGGCGATGCCGATCGGCAATGTGGACCCACGCGTGGTCCGCGTCGTCGACGTGAAGACGCCGGGCTCGGGCGAGGAGCGCCGCAATCGCTACGCCGATCTCGATCTGCTGCGCGCCGACGAGCAGATCAAGTTCGTGATCTGCGATCGCGCCGACTACGAATGGAGCCGCGCGAAGCTTGCGGAACTGTCGCTGCCGAGGCGTTGCACCGTGCTGTTCAGTCCCAGCGCCGGGCAACTCGAACCGCGACAACTCGCCGACTGGATCCTCGAGGATCGTCTGCCGGTTCGCTTCCAGATGCAGCTGCACAAGGTGCTCTGGGGTAACGTGCCGGGCAAATGAGCGCGCGCGCAGTCGTTTTGCTTTCCGGCGGAGTCGATTCCGCGACCGTGCTCGCGCTCGCGCGCGAATCGGGGCTCGAGTGTTACGCGCTCTCGATCGCGTACGGCCAGCGCCATCAAGTGGAGCTCAACGCCGCGTCGGCCGTGGCGCGCGCTCTCGGCGCGCGCGAGCACCGCACGATCCTCGTCGACCTCGCGAACATCGGCGGCTCCGCGCTGACCGATCGCACGTTGGCCGTGCCGACCGAGCCGACCCGCGGCATACCGATCACCTACGTCCCCGCGCGCAACACGATCATGTTGTCCGTCGCGCTGGGCTGGGCCGAAGTTCTCGGGGCCAGTGAAATCCACATCGGCGTCAATGCCGTCGACTATTCCGGCTACCCGGATTGCCGCCCGGAGTTCGTCGACGCGTTCGAAAAGCTCGCGCACCTCGCGACGAAGGCGGGAGTGGAGGGCGCGCGGCTCGCGATCCGCGCGCCGCTCATCCAGATGAGCAAAGCGCAGATCGTGCGCGAAGGTTTGCGTCTCGGCGTCGACTATTCGCTGACCGTTTCCTGCTATCAGGCGGACAGCTTTGGGCGAGCCTGCGGCCGCTGCGATTCCTGCCGAATCCGGCGCGATGGATTCACGGCCGCAGGGGTCGTCGATCCCACGAGGTATGTGTAGACTGCGCGCCCTAAAGTTTGGGGGTCGGTAGCTCAGTTGGTAGAGCAGCGCCCTTTTAAGGCGTTAGTCGTGGGTTCGAGTCCCACCCGACCCAAATCCCCATCCTCCCGATTGGTCTGCAAGCGTTCAAAAGCGGTCACCCCGGGCGGCCGACTCTCGACTATTTGCTTTAGAAAACGTGCAAATCGGTGCACGGGCGAGCAATATCGCGCAGAGGCGACGTCAGGGAGGGGACATGCCGCACCACCACGAATCAGCGCAACTACCGACCATGGCCTCCATGGGGTAGGGGTCGGGCTCGTCCGGTGGCCCCCTGCCGGACGAGCCCCCTTTATTCGTTTGTTACACTTTGCCGCCGTTTTTTGAGGGGGATCTCGATGTTCAGAACGACTGCCTACGCGTGCGTTTGTTTATTCGTCGCGACCGCGACCTCCGCCGCGCCACCAGCCTGGAAGCCGCTCTTCAACGGCAAGAATCTCGACGGATGGACCGCGACGTACGCTTCCAAGGCGCCCGAGAACGCGTTGGCCCCCTCAAGCTACTTTGACGTCGAGAAAGGCGAGATCCACGCGTACCGCGACGAAGCCTTGGGCACCGCGCCGCCGAATGTCGTTCTCACCACGAACGCGGAATACCAGGACTACGTGCTCAGCCTCGAGTACCGCTGGGGCGAGAAGAAATTCGCGCCGCGACTCGAACATGTGCGCGATGCCGGATTGCTCTACCACGTGCATCGCGATCGTCCGAACGATTGGCCGGCCGCTGCGGAAGCGCAGATCCAGGAAGGCGACACCGGCGACTCGTGGGCGATCACCACTCAGCTCGCGAGTTTCGTGAACCCGAAGACCGGGCGCTATGCACTGCCGGAGAACGGCGGTGTGCCGGTGATCCGCGGCGACAAGGACAAGTTCGAGCGTACGTATCACGGCCAGGTCAACGAGTACCCGGGCTGGAACACGGTGCAGATCATCGTTCGCGGCGACAAGGTGACGCACCTCGTGAACGGCGTCGTGAACATGCGCGTGTCGGATCTCAAATCCTGGGATGCGGCGTCCAACAAATGGGTGAAGCTCGAGCGCGGCAAGATCGCGCTGCAGGCCGAGAGCGCCGAGATTTTCTACCGCAACATCAGGATTCGTCCGATCGCGAAAGAAGACGACGCGGCGCCGGAACCGAAAGTCACCGAGGTCTGGTTCCCCGTGCCGGCGAAGGTCACGCCGGGCGCGGTCGTGGGCGCGGCGCCTTCCGATGCGGTCATCCTGTTCGATGGCAAAAACGTGGACGCGTGGAAGAACGCGAAGACGGGCGCGAATGCCGAATGGACCGTCGTGAACGGCGAGATGGTCGTGGCGCCGGGCACCGGCGACGTCCAGACGAAGGAGAGCTTCGGCGACGTGCAGCTCCACATCGAGTGGTGCGGGCCCGAGTTGCCGGCGTCGAACGTGAATCAGGATCGCGGCAACAGCGGCGTGTTCCTGCAGGACGTCTACGAAGTGCAGGTGCTAGACAACTTCAGGAATCCGACCTACGTGAATGGCATGGTCGGGTCCATCTACAAGCAGTACCCGCCTCTAGTGAATGCGACGCTGCCGGCCGAGACCTGGAACGTCTACGACATCATCTACACCGCGCCACGGTTCAATGCAGATGGCTCTCTTGCGTCTGCCGCGCGAGTCACCGTGCTGCACAACGGCGTGCTCGTGCAGAACAACATCTCGTTCAAGGGCGGCACGACCTACATCGGCGCGCCTAGCTACTTCCCGCATGGCAACCTGCCGCTGCGACTGCAGGATCACGGCCACAAGGTGCGCTTCCGGAACATCTGGCTCCGGAAGCTTTAAAGGGGACAGATCTGTTTAGCCGATAAAGGGGACAGATCTATTTTCGGGGGCGATAGGTCAACGGCGCTCGCGTGAGCATTGGTTTCCGTTGTGGTCGCTCGCCGGCGGATTTGTTCGCGCGCACTTTTTGCAATCCGCGCCGCCGTACGCAGCCGGTGCAGCTTGTTCGGCGCCTCAATGCGTCGCGGCACGCATCGGTGTCGCAGTGAGTGGCGCCGCCCTGCGCCCCCCGGCTGCCCATCGTCAGGGGCTGCGCCCCACATCGGAAAACGTTGGCGAAGCGCCGACGTCCGGCAGAAAAAAATAGATCTGTCCCCTTTATCCGCTAAACAGATCTGACCCCTTTAGTGCGGTTGTCAGCGCTACCACCGCCCGCTCCGCGCCAGTGCTCCCTGAGACGTCCGTCACAGCCATTCGCACGGCAAAAACCTGCCGCGTGCCGGGCCCCCGGCTCGGCCCATTCCTGCGTGGAATCGTTCAAGGGAATCCCCTCAGGTTCCGATAAGTCCACCGGGCCAGTCAGGTTTTCAGACCTGTCCTCCGCCCGTGGATGGAGCCTCGATGAACGACCCGAGCCAAGAAACACCCGCGCAAACCGATCCGGCAGCCACCGAACACGCGACGACTGAACTGCCGTTGCAGGCGCAGCTCATGGGCAGTCTCGCGCTCGTGTTCATCATGAGCATCGTCGCGGGAGTCGTGGGCTACGCGACGTACGATGACTCCGTTCTCGTGACGAGCATCCGCGCCAAGTCTTCGATGTACTCGTCGAACCTCAGTTCGCAGCTCTATGGCGCCGTTGCCACGGGCGACCCGGTGCTCGCGCAGGAGACGATCAACCCGCTCGTCTCCGACAAGAACGTGTACGGCGTCGCCGTCTACACGTCGGGCGGCCGGCGTCTCGCCGGCCACGGCCACTTCCCCAACACTCTTGCGACCGGTGAGCCGGTGAAGCTCGCCGACGATCGCGTGTTCGTCACGACGAGCGACATCAACGTGGGCGAGGGCGCGTCGGGCCAACTCTATCTTGCGCTGTCGACGGAGCACATCCACACCGGGCGTTTGCGCGCGGCGCAGTTCCCCGCGATGACGACGGCGGTCGTCCTGCTGTTCGCGATTCTGCTCGCACTCGCGCACTCGTTCAGCGTCATGATGTCCGAGGTCGTGCGCATGTTCGAGGAGCGCCGGCAGATGGAGCGCACGGAGAAACAGCGACTCGAGCGGCTCGTCTCGGAGCGCACGAAAGAACTGGAGCGCGGCCGCGAGCAATACCGGCTCGTCGTCGAAGGCACGCAGGCGATCCCGTTTGCTCTCGACGCCGAGGACGGCCATTTCGAATACATCGGTCCGCAGGGGCCGCAGCGTCTCGGATTCAGCGAGGAGGTCTGGAAGCAGATCGGGTTCCTCGACAAGCTCATGCCGCGTGAGCGCAACGGCCCGACGCGCCAGCGCATCGACGACAGCAAGTCCGGGAATTTCGAGCTCGAAACCACCGTGCTCACGCAGGACGAAAAGCGAGTCGATCTGCGCTGGGTGGTGAATTGCGAAACGAGCGAGAGCACCGGCCAGCACAAGGTGTTGCGCGGCATGATGATCGACGTGACGGATCAGCGCCGCCTCGAGTCCGATCTCGCGCAGGCGCAGAAGCTCGAGAGCGTCGGGCGTCTCGCAGCCGGCGTCGCGCACGAGATCAATACGCCGGTGCAGTTCGTCTCCGACAGCGTGCACTTCGTGCGCGAGGCGATGGACGACCTGACCGAGATCGTCGACAAGTATCGCGAGCTGCGCACGGCAACCCAGGACCCGAACCCCAATGGCACCGTCGTCGCCGCCGCCGCGAAAGCCGCGGAGGAAGCCGAGGACGACGCAGATCTCGACTACATCCTCGAAAACGCGCCCGTGGCACTCGATCGCGCGCGAGACGGCCTCGGCCGCGTCGCCGCGATCGTGCGTTCGATGAAGGAGTTCGCGCATCCGGACCGCAAGGAGATGGCGCAGTCCGACCTCAACCAGGCGATCCAGAGCACCCTGGTCATCGCGTCGAACGAATATAGATACGTGGCCGAGGTCGAGACAGATCTCGGAAACGTCCCGCTCGTGAACTGCTATGCGGGCGAGATCAATCAGGTCGTGCTCAACCTCATCGTGAACGCGGCACATGCGATCGGCGACGTCGTGAAGGGCACTCCCAACAAGGGCAAGATCCGCGTCGCGACGCGCGTGCTGGGCGAGCAGGTCGAGATCGCGATCTCCGATTCCGGCAAGGGCATTCCCGTCGACGTCCGTTCGCGCATCTTCGATCCGTTTTTCACGACGAAAGAAGTTGGCAAGGGTACGGGGCAGGGGCTCGCCATCGCGCGCGCGGTCATCGTCGACAAGCACGGCGGCACTATCCACTTCGAAACCGAAGTCGGCCGTGGCACGACCTTCTACATCCGCCTTCCCGTCAACGGACCGGACACAGCGTCGGCCGCCGCCTGACGATCGCCATGAAACTCGCCAAGGTTTCGACCAGCCACATCCAGGCCGTGACCGGCACGGCCTTCGTGTCGACGTTGTCTTCGCTGCTCTTCGGTTACTGCACCGCGGTGATCTCGGGCGTCATCGGCGCCATCGACCACAATTTCATCGAACCGCGCGGCATGAACGAAACGGCCGCGAACTTGCTGCTCGGCCTCACGGTGTGCGCGGCGCTGGGTGGCACCATTATCGGGGCACTCGGCGCGCGGCGCCTGGCGGAACTGCTCGGCCGCAAGCGTCCGATGATCGTCGCGGCGGTGTTGTTCATCGTCTCGGCATTCGGCTCCGCCTTCCCGGAGATCGGTCTCGCATCGCTGGGCGGCATGGGTCCCGATGCCATCTGGCCGTTCATTTTCTATCGCGTGCTCGGTGGTGTGGCCGTCGGACTCGCATCGGTCATTGCGCCCATGTATGTCGCGGAGTTCGCGCCGAGCGCGGTGCGTGGGCAGCTCGGCGCTTACCAGCAGATTGCGATCGCGGGCGGCATCTGCATGGTCCTGTTCGTCAATTGGGGCATCGCGCTGCAGGGCGACGATCTGTGGGTTCTGAACACCGGCTGGCGTTACATGATGCTGTCGATGGCGATTCCGGCGCTCGCGTTCTTCTGGCTGAGCTTCACCGTCCCCGAGAGTCCGAGCTGGCTCGTGCGTCACGGCCGCATCGAGCAGGCGCGCAAGCAGCTTTCACGTTCGGCGGATCCGGAAGAAGTGCGCGTGATGCTCGAAGATCTTTCGCAGGAGAACCAGTCGCAGGCGAAGCCTCTGCCGCTCTTTTCGTTCGGCGCGCGCGTCGTGCTCGTCGGTGTGGCGCTCAGCGTTCTGCAGCAGCTCGTCGGGCTCAATGCGATTTCGTACTACGGTCCGGAGATCCTCCAGCGCATGGGGTATCACATGGACGCCGCGTATCTGGGCGTCCTGCTCGCGCGCTCGCTCAATCTGCTCGCGACCATGGGCGTGGTGCTCGTCGTGGATCGCGTGGGGCGAAAGCCGCTGCTGATCGTCGGCGCGATGATCCTGGGCATGTCGATGATGGTGATCGGTTCGTTGTTTCAGGCGCAGAGCACAGGCACCGTCGGGCTCGTGGCCATCTGCTGCTATCTCGCGGGCCTCGGCATGTCTTTCGGCCCGATCGTGTGGATCCTGATGTCGGAGATCTTTCCGGCGCCGATTCGCGGCCAGGCGATGTCCATTGCAATCGCCGCGCAGTGGAGCGCGAACTTTCTCGTATGCGCGACCTTCCCCGTGATGTTCGGCGACTCGACGCTCAACGGGCTCATGCACGGCGGCTTCGCGTTCTGGGTGTATGGCGGCTTCGCGATCCTCGCGGCATTCATCGTGCTGCGCTATGTGCCCGAAACCAAGGGCGTCGACCAGGACGCGATCGGCGCCTTCTGGCGGCGGCAGGCGCCACTCGAATCCGCGCGTGCCTGACCAGCCACGGATGTCCGCATGAAGCTCGCAAAGGTCACGACGAATCACATCAAGGCGGTCACGGGCACGACGTTCGTGTCCGCGCAGTGCTGGCTGCTGTGCGGCTACTGCTACGCGCTCATGTCGGGAGTGGTGGGCGCGCTCGATCATCAATTCGTGGCGCCGCGGGTCCTGGGCGAGATGGCGGCCCAGCTGCTGCTCGGCTTCATCGTGTGCTCGGCGCTGGTCGGCACGATCGCCGGCTCGCTGCTGGCGCGGCTCGTCGCGGAGAAGCTCGGCCGCAAGCTGCCGATCATCATTGCCGCGATGCTGTTCGTGGTTTCCTCCGTGGGCTCGGCGTTTCCGGAGATCGGCATCGCGCCGCTCGGGACGTCGACGCCGGATGCGATGTGGAGCTTCATGGTCTACCGCTTCATGGGTGGATTCGCGGTGGCGCTCGCGTCCTTCGTCGCGCCGATGTACGTCAGCGAGTTCGCGCCGAGCGCGGTGCGTGGCCAGATCGGCGCCTATCAACAGATCGCGATCGCGGGCGGCATCTGCATCGCACTCTGCGTCAACTGGGGAATATCGCTGCAGGGTGACGACGCGTGGTTGCTCGCGTCGGGGTGGCGATACATGAACCTCGCGCTGTCGATCCCGGCGCTGGCGCTTTTCTGCATGAGCTTCACGGTGCCGGAGAGCCCCGTGTGGCTGGTGCGGCGAGGACGCCGTGACGAAGCGCGCCGCGCGATCGAACAGTCGGCGGAACCCGAGGAGGTGCGGGAGGCCATGGAGGATCTGGAGGCGAGCGCGAACCAGAAGCCAGTGACCGCGCCCGTGCTGTCGTTCGGCGTCCGTGTGCTCTTCGTTGGCGTCGCGATCAACATCCTCCAGCAGTTCATCGGTCTGACGGCCATCTCGTACTACGGGCCGCAAATCCTGCAGCGACTGGGTTATCACGCCGACGAAGCATTCCTCGGTGTCCTCGTTGCGCGCTCGCTCAACATGCTCGCGACGATGGGTGTGGTGCTGGTCGTCGACCGCGTGGGGCGCAAGCCGCTGCTGATCGCCGGCTCGATTGTCATGGGGTTGTCGATGCTGGCGCTCGGATCCCTGATGCGCAGCGACAGCGATCCGGTGTTCGGCCTCATCGCGATGTGTTGCTACATGGTCGGGCTGGGCCTGTCGTTCGGACCCATCGTGTGGATCATGCTGTCGGAAATATTCCCCGCTCCCATTCGTGCGCAGGCCACGTCGATCGCGGTCTGGGCGCAGTGGGGCGCGAATCTCGTCGTGGCCGTGACCTTTCCATGGCTGTTCGGCTCGAGCGCGATCAATGCGTTCACGCACGGCGCGCTGCCGTTCTGGATCTACGGCGGGTTCGCGTTCGTCGCGGGGTTCCTCGTATTGCGCTTCATCCCCGAGACCAAGGGCATCGACAACGAGCGCCTCGGATTCTTCTGGAAGCGCCAGAACGCTTAAAGAGGTCAGAACGCTGAAAGGGGTCAGATCTGTTAGTCCTCTAACAGATCTGACCCCTTT
>JAYTOK010000152.1:0-38773 GCA_043747835.1 Pseudomonadota bacterium | reverse complement strand
GGAAGGTCTGAACCTGGCTGCTGACCTGAAGGCCGGTGTGGCTGAACAGTTCGCTCAGACGGGCACGTGGCCGGCGAACAACGCGGCCCTCGGCATCACCCTGGTGAAGTCGGGAAAGTACGTCACGGGCGTCGCCGTTACGACGGGCACGATCACGATCACCTACGGTGGCGTGAACGCGAACGCGAACCTGACGGCGGCCCCGCTGCTGTCGCTGCGTCCTTCGACCAGCCTCAACGGCGACGTGATCTGGAATTGCGGCCGTAAGGCGGTCGTGGGCGCCCTCGTGCCGGTTCCTGGCGTGGACCAGACCAGCGTCGTGGCGAAGTACCTGCCGTCGACCTGCCGTGCCTGAACGCGGCCAGTAGTCTCGCTTGTCGATCTGGAAAGCCCCTCTTACGAGGGGCTTCCTCTTTTGGGAGTCTGGTCACGCAGAGCGGTACCGTGCATATGCGAATATCGACGGAGATTTAACAATTGCCCGGCTGTGCTCCTTGAGTAGACTAGGGATGGACGCGGGTCAGGTCGCCCGCACATAACCACATGAACGACAACGCATCTTTAGCGCTCGGCGGCAATCGATCGGGTCTCGGCGGCTTGCCGCAGAGACTCGTGCAGGATGGCGTCGTCGAAGAAGCGGCGATGTTGACGGCATTGCAGGCCGCGAAAGATCGCAAGGCGAGCTTCGTCACGCAGTTGATCGCCGCGGGCGCCGCGAAGGCGCGCGACATCGCGATCGCCGCGTCGACCGAATTCGGCGTGCCGCTCTACGACCTCGATTCGCACCAGGTCGACCTCGACACGATCAAGCTCGTCCAGGACAAGTTAGTCCAGAAGCACCGCTGCCTCCCGCTCTATCGCCGCGGCAAGCGACTATTCCTCGGCGTCGCGGATCCAACCAATCTGCATGCGATCGACGAGATCAAATTCCAGACCGGCCTCGGCATCGAAGCCGTCGTCGTCGAAGACGACAAGCTGCAGAAGCTCATCGACAAGGCCGTCGAGCAGGCCGACACGGCGATGCCGAATCTCGTCGATGACGAGACGGGCTTCGATCTCGAGAATCTCGACGTCTCCGGCGGAGATGACGACGCGGAAGGCGCGGGCGTATCCCGCGACGACATCGAAGACGCGCCGATCGTGCGTTTCGTCAACAAACTACTGCTCGACGCGATCCGCCGCGGCGCGTCGGACATCCACTTCGAGCCGTACGAAAAGATGTACCGCATCCGTCTGCGCATCGACGGCGTGCTGAAGGAAGTCGCGCAGCCGCCGGTGCAGCTTGCGATGAAGCTGTCGGCGCGACTGAAGGTCATGTCGCGCCTCGACATCGCCGAGCGCCGCGTGCCGCAGGACGGCCGCATCAAGATGAAGTTGTCGAAGACTCGCGCGATCGACTTCCGCGTGAGCACCTGCCCGACTCTCTTCGGCGAGAAGATCGTCTGCCGTATTCTCGATCCGTCCTCCGCGATGCTCGGTATCGACGCACTGGGCTACGAGCCATTCCAGCGCGAGATCTATCTCAAGAATCTCGCGAGACCGCAGGGCATGATCCTCGTCACCGGACCCACGGGTTCGGGCAAGACCGTGTCGCTGTACACCGGTCTCAACATCCTCAACCGCGAAGACACCAACATCTCGACCGCGGAAGATCCGGCCGAAATCAACCTGCCTGGCGTCAACCAGGTGAACGTCAACAACAAGGTTGGCCTCACCTTCGCGAGTGCGCTGCGCGCGTTCTTGCGCCAGGATCCGGACGTCGTCATGGTCGGCGAAATCCGCGACCTCGAAACCGCGGAAATTGCGATCAAGGCCGCGCAGACCGGTCACTTGGTGATGTCGACGCTGCACACGAACGACGCCCCGCAGACGCTCACGCGACTCATCGACATGGGGGTGAAGCCTTACGCGATCGCGACGTCGGTGAGCTTGATCATCGCGCAGCGTCTCGCGCGCAAGCTCTGCAGCCAGTGCAAGGCGATCATCGACATTCCCGCCGAAGCGCTTCTGAAGGAAGGCTTCCAGGAAGCCGACGTCAGAGCGGGCATCAAGGTTTACGGCCCCAAGGGTTGCTCGGCCTGCAGCGACGGTTACAAAGGCCGTTGCGGCATCTACCAGGTCATGCCCGTCACCGAGGCGATCGGCCGCATCATCATGGAAGGCGGCAACGCGATCGACATCAACGATCAGGCGTCGAAGGAAGGCGTTTGGGATCTGCGCCGCGCGGGTCTCGAAAAGGTCAGACAAGGTCTGACCAGCCTCGAAGAAGTCAACAGCGTGACGATTGAATAAGCCTGCTTTTATGGATGGGCGAAAATGGCAACTGCAGTAGCTAGCACCGGCGGCAAATCCGCCATCAAACGCGACATTCCGTTCTCATGGACTGGAATGGACAAAAAGGGCAACCGGGTCTCCGGCAAGAGTCTCGCGCCCGATGAAACCGCGTTACGCGCCGATCTTCGCCGTCAAGGCATCGCGGTCAATCGGATCCGGAAACAGTCGCAGGCTTTCAAGAGCGGCGGCTCGGTCAAGGCGGAAGACATCGCGGTGTTCAGCCGCCAGCTCGCGACGATGCTCGCCGCGGGTATTCCGCTCGTGCAGTCGTTCGAGATCGTCGGCAACGGCAACGACAAGCCAGCGATGCAGAAGCTGATCCTCGACATCAAGGCTGACGTCGAAGGCGGCACCTCGCTGCACGAAGCGCTCGGCAAACACCCGCTGCATTTCGACGACTTGTTCGTGAACCTGGTCGAGGCCGGCGAACAGGCCGGTGCGCTCGAGACGTTGCTCGACAAGATCGCGACGTACAAGGAAAAGACCGAAGCATTGAAGAAGAAGGTCAAGAAGGCCCTCTTCTACCCGACGGCCGTTCTCGCGGTCGCGGTCGTCGTCACCGTCATCCTGCTGATCTTCGTGATTCCGCAGTTCGAAAGTCTGTTCAAGGGCTTCGGCGCCGACCTGCCCGCCTTCACACAGTTCGTCATCAACATGTCGCGCTGGCTACAGGACAACGGCATCTTCGTCGCTGTCGTCTCCGCCGGTTCAGTTTACGCGTTCATCTATTTCAAGAAACGATCGAAGAAGATGCGCGAGTTCCTCGATCGCGCGATGCTCAAGTTCCCGATCATCGGACCCATCCTCTACAAATCCGCGATCGCGCGCTTCTCGCGAACGCTGTCGACGATGTTCGCGGCCGGCGTCCCGCTCGTCGAAGCGCTGGAGTCGGTGGCCGGCGCCACCGGCAACATCGTGTTCGAGAACGCGGTGCTGAAGATTCGCGACGAAGTCGCGACCGGCCAGCGCCTGCAGCGCGCGATGGAAAACACGGGCCTGTTCCCCAACATGGTCATCCAGATGATCGCGGTCGGTGAAGAAGCCGGCGCGCTCGACGCGATGTCCGGCAAGGTCGCCACCTTCTACGAAGCGGAAGTCGACAACGCGGTGGACAGCATGTCTTCGCTTCTCGAGCCGCTCATCATGGCCATCCTGGGCGTGCTCGTCGGCGGTCTCGTCGTCGCGATGTACCTCCCCATCTTCAAACTCGGCGCCGTGGTGTAATCAGGCCGCGCCAACCCAACGAAACGCCGCGCCTCGCGCGGCGTTTCTTTTTGTAGCGACATGGAACTCATCGAAACTCTCGCGGCGCACCCGGCGCTCTATATCGGCATCTGCGCCGTCTTCGGTCTGCTGGTCGGCAGCTTCCTCAACGTCGTGATCCACCGGTTGCCCGTGATGATGGAGAACGAGCTGCGCGCGGAATGCGCGACGCTTGCGAGCGGTGACGAGCAGCCGACAACCGAGAGCGCGCCAAAAAAATACAACCTCATCGTGCCGCGCTCCGCCTGCCCGGGCTGCAAGTCGCCGATCACGGCGATGCAGAACATTCCCGTGGTGAGCTGGCTGGCTCTCGGCGGCAAATGTGCGAACTGCAAGCAGCCGATCAGCAAACGGTATCCGCTCGTGGAACTCGCAACGGCCGTCCTCACGGGCTTCGTCGCGTGGCGGTTCGGCTTCGGCGCGACCGCGCTCGCGGCGATTGCGTTCACGTGGCTGCTGATCGCGCTCACCATGATCGACTTCGACACGCAGTTCCTGCCCGACGCGCTCACCTATCCGCTGCTGTGGCTCGGTCTCCTCGTGAGTCTCATGCATCCCGTGTGGTCGACGGGCGCGTGGCCGGTGACTCCCGCCGATAGCATCATCGGCGCGGCGGCCGGGTACCTGAGTCTCTGGAGCTTCTACTGGGTGTTCAAGCTGATCACCGGCAAGGAAGGCATGGGGTACGGCGACTTCAAACTGTTCGCCGCGCTCGGCGCCTGGATGGGCTGGCGCATGCTGCTGCCCATCATCATCTTCGCGTCCTGCGTCGGTGCGGTGTTCGGCATCGCGATGATCCTGCGTCGCCGCGCCGGCCGCGAAACGCAGATCGCGTTCGGTCCGTTCCTCGCGATCGCGGGCTGGCTCGCGCTGGTCATCGGGAACGACGTCATCGAACGCTACCTTTCGCTGTTCCAGGCGCGCTGATCCCATGACGCGCCGATTCAGCGTCGGGCTCACGGGCGGCATCGCATGTGGAAAAACGACCGTCGCGAATCTCTTCGCCGCGCTTGGCGTACCGATCATCGACACCGACCTGTTGGCGCGCGAAGTGGTGGCACCCGGATCCGCGCTGCTGCCGCGCATCGCCGAGCACTTTGGCCCCGAAATCCTCGCAGCGGACGGAAGCATCGACCGGCGGATCCTTCGCGAACGTGTGTTCGCCGACGCGGCCGAACGCCGCTGGCTCGAGGAGCTCACGCATCCGGCCATCCGCGTTCTGACCGACGAGCGCAGCGCGGCGGCGCCCGGCCCTTACTCGATCGTCGCGATCCCACTGCTCGTCGAAACGCAAGGTGCCGCACGTTTCTCGCGTGTGCTCGTCGTCGACTGCGAGCCTGTGCTGCAGATCGCGCGGGTCCAGGCCCGCGATGGCATCACGCGCGACGCCGCGATGCGTATGCTCGCCGCGCAAGTTCCGCGCGCGACCCGACTCGCCGCGGCGCACGACATCATTCACAACGACGGCAACCTCGCCGCGCTGCGCGACCAGGTGGAAAAGCTGCACCGCGCCTACCTCGCGGCGGCCGCAGCGCAAGCGGAGAAGGAGACGACATGAGTCCGGACGACTCTCACCCGCAGGATGCGTGGCAGAATGCGGTAATGGCAGAAGAAGCCCAGAACCAACCCACACCGCCGCCGGCTCCGGAGCCGACGCCGCTGGTGTTCGAGCAGCCGCTCAACGAGCGGATGCGCACGTTCCTGCGCCTCGATTTCCTCTACGGCCAGGCGCTCTACCACAACGAAATGCAGAGCCAGTGGGGCAGCCGCGCCGCCATGGGCAGCCTGCTCGACATCCTCGCGATCGCGACGCGTGGCGACGTGCGCGCGGACGTGCAGAAGGAGCTCGAGCGGCACTTGGCGCAGCTCAACGTGTTCCAGAGTAAACCCGGCGTCGACTCGGCGCGCCTGCGCACGGTGATGAGTAATCTTCTACGTCTGCGCGCGGACCTCGTCGCCTGCGGGTCCAACTATCTCGCCGGCCTCAAGGATTCGGAATTTCTCTCCGCGATCAAACACCGCAGCGCCATTCCTGGCGGCACCTGCGAATTCGATCTGCCGGACTTCTTCTTCTGGCTCAATCAGGCGACCGATCAGCGCGCGCGCTCGTTCAACGAGTGGTTAGCCGCGCTGCGGCCGCTCTGCGATGCAATCGCAGAGCTGCTGTGGATCACGCGTCAGCACGGAAAGCCGCGTCAGGAAATCGCACGCGGCGGCGTGTACCACATCACCTTCGAACGCGACACGCCGATCCAACTCGTGCGCATCGCGTTGCCGCAGAACTCCGGCCTCTACCCGGAGACCAGCGGGTCTCACTACCGCTGTTCGGTGCGGTTGCTGGCGTGGAATGGATTGCAGACGCGTCCGCAGCAGACGACGGAAGACATTCCGTTCACGCTCACCTGTTGTACGTGAAGACGCTCTAGATAGGGCAACGGCGAAATGGGGACAGGCCGTTCGGGGCCGTCCCCATTTCACCCCGGCGCCGGCATCCCGAGCGCATTCGCGACGAAGCCGAACTGATCGGCGATGTCTTCGATTTGCATCCAGACCGGTTTGCCCGCGCCGTGGCCCGCGCGCGTCTCGATGCGGATCATCACGGGATTCGCGCAGGCTTGCGCGTGCTGTAGCTCGGCCGCGAATTTGTAGCTGTGCCAGGGCACGACGCGATCGTCGCGATCGGCGGTCGTGACGAGCGTCGGCGGGTAGCAGGTCCCGGGCTTCACGTTGTGCACCGGCGAGTACGCGCGCAGTGCCTTGAACTCCGCGGGATCCTCCGAGATGCCGAGATCGCTCGACCACTGGCGCGCGTTCGCGCTCGCCACGTGATACCGCAGCATGTCCATCACGCCGACGCCGGGCAGCGCCGCGCCAAACAGGTCGGGACGTTGCGTGAGCGCGGCACCGACGAGCAGTCCACCGTTGCTGCGGCCCAAGATCGCGAGCCGCTTCGGGTTCGTGTACTTCTCGTGGATCAGGTACTCGGCCGCGGAGATGAAATCGTCGAAGACGTTTTGCTTGCGCAGTCTCGTGCCCGCCTGATGCCATTCCTCGCCGTATTCACCGCCGCCGCGCAAATTGGCGACGGCGTAGATGCCGCCCAACTCGAGCCACGACTGGATGGCCGGACTGAACGACGGCGACATCGTGACGTTGAAACCGCCGTAGCCGTAGAGCATCACGGGGCGATTCCCGTCGCGCGGCGCGTCCTTGCGGCGCGTGATGAACATGGGCACGCGCGTGCCGTCGCGGCTGATGTAGAAAATCTGCTCGGTCACGAACGGCGTGAAATCGACGGGCACCTGTGGCGCGCGGAACACGCTCACGGTGTTCGTCGCGACGTCGAGACGCATCACGCGCGACGGCGACAGATAGTCCGAATAGGAAAAGAAAGTCTCGGGATTGTCGCCGCCGCCCTGGAAGCCGCCCGCGGTGCCGAGGCCCGGTAGTTTGACCTCACCGACCGCGGCGCCGGTCGACGCGTCGAACAACTGGACGACGCTGCGCGCGTCGCGCGTGTAGTCGATGACGATGCGGCCGCCGATGTAGCTCACGCTGTTGATCGGATCCTTCGCCTGCTCGACCACCGTGCGCCAGTCCGCGGGCGCAGGCTTGCTCGCATGGACCGCGATCACTCGGCCGCGCGGCGCGCCGTTCGTCGTGTGAAAGAAGAGCTCGTCGCCTTTGTTGCCGACGAGGGTGTAGATCGCGTCCCACGCCATGAGCAGCGGCTGCGCCTTCGAGTCTCGCTTGCGCAGATCCTGCACGTAGATGCCGTTCGCCTCGTAGCCGTCGAACAGGCCGATCACGAGCCAACGGCCATCGTCCGTCACCTGCGCCGACGGAACACGACTCGGATGATCCGTGACCCTGAAGACGAGCTTGTCGGCCGACTGCGGCTCGCCGAGCTTGTGGAAATGCACGTCGGGCCGTCCCGAATCGTCACCGCGCGCATCGTCAGCGGCCTGGTTGGCCTTCATCGGATAGCGGCTGTAATACACGCCCGAGCTGTCGCGCGCCCAGGAGACGGGCCAGAACTTGCTGTACTTGAGCACGATGGGAAGCTCATTGCCGTCGGCGACGCGCCGGAAATGCCAGAGGTTCCAGTCGGTGCCGCCGTCGGAGAGCGCGTACGCGACGTACTCGCCGTTCGGGCTCGGCGACCACTGCGAGAGCGCGATCGTTGCGTCTTCGCGAGTGCCGTTGGGATCGACCAGCACGCGCGGTGTGGAATTCAGCGAGTCGGCGACATAGAGCACGCTCTGGTCCTGCGTGCCGTCGTTGCGCAGATAGAAGTACTTGCCGGCCTCGCGCTGCGGCGTGCCGAAACGTTCGTAGGTCCACAGTTGCTTGAGGCGATTGCCGAGCCAGGCACGCTGCGGCAGCGATTCGAGGAAAGGTTGCGCGAGCGCATTTTCGGCGGTCACCCAGGCGCGCGTGGACGCGGCGCCCATGTCTTCGAACGCGCGATACGGATCCAAGACTTTCGTACCGTGATAGTCGTCGATGAGCGTGCCGCGCGGCGCTTGCGGGTACTTGAGGGCGGCCGGCGCGGAGGCCGCGGGTGGCGCGTCGTGCACGGCGCGCGGCCCGGTGTCGCTGGCGCACGCGGCTAGCAGAACGGCCAATGCGCCCGCGAGAGTCGCCAGGGCTAGGCCCCATCGACGGTCCGATCGATGGCGAGCGAACGTAGTCATCCCTAAACTCCCGAAATGAACTTTGCAGCCAGTGTAACAAACAGCTCGCGCGCGACCTTCCGGCGCGCCGTGAATTCGCTTCGGCTCGGCGCACCGCTGCTGGCCGCTTTCGCCGCCTTCAGCGGCATCCTCGCGGAGGAATCGCAGGGTGCGACGTTGCCGCTCGAACGCCTGTTCGCGGCGCCCGATCTGTCGGGCCCGACGCTGCGCGGCGTGAAGATCTCGCCCGACGGCAAACTCGTCGCGTACCTGCGCGCTCGCGACGACGACAAGGACCGCTTCGACCTCTGGGCCTACGACGTGCCCGCCCGCAAGCACCGCCGGCTCGTCGACTCTCGCGAACTCGCGGGCGCCGATCGTGCGCTGTCGGTCTCCGAAGAAGCGCGCCGCGAGCGGCAGCGCACCTCCGCTCTCTCCGGCATCGTCGAATACAGCTTCGCGACCGACAGCCGGTGGCTGCTGATCCCTCTCAATGGCGACCTCTATCTTTACGATCTCGCGGCGAAATCCGGCACGCGCAAAGGCGGCGACTCGGTGCGGCGTCTTACTGAGACCAGAGGCTATGAAACGGACGCGCGCTTCTCGCCGCGCTCGCACTACGTGAGCTTCGTGCGCGACCAGAACCTCTACGTCATCGAGCTCGCGACGGGAAAGGAAGTCGCCGTAACCCGCGAAGGTGGCGGACTCACGAGCTTCGGTATGGCGGAGTTCATCGCTCAGGAGGAGATGGATCGCGACACCGGCTATTGGTGGTCGCCGGACGAACGGCACATCGCGGTCGCGCGCGTCGATGAAACCGCCGTCGCCGAAGTCGAGCGCATCGAAATCCAGGCCGGCGGCGCGCGCGTGGTGCGCCAGCGTTATCCCGCCACGGGCGCGGCCAATGCCCGCGTCGACCTGTTCATCGCCGACCTCGCGGCCGGCAGCCGGCTGCCCGTGGATCTCGGCGGGAGCTCCGACATCTATCTACCGCGCGTCGACTGGTTTCCGGACGGCGGCGGGATCGCCGTGCAACGCCAGAGCCGCGACCAGAAGACGCTCGAGCTGCTGCGCGTCGACGCCCTCACCGGCCGGGTTCGCGGATTGCTCACGGAAATCAGCGACGCATGGGTGCCGCTGCACAGCGACCTCATGTTCCTGCAGAAGTCTCCGCAGTTCCTGTGGTCATCCGTTCGCGACGGATTCAAGCACCTCTATCTATACGGCAACGATGGCAAACTCGTTCGCCAGCTCACATCGGGCGAATGGATGGTGCTCGGCGAGTCGCCAGACTCCGCGGTGCGCGCCGTCGACGAGCGCGCCCGGCGCGTGTACTTCACGGCCAACTTCGAATCGCCGCTCGATCGCCAGCTCTACTCGATTTCGCTCGATGCGCCCGCCGCGCGCCCACAGCGTGTGACGCAGGGCGCGGGCTGGCACAGCGTCGCGATGTCCCCGGACTCGAAGGTGTTCGTCGATACGTATTCGAACGCCGGCCAACCCAAGAGCGTGACGTTGCGCCGCTCGACGAACGAGTCGTTGGCGGCCCTCCTGCCCAACACGCTCGATGCATCGCATCCTTACGCCCCCTATCTAGACGAACACATACAGACCGAGTTCGGCACGATCGCGGCCGCAGACGGCCAGGCGATGCAGTACAAGCTGATGAAGCCGCGCGCGCTCGCGCCCGGCAAGAAGTACCCGGTGCTCGTCGATGTGTACGGCGGTCCCGGCGTGCAGCGCGTAGCGAACGTATGGGGCGGCCTGTTCCACCAGTATCTCGTGCAACACGGGTACATCGTCTTCGCGCTCGACAATCGCGGCAGCGGACTGCGAGGCGTGCGTTTCGAGACCGCGTTCGTCACGCCGGCGGGACGTGGCTTGGGCGTCGTCGAGGTGCAGGATCAGGTCCGCGGTGTGGAGTTCCTGCGCAGCCTTCCTTTCGTCGATGCGCGTCGCATCGGCATCTTCGGCTGGAGCTACGGCGGATACATGACGCTCATGTGCCTCATGCAGGCGCCAGAGACTTTTGCGGCCGGCATCGCCGGCGCGCCCGTCACCGACTGGTCGCTGTACGACACGCACTACACGGAGCGGTATCTATCCACTCCCGCCGCGAATCCGCGCGGCTATGCGGCGGGCAACGTACTCGAGTACGCAGACAAACTCGCGCGGCCGCTGCTGCTCGTGCACGGAATGGCGGACGACAACGTGCTGTTCACGAACAGCACCGCACTCATGAAGAAGCTGCAGGACCTGCAGAAGCCGTTCGACCTCATGACCTACCCGGGCGGCAAGCACGGGGTGATACGACAGAGCGGTCCGGGGCTGCACGCGCACGCGAACATGGTGCGCTTCTTCGACCGCGAGATCGGGCCCGGCCCGCGGTAGTGGGGTCAGGCCCCGCCTCGGGGCCGTTCCTCGTTTCCTGGCAAACGGGGACGGGCCGAAGTGCGACGGTCGCGCGACGGCTTCCGTCTGCATCCTTTCTCGGCCCGAATGGAGATCGGCGAGGAGGAGCGTCCACGCGCCGTGGTGGTGCCTGTCTAGTGCGGCCTTTCAAAGCCAGGAAGGCGCGTAGCGACGACGAGCGAACGCCAAAAAAGTGGTCCTCCACTTTTTTGAAGCGCAATCTCCATTGAGGGCCGAGAAAGGATGCAGACGGAAGCCGTCGCATTCGCAAGCGATCAGGCCTGTCCCCGTTTGCCGGGAAACGAGGAACGGCCCCGAAACGGGGTCTGACCCCATTACACCACTACAGCTTGATGCGCCCGCCGCCGGGGGCGCCGCCGCCGGCTTCCGGAACCACGATCCGCGTCGCCTGCTCGCGACGCATCTCGCGCGCTTCCTCGATCGCCTGCTCGATCGCGATCTTCACGGCCTCTGGGAATTTGTTGCACGCGTCCTCGAGCGAGGTCGCCTCGAGCTCGAACGCGAGCGGCAGCACACCGGCGGGCGTCAGTAGTTGGGTCTGGCCGGAGTAGAGCACTGGGCGCGACGGATCGTCTTTTCCGTCGCCGAGCACGGGCGTCAGGCGACGCAACGTGCCAGCCTTGCGATCGGTGAAGATTTCTTCGCGATAGAGCTGCGTCGCGTCGAGCTTGATTTCGGGAAGTTGCTGTTCAGCGGCCATGGAGTTCACCGTTTTGATAACGCCTGCAAATGCGGAATGAGCGGCAGATCGGCCGGCAGGAGGCGCTCGCTGCCGAGTGACTGACAATCCACCCATTTCAACTGCTGTCCATCGAGCCCGCGCGGGGTATCGCCCGTCGACGCATGCCACAGCACGAGATCGACGATGCGGTCGGGGTACTCGTGCGACATCGTTGCGATCGCGCGATGCGCGCGCGACTCGATGCCGAGTTCCTCGCGCAGCTCGCGTACGAGCGCCTCCGGGTCGCTCTCGCCATCGCCGACTTTGCCGCCCGGAAATTCCCACCAACCGGCCATGTGTTTGCCGGCGGGGCGCTCGGCGAGCAACACGAGTCCGCGGGAGTCGAACAGCGCGGCCGCGACCACGCGCAGCCGCAACTTCATTTACTCCACGCCCTCGAGCACGCCGTGGCAGTTCTTGAATTTCTTGCCGCTGCCGCAGGGACAGGGCTGATTGCGTCCCACCTTTGGTGCGGCACGAACCTGCGTCTGCTGTGGCTGCGGCGTCGGCAGCGGCGCGGCACGACCGCCCGGGCCCTGCTGCGGCGGCGGTTCACCCTGCGCGCCGAGCTGCGACAACGACGCGGCCTCGGCGTGCTGCAACTGCAGCGCGCGATTGAGACGCGCGCGGCGCGCCTCTTCCTCACGCTCGATCTGCTCCGGCGATTTCACTTGAACGTCGAGCGTCGCGAGAATCGTCACGGTCTCGGACTTGATGCGCTCGAGCATCGCGCCGAACAGCTCGAAAGCCTCGCGCTTGTATTCGTAGCGATAGTCCTTCTGCGCGTAGCCACGCAGGTGGATACCCTGGCGTAGATAGTCCATCGCTCCCAGGTGATCGCGCCATTGCTGGTCGAGCACCTTCAGCATGATGTCCTTCTCGACGTGCCGCATGATCGGCTCGCCGATGCGCTGGACCTTGGCGTCGTAGGTTGTGTCGATCGCGCCCAGGATGCGGCCGCGCATCTCGGACTCCTCGAGTTCGGGCTGATCCTTGAGCCATTGCCGGGGATCGACCTGCGTCGCGAAATTCTTCGCGATGCTCTGCGCGAGCCCCTCGAGGTTCCACTCCTCGTGGCTCACGTTCGCCGGGAGGTGTTCGTCTAGGATTCCGTTCACGACTTCGGCGCGGATGCCGCGTATCGCGTCGCCCAGGTGCTCGGCGGCCATGAGCTCCGTGCGCTGCTGGTAGACGACCTTGCGCTGGTCGTTCGCGACGTCGTCGAACGTCAGCAATTGCTTGCGCACGTCGAAGTTGTGGGCTTCGACCTTACGCTGCGCCTTTTCGATCTGGCGCGTGAGCATGCCACTCTCGATGACCTCGCCTTCCTTCATGCCCGCGATCGACAGCAACCGCTTCGTGCGATTGGGGTCGCCGAAGATGCGCATGAGGTTGTCTTCCATCGATAGATAGAAGCGGCTCGAGCCGGGATCGCCCTGGCGGCCCGAACGGCCGCGCAACTGGTTGTCGATGCGGCGTGATTCGTGACGTTCGGTGCCGACGATGTGCAGGCCGCCCGCGGCCAGGACCTTGTTGTGACGCGCCTGCCAGTCCGCGCGCAGCCGCGCAGCGGTGGCTTCATCGAGACCGCCCTCACCGGCTCCCTTCACGGCGGCTTCGAGTTCCGCCTCGAAATTGCCGCCGAGCTTGATGTCCGTGCCGCGGCCCGCCATGTTGGTGGCGATGGTGACGCGGGCCGGCATGCCGGCATTCTCGACGATGTGCGCTTCGCGCTCGTGCTGCTTCGCGTTCAGCACGTCGTGCGCGATGCCTTGCTTCGTCAGCACGCCGGAAAGCAGCTCGGACGTCTCGATCGAAGTAGTGCCGACGAGCACGGGCTGATCGCGCTTCACGCAATCCTCGATATCCTCGATGATCGCCTTGAACTTGTCCGACTGGGTCAGATAGACGTAGTCCGGATTGTCCTTGCGGATCATCGGACGATGCGTCGGGATCACGACGACTTCGAGTCCGTAGATCTGCAGGAACTCGGGCGCCTCGGTGTCGGCGGTGCCGGTCATGCCGGACAGCTTTTTGTAGAGACGGAAGTAGTTCTGGAACGTGATCGACGCGACCGTCTGGTTCTCGGCGCGCACCTTCACGCCTTCCTTCGCTTCGACGGCCTGGTGCAGGCCGTCCGACCAGCGACGCCCCGGCATCGTGCGGCCCGTGAACTCGTCGACGATGATGACTTCGCCGCCACGCACGATGTATTCGACATCGCGCTTGTAGATCGCGTTCGCGCGCAGCGCCGCGTTCAGGTGATGCATCAACCGGATGTTCGCCGGGTCGTAGAGACTCTCGCCCTCGCGCAACAATCCCGACTCGAGCATGAGCTGTTCGACGAGATCGTGGCCCGTTTCGGTCAGGTGCGTCTGCTTCTGCTTCTCGTCGACGCTGTAGTCGCCGGGACCGTCCTCGACTTCCTGCTTCGTGAGGCGCGGCACCAGCGTGTTGACCTTCACGTACAGGTCTTCGTTCTCTTCCGCGGGACCGGAGATGATCAGCGGCGTGCGCGCTTCGTCGATGAGGATCGAATCGACTTCGTCGACGATCGCGAACGAGAGCCCGCGCTGTACGCGGTCGTCGAGGCTGAACGCGAGGTTGTCGCGCAGGTAGTCGAAGCCGAATTCGTTGTTGGTGCCGTAGGTGATGTCGCAGCGATACGCCGCGCGCTTCTCGGCCGAGTCCTGCTGGTTGCGGATCACGCCGACGGTCAGCCCGAGGAATGAGTAGATGGGCCCCATCCACTCCGCGTCGCGCGCCGCCAGGTATTCGTTGACGGTGACGACGTGGACGCCTTCGCCCGACAGCGCATTGAGGTACGCGGCGAGCGTCGACATCAGCGTCTTGCCTTCGCCGGTGCGCATCTCGGCGATGCGGCCGTCGTTGAGCGTGAGACCGCCGATGAGCTGCACGTCGAAGTGGCGCATCTTCATCGTGCGAACGGAAGCTTCGCGGACGACGGCAAAGGCTTCGGGAGCGATGTCGGCGAGCTTTTCGCCGGCGGCGAGACGCTTGCGGAATTCCTCGGTCTTGCCCTTGAGGGCTTCGTCGCTGAGAGCCTGGAGCGCGGCCTCGAACGACGCGGCCTGTCGCACCGTTCCCTCGTAACCACGAACGATACGATCGTTGCGGCTGCCAAAGAGCCGCGTCAGAAGCTTGAGCACTGGAGGAATCCTTGCAAGAAACTCTAGGGCGGACAGTTACTTAGATTGACCGGCCGCCGGACCGGGCCGGTATTCTACGGATAGACCCGACGGCACGGAACTGGTTTCGGCTGGCCCTTCGTATGGCCGCGACGGCGAGCCTGCAAGGCACGGAAACGAAAAAGCCCCGGAAGGGGCCTCTCGAGGAATGGGGACAGACTGAAGTCTGTCCCCGGGCTTCCAAAATTCTTATCTACCGATGAAGGTCAGCGGATCGATCTGACGGCCTTCCTTGAGCACTTCGAAGTGGACGTGAGGCCCCGTCGAACGGCCCGTGGAACCCACGAACGCGAGCGTGTCGCCACGGGAGACCGTCTTGCCGACTCCGACCGCGATGCCCTGGTTGTGGCCGTAGCGCGTAATGAGGCCATTGCCGTGGCTGACCTCGACGAGATTGCCGTAGCCCGCCTTCTCTCCCGCGAACGTCACGACGCCGGCCGCGACCGCGACCACGTCCGAGCCACGCGGGCTCGCGAAATCGATGCCCTTGTGGAACGCCTGGTGGCCGTTGAACGGATCCTGGCGCTCGCCGAAATACGAGGAGATGTGGCCTTCCTTCACCGGACGGCCGTCGGGACGGATCTGCTCATCGAGCTTCTTCGACAGCAGCGCGTTCTCGAGTGCCGCCATCTGCGCGTCACGCGAGGAGATCTTGAGTTCGAGGCCGTTCAGCATTGCGCTGAGATCCGGCGCCTGCGTCGCGGCGCCGATGTCGGACTCCGGACCGCCGATGGCCGGCGCGCTCTCGAAGTCGAATTCGCGGTTGTCGATGTTCGCCATCTGGGTGAGGCGCTTGCCCAGCGCGTCGAGGCGGATGACGTGGGCGTTCATCTGGCCGATTCGCATCGCGACCGCGTCGACGCGGCGCTGCAACTCGGCCTTCAGTTCTTTGATCTCTGCCTGTTGATCGGCGAGGGTCTGCGTCCAGGTCGAGACGCCGCGCGGAGCGGATTTGCTCTCGCCGATCTTCAGCCCCAAGCTGAACGCTGTGGCGAGAATGGCGATGAGGACCGTAGCGAACGCGCCAACGGCAAACGGATGGCCGAGGTTCAGGTGACGGGCACGACCTTCACGGCGCGAGAAAAAGATGATGTTCATCGCGCCATCTCCGGGAAGTACTTGCAGCTTGCTGGCATCCTGGTCAACCGCTCCCAATGAGAGTTTTTGTCCGGCAAAACCGTAAGGCCCAGCAGGCGGGAAACTATGCCCAAAAGACCCTTTCGAGACAAGCAAACGGTTCGCCCGGGGGGCAAGCCCCGCACGGTCGGCGACTTAATGTCGGCCCGTCTGCCAGCTCTCGCGCAGCGTGCCCTTTCGGCGCCCGAGGAGTCCGAGTGGCACGTCGCAGTAATGAAGGCGTTGGGACCGGATCTGGCCATTAAGGTAACTCGCATCACATTGAATAGCGGAAGGATTACGGTGAATGCGGAATCCGCTGCCTGGGCCGCCCGCATGCGGTTTCAGCTCGCCGATCTGAGCCCCCGCCTTGCAGAAGTCGCCCCCGAATTTCGCGAGCTCGTCGTCCGGGTTCGGCCCGGACGGGGTCGCTGACCCCGAGCCTTAGATATCCCCCGACGCAAGGCGGTCGGCCGCGTAGTTTGCCGCACGCGCGGAAAGCGCCATGTAAGTCAAGGAGGGGTTTGCGGTCCCGGACGACGCCATGCAAGACCCATCGGTGATGAAGAGGTTGGGAACGTCGTGGGCCTGGTTGTGCCGGTTCACCACGGACGATGCCGGATCGTGGCCCATGCGGCAGGTACCCATCTCATGGACCGAATGGCCCGGAGGCTTGACCGGACCGAGGGAGGTGACGTTGTCGAAGCCCGCCGCGATCAGCATCGCCGCGGCGTCACGGTTCGCACGCTCGGCGAGCCGACGCTCGTTATCGCTGTGTGTGACGTCGATGTGGGCCAGCGGAATGCCCCATCGATCCTGGCGCGTCTCGTGCAGCGTCACGCGGTTGTCGGCGCGCGGCAGCATCTCTCCGAAGCCGATCAGCTGCATGCCCCAGCGGCCCGGATCTCGCAGGCGCTGTTTGAGCGCAGCTCCGATGCCGGGCTCGCGATCCGCGCGGGCCCAGGTACTGCGTCCCGAATACCCCTGGAACGCGAACCCGCGCGCGAAGTCGACGGGATCCTTTTCGGTCAGGTTGACGTAGCGCGGCAGGTAAAAGCCCGTCGGCCGCCGACCGTAGTAGTAGCGATCGAGATATCCGGGATGAATGCCGGTGGCGCCGATGCCGACCACGTGATCCATGAGGTATCGGCCCACGGCGCCCGAGCGGTTCGCGAGACCGTTGGGGTGAAACTCCGACGTCGACGCGAGAAGGATTTGCGCCGTCGGTATCGACGACGCGCACAGGAACACCGCGCGTGCCTGGTAGCTCTTGCCCTGCTTGGTGTTCGAATCGATGACGCGCACGCCGGAGACACGGCGCTTCGCGTGGTCGTAGTCGAGGCGTTCGACAATGGCGTCGGTGACCACGGTGAGATTCTTCGTCCGGCGCGCGGCCGGCAGCGTGGCGGACAACGACGAGAAATACGCGCCGTAGCCACAGCCGCGTTCGCAGACGCTGCGCAACTGGCAGGGACCGCGGCCGAGCGCGATGTGTTCGGGCGTCGGTTCGGTCAGATGCGCGCAGCGGCCGATCGTCACGCGCCGCGTGGGATGGTCCATCTCGATGCGCTTCTTGAACGCGACCTCGACGCAGTTGAGATCCATGGGAGGCAGGAACTGTCCGTCGGGCAACTGCTCGAGACCTTCGTTCGCGCCCGAGATTCCCGCGAACCTTTCGACGCGGTCGTACCACGGCGAGATGTCCGAATAGCGGATCGGCCAGTCGATGCCGAGGCCGTCCACCGAATGCGCCGTGAAGTCGACATCGCTCATGCGATACGTCTGCCGGCCCCAGGTAAGCGAGCGTCCGCCCAGGTGATAGCCGCGGAGCCAGGAATAAGGGCGGCCCTCGGGAGTGGAGTACGGATGTTCGCTGTCGCGCACCCACCATTGCCGGGTTGCTGAGTTGAACGCGTAGCAGGTGCTCTGGATCGCGTAGTGCTCGGCCGCCTCGTCTTCGGGAACCATGCCTCGATTCGGCACTTCCCACGGCGTCACGAAGTCGAGGTAGTCGGAGCCGTGCTTCACGTCGCGGCCGCGCTCGATGACGAGCGTCCGCAATCCGCGCTCGCAGAGTTCCTTCGCGACCCAGCCGCCGCTGATTCCGGAACCTACGACAATCGCGTCGAAATCCATGGGGTCGGCCTTCAGACCGCGGAGGCGCGGCCGACTTCCGTGAGCGGCAGACAGGACCGCCAGGCACCGGGCACGAGTTCGTAGCGCAATTCGTGAGTCGCACCGATCTCGGACTGGTAGTACCCGACGAGCACGAGATATTTGAAACGGCTGTATGCCGCATCCCGGGCCGCGATCGATTCCTCGTCGACGATGCGAACGATCTCGGTTCGACGCGGCGCGGGCAGTTCGACGAACGCGGCGCCGAACTTCGACCACGCCTGACGCTCGATCGAATCGAGCACGCCGAGTACTTCCGCACGCGTTCGATCCGATGCCCAGTCGGTCAGCAGCTGGCGCAGGAATGCGGGCACTCCCGCGGCGATCGCACCCGGCGTGTCGGTGGCCGGGATCATGACGTCCGCGACCTGCTCGAGCTGCGCATACTGCTGGCTCGTCAGCACCGGTCCGACGCCGGCGCGCACGCCGTCACGACGCGAGAAGCGCGTCAGCGCGGCGGCACCGCCCACGAGGAAGATCGCCCCCATGAGCAGGGCGCGGCGGTCGATTTTTCCAGGCGGTACGGGTTCCAAGTCGAATGTTCCTTCGCCCCGGGATATCGGCGAAGGTGCATCGATCTGGACGCGCGGATCGTGCGCGGGATCAAACTATTCGACAGGACGGACGCGCAAGGTGCACGTGGCGGCAAGGCTTTGCCGCTTCACGCGGGCTGCGTCAACAATTTGTCGGTGACGCGTCGATTTCTGGGCGGATCAGATCGCCGAACCGACGGGAACCGGCGGCGGCTGGACGTAGGCGATCGGGGCATCCGAGGGCTTCTCGAAAACGACCGATTCCCAGGCCTGGGTGTCGGCGATGAGCTTGCGCAGCAGCAGGTTGTTCAGCTTGTGGCCCGACTTGTGGCCGCTGAACTCGCCGATCAGGCTGTGGCCGAGTAGATAGAGGTCGCCGATCGCGTCGAGGATCTTGTGCTTCACGAACTCGTCTTCGTAGCGCAGACCGTCTTCGTTGAGGACGCGGAAATCGTCGAGCACGATCGCATTGTCGAGATTGCCGCCGAGCGCGAGATTGCGCGCGCGCAGCATCTCGAGATCGCGCATGAACCCGAAGGTGCGCGCGCGGGAAACTTCCTTGAGATACGACGTCGTGGAGAAATCCATCGACGCCTTCTGCGAGCGGCGCTTGAACAGAGGATGGTTGAACTCGATCTCGAAGTTCACCTTGAAACCGTCGAAGGGCCGGAATTCCGCCCATTTGTCGCCGTCTTCGACGCGCACACGCTGCTTGATGCGCACGAATTTCTTCGGCACGCGCTGCTCTTCGAAACCCGCGGACTGCAACAGGAACACGAACGGGCCCGCGCTGCCGTCCATGATCGGCACTTCGGGCGCGCTCACGTCGACGTGAGCGTTGTCGATTCCCAGCCCCGCGAACGCCGACAGCAGGTGCTCCACCGTCGAGACGCGGGCTTCACCGTTGATCAGGGTGGTGCCGAGCTGCGTGTCGCCGACATTGTGTGCCTGCGCGCGGACTTCGGCGGGAGGATCGAGATCGGTGCGCCGAAAGACGATGCCGGAATCGGGAGGACCCGGGCGCAAAGTCATGAGGACTTTCTTGCCCGTGTGCATACCCACGCCTTGGGCGCGAATTGAATTTTTGAGAGTGCGTTGTCCGAGCATCTGCCGAATCTCCCGGTGCCTCGCGATCGAGTGCACGGGTAGCGCCGCCCCAGGGCGACACGGGGAGCGTAGCCGCTAGGGAATCTGACCGTACGATCAGATACTTAGCGGCGCCGAGACCCAAAAAGGGGCGCTACCCTAACACAATAACCTTACCGTCGTCGCAGCGTCAGTCCGCCTGGCGCCGCAGGAATGCCGGGATATCCAGCACATCTTCAGACGCCGCCGGCGCATGCAGGCCGTCGCCCACCGCACGCTGGCGCTGAACCGCCGGCTTGTCGAGCGCGGCGTAGTCCGCGGCCGTCAACGGGCGACGAGGCACGACGCGCATCGGCGGTTCCACGGGCTGCTGGGCCACCTGCTGGGGAGCCACCTTCTGCAGCGTGGGGACTTCGCGACCGAAAGGAGCGCGCCCATGAGCGACTTCGGGTCTCCCCAAGCCGGTTGCAACCACGGTGACGCGCATTTCATCCGTCAGCTCGGGATCGATGACGGTTCCCACGACGACGGTCGCGTCGTCGGAAGCGAACTGCTTCACGATCGCGCCGACTTCCTGGAACTCGCCGATCGACAGGTCCATGCCCGCGGTGACGTTCACGAGAATGCCGTGCGCGCCCTGCAGGTTGATGTCCTCGAGCAACGGCGAGGAGACGGCCATCTCGGCCGCTTCCCGCGCGCGGTTCTCGCCGCGAGCGACGCCCGAACCCATCATCGCCATGCCCGTTTCACTCATGACCGTGCGCACGTCGGCGAAGTCCACGTTGATGAGGCCGGGCCGCGTGATCAACTCGGCGATGCCCTGCACCGCGCCCTGCAACACGTGGTTCGCGCTCTTGAACGCGTCCAGCAACGTGGTCTTGGCGCCGAGCACCGTGAGCAGCTTCTGGTTGGGAATCGTGATCAGCGAGTCGACGTACTTGCCGAGTTCGGCCAACCCATGGTTCGCGACCAGCGTGCGCTTGCCGCCTTCCATCTCGAAGGGACGCGTGACGACGGCCACCGTGAGGATGCCGAGCTCCTTCGCCACGGCCGCCACCACTGGCGCCGCGCCGGTGCCCGTTCCACCGCCCATGCCGGCGGTGATGAACAGCATGTCGCATCCTTCGATCATCTCGATGATGCGATCGCGGTCTTCCATCGCGGCCTGGCGGCCGATTTCGGGATCGGCGCCGGCGCCGAGACCCTTCGTGATGTTGCAGCCGATCTGCAGCGAGGTCTTCACCTTCGAGTGCTTGAGGGCCTGCGCATCGGTATTGATGCACAGGAACTCCACGCCTTCGATGCCACTTTGCACCATGTGCGCGACGGCGTTGCCGCCACCACCGCCAACCCCTATCACCTTGATTACAGCGTTCTGGCTGTAAGCATCCATTAATTCAAACATCGTGTCGCTCCTTCACTAGTTAGACGAGCCTGTCAGCTTCGTTTTGATCAACTTCAGAAATTCCCCTGAAACCAGTTCTTCATGCGCTCGGCCATCGTGCGGGCGTTGCCGGCGATGGACTTGCCGCGATTGCCCGCGATCGCGTTGTCGCGCGCGTACAGCAGCAGCCCGGCGCCGGTCGAATAGATGGGATTGCGGACGACGTCCGAAAGTCCCTTGATGTGCTGCGGCAGTCCGAGCCGCACGGGCACGTGGAAGACTTCTTCCGCGAGCTCGATCGCGCCTTCCATCTTGGCGCTGCCGCCCGTGAGCACGATTCCAGCCGCGATGATTTCCTCGAACCCCGAGCGGCGCAGCTCCTCGCGCGCGAGCCCGAACAACTCCTCGTAGCGCGGCTCGACGACTTCAGCCAAAGTCTGTCTCGCGAGCCGACGCGCGGGACGATCTCCGACGCTGGGCACCTCGATGCTCTCGTCGGGGTTCGCGAGCTGCGACAGCGCGCAGGCGTACCGCACCTTGATGTCTTCCGCGTACTGCGTGGGCGTGCGCATCGACACCGCGATGTCGTTCGTCACCTGGTCGCCGGCGATCGGGATCACGGCCGTGTGGCGGATCGCGCCCTGCGAAAACACGGCGAGATCGGTCGTGCCGCCGCCGATGTCGATGATGCAGACGCCGAGCTCTTTCTCGTCCTCGGTGAGGCACGCGAAGCTCGAGGCGAGCTGCTCCAGCACGATGTCGTCGACTTCGAGGCCGCAGCGCTGGATGCACTTCTCGATGTTGTTGGCCGCGCTTTCCGCGCCCGTGACGATGTGCACTTTCGCTTCGAGACGCACGCCCGACATGCCGATCGGATCGCGGATGCCTTCCTGCCCGTCGATGATGAATTCCTGCGGCAGCACGTGCAGGATCTTCTGGTCCGCGGGGATCGCGACGGCTTTCGCCGCGTCGACGACGTGCTCGACGTCCGCGTGACTCACCTCGCGGTCGCGGATCGCGACGACGCCATGCGAGTTCAAGCTCCGCACATGGCTGCCGGCAATGCCCGCGAACACGCTGCGGATCTCGCAGCCGGCCATGAGCTCGGCTTCCTCGATCGCGCGCTGGATCGACTGCACGGTGGACTCGATGTTCACCACCACGCCTTTCTTGAGGCCGCGCGATGGCTGCACGCCGATGCCGATCACTTCGATCGAGTTGTCGGAGGCGACCTCGCCGACCAGCGCCGCGATCTTCGACGTTCCGACGTCGAGGCCGATGATGAGATTCTTGTCCGGTCTCTTGCCCATGTAGTTAACCATCTGAGTTGTCTTCCTCGGCGCTGCCGCTGGCGACGCGTTGACCGCCGGCGCGCCAGCCGATCGCGAAACCGTTCGTGTAGCGCATGTCGACGTAGCTGATGTCGTTCGCATGACTTGCGATCTGGCCGACGCCCGCGGCGACGAAACGCGAGAAGCGTTCGTCGACCTGGCGGCGGCCGAGTCGCACCGTGATGCCGTTATCGAGATCGAATTCCCAGGAGCCGCGCAGGTCGAGCCTGACGGCGGTGAGCCGCATGCCGGCTTCGACGAGTTGCCCCTGCGCGGCCAGGTAGCGGCGCGCGACTTCGCTTTCGGAGCCGCGCGGGCCGGAGAGCCGCGGTAGTTCGGCGGGGATGTGCCGCGCCTCGGAGATGAACAGTTCGCCGCGAGTGTTGAGCAGCCCGTTCGCGCCCCAGCGCGCGGCGGGCACCTGCTCGTCCACGCGAATATTGAGCGCGCGCGGCCACTGCCGTTCGACGGTGGCGTTGTCCACCCAGGGCAACTGCTCCACCGCGCGGCGCACCGCGGCCAAGTCCACGCTCACGAGTCCCATGTCACGCACGCGCGCCTTCACCGCCTGCTCTACGTCGATCGGCGAGACGCGCTGGAAACGCCCCGTCACCGACACCTGCGTGATGTTCTGGTCGAGCATGCCGAGGGTGAGCGTCGCGGCAATCGAGAGCACCGCGGCCACGGCCGCGGTCACACCGACGCGCGCGAGCCATCGGCTCGAGAACTTGAAGCGGGGTTCCCCGCCTCTGCGCCGGTTTTTGGGTTTACCCCACATCAGGCCCGTGTCTCCATCGGAATGGCCGTCCGCGTGAAACTGGTTTCGAGCACATGCCAGACGAGCTGCTCGAATTCGATGTCGAGCGCGCGCGCCGCCATCGGCACGAGGCTGTGATCCGTCATGCCTGGCACGGTGTTGATCTCGAGCAGATAGGGCTTGCCAGCCTTGTCCATCATGAAGTCGGCGCGGCCCCAGCCATCCGCGCCCACGGCCGCGAACGTGCCGAGCGCGAGGTTCGCGAGATGTTTCTCGGCTTCGATGGAAAGCCCTGCGGGGCACGAGTACTTCGTGTCGTTGCGAAAGTACTTCGCCTCGTAGTCGTAGAACGTCGCCGGCGTCTCGATGCGGATCGAGGGCAACGCGCGACCCTGCAGGATCGACACGGTGTATTCGCCGCCCGTGATCCACGGCTCCGCGAACACCGCGGGCTCGAGCAACGCGGCCGCCTGGTAGGCGGCGAGCATCTGTTCCCGCTTCTCGACCTTGGTCATGCCGACCGAACTACCCTGCGTCGCCGGCTTCACGATGAGCGGCAGGCCGAGACGATCGAGACAGGTGTCGAGATCGGCCGGGCCGCGCAGCACCATGTAGTCGGAGGTCGGAATTCCCACGGACGCGGCGAGGCGCTTGGTGCGCAGCTTGTCCATGCCGATCGCGGAACCCATGACCCCGCTGCCCGTGTAGGGAAGCCCCAGGAATTCGAGCGCGCCCTGCAGCGTGCCGTCCTCGCCGCCCGGGCCGTGCAGCGCGATGAACACGCGGTCGAACTTCCGGGTCACGAGTTCGTTGAGGGGTTTTTCTTTTGGATCGAAGCCGTGCGCGTCGACACCGCGCTTCTGCAGCGCCGCGAGGCATGCGGTGCCCGACTTGATCGAGATCTCGCGCTCGCTCGACGTGCCGCCGAACAAGACGGCGACGCGGCCGAACTCCGCCGCATCGGTGACGCGTTTGACGATTCGCGGGTCGTGACGCAGGCGCATCAGCGCGTCTCCCCGGCGATGTGGAATTCCGGTGTCAGCTTCACGTTGAAGCGCGTCGCGACTTCATTCTGGATGTGCGCGACCAACGCCTCGACATCGGCGGCAGTAGCCGTGCCGACGTTCACGAGGAAATTGGCGTGCTTGGTCGAAACCATGATGTCTCCGATGCGGTGTCCCTTGAGGCCCGCGGCCTCGATGAGCCGCGCGGCGTGATCGCCCTTCGGGTTGGTGAAAGTCGAACCGCAACTCCATTCGCCGATGGGCTGCGTTTCCTTGCGGCGCGCGATGAGATCGCGCATCGCCTCGTCGGTGAGGCCGGGACGCGGCTCGAATGCGAGAACGGCGCCCAGGAAGAATTCGCGCGGCACGGGCGGCACGAGCCGGCGGTAAGACCAGGAATACTCGCGCGCCTCGCGGCGGCGCTCGCGGCCGCGCGCATCGCAGACATCGACCGCGCGCACGCGCGGCCAGGTCTCGCCGCCGAACGCGCCCGCGTTCATCACGAGCGCGCCGCCCAGCGTGCCCGGAATGCCGGCGAAGAATTCCGCGGGGCCGAGTTCCAGCGCGATGCAGCGACGCGCGATTCGCGCACAGGGCACGCCCGCGTCGACGTAGAGCGTGGTCGGGTCGATGCTCTCGATCTGGTCGAGTCCGGTCGTATCGATGACGACGCCGCGGATGCCACCGTCGCGGACGAGCAGATTACTGCCGAGACCCAGCCAGAAGACCGGAGTGCCGGTCGGCAGCACTTCGAGGAAAGCGAGCAGGTCGGCACGATCGCGTGGCGTGAAGAACACGTCCGCCGGACCGCCGACGTGCCACGACGTGTGCCGCGACATCGGCTCGTCGCGTTTCACGCGCGAGTCGAAGGCCTGCGCGATGACGATGGCGGGCGGCGCGCTCACGACTCCCGTCTCCAGGATGGCGTCCTCGAAATGTTTGAGCGCGAATGGCGGCACGTCACGCCTGCCTCCGGGCCACGATGGCCCCTAACTTCCCGGGCAGCGCGTGCGAAACGGCGCTGATGCTGCCGGCGCCGCAGGTCAACACGACGTCACCCGGCTTGAGCACGGCGCGCAGCGCCTCGTCGAGCGTCTCCACCTTCTCGACGAACACGGGCTCGACCTTGCCGCGCGCGCGGATCGTGCGGCAAATCGCGCGGCCGTCGGCGGCCGGGATCGGCGTCTCGCCGGCGGCATAAACCTCGGTCACGAGCAGCACGTCGCCGGCTTCGAGCACGGCGGCGAAGTCATCGAGCAGGTCGCGCGTACGCGTATAGCGGTGCGGCTGGAATGCGAGCACTACGCGCCGGCCCGCGTATCCCTGGCGGATCGCGTCGAGCGTCGCGGCGATCTCGGTCGGGTGATGCCCGTAGTCGTCGACGATGGAAACAGCCTCGCCGCTGCCGGCACCGAATAGTTTGAGGTCGGCGACATGCGTGAGGCGGCGATCGATGCCCTGGAAATTCGCGAGCGCTTTCTGGATCGCCTCGTGCGGGATGCCGATCTCGAGCGCGACGGCAATCGCCGCGAGCGAGTTCAGCACGTTGTGCATGCCCGGCAGGTTCACCGTCACGGGAAGCTTCAGCCCATCTGCCGCACGCGTTACGTCGAAGTGCGTGCGCAGCCCGTCGCGCCGCACGTTCTCGGCGCGCAGGTCCGCGCCTTCGCTGAAACCGTAGCCCACGACGGGCCGATTCACTTTCGTGAGAATGCTCCGGATGTGCGCGTCGTCGACGCAGAGCACCGCGAGTCCGTAGAACGGCAGGTTGTGCAGGAACTCGACGAAGCTCTGCTTGAGGCGCTCGAAGTCGCCGTCATGCGTGCCGAGATGATCGTTGTCGATGTTCGTGACGATCGCGATCATCGGGTTCAGGTGCAGGAACGACGCGTCGCTCTCGTCCGCTTCGGCGACGAGGTACTTGCCCGCGCCGAGGCGCGCATTCGTCCCCGCGCTCTTGAGCAGGCCGCCGATCACGAACGTCGGATCTTCACCGCCCTCGGCGAGGATCGAGGACGCGAGACTCGTCGTCGTCGTCTTTCCATGCGTGCCGGCAACCGCGATCGCGTAGCGGAAGCGCATGAGTTCGCCGAGCATCTCGGCGCGGCGCACGACGGGAATGCGGCGCGACAGCGCGGCCGCGACTTCGGGATTTTCGGCGGACACCGCGGTGGAGGTCACGACGACGTCGGCGTTGCCGACGTTCGCGGCCGTGTGTCCGATCATCACGTGCGCACCGAGTTTTTCGAGTCGTTGCGTCACCGGGTTCGGCTTGAGATCGCTGCCCTGCACTTCGTAGCCCAGGTTCACGAGCACTTCCGCGATGCCGCTCATGCCGCTGCCGCCGATGCCGACGAAGTGGATGCGGTGGATGCGGCGCATGCGATCGCTCATGCGGCCTCCCTCTGTTCGAGGCCCAGCTCTTTGAGACAAATGGCGGCGAGATCTTCGGCCGCCTTCGGGCGCGCGACGAGGCGCGCGCGCTCCGCCATCGCGAGCAGCTTGCCGCGTCCGGCGCACAGCTCCTTCAGCGTCGCGGTCAACCGTTCGGGCGTGAGATCGCGGTCCGCGATGAGCACGGCCGCGCCTTCGCGCACGAGGAACTGCGCGTTGAAAGTCTGGTGATCGTCGACCGCCGCGGGGAAAGGCACGAGCACGGAGCCGACGCCGACCGCGGCGAGTTCGGAGATCGTGAGCGCGCCAGCGCGGCAGATCACGAGATCCGCATCCGCGTAAGCGGCGGCCATGTCATCGATGAACGGCGTGACGTCGCCGGTCACTCCCGCCTGCGCGTACGCAGCGCGGGCAGCGTCGATGCCGCGCTCGCCCGCCTGGTGGCGGACGTGGAGGTCGAGTCCGCTGGCCTTCACGGCGAACGGCACGACGGTATTCAGGCGCGCGGCGCCCAAACTACCGCCGACGACGAGCAGGCGCAGCGCGCCTGCGCGGCGCGCGAACCGTTCCGCGGGCGAGGGCTGCAGCGCGATCTCGGCGCGCACCGGATTGCCGACGACCTGCGCGTCGACGCCGGGCGGGAATGCCTTCGGAAACGCGGCGAGCACGCGCCGCGAGAAACGCGCGAGCATGCGGTTGGAGTAACCCGCGATCGCGTTCTGTTCATGGATGACGAGCGGCCGGCGTGTGAGCCACGCGGCGATACCGCCCGGCCCCGTCACGAAGCCGCCGAAGCCGACGACGAGACCCGGGTCGCGTCGGCGCATGACTGAGAGCGCCTGCCAGATCGAGTGCGCGAGCTTGAACGGCGCGGCGAGCAGCGTCACGAAACCCTTGCCCCGCAAACCGCTCATGGACAGCCATTCGATCGGAATGTTTTCGGCCGGCACGACGCGTGCTTCGAGACCGCGCTGCGTGCCTAACCAGACGACTTCGTGCGAAGCCGCGCGCAGCAGGCGCGCCAGCGCGAGTGCCGGGAAGACGTGTCCGCCCGTGCCGCCGGCCATGATGAGGATGGGACGCCGGCTCATGCTTCCGCTCCGGCCGTGCGCATCGGGCGCGACTTGCCGGCGCCGCCGTCCGATTCGGAAGAGCGCGTGGTCGCCATGCCGCGCGTGTTCTGCATCGCCTCGTGATAGACGCGCAGCAGCAGACCGACCCACGCGAGCGTGACGATCATGCTCGAGCGGCCGTAGCTCATGAGCGGCAGCGTCAGACCTTTCGTCGGCAGCACGCCCATGTTCACGCCGATGTTGATCAATGCCTGGCAGCCGAGCCAGATGCCGAAGCCCGCGGCGAGATAGGCCTGGAACTTGAGATTCGCGCGCGCGGCGAGCTGCGCGATCCAGAAGCTGCGCCACACGAGCGCGATGAACAGGAACAGCGTGACGGCGACGCCTACCAGCCCGAGCTCCTCGGCGAGCACGGCGAACAGGAAGTCGGTGTGCGCCTCGGGTAGATAGAACAGCTTCTGCACGCTCTCGCCGAGACCGACACCGAACCATTCGCCGCGACCGATGGCGATCAGCGACTGCGTGAGCTGGAAGCCGCTGTTGTACGGGTCGGCCCAGGGATCGAGGAACGACGTCACGCGAGCCATGCGGTACGGCACCAGCATGACCAGCAGCGCCATCGCGCCCGCACCCGCGCCTGCCGCGAGGATCACGTAACGCAGCCGCGCGCCCGCGACGAACAGGATGCCGAAACCGGTGATGAACAGAACCGACGCCGCGCCGAAGTCCGGCTCGGCGAGCAGCAGCAGCGCCACGAACACGAGCAGGCCGACGGGCTTGATGAGGCCCATCGCCGTGGTTCGCAGTTCGTCCTGTCGACGCACCGCGTAACTCGCGATGAAGATGAGGACGAGCACGCGCGCGAGCTCGGAGGCCTGGAAGTTGAAACCTAGCAACCGGATCCAGCGACGGCTGCCGTTCACGACGTGACCGAGGCCCGGAACGAGAACGACGAACAGCAGCGCGACGGCCACGATGAGCAGCGGCCACGCCAACTTCTCGAGATGCTCCGTGCGGATGCAGAACACGACCGCCGCGAGTGCGAAGCCCAGCAAACAGAGCACGAGCTGGCGCTCGAGATACGAGAACGCTTCGCCCGATTCCTTGCTCGCGATGGAAATGGAGGCCGACGTGACCATGACGAGGCCGAGCAGCACGATCGCCAGGATCAGCGACAGCGCGATGAGGTCGATGTGCAGCGTGCGGCGGGGATTCATTTTCTCTCCCGCTCGTCGGACGGCAGGCTCGTCAACTCCTGCACCGCGGCGGCGAACGCGTTGCCGCGCTGTGCGTAGTCACGAAACATGTCGAGGCTCGAGCACGCGGGCGAGAGCAGCACGCTGTCGCCGGGTTGGGCGAAGCGCGCGGCCGTGCGCACCGCCTCGTCCATCGTAGTGACGCGCGCGATGTGACAGATGCCGGCGAGCGCGGTTTCGATGAGACCGGCGTCGCGGCCCAGCAGAATCGCGGTCCGCACCTTGCCGCGAAACGCCTGCGCGAGCGGCGTGAAATCCTGGCCCTTGCCATCGCCGCCCGCGATGAGCACGAGCGGACCCGCGAGTCCGCCCACGGCGGCGAGCGTCGCGCCGACGTTCGTGCCCTTCGAGTCGTTGATGTAGCGCACGCCCTTGATGTCGGCTATCCACTGCGTGCGATGCGGCAGCCCGGAGAATTCACGCAGCTCCTCGATCATCGGCGCGATGGGCAACCGCAAGGCATCGCCGAGCGCGAGCGTCGCGAGTGCGTTCGCCGCGTTGTGACGGCCCGACAGCCGCAGGCTCGAAAGCGGCAACAGCGCATCGCCACGGCGCGCGAGCCAGGTTTCCTTTTCACGCGTGACGAGTGCGAAATCCGCCCGCGGGTCCGCGAGGCCGAACGAAATGAGGCGCGTGCCCGCGCGCGGCATCTTCACGACGTCGGGCTCGTCGGCATTCACGACCGCGGTATCGGCATTCGCGTAGATCCGCGCCTTCGAGGCCGCGTAGTGATCGAACGTGGCGTAGCGATCCAGGTGATCCGCGGTGACGTTCAGCACGACGGCGGCCTTGAGCTTCAGCGAATGTGTCGTGTCGAGCTGGAACGAGGAGAGCTCGAGCACGTACAGATCGCACGGGCCGCGGTCGAGCAGGTCGAGCGCGGGCTGACCGAGATTGCCGCCGACGCGCACGCGCACGCCGGCGCGCTCCGCCATGCGGCCTAGCAATGTCGTCACGGTGCTCTTGCCGTTGGTGCCCGTGATGCCGACCACGGGTGCGTCCGCCGCGCGCGCGAACAGCTCGATGTCGCCCACGATGTCGAGGCCGCGGGCCCGCGCCTGCGTGAAGAACGGGTCGTCGAGCGGCACTCCGGGAGACGTGACGACGATGTCGGCTTTTTCCAGAAGCCTCGCGTCGAAACCGCCCGTGCGTGTTTCCACCGCGGGGCCGAGCGCCTTCACGCTCTCCAGCTCCGGTGGCGACTCGCGCGAGTCGGTCATCGCGATGCGGAAGCCGCTGCGCTGCAGGTGACGCGCGACTGACAGGCCCGTGCGGCCCATGCCCACGATCACCGCATTCTTGGCCGCATTGCCCGGCTGTGCGGAAGCGCTCATCGGAGTTTCAGGGTCGCGAGCCCTGTCAGCACGAGGATGAAGGTGATGATCCAGAAGCGCACGATCACCTTCGGCTCGGCCCAGCCCTTGAGTTCGAAGTGATGGTGGATAGGCGCCATGCGGAAAATGCGCTTGCCGGTCGTCTTGAACGAGATCACCTGGAGGATCACCGAGGCCGTCTCGATGACGAAGATGCCGCCCATGATGAGAACCACGAGCTCCTGGCGCACGATCACGGCGATCGTGCCGAGCGCGGCGCCGAGCGCGAGTGCGCCGATGTCGCCCATGAAGACCTGTGCGGGATACGTGTTGAACCACAGGAAGCCCAGGCCGGAGCCGACGAGCGCGGCGCAGAAGATGATGAGCTCGCCGGCGCCCGGAACCGCCGGGATCGCGAGGTACTGCACGAAGTTGGCGTTGCCGCTCGCGTACGCGAACACACCGAGCGCGCCGCCGACCATCACGGACGGCATGATGGCGAGACCGTCGAGCCCGTCGGTGAGGTTCACCGCGTTGCTCATGCCGACGATCATGAGGTACGAGAGAAGGACGAACGACACCGCGCCGAGCGGCAGCGCGAAGTTCTTGAAGAACGGCAGATAGAGAGTGGTCTCGGCGGGAGTCTTCGCCGTGTACCAGAGGAAGATCGCCGCCGCGAGACCGAACAGCGACTGCCAGGAATATTTGTAGCGCGCGATCAGACCCTTGGGATTCTTCTTCGCGAGCTTGAGGTAGTCGTCCCAGAAGCCGACGGCGCCGAACGTGAACGTGACGCCGAGCACGACCCACACGAAACGGTTCGACAGATCGGCCCACAGCAGCGTGCTCGCGAAGATCGCGATGAGGATGAGCATGCCGCCCATCGTCGGCGTGCCGGCTTTCGAGAAATGCGATTTGGGGCCGTCGTCGCGCACGACCTGGCCGACCTTGCCGAACCTGAGCTTTTCGATCATCCACGGGCCGAGCAGCAGTCCGAGCGCGAGACCCGTGATCACCGCGAAGATCGCGCGCACGGTCAGATACGAGAAGACGTTGAATCCCGAATAGTGAGGCGTCAGCAGCTTGGCGAGCCAGAAGAGCATCGGTCAGTGGATCCCTGGGTTCGAATCGTTCGTTTGGCCGGTCAACGCGTCGACCACGCGCTCGAGCCGGTTCGAGCGCGAGCCCTTCACGAGCACGCACACCTCGCGCGTGAGCTCCGCGTTCACCGCGCGCGCGAGCGCTTCGGTGTCGGCGAACCATTCCGCGCCCGTGCCAAAAGCCTCCACCGCCTGCGCCGACAATCTGCCCGTGGCGAACAGGCGGTCGACGCGATGCTCGCGCGCGAAGCGGCCGATCTCCTGGTGACTCGCATCGGCGAAGTCGCCGAGCTCGCCCATGTCGCCCATGACGAACCAGCGGCGTGCGTCGATGCTCTCGAGCACTTCGATGCCGGCCTTCATGGAACTCGGGTTCGCGTTGTAAGAGTCGTCCACGATCCAGGCACCGCTGGGCGCGGTTTTGAACTGCAATCGGCCAGGAACCGGGCGCATTGTGGCAAGCCCGATGCGCACGTCCTCGAGCGAGGCGCCGGCCGCGGTGGCCGCGGCGGCCGCGCACAGCGCGTTCACCACGTTGTGCTTGCCGGCAAGCGCGAGCTCGACTTGCATCGTGCCGCGCGGCGTGTGCATCTCGAAGCGCGTGACGAAGCCGTCCGCCGTGGCCGTCGAGAGAGTGGTCGCGATCCCGTGCGCGGAAAAATTCGCGGGCTTGGCCACGCCGAATGTGACGACACGCGCGCGGGTCATGCCATGCCACAGGTCCGCGAACTCGTCGTCGGCATTGATGACGGCGATCGCCGTCGGATCGAGTCCCGCGACCATCTCGCCTTCCGCGCGCGCGACGCCTTCGAGGCTGCCGAATCCTTCGAGGTGCTCCGCGCCCGCATTCGTGATCAAACCCACCGTCGGCCGCGCGATTTTCACGAGTTCGGCGACTTCGCCGGCGCGATTCGCACCGATCTCAACGACCGCGTGCTTGTGCGCAGAATCGAGGCGGAACAGCGTGAGCGGAACGCCGATGTGGTTGTTGAAGTTGCCGCGCGTCGCGAGCGTCGGACCTGCGCGCTCGAGAATGGCGGCGATCATTTCCTTGACCGTCGTCTTGCCGTTGCTGCCCGCGACACCGACGAGCGGAAACTGGAACTGGTTGCGCCACGCCGTGGACGCGGCGGTCAGCGCGTTCTGCGTGTCCTTCACGAGGATCTGCGGCAGCGGCCTGTCGACTCGCGTGTCGACGACGGCACCGGCAGCGCCGGCCTTCTCCGCCGCGTTGACGAAATCGTTCGCGTTGAAGCGCGGCCCGCGCAGCGCGACGAAGAGCTCGCCCGCCGCAAGCGTGCGCGTGTCGGTGGAAACGCCGGTGTACTGGCGGTCGGCGCCAATGAGCTCGCCGCCGCAACTCCGGGCGAATGCACTCAGGGAGCGATTCATGCACGGCTCCCGGGAGGTGCGCCCGGTCGTGCGGCGAGGCCGGCCACGACGGTGCGCTGGTCGCTGAACGCGCGTCGCTCGAGGCCCACGATCTGGTAGTCCTCGTGCCCCTTGCCCGCGACTATCACCACGTCGCCGGGCGCCGCATCGAGCAATGCCTCGCGGATCGCGCGGCCCCGATCGTGTTCGATGCGGAACGGCTTGCCCGCCGGAATTCCCGCGGCAATACCCTGCGCGATCGCCAGCGGCGACTCGGTGCGCGGGTTGTCGTCGGTGATCACGATGTCGTCGGCGAGCTCGGCCGCGATCTCGCCCATGAGCGGACGCTTGCCGGCATCTCGATCGCCCCCGCAGCCGAACACCAGCGAGAGGCGCCCGGCGCAATGCGCGCGCGCGGCCTGCAGCGCCTTGCGCAGCGCGTCCGGTGTGTGCGCGTAGTCGACGACGGCGAGCGGCTCGTCCGCGCCGCCGAAAGTTTCCATGCGTCCCGGCGCGGCGTGCACGCCGTTCAGTGCGCGGATCGTGTTCTCGAGATCGACTTCCCAGTCGAGCAGCACGGCGATGACGGTGAGCAGGTTCTCGACGTTGAAATCGCCGACGAGCGGGCAGGTCAATGCACCCGTTCCCCAGCTCGAGTCGAACTCGAGTTCGATTCCGCTCGTCGAAAGATTGACGTGCATCGCGCGCACGAAGCCTGCGGCCGCGCGCAGGTGAGAATGATGCGTGCGCGTCGTGACGACGAGGCGTCCGCGGCCGCGCGGATCCAGCGCGAGCTGCCGTCCGAACGCGTCGTCGACGTTGATGACGCGCGAGACGAGTTCGGGGCGCGAGAAGAGCCGCGCCTTCGCGGCACCGTAAGCATCCATCGTGCCGTGGTAGTCGAGATGGTCGCGCGTCAGGTTGGTGAAGGCGGCGGTGCGGAAGTTCACGGCACCGACGCGGAACTGGTCGAGCGCGTGCGACGACACCTCCATCGCGACGCCGTCGGCGCCTTCGCTCTTGAGCCGCGCGAGCGTGCGCTGCACGGTGATCGCATCGCCTGTCGTGAGAGAGCTCGCGACCAGCGAGTCCGGCCGGCCCGTGCCGATGGTACCCATGTAGGCGGCGGATCGGCCGACGCGCTCGAGCGCTTGCGCGAGTAGATAGGTGCAGGTGGTCTTGCCGTTCGTGCCGGTGACGCCCGCGACCGAGAGCTGCGCCGACGGCTCACCGAAGAAGCGACCGGCAATCGCGCTTGCGTGCTCGCGCAGGTGCTCTACCGGCGCGACGAGAATTTCGGAGGGCAGGTCCGGTACGGCGGCGCTGGGCGCCGGCTCCCAAAGTACCGCCCGCGCGCCATTCGCGACGGCCTGCGGCGCATGCTCCAAGCCATGTTCGTTCGTGCCACGCACGGCGAGAAAAGCGCAGCCCGGACGCGCGCTGCGTCCGTCCTGCGTGAGATCGCTCACGTCGACGTCGCGCGGCAGTTCCGCGAAGCCGGCCAGCAGTTTCGCGAGGCTTTGGGATGCAGGCGCGTTCATCGCAACGCCACCTGTCGCTGCACGGGGGTCTCGTCCGCAACCGGCGCATCCGGCGGAACCGCGAGCAGACGCAAGGCTCCGCCCACGACTCCGGAGAAAACCGGCGCCGCAACTTCACCGCCGTAGTACTTGCCGGCGCCGGGTTCGTCGATGACGACCACGGCCGCGAGACGCGGCGCGCTCGCCGGCGAGATACCGCCGAAGACGGCCAGATAGCGATCCGTTGCGTAGCCGCCGGCGGTCGCTTTCCACGCGGTGCCAGTCTTGCCCGCGACCGTGTAACCCGGAATCGAAGCCTGTTTGCCGCCACCTTCCGGCGCGACCACGGCTTCGAGCATGTGGATCAGCGTGCGCGAGACGTTGGCATCGAGCGCGCGCGTGCCCGCGGGCGGCGACTCGACGCGCAGGAAGGAGATGGGACGCGTGACGCCGAGCGAGGCAACGGTGGCGTACGCATGCGCGAGCTGCAGCGGCGTCACCGAGAGACCGTAGCCACGCGACATCGACGAGATGCCGACGGGGCGCCAGTGCGAGTAGTGAGGCAGCAGGCCTGCCGATTCGCCCGGGTAGCCACTCGTGGTCACCTGGCCGAAGCCGAGCGCGTTCAGCGTGCCATACATCTGCGCGGGTTCGAGCGCGAGCGCAACCTTCGTCATGCCGACGTTCGAGCTCTTCGCGAGGATGGTCGCGAGACCCACCGCGCCCAGATTCTGGCGGTCCTCGAGTAGTTTGGCGCCGATCTTGATGTAGCCCGGGTTGGTGTCGATGATCGAGTGGTCGTCGAACTTGCCGGAAGCGAGGCCCGCGGCGACGACGAACGGCTTGATCGAAGAACCGGGCTCGACGATGTCGGTAACCGCGCGGTTGCGGTATTGCTTCGCCTTTATCTGATCTCGATCGTTAGGGTTGTAGGCGGGCTGATTCACCATCGCGAGGACTTCGCCCGTCGCGACGTCGAGCACGATCACGGATCCCGACTTCGCGCGCTGATCGCGGATCGCGGCCTTCAGTTCGCGGTACGCGAGGTACTGGATGCGCAGGTCGATCGACAGCACGAGATTGCGGCCCGGCCGCATCGCGCGGATCTCTTCGACGTTCTGCACAATCTTGCCGTAGCGATCCTGGATCACGCGCTTCGCGCCGTCCTCGCCCGCGAGCCAGTGATCGAACGCGAGCTCGAGTCCTTCCTGACCTTCGTCGTCGATGCTCGTGAAGCCCAGGATATGGCCCGCGACTTCACCCGCCGGGTAGTAGCGCCGGTATTCGCGCATCAGATAGACGCCCGGAATCTCGAGCGCGCGAATTTTTTGCGCCTCGGCGGGCTGCATGTGCCGCGCGAGATAGAGGAATTCGCGCTCCAGATTCGAAGTCAGTCGGCGCGCGAGTTCCGTCTTGTCGCGCTTCAGCGCCTTCGCGAGTCGCGGGATCTGATCGCTCGCTAGCGCGAGCTCCTTGGGATTCACCCACACCGAATCGACGGGCGTCGATACGGCGAGCGGCTCGCCGTATCGGTCCGTGACCGTGCCGCGCACCGCGGTGATTTCCGCGACGCGCGAGAATCGCGCATCGCCTTGCCCCGCGAGGAATTTGTGATCGCGCAGCTGCAGCTCGACGGCGCGCCACACGAGCCCGAGCGAACAGCAGACGAGCAGCGCGAGCACGAAGTTCGCGCGCCAACGGAAGCTCTGCGGATCTTCACGACCTGCCGCGGCGCCATCTCCGCGGCCGCGAGCTTCCTTGCGTTTTCCCGGCCATATCTTCATGGAGCCGGCCTTCACGGCGACACCAGCTCGATGTCCTTCGGCGGCGGCATCGCCATCTTGAGCTTCGTGCCGGCCACGTTCTCCACGAATGCGTGGGTGGACCACGCGCTCTGCTCGAGCTGCAACTGGCCCCACTCGATCTCGAGGTTGTCGCGCCTGGAATTGAGACGTTCGAGCTCGACGAACAACTCGCGCGCGCGGTGCTTCGAGTAGATAGCACCGGCCGCCGAGGCGAGCGTGGCCGCCCACAGGATCGGGATCGCCAGCAACAACAACTTGTTGGAGGGCGACGGCATCAACGCACCTTGCGCGCGATGCGCAGCACGCTCGAACGCGAGCGCGGATTCGCGGCGACTTCCGCGTCGGTGGGACGCACCTTCGAGCCGATGCGCGCGAGCCGTGGCTGCATCGCGTCGGGGATCACCGGCAAGCCCGCGAAGATGGGGTCCACGGTCGAATGCGACTGGATGAACTGCTTGGCGATGCGGTCTTCGAGCGAGTGGAAGCTGATGACCGCGAGACGCCCACCGACCTCGAGTAGCTCGAGCGCCTGCGCTAGCGCGCTGCGCAACTGACCGAGTTCGTCATTGATGTGCATGCGCAACGCCTGGAACGTGCGCGTCGCGGGATGCCTGCCCGGCTCGCGCAGGCGCACGGCGCGTGACACGAGATCCGCCAGCTGCAGTGTCGTGGTGAGAGGCGACTTCGCGCGCTGCTCCACGATCTGCCCGGCGATGCGCCGCGCGAAGCGTTCTTCCCCTAGAGTCGCGATCACCTCGCGAATCTCAGGCTCGCCCGCTCTCGAGAGCCATGCGGAAACCGGTTCGCCGCTCTGCGGATCCATGCGCATGTCGAGCGGGCCGTCCGACCGGAAGCTGAAACCGCGTGCGGGGTCATCGAGCTGCGGCGATGAAACGCCGAGATCGAACAAGATGCCGCGCACGGCCCGCTCTTTTGAGAGCTGCGACACGCGCGCGGCGATATCGGCAAATGGCGCGCCGACGAGCGTAAGCCGCACTTCGTCGGGAAAACGGCGGTGGCCGGCCTCGATGGCCGCCGGGTCGCGGTCGAACGCGAGCACGCGCCCTTCGGGGCCGAGTGCCCCGAGGATGAGTGCCGTGTGACCGCCGCGCCCGAACGTCGCATCTATGTATAGACCGTCCGCCTGCACGGCGAGGGCTTCGAACGCTTCCCGGGCAAGCACCGGTTTGTGCGCGTCCAAAACACTCACTCCTTCAAGCGGCTGTCAGTCCGCCCCCGTTTGTCTTAAGCACCATTGCCATGGGCGTCGTCGCCTTGCGACCGCCGCCCCACCCCATGATCTTTCGCCCCGGAAAAATCATCTAACTACCAATTCGTGCTCCGGCCGCGCCAAGGCTAGAGCGTCAGCGACTCGAGCTCGGCCGCAAGGCCGGTCTCCGCCGCTTCGTTCGACAACCACAACGTCCGGCGCTCGTTCCAGCGCCCCTCGTCCCACAATTCGCAGCGATTGCCCTGGCCGATCAGCATTCCGTGCCGGTCGAGCTGCGCGAACTCGCGCAATTCCGTCGGCAGCAGCAGGCGTCCGTGCCCATCGAGATCCAGCTCGGTGGCGTGACCCACCATCAGGCGCTGCAGTCGGCGCGCTTGTGCGTGCAGCGACGGCAGGCTCATGAGCTTCCGTTCGATCTGTTCCCAGTCGGGCAGGGGATAGAGCAGCAGGCACTGATCGCGGTCGACGGTCGCCACGAGCTTCCCTTCGCTCCGTTCGAGCGCAACGTCGCGATACCGGGTGGGAAGAACCATCCGGCCCTTGGCATCCAGGGTCACTTTTGCTGCACCGCGAAACATGGATGGACGAGCTCATCGAGCCCATTTCTCCCCACTTTTTCCCACTTGCCGCCACTATAGGAACGGCGCCAGGCGCGGTCAAGAAATAAGTCACAAAATTTCCTCGTGCCGACAGCGACTTACGACGGAAATTGCCCTCCGGATGACTTGAGCGGACACGTGTCGCGCTTACCGATCAGTAGCTTGTCGGCGCAACCTCATACAGTGGGTCAGATGGGATCGGGCTGGGTGTACCCCATGCCGGGGAGGCAGAACGCCTCGCCGGCATGATTGAATCAATAATGGATCAGTGCAGAACAATCAGCCATGATTGCTCCACCAGATCGGCCGGCAGATCGGTCAGCGAGACGATGCGCAACCCACTCGCCTCGACCGGCACGAACCCCTTGAGCGGCGTCAGCGTTACCTCGAGCGACTTCGGCTCGAGTCGATACATCGCGCCGGTCTGCGGATCGACGACGAGCATGCCTATCAACCCGCCAAACAAGATGTTGCCGATGTACCAGCCGCTCATGGTTCCCGAGAGCGTGAGTTCGCGCGGCTCGTAGCCGTCCTTCGTGAAGCGCACGGCGTAATTCTCTATTCCTGAAGTATCCCGCGCCTTTCCGCAGCTTCGCAGCGAGCGGCGTCGTACCCGAGTGGGCGACGTCGCCGGCGCGATTCGTGATCGTCGCCGCGGCCCCGGGCGGCGCGCTGTTCACTTCAACCTTCTGCGTGCCCCGCGCGACGATGGTCGCGCATCCGGTGGACGCGAGCGCCAGCAGCACGATCGCGCCGCGCATGGCGAGATTCCCAATGACTGCCTCCCTGTTGTTGTTAGCTAGCCCGCCGCGTGCGCGGCGGACCGGGAGAGACTAACTAAATTCCGCCCTCCGCTCGAGGGGGAAGAAGAAAAGGAGTCGGCCTGTAAGCCGGGTTCTGTCGAGGACGATCATTCCTCTAGAATCGCCGTCACCGGCGACCTCAAGCGGCCTACCCGGAAGCGCAGGGGGACACCCGCTGCCACTTGCGTGGCGACTTCCCTATTTGGCCTTGCTCCAGGTGGGGTTTGCCGTGCCGCCGAATGTTGCCACCGGCGCGGTGCGCTCTTACCGCACCGTTTCACCCTTA
>JAYTOK010000151.1:0-18970 GCA_043747835.1 Pseudomonadota bacterium | reverse complement strand
GCTCGCGCTCAAGCAGATCCTCGAGATCATGAGCGATGCCTTGTCGGCGGGAGATCGCATCGAGATACGTGGCTTCGGCTCGTTCTCGCTGCACTTCCGTCCGCCTCGGCAGGGCCGCAATCCCAAGACCGGAGAAGCAGTGGCGCTGTCCGGCAAGTACGTCCCGCACTTCAAGCCGGGCAAGGATCTGCGCGAGCGTGTGAACGACGGCGCGGATCGACCCATCCGGGATTGAGTTCTCCTTCTTCTAACTACCCCGCCACGCTCGATCTCGAGCCGTGGCCGGGCGGTTCTCTCCAGTTCGAAACACCGCTGCCGGGCAGCAAGAGCCTGACGCTGCGCGATTGCGCCATCGCCGCTCTCGCGGATGGCACGAGCACGGTGCGATATCCCGGCGAAGCCGACGACTACTGGCGCATGAAGGATTGCCTGCGCCGCTTGGGGCTCGCAGTGGACGACTCCTTCGAAGACCGCGTGACGATTCGCGGCCACGGCGGTTCGTTCGAATCTGGCCGGGTCGAGCTGGACGTCGGTCAGAGCGCCGTTACCGCGCGCCTGATGCTGGCGATCGCCGCGCTGCGCCCGGACGTCACCGTCATCGACGGTCACATCTCGATGCAGAAGCGTCCCAACAAGGATCTCGTCGATGCGCTGACGAGTCTCGGCGCGAAACTCGCCTCGACGAATGACGGCTACCTGCCGACGACGGTCAACGGCACGCGAAAACTGCGCGGTCCCGCGCGCGTGCCCGGCTCCATTTCCAGCCAGTATCTCACCAGCCTGCTGATCGTCGCGCCACTGATCGAAGGCGGGCTGACGATCGAAGTGGACGGCGAGCTCACCAGCAAGCCTTATGTCGATCTCACGCTCGACGAGATGGCGAAGTTCCAGGTGCGCGTCGACAACCACGACTACCGGCGGTTCGTGATCCCCCAGCAGAATTACACGGCCTGCGACATCGCGGTCGAAGGCGACGCCTCCGCCGCGTCGTACTTCGCGGCGCTGGCGATCCTGCACGGCGCGCGCATCACGCTTTCGAATCTCGGCGCGGCCACGCGGCAGGGGGACTACGGTTTCTTCGAGTTGTGCGAGCGGCTCGGTGCGAGAGTCGAACGTCGTCCGCACTCGACGCTCATCGAAGGTCCGCGCGAGCTCGCCGCGAGTTTCGGTGGGCCGATCGACATGACGAGCATGCCGGACGTGGCGCCCACGCTGATGATGATCGCGCCTTTCCTGAACACGGCCACGCGGATCACCGGCCTCGCGACACTGCGCGTGAAGGAGTGCGACCGTATCGCCGCGCCGACGCGCGAATTGCGCAAGCTCGGTGTGACGGTGGAAGAGGGGCCCGACTACATGGTCATCGATCCGCTGGCGATAGGGGCGCGACCGGGAGTCGTGGAAATCGAGACTTATCACGATCACCGGATCGCGATGTCGTTTGGCGTACTCGGCTCGCGCGTTCCGGGCCTTCGAATCCTGGATCCGGGCTGCGTCGCAAAGACGTACCCGAACTTCTGGAAAGACTGGCAGCGCGCCCGGAGCGCCCTGCGGAGCTAAGATAAAGGGGACAGATATTCCCAGGGGCTCGCGCCCCACTCGTATCGCCGCCGAAGCGGCGGCGTCCGTGAGAATTAGATCGTTGGCCGTGATAATTTCAAACCATGCGATTGCGCGGCATCGGCCCTGAAGTCCTCCTGCTCTGTTTCCTCGTCGTCGGCGCCGCCGCGTTCGCGCTGGGCCGGCGCACGGCGCGTGCACGTCGCGTACGCAGCAACGTCGACTACTTCACCGGCCTCGATCACCTCGTCAACGACCGCTTCGACCGCGCGACGGAAGTGTTCTCGCGTCTCGCGAAAGATTCCCGCGAGGCGGAAATCCAGTTCGCGCTCGGCAGCCTCATGCGCCGTCGCGGCGAAGTCGACCGCGCGATCGCCATCCACACGGAACTGGCCGCGCACCGCGAGGCCGGAATCCGCGAGCAGGCCACGCTCGCGTTGGGCCTCGACTACATGAGCGCGGGGTTGATGGATCGCGCCGAAGAAAAGCTGCGTAGCCTGCTCGGATCGGCGACGTACCGCGCGGCGGCGCTCGAAAAACTGGCGTGGGTGCACGAACAACAGCACGACTGGCGCGGCGCGCTCGACATCTGGCGCGAGCTGCCGCCCGAGCAGCAGTGCGAGCGTGCTCCTGTCGCCGCCCACTATTGCTGCGAGCTCGGCGAAGCGGCGCTGGCGGCGGGCGACATCGAGGGCGCCCGCAGTCAGATCGCTGCGGCGCGGATGCACGATCCCGCGAGTGCGCGCGCGACGATCCTCGCGGCGAGACTCGCCTCAGCTTGCGGCGACGCAGGAAACGCAACCGACCTCTACGCGCAGGCGCTCGCGAAGTCGCGCGCGATTCACGATGCCTTCATTGCAGAAGCAAACGCCGCGCTGGGACCGCGCGCGACGGATCTCGCGCAGCGGTTGCGCGAACGGCCGCCGCATGACGAAGCCGGCGCCGGCGAACCCGCGCGTTTTCGCTGCGATCAGTGCGGTGTGTCGAGCGTGACCTGGCATTGGCGCTGCCCAGGCTGTCGCAGTTATGACTCCCTGCAAAGTGTGAATAATCGCGCGAGTTGACCCGATTTGCGTCTGCGGTCCACGACCGTAATGTTGTTAGTCTTCTTCGCGCCGGCAAGACGCCGGATTCAAACGCAAGGAGGCAACATGACACTCAAAAACCTGATCCCGACGCTCGCGGCATTCCTGCTGCTCGCGCCCCTCGTCCACGCCGATCCGGTCAACGTCAACACAGCGGACGCGACGTCGCTGGCGAAAGCGCTGAACGGTGTCGGTCCCGCGAAGGCGAAGGCGATCGTCGCGTACCGCGACAAGAACGGCCCGTTCAAGTCGGTCGATCAGCTCGCGATGGTGGATGGCATCTCGCAAAAGCTCATCGACAAGAACCGCGGGGACATCCGATTGGGTGCTGACAAGCCTGCCGGCGCGGCTCCCGCGGCGGCCCCGGCGCCCAAACCCGCCAAGCCAGTCTCGTAAGAAGGGCCTGACGGTCGCGCGGCGTGAAGTCGCGCAAGGTCTTGCGCCGTTGCGACCGGGGGCCGTTCTGCGGCCCCGTATTGGCGTGCTATGTTTCCGGCCCCGACAGGCCGGAGCCGAGCCCTTGAAATCAAAGAAGAATCCCATCGATGTCGCGGTTTTCCCCGTTGCCGGACGTGGCACACGCTTTCTGCCGGCGACAAAGGCCAGCCCGAAGGAGATGCTGCCGATCGTCGACAAGCCGCTCATCCAATACGCGGTGGAAGAGGCGCTGGCCGCCGGCGCGCGCCGGCTCATCTTCATCACGGGTTCTTCGAAGCGCGCGATCGAGGACCACTTCGACACCGATGGCGAGCTGGAAAGCCTGCTGCTCAAGCAGGGCAAGAGCGATCTGCTGAACACATTGCGCAGCGTGCTGCCGTCGTACGCCTCGTGCATCTACATCCGTCAGCCCGCGCCGCTCGGTTTGGGTCACGCCGTTTTATGCGCGCGTCCCGCAGTCGGCGATGCGCCGTTCTTCGTGCACCTGGCCGACGACCTCATCGACGCGAAGACCGCCTGCCTCAAGCAGATGGCCGATCGCTTCGACAACGGCAGCATCGTCGCCGTGCAGACCGTGCCGCAATCGCAGACCGACAAGTACGGCATCGTGAAAACCGGCGCCAAGCGGGGCGACCTGCTGCGCGTCGACCGCATCGTCGAGAAGCCGAAGCCTGAAAAAGCGCCGTCGAACCTCGCGGTCGTGGGCCGCTATCTGCTCACGCCGCGGATCTTCGATCACCTCGAGCGCATCGGCGAAGGCGCGGGCGGCGAGATCCAGCTGACCGACGGCATCGCGCGCCTCATGAACGACGAGGCGGTGTACGCATACAAGTTCGAAGGCAAGCGCTTCGACTGCGGCAACAAGTTGGGGTACTTGCAGGCGAACGTCGAGTACGCGCTCTCACACCCGGAACTTTCCAAGCCTTTTCGTGCCTATCTTCGCGGGCTGACAAAGGACCTCTGACGTGTTCGATCCAAAGCAACTTCTCGACCAGGTACTCGGCGGCCAGGCCATCGGCGGCGCGCGAAATCGTCTCGACCAGATGAGCGGCAGCGGCGGTTTCATGAGCGGCGCGGCCGCGGGCGGATTGCTCGGCTTGCTGCTGGGATCTAAGCAGGTACGCAAGATGACGGGTGGAGCGCTGGGGTACGGAGGCGCGGCCGTCGTCGGCGCGCTCGCGCTCAAGGCGTATCAAAACTATCAACAGAACAAGTCGGCAACCGCCGTGTCGCCCGCCGCGCTGGCGGCCGTGTCGGCCGAGGCGTTGCCGCATGCGCTGCCGGCCGCTGACGGCAGCTCTTTCCAGCTCGTTTTGATTCGCGCGATGGTCGGCGCCGCGAAGGCGGACGGACACATTGACGCCAGCGAGCAGCAACGGCTGTTTTCCGAAGTCGAGCGGCTGGGTCTGGATTCAGAGTCGAAGGCTTTCGTGTTCGACCTGCTGCAGCAGCCCGTCGATCTCAACGCGATCAGTTCCGCGGTGGCCACGCCGGAGCAGGGTGCGGAGGTGTATCTGGCGTCGCGTCTCGCGATGGATCCGGATCACCCGGCCGAGCGCGCGTATCTCGATGCGCTGGCCGCGCGTCTCAAACTACCGGCCGAGCTGCGCTCGCATCTCGAGGCGAGCGTCGTCAGCGAGCAGTAGGCTAACTGCAGATCGACGTCGAACCCGACGCGCTCTGCGCCCGAAATGAACGCACGTTCGTGTGTTCGCGCACGATCGCGCCGCTCGTCGTGTTCATCGAGTGCGACCAGTCCATGATCTGAACGGTGTCGCAAGTGCCGACCGCGCCGCGCACGAGCTGCGCCATGCGGATGGTGTGCACGAGCGAGCCGCCGACGGTCGCCGTCGAACTGCTCGCGACCACGTGATCCGAGTTGTTGTACAGCGTGAACTGCCAGAGATACTCACCGAGCTTCTCGAGTTCGTCCGCGTTGAGCGGTCGCTGATTGAAGCTGCCGGCACTGCCGATGTCGGCGCGCAGGTCGCTACCCGAGCGGTCGAGGTAGTCGCAGCGGAACACGCGGTGACGCAGCATCGCGGTCACGTCGAAACGCGGGACGCGGATGATTTCGAACATGCGCGAATCACCGCGCACTTCCACGAGATCGGAGTACATGCCGTTCCAGGTCGACTGCGTCTCCGACCAGGCGAGCGCCTGGGCCATGTCGTTCGTGCAGACTTCGAAGGTCGGGCCGGCGGCTTGCGGGCCCGTCGCGAAGTCGGTGTTCTTGAGGTGGCGGGTCGACAGCGTGCCGAACACGTTCGACGGGCGTGCTTCGACGTCGAAGCCGTTCGGCGTGCGCGCATCACCTTTATAGAGACGGTCGGCGAGGCCGAGATCCGCGGTCGCGGTCGATGACGGCGTGGCGGCCGGTGAATTGTTCGACGTCGCGGGCGCGGCAGCCGGCTGCGAAGTCGAAGCCGCGGGCGCGGACGAACCCGAGCCGCCGCCGCCACCGCAGGCCGCCAGTGTGATCAACGCCATCGACGCAAAGACATTCCGCATGTTCATTCGTTACACCGCTGCCAATTGTTCTGACGCACGCGCACCCAGGAGCCGCTTTCTTCGATCGATCCGGACTCGTCGTACTTCCGGACTTCCATGACCGGCAGGCCTCGCTCGCGCGAACGGACCAGCGACACTTCGCAGGCCCAGAGCCACATCGCGCGATCGTCCGTCCATGCGCGCCACACACATCCACCGTCGAGCTCGCGCTGCGCGAGCTTCTCGAGCGTCGGCGTGAGCCGGCGTTCGTCGATGAGCTCGTGGGCGTCGCCCGGGAGTTGCCCCTTGGCGACGATGAAGTGGTCAAGCAGCTCGCCGGCATTGCCGGGTTGCTGAATCGCACGGAGCTTCATCGTTTCCATCGTCGAGCGACCCCTTACATTTTTGGGGCCGGCGGCAGCTACGAGCACGCGAGAGAGAGAGGAGTACCGTCGGTCGGTGCACGAACCCGCGAGCTGCCGCCAGCGAGACGTTGGTGTTGATGTTGTGCATCAGCACCCTGAGAGGGTTTACGGCGGCAAACCGGCCGAATTGAGCCGCCAAATGTGACGGGCTTCGCGAGTGCGCGGCAATTATTTGAACCCCGTCTCTTATGTGCAGTGGTTAGGTGTGATGCCGTCTATCGAGACGCGACGCGTGTCACACGAGCGGCGGATATTAGGTAAAGAGCTTGTTTTCGTGCTCCACGTGGAACATGGGGGTCTGGCCCCTTCTTCGTTGGAGGCCGCGTGCGAGTCAGATGATTGCGTGTCGATGCTATGGGGCCAGACCCAAAAAAAACGCGCCCAGCGGGCGCGTTCACAAACAAGCAGAGAGTCCGTCAGATCAGGCTTCGGCGGAGATGACCTTTCCGGCCGCCGTGGAGTACGCATTCGATAAACCTTTCGGGCCGTAGCCGCGCGGTTCCGCGCTGGAGCCCGTCATCGCGCCTAGCAATCCTTCGACTCGCTTGATTTGCGCGCCGACCAACACCCCGTTACGGTCGTTCAGATCACGGCATTTCTTCGCGCGAGTCGCGCACTCTTCATAGCGCTTGTGCAGGCTGCCGGCGGGATCGCACCACGCAACCAGCTTCGCGAGACCGGTGAGATCGGTGTCGAAGCCGAGCATGCTGCACAGTGAGCGGCGCTCTTCTTCGACCTTGAGAAGTTTGATGACGCTCGCCTGGCGGCCTTCGGCCAGCGCTTCGAGCGAATCGATGTCGCGTGACTTCAGCGCGCCGTGTTCCTTGTCGAGCAGCATCTCGAACTCGCCGAGCGCACCGTTTTCCTCGGTGAGCAGGCGGGCCAGGGTATCGCGGGTCAGTGAAGCGTCCACGAGACAGGAAGTCCTTCGGGTGCGTTACTTGTGGGCCGGGATGGCGGCCAGCAAATCCACTTCGAAGCGCATCATCTTGTCGGCCACGCGCTGCGGGTCGACGTGATAGCGGCCTTCGTCCATCGCGCGGCGGACAGCATCGACGCGGCTCTCGTTCACGACCGGCAGGGTGGAGATGCGATTCTCGAGCGCGGCCAGCGTGCGGGCGGTGTCGGAGACGTCGATGTTCGAAACGGTTCCAGTGGTTTCCGTCTTGCGGCCTTCCGACGTTGCATCCTTGGTGCGCGAGACGGGTGTGCCGCCTCCGACCTGTACCGGACGTCCGTCGATTCCGCTGATTTTGTTCGCCATCGTCATCTCTCCAAGGGGTCTACGTGCCTCGTAACGGCTCCCAGATGAGAAACTTTAGGTCGCATCGACGGGAAATTGACGAAAGCCCGTGACTTTGGGGATTTCACTTAAGTCTGTCGGAAATCAGGGCCGGACCCGTACCACACCGTCGGTGTCGGCCACGCCCTCGACAATCTTTAGTGAATTGAGGTTCTGGACCCGCACTCGCTGGTTCGCGGACGCATCGGCGAGCGCGAGGCCAGGCGCCCGGACCTCGATGCCGGAGTGCGAGGCCGCGAGCGTGACTTTCTCTCCTCTATGTATGAGGAGTGCGGCCGCGAGCGCGTCGGCGGTCAGCGCGGTGCCGGCGGGAATCGGGCGGCGCGTGAGCCGGCCCTGAAGCTCGGCGGCCGCGCCGAGGTACTGCGATTCGAGCCCCGGCAGCACGCGGCTCTGAACGGTGACGTCGGCCGCGGTCAGCGACTCGCCGCGCGCGGCGGCGCGCTTCATCACGAGAACATCGGTGCGGCGGCGAATCTCGACGGGCACATTGAGATTCCACGGCGCTCCGCTCGTGCAGGCCACGCGCACGATCGCGCGGGACTGCGCGCCACGCGGCATGGGCGCGCGTGAGTCCAGCTTTCCCGCGCATGTCGGCAAGCGCATGCGCGGATCGATCGAGGTCGCTTCGAGCTCCACGTTCGGGTAGCCAGGACCCAGCGTCGTGCGCAGCGAGGATTCCGCCGCACGGGCAATGGAATCGAGCGATTGCAGCCCGGACGGCGCGCGCTCCTGGGCGAACGACGGCATTGAAGCCACGCAGAACATCAGAAGAGCAGTCAAACGGTTGACGAACATATCCTGTAGTTAGCAATCGACGTGCCAGAGTCGCGCGCGCTAAAGATCGTTCGCGCGCGACCGTTACAGGTTTTCGACGCGGGCGGAATCCCTTGCCTGCAGTTGCGCGCCGCCGGGCGGCAAACCACCGCCGCGCATCCCGCGCCGCTTCACAACTTCTCACCCTCGCACTCCGCGAACCGGCCTCCGGTCGTCAAAAGCACCCCGTGGCACGTCGCTTGCTTCGCTTCTGGCGGACGTCGGATCGCCGACACGCGAGGAGTTAAGCCTATGCCAGTGAATCTCGACCAGTACGTAGGAGTGCACGCCGCTGCGCTCGACGTGCGCGCACGTCGCGGCGAGCTGATCGCCAACAATCTCGCGAACGCCGATACACCGGGCTTCCGCGCCCGCGACATCGATTTTCGCCAGGCCATGGCGCGCGCCTCCGGCGAGCAGACCTCGGGCGTGTCGCTGTCGACCACCAACGCGGGTCACATCGGTGGCGCCGCGTCAGCCGACGCGTCGACCAGCCCCGACCTCAAATACCGCACGCCGCTCGCACCAGCGCTCGACGGCAACACCGTCGATGCGCAGATCGAGCAGGCCGCGTTCGCCGAGAACGCGGTCCGGTACCAGGCGACGCTCACGTTCCTCAACTCGAAATTCAGGGGATTGCTGACCGCGATCCTCGGAAGTTAGAAAGGGTAGCTTCATGTCTTCTTTCAAAGCATTCGATATCGCCGGCTCCGGCATGGCCGCGCAGTCCGTGCGGTTGAACACGACCGCCAGCAATCTCGCGAACGCGGACAGCGTCAGCGGCGATCCGGCCAAGGTTTACAGGGCGCGCCACCCGGTGTTCGAAGCCGTGAAGGCCACGATGGCGGCACAGGGCAGCGGTGCCCAGGGCGGGCCGGCCGTAAGAGTCACGGGCATCTACGAATCCACCGCTCCCGCGAGCGCCCGCTACGAGCCGGGCAACCCGCTCGCCGACCCTAAAGGCTACGTGTATTCGCCGGCAGTCAACGTCGTCGAGGAGATGGTCAACATGATCTCCGCCTCGCGCTCGTACCAGAACAACGTCGAGGTCATGAACACCTCGAAGGAATTGCTGCTCGCGACCTTGCGTCTCGGTCAGGGCTGAGAGGAGTAACCCATGGCCATCGACATGGACATCGTGAACGCGGCAATGGTCCGCCACCGCACGCCCGAAGAAACGGCCGCGGCGAGCGCGGCCAACGCCGTTCACAAGACCGAGCTCGATCAGGACGACTTCCTGACGCTCATGATCACGCAGCTCAAGAACCAGGACCCGATGAAGCCGCTCGATCCGTCGCAATACGTCGGGCAGCTCGCGCAGTTCAGCTCGGTCGCCGGACTCAAGGAAGTCAACACGGCGATCGCCTCCCTCACGGCTTCGTTGCGCGGCAACCAGGTACTCGACGGCGCCGGGATGATCGGCCGCACGGTCATCGCCGAAGGCAACGACGTGTACCTGGGCGAGCCCGCGGAGGACCGCCAGGGCATCGCGGGCGCGATCGACGTGCCGGGTGGCACGAACTCGCTGCAGCTCGTGGTCAGGGACGCGAGTGGAGCGACTATCAAGACACAGGCGCTGGCGACGACCGCGGGCATGCGCGGCTTCCAGTGGGATGGCACGACGGATTCCGGTGCGCAGGCGCCGGCCGGCGCGTATCGCGTCGAGCTCGTCGCGAACGTCGCCGGAAAGAATGAATCGCTCGCCACGAGCATCGCGGCCAGCGTGTCGAGCGTTTCGCTCGATCCGAAGACGGGCGGACTGATGCTCGACACCGACACGCTCGGAGAAATCTCCATGAGCGACGTCGAACGCGTCCTCTAACCCGAATCAAGACAAAAGATTCCCGAATTCAGATTTTGCAGGAGTAAAAAAATGCCATTCCGTATAGCCCTCTCGGGCCTCAACGCCTCGCAGTCGGACCTCAACGTCACGGCCAACAACGTGGCCAACACCGCGACCAACGGCTTCAAGGGTTCGCGCGCCGAGTTCGCCGACCTGTTCGCCGTATCTCTGCAGGGCGTTTCCGCGAACTCGAGCGGCAACGGCGTCCGTGTCTCGAACATCGCGCAGCAGTTCTCGCAGGGCAACATCGAGTTCACGGACTCGAACCTCGATCTCGCGATCTCGGGCCAGGGCTTCTTCATCCTCTCCGATTCGGGCGCGCTCGCGTACTCCCGCGCCGGCGCGTTCCAGGTGGATCGCAACGGCTTCGTCGTCAACGCCACGCAGCAGCGTCTGCAGGTCTATCCGCCGTTGGGTTCGGGCGGCTTCAACACCGGCGGTCTCGCGGACCTGCGACTGCAGACCACGGACGCCGCGCCGCAGGCGACGAGCGAGGTGGAGTACGTTCTGAACCTGCCCGCGAGCGCCGTGCCGCCCGCCGTCGCGCCGTTCGACCCGAACGATCCGAACACCTTCAACCAGGCGACGTCGCTCACCTTGTTCGACTCGCTGGGCGCCGCGCACACCGGCACGATGTACTTCACGAAGACCGCGACCGCGAACCAATGGGAAGCGCGACTGTACATCGACGGCACCGCCGTCGGCGCGGCGCAGACGCTGCAGTACTCCAACGTCGGCGCGCTCACCGCGCCCGTCGGCGGTCTGCTGACCTTCCCGCCGCACGTACCGACCACCGGCGCGGCGAACATGGTCATCGACGTCGACTTGTCGCGCTCGACACAGTTCGGCGCGAACTTCGCCGTCAACTCCGTGACACAGGACGGCTTCACGACCGGCCGCCTCATCGGCATCGACATCGAAGAGACCGGCATCGTGCAGGCCCGATTCACGAACGGCCGGTCGCAGCCGCTCGGCCAGGTCGCGATCGCGAATTTCGCGAACGCGCAGGGCCTGCAGCAGCTCGGCAACACGCAATGGGCCGAGACGTTCTCGTCGGGCCAGGCGTTGCGCGGACAGGCCGGCAACTCCGGCTTCGGTCTCGTGCAGTCGGGCGCGCTCGAAGCGTCGAACGTCGACATCACCGAGGAGCTCGTGAAGATGATCACCGCGCAGCGCAACTTCCAGGCGAACGCGCAGATGATCAGCACGGCAGACGCCGTGACACAAACCATCATCAACATTCGTTAGGTCGACATCCTCTAATAGATAGGCAGAAATCACCATGGACCGCATGCTCTACGTGGCGATGTCCGGCGCGAAGGAAACTCTCCGCGCGCAGACCGTCAACAACCACAATCTCGCGAATGCGAGCACGACCGGCTTCAAGGCCGATCTTGCCGCTTTCCAGAGTCGCGCGGTCGATGGATCCGGTTACGCGTCGCGCGTCTACACCCAGAGCACGAGCAACGGTTGGGACCAGACGAGTGGTTCGCTGCTCACAACGGGCCGCGATCTCGACGTCGCCGTGAATGGCAAGGGCTGGTTCGCGGTGCAAGGTCCCGATGGCAAGGAAGCGTACACGCGCGCGGGCGACTTGCAGATCGATCCCACCGGCCAGCTCGTGACGGCGACCGGGCTTCCCGTCATGGGTGACGGCGGCGCGATCAACATCCCGCCGTACACCTCGTTGTTCGTCGCCGGCGACGGATCGATCTCGATCGTCGGCCTGGGTCAGACCCCACAGGCCACGTCCACGGTCGCACGCTTGAAGCTCGTCAATCCGCCCGCCGAGCAGATCGCGCGCGGCGACGACGGTCTGTTTCGCATGAAGGATGGATCGAGCGCGCCCGCCGATGCGGCCGTGCGAATCGGTTCGGGCGTGCTCGAGTCGAGCAACGTCAATGCCGCGGAGGCGATGGTCAACATGATCACGCTCGCGCGTCAGTTCGAGATGCAGGTGAAGGCCATCCGCACCGCCGAGGAAAACGGCGCCGCGGCTGCTCAGGTCATGCGCCTCGGTTAATCAACGGAGTCATCCATGAATCCAGCACTTTGGGCCGCGAAAACCGGTCTCGACGCACAGCAGACCAAGCTCGCCGTCACCTCGAACAACCTCGCGAACGTCAGCACCGCCGGCTTCAAGAAGGGCCGCGCCGTGTTCGAAGACCTGCTGTACCAGAACGTAAGGCAGGTCGGCGGCTCGACGTCGCAGGACACGCAGGCGCCGACGGGCCTGCACCTCGGCACGGGCGTTCGCGTCGTCGCCACGGAAAAAATCTACACGCAGGGCGGATTCTCGCAGACCGATAACGCGCTCGACGTCGCGATCGAAGGCCGCGGCTTCTTCCAGATCCAGATGCCCGACGGTTCCACCGCGTACACGCGCGACGGCAACTTCCAGTTGAACGCGCAGGGTCAGATGGTGACCTCGAGCGGTTACGTGCTGCAGCCGGGCATCACGGTCCCCGATGGCGCGCAGTCGATCGCGATCTCGCGCGACGGTGTCGTCACCGTGCGCGTGGGCGGGCAGAGCACGCCCGTGCAGGTCGGACAGTTGCAGCTCACCGATTTCATCAATCCCGCCGGCCTCGAACCGCTCGGTGAAAACCTGCTGGTCGAGTCCGTCGCGAGTGGCGCGGCGCAGACCGGCGCCGCGGGTCAGAACGGCATGGGCACGGTGCTGCAGGGTTTCTTCGAAGCCTCGAACGTCAACGTGGTCGAGGAGCTCGTGAACATGATCGAGACCCAGCGTGCCTATGAAATGAATTCGAAGGCCATCTCGACCGCGGACCAGATGCTCGAGTACGTCAACAACCAGTTATGAAATCGCAGCAGTCAATGATATTGCTCGCCCTCGCAGTCGCCGCCGCCGTGCTGATCTCCGGCTGTTCGATGACGGACCGCTTCCGGGAAGATCAGGGCCGCGAGTTCGAAGCCACGTGGCCCGAAGTCGCGGACGCCGCGCAGCGCGAGCCCGGCTCGCTCTATGCGCAGGGCACCGACGTCTCGCTGTGGAGCAACGTCACCGCGCGCAACCTGGGCGACACGCTCACCGTCGTGCTCGCCGAGAGTACCGAGGCCGAGAAGTCCGCCACGACCACGGCCGCGAAGAATTCCTCCGCCGCGCTCACCGGCCCCACGATCCTCGGCCGTCCGATCACGAGCAACGGCACTCCGCTGCTCGACGCGTCGATGGGGAACGAATCCGCGTTCACCGGCAACGGCGCCGCGACGCAGTCCAACAAGCTCGATGGCTTCATCAGCGTGACCGTCGCGAAGCGACTGTCGAACGGCAACCTCGTCGTGCGCGGTCAGAAATGGGTCGCGATCAACTCGGGGCGCGAGTTCGTGCGCCTGCAGGGCATCGTGCGTCCGAGCGACATCTCGCCCGACAACACCGTGTTCTCGTGGCGCGTCGCCGATGCGTACATCTCGTATGGCGGCCAGGGCACCGTCGCGAATGCGAGCAAGCCTGGCTGGCTCTACCGCTTCTTCAACTCGCCCAAGACACCGTTCTGAATACCCCAGAGAAAAAAAATGCGCCGCCGTCTCCGCTTTACCCGATTCGAAACCCTCAACGTGTTCGCCGCGATCTGCGCGGCGTTGTTCATGCTGCTCGCCGCCACCGCGAGCGCCGAACGCGTGAAGGACCTCGCCTCGGTGCAGGGCGTGCGGCCGAACCAGCTCATGGGCTACGGCCTCGTCGTCGGTCTCGACGGCACCGGCGACCAGACGAGTCAGGCGCCATTCACGATCCAGAGCATCAAGAACATGCTCGTGCGCTACGGCGTCACGATTCCCGCGAACGCGAATCCGCAGCTCAAGAACGTGGCTGCCGTGACGGTGAGCACGGATCTGCCCGCGTTCTCGAAGCCCGGCCAGCAGATCGACGTGACTGTTTCGTCGATCGGCAATGCGAAGAGCCTGCGCGGCGGCACGCTGATCATGACTCCACTGCGTGGCGTCGACGGCGAGGTTTACGCGATCGCGCAGGGAAACATGGTCGTGAGCGGCTTCGGCATCTCGGGCCAGGACGGCTCGCGCATCGTGCTGAACGTGCCGTCGACTGGCCGCGTGCCCAACGGCGCGACCGTCGAGCGCGCGGTGGCCAGCGGCTTCACGTCCGATCCGTTCGTCGTGCTCAACCTGCACACCCCCGACTTCACGACCTCCGCGCGGCTCGCGGAGGGCATCAACAAACTACTCGGCGATGGCACCGCCCAGTCGGTCGACAGCGTTTCCGTCAAGGTCGCGGCGCCCGCGGACGCGAACCAGCGCACGGCGTATCTCGCGACGCTCGAGTCCATCGAGATCGAGCCCGGCGACGCGCCGGCGCGCGTGATCATCAACTCTCGCACCGGCACCGTGGTGATCGGCTCACGCGTGCGTGTGATGCCGGCGGCCGTCGCGCACGGCTCGCTGTCGGTCACGATCACTGAACGCGCTTCCGTGAGTCAGCCCAACGAATTCGCGCGTGGCGAGACCGTCGTCGTGCCGGAGAGCACCATTTCTGTCGACCAGCCGGCAGCACGCATGTTCGTGTTCGACGCCGGCGTCGACCTCAACGACATCGTGCGCGCCGTGAACCAGGTCGGCGCGGCGCCGGGCGATCTCGTCGCCATTCTCGAAGCGCTCAAGGAGTCCGGCGCGTTGCGCGCGGAGCTCATCGTCATCTGACGAACGACCATGGCGCTCACGATCGACCCCTCTGGCACCCACGATCCGCTGCACTCCATCAAAGGAGGGCAGCGTATGCAGGACCGTGTCGATGCCACCGACTTCCGGCAGTTCGCAAAGCTGCGCGCCAGCGCGCACGCGGACGATCCGGCGGCTTTGCGCGAAGTCGCGCGACAGTTCGAGAGCGTGTTCACCAAGATGATGCTGGAGAGCATGCGCGCGGCGAGTTTCGGCGATCCGCTGTTCGGCAGCGACCAGGGCGACATGTACCAGGACATGATGGACGACCAGCTCGCCATCGAGATGTCGCAGGGCAAGGGCCTGGGTCTTGCGGATCTGCTGATTCGTCAGCTGTCGCATGGTGCGAGCCTGAAAGCGCCGGGTGAAAGCGGGAGCGGGGAGAGCGGAACCGGCGACGCCGCGAAGCAGAAATTTCTCGACATGATCGGGCCGGCGGCGGAGAAGGCGGGGCGCGAGCTCGGCATCGATCCGAAGGCAATCATCGCGCAAGCGGCTCTCGAAACGGGTTGGGGCCGTTCGACGCCCGGCCAGAACGAGGGCAACGGCGCGAGCAGCAACCCCAGCAATAATCTCTTCGGCATCAAGGCCGGCGCTTCCTGGAATGGAGCGGCAGTCGACGCCGCGACGCACGAATACGCGGATGGTGTGGCGCGTGGCGAAGTGGCGCGTTTCCGCGCCTACGAGAGTGCGCAAGCCAGCGTTTCGGATTACGTCTCTCTCTTACGAGACAACCCGCGTTACGCGGCGGCACTCAACACCGGCGACGACGTGCGCGCGTTCGCGACGGCGCTGCAGCGCGGCGGCTATGCCACCGACCCGGATTATGCAAACAAGCTGGTTGGCGTCGCTGTGCAGGTGGCCGAGGAGTTAGGCCGGCGGCAGGAAGTTTCCGCTTCCCTCAAGGCAGGTCACGCGGGGCCGATAAACCCGCTGGAATCGTAAGGAAGAGCTATGCCTGACATGCTGGGAACCGGCCTGTCGAGTCTGCGCGCATTGCAGCGCGCGCTCGACACGACGGCGCACAACATCGCGAACGTCTCCACGCCCGGGTACAGCCGGCAGCGCGTGGAATTCGACACGCGCAAGCCGTCGGTGCTGGGCGGAAACTGGATCGGCAACGGCGTCGACGCAAGCCAGGTTCGCCGCGTCTACGATCAATTCCTCACGGCGCAGACTCGTACTTCGGGCGGCAATCTCGCGCGTCTCGAGGCATTCGCGGCCCAGGCCGAGCGGCTCGACAACATGCTCGGCGACACCACGAACGGTCTGTCGACTTCGCTGCAGGCCTATGCGGACGCCTTGTCCGAAGTTTCGGCGACGCCGGGGTCTATCCCGGCGCGACAGGTATTGCTGTCCGAAGGTCGCGCGCTCGTGCAGCGCATGCAGGACTACGACAATCGGTTACGCGCGATGTCGGCGGACATCGACACGCGTTTTGCGGGTGAGTCCCGCGAAGTTTCGCTGATCGCGCAAGGCATCGCGCGCCTCAACGGTGAGATCGAGATCGCCATCCAGAACACCGGAAAGATGCCCAACGATTTGCTGGACCAGCGCGACCGCCTCATCGACGAGATCTCGGGCAAGGTCAGCGTCACGACGGTCACCGAGGGTAACTTCACGAACGTGTTCATCGGCAACGGTCAGCCGGTCGTGCTCGGTACCACGGCTTCCGAGATCACGACGGTTACGGATCCCCTCGATCCGGAGCGCACGCAGTTTGCGTTGAATACGCCCACCGGCACCATCGACATCTCGCGCGGCGTTTCCGGCGGAACGCTCGGCGGATTGCTCGACTGGCGCCGCGAGATGCTCGAGCCCGCGCGCAACGAGCTCGGCCGCATCGCGCTCGCGATTACAACCCAGGTCAACGCGCAGCACCGGGAGGGCATGAATCTCACGGGCACGCTTGGCGGCGATTTCTTCACCATCGGCGGCATCGGCATCTCCGACGTGGTGACGAACAGCGGCACCGCGACCGTCACGGCGTCGCGCACGAACACGGGCGCCGTGACCGCAAGCGACTACGTCCTGTCGAACAATGCCGGCGTCTTCACGCTGCGGCGCCAGGATACCGGCGCCGCGGTGACGTTCACCGGCACGGGCACGGCAATCGATCCAATCCTCGCGGACGGCATGTCCATTGTTGTCGGCGCGGGCTCTGTTACCGGCGACCAGTACATCATTCATCCGACGCGCGATGCGATTCGCGGCTTCGGTATGGCGATCACGGATCCGTCGCGCGTCGCGGCGGCCGCTCCGATCCGCGGCTCCGCCGCGACGGCCAACTCGGGTAGCGGCACGGTGAGCGCTGGCGAAGTGCTCGACTCGACCCACGTGAACCTGCTGAGCACGGCGAACATCGTATTCACGTCGCCGACGCAGTATTCGATCAACGGCGGGCCCGCGCAGGCATACACCGCCGGCGGCAACATCGATTTCAATGGCTGGCGCGTGCAGGTCAACGGCACGCCGGTCACGGGCGACACCTTCACGGTTCGCAGCAACGCCGGCGCCATCGGCGACAACCGCAACGCGCTCGCCCTGGGCGACGCCATGCGCGCGGGTGTGCTCGAGAACGGCACGACTTCCGTCGCGAGCGCGGTGGAGCGGCTCACGGCCGACATGGGTCTGCAGACGCGTACCGCACAGGTGAATCGCGATGCGGAGGCCGTCGTGAACGCGGACAACCTCGCGGCGCGCGACGCCGTCTCGGGCGTCAACCTCGACGAAGAAGCCGCGAACATGTTGCGTTACCAGCAGGCCTACCAGGCCGCCGCGCAGATCATTTCCATCGCGAACGACCTGTTCAATTCGCTGATCAGCGCCGTGCGGAGATAAACCATGCGCCTATCCACCGCCGCGATCCACCGCACCAGTATCGACGCCATCCTCGACCAGCAGACGCGCCTGGCGCGTACGCAGCAGCAGGTCACGAGTGGCAAACGCTTCCAGACTTCAGCCGAAGATCCGATCGCAGCGACACGTGCTGCGATGCTCGACCGCACGGTCGCGGACAACGAGCAGTTCGACCGCAACTCGAACGTCATCGAGAGCCGCTTGAGCTACGCCGAGCAGTCGCTCGCCGACGTCACGCACCTGTTGCAGAGCGCGCGCGATCTGGCGTTGCAGGGCGCGAACTCGACGCTGGGACAGGGCGAACGCCGCATGCTCGCGACGGAATTGCGCCAGCGCGTAGGCGAACTCGTCGACATCGCGAATCGCGACGACGGTAACGGCGAATTCCTCTTTGCCGGCACGTCCACGGCCACGCAGCCTTTCGCGCGCGGTGTGGCGGGCGTGAGTTATCTCGGCGACCAGACGACGCGCTTCGTACGCGTGAGCGGCAGCCAGGCGATTGCCGACGGTCATCCGGGCACCGAAGTGTTCATGAACATCACACAGGCGAACGGCACGTTCCGCACCGCGGTGAATCCCGCCAACTTAGGATCGGGCACGATCGACGTGGGCACTCTCGTCGATCCGACGGCCTGGGTCGCGGACAACTACACGCTGCGCTTCACGAGCCCGACGGATTGGGTCGTCGAGGACGACACGCTGCCGACGCCAGTTCAGATCTCGAGCGGCACGGGTTTCGTCGCGGGTCAGACGATCCAGTTCCTGGGCGCGCGCGTGACCATCACCGGCACGCCCGCCGCGAACGACCGCTTCTCGATTCAGCCCGCGGCCGACACCGACATGTTCGCGGTGCTCGACAATCTCATCGCGACGCTCGAGGGCGGCTCGGGACTGCCGAGCGACCGGGCAGTGTTTCAGCATCAGATCGGCGAGAGCATCGCCGACATCGACCAGAGTCTCGCGCGGACGCTATCCGTGCGAGCGGAAGTGGGGTCGCGCCTCTCCGCGATCGACCATGCGACGAACGCGCGAGAAGTCGAGGCGGTCGACCTGCAGTCGTTGCTATCCGATCTGCGCGACGTGGACTACGCCGAAGCCATCAGCCGGCTGAACCAGGAATACGCGGGTTTGCAGGCCGCCCAGGCGGCCTACACCAAGATTTCGCAGCTCTCGCTGTTCGATTATTTGCGTTGATTTGCTAAAGCCCGCGCGCCGCGCACTTTAGGCCAATCGGAAAAATCCTTGAAATGCCTCACAGAAATGCCGGAGTCCTACAGGCGCTCTTAAGTTCGTGACGCCCAGCCCGATACAGGACCCGAGCAACCTGCCGGCGAGCCCCTAGCAACCCGGCCCACAATTTCAGGAGTCGTTTCAATGCCTCAAGTCATCAATACCAACGTGTCGTCGCTGACCGCTCAGCGCAACCTCACGACATCACAGGGCCAGTTGGCGACGG
>JAYTOK010000150.1:0-4572 GCA_043747835.1 Pseudomonadota bacterium | reverse complement strand
CCCAGGTGGTGACGGAGCGCGAGTCGTGGATTCTCGGCAACGTCGAAAAAACGCCGGGCCTTTCGCCGACCGATAACGCGAAAATGATCGAGCCAGGTTACGAGATGATGGTGCCGGCGCAGCGGGCCGAACTCGTGACGGAAGTTGAAACTGCGCTGGCGCTGCAGGCCACTCACGGGAACGGGCAGTGGGAGTCGAAGATCCTCATCAAGGACTCGATCGCCGACATCACCCTTCAGCAGGTGCTCACCCGGCCCAAAGAGTTCGAAGTCATCGCCACCCCGAACCTCAACGGCGACTATCTCTCCGACGCGCTGGCCGCGCAGGTGGGGGGCATCGGCATCGCACCGGGCGGCAACATCGGCGATGGACTCGCGGTGTTCGAGGCGACCCACGGCACCGCGCCTGGCTTCGCCGGCAAGGATCGCGTGAATCCGGGGTCGCTGATCCTCTCCGCGGAGATGATGCTGCGCTACATCGGCTGGAAGGAAGCCGCTGAGCTCATCCTGCAAGGCGTGGCGGATACGATCGCGGCGAAGGAAATGACATACGACCTCGCGCGGCTGCGCGAAGCGATCCGCGCGACGAAGCGCGACATCGCGGCGCGCAAGAACGTCGAGGAAGATCTGCAGCGCCTGATTCCCGGCGCCACGCTGTTGTCGTGTTCGGGCTTCGGAGACGCGATCATCCGGCGCATGAAAGCCGCGTAGAGAATGCAGGCAACCTTCTGCCCGGATTGCACGTTGTGCCCGCGACTGGCGTCGTTCCTCGTGAAGACGCGGCGTGCGCAGCCCGACTATCACTGCAAGCCGGTGGCGCCGTTCGGCGAGGCGGCTCCGCAGCTGTTGATCGTCGGTCTCGCGCCCGGCATGCACGGCGCCAATCGGACGGGCCGGCCGTTCACCGGCGACTACGCCGGGATCCTGCTCTACGCATCGCTGTTCGAGCTTGGGCTTTCGAGCGCGCGCGCCTCTGTCGATCGCGATGACGGCCTGCGACTCATCGGCACGCGCATCACGAACGCAGTGAAATGCCTGCCGCCTGACAACAAACCGGAGCCTTCCGAGATCCGCACCTGCAATCAGTACCTCGCCGCGGAGTTTCAAAAGTTGCCGACGGTCAAGGCCGTGCTCGCGCTGGGAACCGTCGCGCATGACGCGACGCTCACCGCGAATGGCCTGAAAAAGAGCGCGGCCAAGTTCGGTCATGGAAACGAACACGAGCTCCCGGGCGGGCGGATCATGGTCGATTCCTATCACTGCAGCCGTTACAACACGAACACGCGCCGGCTGACGCCCGAGATGTTCCGGACGGTCCTCGCGAGGGCGAAGGCGCTCGCGGGTTTATGATCGAGGGGTGAGCCACCCCGGATTCGACCCCAAGGATTTCATCCCGACGCTGCCGCGCCGGCCAGGCGTCTATCGAATGTACTCGGCTCGCGGCGACGAAGGCGGGGACGAGCTCCTCTACGTCGGCAAGGCGCGCAGCCTGCGCGATCGCGTGGGCAATTACTTCCTCGCGAGCAACGTCGATCCGAAAGTGCAGGCGCTGGTCGGACACATCGCGCGCATCGAAGTCACGGTGACGAACTCCGAGACGGAGGCTCTGCTCCTCGAATACAACCTGATCAAGGAACACAAGCCGCGCTACAACATCGTCCTGCGCGACGACAAGAGCTTTCCCTACGTCTATCTACCCTCGGGCCACGAGTATCCGCGCCTCGTTTTCTATCGAGGGCCGCGCAACCTGCCGGGACGGTACTTCGGTCCGTTTCCGAGCGCGGGCGCGGTCAAGGAGACGCTGCAGACAGTGCAGAAGATCTTCCGCATCCGGAATTGCCGCGACGCGTTCTTCGAGAATCGCAGCCGGCCGTGCCTGCAGCACCAGATCGGGCGCTGCTCCGCGCCCTGCGTGAAGCTCATCTCGCGCGAGGACTATGCGCGTGACATCGGCGCCGCCGTCAAGGTGCTGGAGGGACGCAACGACGAAGTGCAGCGGGAACTCACGACGGCGATGGAGCAGGCCGCGGAGACGCTGCAGTACGAACGCGCGGCTTCATTGCGCGACCAGCTCGCCGCGCTCAAGCAAGTGCAGTCCCAGCAGATCGTCACGGCCGAAGGCGATCGCGACATCGACGTATTTGGTCTCGTCGGCGAGCCCGGCGAGTTCTCGATCTCGGTGATGATCATCCGCGGCGGCCGCAACTTAGGCTCCACGTGCTATTTCCCGAAGGGCTCGCTCGCCGAGCCGAACGAGGCGCTGGCGTCGTTTCTCATGCAGTACTACGCGGAGACACCGCCGCCGTCCGAGATCCTCGTAAACCTCGAGCTCGAGGAGGCGGAGTCGCTCGTGACAGCGTTGGGCGAACGTTCGGGCACGGCATCGAAGCTGTGGCGTCCGTCGCGCGCGCTGCCGGCGCGCTGGATGGCGATGTCGGTCGAGAATGCGGAGCAGGCGTTGCGCATGCGCCGTGCGCGGCGCGCGGACATCGAGGACATGCTCGTGGCGCTTGGAGGTTTGCTCGGACTCGAAGCGCCGCCACGACGCCTGGAGTGCTTCGACATCAGCCACACGGGCGGCGAGGGCACCGTCGCGTCCTGCGTGGTGTACGGCTCGGAAGGGCCGATGAAGAAGGAATATCGGCGCTTCAACATCACGGGCGTCACTCCCGGTGACGACTACGGCGCGTTGCGCCAGGCGCTCAAACGCCGCTATGAGCGCGTCAAGGCTGGCGACGTGGTCGCGCCTGATGTGCTGCTCATTGACGGCGGCCTGGGCCAGATCAACGAGGTGTACGGCGAACTCGCGGCGCTCGGCTTCGAATCGCTGAAGCTCGTGGGTGTCGCGAAGGGCCCGGATCGCAAGGCGGGACAGGAGCGGTTGTTCGTGCATGGCGTCCCGGACGACGAACCGCCGATCATTCCCGGGCCGGATTCGCCGGCGCTGCGCGTGATCCAGCGCATTCGCGACGAGGCGCATCGTTTCGCAATCACCGGGCATCGCAAGCGGCGTGCGCGCCGCCACAACGAATCCGTGCTCGAAACCATCCCGGGTCTGGGTCCGGCGAAGCGGCGGGCGCTGCTCAAGCACTTCGGCGGAATGCAGGGTCTGATGCGCGCCGGTGTCAATGATCTCGAAGGAGTCGCGGGGATCGGGACAACGCTGGCTCGCACCCTTTATGATCATCTGCACCCGGGTGCTTGATCTCACCCGCCTGAACTCATCCGCGTGAACAAGCTCTGGAACCTGCCGAACACGCTCACCTGGCTCAGGATCTTCGCGATCCCGCTGGTCATCGTGCTCTTCTATCTACCATTTCAGTGGGCGGACCCGGCCGCGGGACTGCTGTTCGCGGTCGCCGGCATCACCGATTCGCTCGACGGGTATCTCGCGCGACGGATGGGGCAGACTTCACGCCTCGGCGCATTCCTCGATCCCGTCGCGGACAAGCTCATCGTCGCCGTCGCCCTCGTGCTGCTCGTCAGCAAGGACATGCCGCGCATCATCGTGCCCGGGCTCGAGGGAATGGACGGGGGTCACGCGACGCTGCGCCCCGAGACAGTGAGCTTCATCCTGGTGCTCGCCGCGATCGTCATCATCGGCCGCGAGATCGCGATCTCCGCGTTGCGCGAGTGGATGGCCGAGATCGGTCAGCGCGGCAAGGTCAAGGTCAGCGGGCTCGGCAAGATCAAGACGATCCTGCAGATCGTGGGACTCTCCTGCATGTTGTTCCGCTGGAACCTTCCGATCGTGCCCGGCGTGTTCGAGCTGCCGATCTTCGAAATCGGGCTCGTGCTCACCATCGTCGCGGCCGCGCTCACGCTGTGGTCCGCGATCCAGTACCTGCGCGCGGCATGGCCGGATCTGCGAGGCAATGCGTGACGAAGTCGATCTGCGTGTTCTGCGGTTCCGCGCCGGGCGCGCGCCCTATCTACTCTCAGGCCGCCGCCGAACTCGGCACCGCGCTCGCGCACTTGGGTCTCACCGTCGTCTTCGGAGGCGGGCGCCTGGGACTGATGGGCATAGTCGCTGACGCGGCTTTGAAAGCCGGCGGTCGAGTGGTCGGCGTGATCCCGCGCATGCTCATCGAGCGCGAATGCGCGCACCCGAACCTCACGCAGCAGCACGTCGTCGACACGATGCACGAGCGCAAGACGCTCATGGCGGAGATGTCGGACGGCTTCGTCGGCCTGCCCGGCGGCATGGGGACGTTCGACGAGCTGATCGAAATCGTCACGTGGGCGCAGCTCGGATTGCACGCGAAGCCGGTGATTCTCTGCAACATCGAGAACTACTTCGCGCCGATGTACGGAATGCTCGACCACGCGGTGGCGGAAAAATTCGTCACGGCCGAAAGCCGTGCGCGATGGCGCAATGCCGAAGATGTGACCCAGGTTCTGCGACTTCTGTCGAAAGAGGGGATTGCTGGAGAGGGAATTTCTTGACTTGCCGGGCGACGGCCCTAAAATCTCCGCCCTCTCCAAGGCGCGGGAATAGCTCAGTTGGTAGAGCACGACCTTGCCAAGGTCGGGGTCGCGAGTTCGAGTCTCGTTTCCCGCTCCAATCCCTCCG
>JAYTOK010000149.1:0-11209 GCA_043747835.1 Pseudomonadota bacterium | reverse complement strand
GGAAATGGGGAATGTCCCCATTTTCCAGTTCTCTCCCCCCTACTGCGCGAACTCCAGCCGTTGCAGCGACGCGGGTTGGGTCGGCGCGAGCAGCAATGTCAATTTGACCTTGCCACGCTCGCACGCGAGTTCGAACGTGCCGCCGGTGGCGCTGTCGGCGGAATAGGGCGGCGCCGCCGCGCACGCGCCGGTCTTCTCCTTGAGTGCCGCGATCTCGGAATTGCGCAGCGCCGCGTCGCGATCCAGCAGCAGGTTCATCGCGAGCGCACCGCGTTCGGTGCGCACGTCGCCGCTCGCGTAGATGCGCAACGCGGCATCCAGCATCGATTGGAGGCCGGCGCTCATGGCCTGCGTCCGCGCCGGAAACGCGCCGGAGCGGACGAGTAGATTGGCCGCATCGCGCACCGCGCGGGACGCGGGCGTGTACGTGCGATTCGCGAATGCGAAAACCGCGAGTCCGCGATCTGGAACGAACAACACGTTGGAACCGAAGCCGGGCAGTCCGCCGGAATGCCCGAAATGAATGCCGAGCACGCAATCCTGAAACGGGATGACGCCGAAGCCGTACGACACGGAGCGCGGGCAACCGTCGGGCTCGCTCGAAGCAAGCGCGGCGGCGTAGTTCTGGGGCCGCGCGATCTCGCGCACGCTCGAGCGCCGGAGGATCGAATCCTCGGCGCCGTCGCGTGGCGGCCAGGCCGAGAGCACCCAGACGACGTACTTCGCGTAGTCGTTCGCGCTGGTCGCGATTCCGCCCATGGCGCCGAATTCGCCGTGCCCGAGCTGCGGCTCTTCCCGCCACGCGTCGCTCTCCCAGCGGTAGCCGAGCGCGCGGCGCGCCGCCGGGATACGCGCGATGTCGTAAACCGTGGCGGTCATGCCGAGCGGGCGGAAGAACGAGGCGGCGATGAAATCCGAGTAGTTCGACTGCGCGGTGTTGGTGATCGCGCGCCCGACGAGCGCGTATCCATAGTTGGAGTATTCGTAAGCCATGCCGGGCGCGCGCGAGGTCGGCACGCCCGCGGCGACGAAGCGCCCGAACTCGGCGGGCGTGATGTCGAGCTGACGATCGCCCCACGGGTCGTCGGTGACCAAGCCTGCCGCATGCGATAGCAGATCGCGCAGGCGGATCTTCGGGCTGTCCGTCGTGGGATAGCGCTGCTTCGCGAGCTCCGGGATGTATTTCTCCGCGGGCGCGTCGAGGTCGAGCTTGCCTGCGTCGCGGAGTTTCAGCGTGGCGAGTGCCGCGAACTGTTTCGACATGGACGCGATGCGGAAGACAGTGTCGGCGGTGACGGGAGTCCTGTCAGCCAGCTCCTGGACTCCGAGACCACGCACGAAAACCAGTTTGCCGTCGGCGACGACGCCATAGACGAGGCCCGGGACGTGGTTCTCCGCCATGAACTTCTCGAACACGGGCGCGAGCGCGGCGAGGGATTTATCGCGGTCCGATGGTTCCGCGGAGAACGCGCTCGAGCAGAGGAGCGCGATGAAAAAGGGGACAGATCTATTTTTGCGCATCCCGGTGATCTTAATGCGAGCACTCAGCTTCGAGCGCAAAAATAGATCTGTCCCCTTTTTTACTTCGGAATCGGCGGCGTCGCCCGATGAAACACCGGCTTGATCGCAAGACCCGACTGGATGCGCGACACCCCCGGAATGCGCGTCAGCACGTCCAACATGAACCGCTGGTAGCTCGGCAAGTCGGGAACGACGATCCGCAGCACATAGTCCGCTTCGCCGGTCATCAGATAGCAGCTCATGACCTCGGGAACATCCGCGATGCGGCGCTCGAACACCTTGAGCGTCTCCTCGACCTGCCGCTCGAGCGTCACCCAGACATACATCGTGATGCCGAAGCCGAGCTTCTGTTCGTCGAACTGCGCGCTGTATCCGGTGATGTACCCGTCGCTCTCGAGGCGACGGATTCGCCGCAGCGTTGGGGTCAGCGAAAGACCGATCTGTTCGGCCAGATCGCGCCAACTGATCCGACCATCCCGGGACAGGATTTCCATGATCTTTGAATCGATCTTGTCGAGTTTTTGCACAGAAACGACCTATCTGAGGCTGATCGATGGGGCAATCATGCTAAAACGCGCCAACGAATAGTCAAGAATTGGCACCAACGCGCTCCCCCGCTGCCTGTAAATTAGCGCCCGTCCTGCATAAGCGTCTGAGGCGTCGAAGGTTTTCCCATGTCCCGTACCAAGCCAGTCTCTGTTTCATTCGAGTTCTTTCCGCCCGCCGACGAGGCGATGGAGAAGACTCTCTGGGAATCCATCCGCTATCTCGAGCCTTTGAATCCCCGCTTCGTGTCCGTGACCTACGGTGCGGACGGCAGCACCCGCGAACGCACGCACAACGTCGTCTCGCGCGTGAAGAAAGAGACGACGCTCAACTGCGTGCCGCACCTGACCTGCATCGGCGCCAGTCGCGGCGAAGTACTCGACATCGCGCGCAAGTACTGGGACCAGGGCATCCGCCACATCGTCGCCCTGCGCGGCGACGCGCCCGCGGGCACCATCAAATACGAACCGCGCGCGGACGGTTTCGCGTACGCGGCCGATCTCGTCGCGGGCTTGAAGACCGTCGGCGACTTCGAGATCTCCGTCGCCGCCTATCCCGAGAAGCATCCCGAGGCGCCGAGTCTCGAGTTCGACCTCGACACGTTGAAGCACAAGATCGACGCTGGCGCGACGCGCGCGATCACCCAGTTCTTCTACGACAACGAAGCCTATCTACGCTTCCGCGATCTCGTCGCCGCCAAGGGCATCACCGTGCCCCTCGTGCCGGGCATCCTCCCGATCACGCGTTTCCCGCAGGTCACGCGCTTCGCGAAGCGCTGTGGCGCCACGATCCCGGACTGGCTCGAGCACCGCTTCGACGGTCTCGATGACAACCCCGACACGCGCAAGCTGATCTCCGCCGCCGTCGCGATCGAGCAGGTGCATGCGCTGCAGCGGCACGGTGTCGACCAATTCCACTTCTACACCCTGAACCGCTCCGAGCTCACGTACGCGATCTGCCACGCGCTCGGCGTCCGGCCCAATTCTTTCGGACAAGTCGGGAAAAAAGCCGCCAATGAGTAGTTCGAGTCCGGAACGCGCCGCCGCGTTGCGTGCATTGTTCGCGAAGCGCATCGTCATCCTCGACGGGGCGATGGGCACGATGATCCAGAAGCACAAGCTCGACGAGGCCGCGTATCGCGGCGAGCGTTTCGCCGCGTGGCATCGCGATCTCAAGGGCTGCAACGACCTGCTGGTCCTGACGCAGCCGAAAATCATCTCGGACATCCACCAGGAATTCATCGAGGCCGGCGCGGACCTCATCAGCACGAACACATTCAACGCGAACTCGACATCGATGGCCGATTACGGCCTCGAGGCGTCCGTCTACGAATTGAATCTCGAAGCGACGCAGCTCGCACGCCGCGTGGCGGACGAACAGAGCGCCAAACTCGGCCGCCAGGTATTCGTGGCCGGCGCGCTGGGACCCACGAACCGGACCGCGTCGATTTCACCCGACGTCAACGATCCGGGTTTTCGCGGCGTCACGTTCGATCAACTGACCGAAACCTACAGCGAAGCCACGCGTGCGCTCATCGAAGGCGGCGCCGACGCCATCCTCATCGAAACCATTTTCGACACGCTGAACGCGAAGGCGGCTATCTACGCCGTGCGTTCGACGCTCGATGTGGCCGGGCTCGATCTGCCCGTCATCATCTCCGGCACCATTACCGATGCTTCCGGGCGCACGCTCTCCGGTCAGACCGTCGAGGCGTTCTGGGCCTCGGTCAAACACGCGCGTCCCGTCACGATCTCGCTCAATTGCGCGCTCGGCGTGAAGCAGCTGCGTCCGTACGTCGAGGAGCTCGCGCGTCTCGCGGACACGTACGTCGGCGTCTACCCGAACGCGGGTCTGCCGAATGCCTTCGGCGAGTACGACGAGGCTCCCGAAGACACCGCGAAGGTGCTGGGCGAACTCGCGCACAACGGCTGCATCAACCTCGTCGGCGGCTGCTGCGGGACGACTCCGCAACACATCAAGGCGATCGCGGATCGCATGCGTTGCGAGCCCGTGCGCAAGCCGAAAGAGCATTTGGCGCGGCTCGGCCTCTCGGGCCTCGAGGCGTTCAACCTCACGGACGACATCCGCTTCGTCAACGTCGGCGAGCGCACGAACGTCACCGGCTCCGCGAAGTTCCGCAAGCTCATCGAAGCCAACGACTATCCGGCCGCGTTGACGATCGCCAGGCAGCAGGTGCAGGACGGCGCGCAGATCATCGACATCAACATGGACGAGGGCATGCTGGATTCGGAGGCCGCGATGACGCGCTTCCTCAATCTCATCGCGTCGGAACCGGACATCGCGCGCGTGCCGATCATGGTCGACTCGTCGAAGTGGTCGGTGATCACGGCCGGGCTCAAGTGCATCCAGGGCAAGGGCATCGTCAACTCGATCTCGCTCAAGGAAGGCGAGGCGGAGTTTCTCGAGCGTGCGCGCGAAGTCATGAACTTCGGCGCGGCCGTGGTCGTCATGGCGTTCGACGAAACCGGCCAGGCCGACACCGTGAAGCGCAAGATCGACATCTGCGAGCGCTCGTACAAACTACTCACCGGGAAGCTCGACTTCCCGCCCGAGGACATCATCTTCGATCCGAACATCTTCGCGGTGGCGACCGGCATCGAGGAGCACAACAACTACGGCCTCGACTTCATCGAAGCGACGCGCGAGATCCGCAAGCGTTGCCCGCATGCGCACATCTCGGGCGGCGTGAGCAACGTGTCGTTCTCGTTCCGCGGCAACGAGCCCGTGCGCCAGGCGATGCATTCGGTGTTCCTGTATCACGCGATCCAGGCGGGCATGGACTTCGGCATCGTGAACGCGGGCCAGCTCTCCATCTACGAAGAGATTCCGAAGGACCTGCGCGAACGCGTCGAGGACGTGATCCTCAATCGCCGGGCGGACGCTTCGGAGCGGCTGCTCGAGATCGCCACGTCGTACAAGGACGGCGGCCTGCGCGAGCGCAAGGAAGATCTCGCCTGGCGCGCACTGCCGGTCAAGGAGCGCATCAGTCACGCGCTCGTCTCGGGCAACGACACCTTCATCGTCGAGGACACGGACGAGGCGCGTCGCGTCGCGGATCATCCGCTGCACGTGATCGAAGGTCCGCTCATGGACGGCATGAACGTCGTCGGCGACCTGTTCGGCTCGGGAAAGATGTTCCTGCCGCAGGTCGTGAAGTCCGCGCGCGTCATGAAAAAGGCCGTTGCGCACCTCATCCCGTTCATCGAGGCGCTCGCCAATGGCGTGCAGAAGACGAACGGCACCGTCGTGCTCGCGACGGTGAAGGGCGACGTGCACGACATCGGCAAGAACATCGTCGGCGTCGTGCTCCAGTGCAACAACTTCACGATCGTCGATCTCGGCGTGATGGTTTCCTGCGACAAGATTCTGGATGCGGCGGAGAAGCTCGGCGCGGACATGGTCGGCCTGTCGGGTCTCATCACTCCGTCGCTCGAAGAGATGAGTCACGTCGCGAGCGAGATGCAGCGGCGCGGGTTCACGGTGCCGTTGCTGATCGGCGGCGCGACCACATCGCCGTCGCACACCGCCGTGAAGATCGATCCCAACTACGAAGGCCCGGTGGTGTACGTCAAGGACGCGTCGCGCGCGGTCGGCGTGTGCCGTCAGCTCGTGACGCCGGAGATGAAGCCGGCGTACGTGGCGGAGATCAAGGCGGAGAACGCGCGGCGTCGCGAGCAGCATGCCGGCAAGAAGATCCGCGGCGCGCAACTCTCGCTCGCGCAGGCTCGTGCGAACAAGCCGAAGATCGATTGGGCGAACTACTCGCCGCCCGTGCCGCGTTTTCTCGGCAGCAAGACGTTCAGCGACGTGCCGCTGGGGTCGCTCACGCCGTACATCGATTGGATGCCGTTCTTCAATGCGTGGGAGTTCGGCGGCAGGTTTCCCGACGTGCTGGAGGATCCGGTGCGCGGTGAAGCGGCGCGGTCCCTCCACAAGGACGGGCAGGCGATGCTCGCGACGGTTCTGCGTGAGCATTGGTTGCAGGCGCGCGCGGTCGTCGGCTTCTTCCCGTGCAACTCGGTCGACGAGGACATCGAGGTGTACAGCGACATCACGCGTTCGCGCGTACTGTATCGCCTGCATCACCTGCGCCAGCAGAAGGGCAAGCCTTCCGGCCAGCCTCACTACTGCCTCTCGGATTTCATCGCGCCGCGCGACTCGGGCAAGGTCGACTACATCGGCGGCTTCGCCGTCACCGCGGGAGTCGGCAACGAGAAGCATCTCGAGCGCTTCGCGCGGGAACACGACGACTACAACGACATCCTGCTGAAGTCGCTCGCGGATCGACTCGCGGAGGCATCCGCCGAGGCGCTGCACCTGCGCGTGCGACGCGAGCTCTGGGGGTACGCGCCCGAAGAGCAGCTCACGAACGAGCAATTGATCGCGGAGACCTATCGCGGCATCCGGCCGGCGCCCGGATATCCCGCGTGCCCGGACCACACGGAGAAGGGCACGCTGTGGCAGATGCTCGACGTCGAGAAGGCGGCGGGCATCACCATCACCGAGAGTTACGCGATGTATCCGACTGCGGCGGTGAGCGGCTGGTACTTCTCACATCCTGATGCGAAGTACTTCGCAGTGGGGCCGGTGGATCTCGATCAGGTGTCGAACTACGCGGCGCGCAAGAACTGGACCCAGGCCGAGGCGCGCAAGTGGCTAGTCTCGAACCTGGAGTCACGGGCCGCGGATCCGCACGACGAAGCGGCGTAAGGGTAATGGTGCCGGGGAGAGGTTCTCGTGGTTGCGCACCACTAACGCTCGAATCGGGCGTTGGTAGCTCGCAACCCCGAGAACCTCTCCCCGGCACCATTACCCTTACTTCTGGTTGATCAGCCACAACCCGATCACGCACATCGCGATCCCGCCGACGTTCGTCGGCGTCAGCTTCTCTGCGAAGAACGCCACGCCTAACAACACCAGCAGCAGCAGCGCGCCCGCGGACTGCGTGATGATCTGTCCGAGGCTCACGTCGAACCCGGTGCGGTACAGCATCATGAATCCGAAATCGAGGCACGTGACGACGAGCCCCAGCGCCACCGCGGTCCAGTTGAGCTGCGAGATCGACTCGCGCAGCGGCGCGCCGGGGGCGACCGCGAATGTCGTCGCGAATACCACTGCGCCGATCGCGAATGAAATGCTCAGCGAAAGATAGGGGTTCGCTCCCGCGGGCGTGAGCTTGAGGATGACGTGGTAACCGACCGTTCCCGCGATCGCGACACCGAGCCAGAGCATTTGCATGACGACACTCCATTGAATCCGGCGCGTAGTGTGGCGAGGCCGGCGGCCGCTTGCTAGAGTGCCGCGCCGCGTTCGAGCGGCGCCGTCGAGAATACCGATGCCGCGATTCCGCCTTCTTCCGCTCATCGTCGCGCTCTTCGCGTGCGCCGCCTTCGCCGCGGGCCATCCCAAGACGGTCGCGTCACTACGTGAAGCCTTCAAGGTGCCCCCCGAGGCGAGGGTCAGCTTTCAATCCGAGGATGGCACGGCATTGAGCGAAGACGAATTCTCGAAACGCCTCGCGATGGCTGCCAGCGTCCAGCTCATCAAAAACGTCGACGATGGCACCTTCACGCTGGCGCTGAGGAAGCCCGCCGAGTACCGCAAGCCAACGCCCATCACGAGCCTGCCCGCCATCGACCTCACCGATCTCGCCGGGCAACGCGTCCGCAACGTCGATCTCGCGGGCAAACCCACGCTCGTGAGCTTCTTCTTCGCGGCCTGCGCGCCGTGCATCCGGGAGGTGCCGGCATTCAACGCGTTCCGCCGCAAGCATCCCGAATACAACTACCTCGCCGTGACGTTCGACGACACGAAGACGGCGCAGGACTTCGTCAAGGAGCATTCGCTCGAATGGCCAGTGGCAGCGAATGCACGCGCTTATCTCGATCCTGCCGGCGTCAAGTCGTATCCCACCTATCTTCTGCTGTCGGCAGCCGGCGCGGTCATCGGCGGTGAGAACGGCTTCGACACGTCGAAAGGCGAGGCGGAGTCCGTGGCGTCCCTGGAGACGTGGGTCGCCGAGAACTTGCGCGCCAAGCCCTGGCAGCCGCTGCTCGACACGAAACTGTCTAACTTCAATGTCTACCTGAGTTATCGCGGCGATCAGATCATGAGCGTGCTGAAAGGCACGGCGCCGAAGTCGCTGAAGCCCGTGGGCCTCAACCCGCCGGGCCAGACCGTGTTCGATGTGAGCGACAAGGACGGCAAGCCCGTGCTGCGCATCACCGGCGAGTACTACGGCTGTCTCGTGACGAAGCAGTCGTACGAGAACTACCACTTCATCGCGCAGGTGAAGTGGGGCGAGAAGAAGTGGGAGCCGCGGCTCACCGAACTCAAGGATTCGGGAATTCTCTATCACAGCCGCGGAGAATTCGGCGTCGACTACTGGAAGTCCTGGGCGCTGTCGCAGGAATTCCAGGTCATCGAACGTGGGATGGGCGAGTACTGGTCGCAGGCGACCTCGGCAATCGACATTCGTGCGAATCCGAAGAAGCCGGATGAGGAAGCGCCGCGTTGGGATTCGAAGGCGCCGTGGATGAAGTTTGGCAGCGCCAACCCCGGCAACAATCACGCGCTGGCGGGTTCCGATCAGGACAAGCCTGATCAGTGGAACACGATCGAACTCGTCTGCATCCAGGCCGATTGCCTGCACATCGTCAATGGAAAAGTTGTCATGGCATTGGCGAACTCGCGCTACAAGAAAGGGGACGAGTGGATTCCGATGACAGGCGGCACGCTGCAGATCCAGAGCGAGTCGGCCGAGGTGTTCTATCGCGACATCGCGATCCGGCCGATCGCCGCGATGCCGGCCGAATATGCCGGCTACTTCAAGTAGTCAGCGACAGCTTTCCTGCATCACTGCGGTAGTTTGAACGCGAGACCGCCCTTGATCACGACATCCACGCGCTCGAGCAGCCGGATGTCCGCGAGAGGATCGCCGCGCACGGCGATGAGGTCGCCGAACTTGCCTTCCTGCAGCGTGCCGACGCTTGCGCTCCAGCCCATGAAGCGTGCGGCGACGTAGGTCGCGGAGGCGATGGCCTGTTCGGGGGTCATGCCGCGCTCGACCATGATCTTGAACTGCCGCGCATTCAGCCCGTGCGGAAACACGCCCGCATCCGTTGCATAGACGATCGGCACGCCAGCCTTCACTGCCTTCGTGAACGCCTGCCGCTGGATCTCGGTGGTCTCCGTGTTCTTGCGCAGGAACTCTTCCGGCCAACCGGCTTTCCGGCCTTCGGTGTCGATGTAGTCGCCGTTGTAGACGTCCATCGCGAGCGCGACCGTGCCGCGCTTCTTCGCCATGGCGATTCCCGCGTCGTCGAGGTATGAGGCATGTTCGATGGTGTCCGCGCCGGCCGCGATCGCCATGCGGATGGACTCCGCGCCGTGCGCGTGCGCGGCCAGTTTCTTGTCCACGGCGTGCGCGATGTCGGCGACCGCCTGGATTTCCTCCTGCGTCATCTCGGGTGAGCCAGGAACGCCGCCGTACGCGAGCACCGCGCCGGAGGCGATCACTTTGAGCAGATCCGCGCCGTTGTCGACGAGCGCCTCGGCGCGCTCGCGAAAATCGTCCGCGCCGCGCGCGACGCCGGCATGGAAGCGCGCGTTGTCCTCGGGCTCGACGAAGTCCGGCACGTAGAGATCGCCACCGCCTTTCGGGATCGTCAGGTAGGGACCGCTCGCCTGCATGCGCGGGCCGATGAATTGGCCGACATTGATGCCGTCGCGCACCTGGAAGTCCAGGCCCTGCGCGTAAGTGCCCACGTTGCGCACGCTCGTGAAGCCGGCTAACAAGGTCGCCGAGGCGTTCTCGAACGACTGGCGCAGCATTTCCGGTTCGGGGCGCGAGAAATACACACGCAGGTCGGCGGTGTCCTCGGGCCGATCGGTGAGATGCGTGTGCATGTCGATGAGGCCGGGCAGGCAGGTGTGGTTGCCGAGATCGAGCATGGGGAGATGAGTTTCGAGCGCGGCGTTGCGGTTCGTGTTCCGCGTGATGGTCTTGATGCGGCCGTCGCGGATCACGACCAGCGTGTTCTCGTGCGGCGCCGCGCCGGTGCCGTCGATGAGGCGCCCGCAGAAAATGGCGATGGTGCCGCTGTCGGGCGTAAAGGGTGCGATGCGAATCGCGACCTGGCTCCGGAGTTGCGCGGGCGTCGCGATGCAGCCTGCCAATGCGCTCGCGCAGATCGCGACTAACCAGTTTGGATTCATGCGAGCGGGATGAATTCCTGGTTGTCGAAGTCGGGCAGCTTCATGCGGCCCGCGCGCCAGTCGGCTTTGGCCTGTTCGATGCGTTCCTTCGATGACGACACGAAGTTCCATTCGATGAAACGCTCGCCGACGGGCTCGCCGCCGAGCGCCATCACCGTGGCGGGTTGCGCCGCACTGATGGAGGTGTCTTCGCCCTTGTCGAAGACGAGCATCTTGCCGGCGGTGTAGCGTTGGCCGCGGTGTTCGATCTCGCCCGCGGCGATGTAGAGCGCGCGCTCGGCGTAATCGTTGGGCAGCGCGGCGCGCGCACCGGGCGCGAGCTGCCAATGGACATAGAACAGCGGGGAGTGCGTGCGTACGGTCGAGGTCAGGCCGAACGCGGACCCGGCGAGCAGGCGGGTGCGCAGGCCCGCGTCTTCGTGCACGGGTAGAAGGGCTGCGCCGTAGTGGCCGAACCACGGATCGGTTTCTTCGTGCTCGTCGGGCAGCGCGACCCAGGCCTGGATGCCGTGCAGGGGCCCGCCTTGCGCGCGTGCCTGCTCGAAGCGCTCGGAGTGCGTGATGCCGCGGCCCGCGATCATCCAGTTGACCTCGTCGGGCTGGATGGCCTGCTGCATGCCGACGCTGTCGCGGTGCATGATCTCGCCGGCGAATAGATAGGTGACGGTCGCGAGGCCGATGTGCGGGTGAGGGCGCACGTCGACGGTCTTCGGGATGCCGGGCGCGAAGCTCACTGGGCCGATGTGATCGAAGAAGATGAAGGGGCCGACCATGTGCCGGCGCGTGAATGGCAGCACGCGGCCGACTTCGAAACCGCCCAAATCGCGACGACGCTGGTCGATGACTTCCATGCCGCATCATAGGGGAGTGGCCCCAAACGGGGCAAAAGTGCCGAACCTCGGAG
>JAYTOK010000148.1:0-130386 GCA_043747835.1 Pseudomonadota bacterium | reverse complement strand
CGCCCATGGTCCGATTTATTGATCTGACCCCTTCGCTTCGCGCGAACCCCGCACCCCCTCCCCGGCACCACTCTGCGTGACCTCTACCGTCACATGCGCGAGCTCTTCGTGCACGCGCAGCGCCCGCCGGAAATACTCCGCGTCTTCGCCCGATGACGTCGTGAGACTCACCATCACCGCATATTTCTCGCGCCCCACCCGCCACACGTGAAGATCGGTGATCGTTGCGGGCACGGTGCCCCGCTCGATCACCTCGCGCACTTCCGCAACGACGGGCGCGTCCATTTCCGCGTCCAGCAGGATCCGCCCCGAATCGCGCAGCAAGCCCCAGGCCCACACGGAGACCAGCGCCGCGCCGACCAGGCCCATCACCGGATCGAGCCACGCGAATCCCCAAAACAACCCTCCGACCAGTGCGACGATCGCGAGCACCGATGTCGCCGCATCCGCGACGACGTGCACATAGGCCGAACGCACGTTCATGTCCGCGTGCTGGTGCTCGTGGGCGTCCTCATGCACATGCGCGTCGTCGTGCCCATGATGCGATCCGCGCAGCCAGTACGCGCACACGAGGTTCACGGCCAGCCCAATCACCGCGATCACGATCGCCTCGCGGTAATGGATCTCCATCGGCGTCAGCAGGCGCTGCACGGACTGGAACACCATGAGCGCCGCGATCGCGAGCAGCAATATCGCGCTCGTATACCCGCCGAGTACCTCGATCTTCCAGGTCCCGAACGCGTAAACGCGATGCCGCGCCTGGCGGCGCGCGAAAGAGTATGCGAACGCGGACAAACCCAGCGCGAGCGCGTGCGAGCTCATGTGCCAGCCGTCCGCGAGCACGGCCATCGAGTTGAACCACCAGCCACCGGCGATCTCGACGACCATCATGACGGTCGTCAACCAGAGCGCGCGCCGGATGCCGCGCTCCGCGAGCGGATTGCCGGCATCGAAGCGCGGCGAGTGGCAGTGATGCTCGGGTGTGTTCAAATAAATGGGCCTCGGGCGAAGGGTACCCGAGACGCACGCGGCAATCACTCTAGCCGTGGCGTCTGGGAAGGGGACGCTACCGTCGCGAATTTTGCACCATGACGTTCGACGCATGAAGGCGGCGAGACTGGAGGGAGAAAATCTGGTGGGCAATGTGGGCGCTGGTGCCCATGGGGAATGACACTAACTAGAGTCCGTGCAGGTTGGGGAATTTCGAAGGCATCTCGCGATGCCACGCCGAGCTGGGAGGGCAACGGATCTGCAGTGTCACCGTGGGAAGGTTCGGCCGAAACATTGCCATATCACCCTTGCGAAATGGCGGACGCGTAAGCTCCGCGGCGGGAGACGTTCGACGCATGCCAGAAAAGCAAGTCATCGATTTCGCGGAAGCGGTGCGCACCTGGATGCGGATCGGCCTGCTCTCTTTCGGAGGTCCCGCAGGACAGATCTCCGTGATGCACCGGGTGCTCGTCGACGAAAAACGCTGGATCGGCGAGCAGCGCTTCCTGCACGCCCTGAACTATTGCATGTTGCTGCCAGGACCCGAGGCGCAGCAGCTCGCCACGTACATCGGCTGGCTATTGCACGGGACGCGCGGCGGCCTCGTCGCTGGCCTGCTGTTCGTCCTTCCCGGCTTCGTGGCGATGCTCGCGCTGTCGTTCGTCTACGTGCTCTGGCAGGAGCACCCGCTGCTCGAGGGAGTTTTTCTCGGGCTAAAGGCGGCGGTCATCGCGCTCGTCATTCAGGCACTGTTGCGGATCGGGGAGCGCGCGCTGCGCAGCGTGGCCACGCGACTGCTCGCGCTCAGCGCATTCGTCGCGATCGCAGTGCTGCACATCCCCTTCCCGTTGATCGTGCTCGGCGCCGGCGTTCTCGGCTTCGTCCTTGCGCGTGCCGGCCGCGGCCTCACGATGTCGGGATCGCACGGCACCAGTTCGGCCGCGGTCGATCCGGAGCGCACGGAAGCCTTCGCACTCACACAGGCGAAACCGACCTGGGGCCGTGCCTTGCGCGTGCTCGCTGTCTGGTTGCCGCTCTGGTGGGCACCCGTGATCGCCTGCGTGGTGCTCGCGGGTAGCGACAGTGTCTTCACGCAGCTTGGGGTTTTCTTCAGCAAGATGGCCGTCGTGACGTTCGGCGGTGCGTATGCCGTGCTGGGATACGTCGCGCAGCAGGCCGTCGAGCGTTACGTATGGATCACGCCCGGACAGATGGTCGACGGCCTGGGACTCGCGGAATCGACACCCGGTCCGCTCATCCTGGTCGTGCAGTTCGTCGGCTTCCTCGCGGCCTACCAGGTCGCGGGCGCGCAGCATCCGCTGCTCGCGGGCGTCATGGGTGCGCTGATCACGGTCTGGGTGACCTTCGTGCCCTGCTTCCTGTGGATTTTTCTCGGCGCCCCCTACGTCGAGGCATTGCGCGGCAACGCGGCGCTATCGAGCGAACTCGCGGCGATCACCGCCGCCGTCGTCGGTGTCATCGCGAACCTTGCGCTGTGGTTCGCGATACGCGTCTTGTTCGAGAACGTGAATGCGTCCGGCATCCCCCACTTCGACTCGCTGCGACTCGTTCCCGCGGCGCTGACCGCCGTCGCACTGATTCTGATGTTCGTGTTGCGGTGGAATCTCGGGCGCACACTCGTATTCTGCGTCGTGCTCGGCGCAGCGACGAGCACGCTGCCGGTCTGATCTGCCTTACTGGTGCTTCATCGTCGGCCCCGCCGACACCAGGATCACGAGTTTGCCGCGCGTGTGGCCTTCGCGGCTTTTGGCCCACGCCTTCGCCGTTTCCTCCATCGGATACGTCGCTTCCACGAACACCTTGAACTTGCCGGCATCCGCGAGCTCGACGATGCGCTCCAGCAGATCCGCGTTCGGCGCCCCCGTATCGCGGTTCGGCCGCGCGCAACGGATTCTCGCTACCGCGCAGGCCATGAGATCCGGCGCACCGACGACCGTCACCAGCGTGCCGCCCACCTTCACGACGCCGATCGAGCGGGCGCTGGTTGCGACGTCCACCGTGTTGAGCACGAGGTCGACATCCTTGACGACGTTCTCGAACTTCTGCGTTCGATAGTCGATCACTTCATCCGCGCCCAACGACTTCAGAAATTCATGGTTGTTAGGTGACGCCGTCCCGATGACACGCGCGCCGGCAGCCTTGGCGATCTGCACGGCTGCCGAACCGACGCCGCCCGCGGCGCCGTGGATGAGGACCGTCTGCCCGCTCTTGATTCCGCCGGCTTCGTGCAACGCGCGATACGCCGTTTCCCCCGCGATCGGCACGCCGGCCGCCTGCTCGAATGTCATGGATTTCGGCTTGCGCGCGAGACCCGTGACCGGCACGACCGCATATTCGGCGTAGCTGCCCGATCCCCGCGCGAAGCCGAGGACCTGATCGCCAATCTTCCAGCCGTTCACGCCCTCACCCAGTGTGTCGATCACTCCCGCGACGTCGGTGCCCGGCACCATCCCGACGCGACGTGGCGCGACTTTCCAGTCCACCGGATTCACGCCGGCGGCGCGCACCTTGATGAGCACTTCGCCCGCGTTCGGGCGCGGCACCGAGCGGGATTGCACCGACAACGTCCCACCCGGCCCGATTTCGACCGCCCGCATCTTGTCGGGCGCGGCCTGGGCAGCCGTGCAAAGCGCGAGGGCGAAAAGGATCGGGAGGAAACGCATGTAGGCACTCCTTTAAAGGTGACGCGGTTCGGGCGGTACGGGTCTGACCGGAAACCGGGCGCGGCGTTCCAGCGACGGCCTCCAACGGTCGCAGTTCCGTCACCGGATTGATACCGCCGCGCAATCGACGCCGTAACTCGCCGCCCGGAATACTGCCCTGCATACACGCGACACAACTGGGAACGTCCCTCGCGGGCGCTGACCCCATCGATTTCATCGTGATCGTCGGCGCCGGTTTCAGCGGTACCGCCCTCGCCATCCACCTCGCCTGCGCGCTCGCGCTCGGACTCGAGATCGCCGCCGACGGCCGGCCCGTGGGCCGCGACGGCGCGCCGGTAGATAGGCTGTGGTATCTGGGGCCCTGGCAGCGCGCCCGCGACTGGGAGGCAACCGCGGTGCCCGAGCTGCGCGATCATGCCGCGCGCCTCGCGCAGCGGATTCTCTCGCTGACCGGGGCGGCGGCCGGCACGCCCTGACTTTCCGCCACGCGGCTGGAAGCTGCTAACCTCCCCGCCCTTGCGGCGGTTCGGGGCGATCATGGCGAACAGGTTCAGCGGCGCGCTCTTGGCGAGTGTCGCCGTCTTCTGGCTGGGCTCCTGCGATTCAGGGCCAACGGGGGACATTCGCCTGCTCAATGTATCGTACGACCCCACGCGCGAACTCTATGAGGACGTGAACGTCGCGTTCGCGAAGCATTGGCGCGAAACGCACCAGCAACGCGTGGACATCAGCCAGTCGCATGGCGGCTCGGGACGCCAGGCGCGCGCCGTCATCGACGGTCTGCCCGCGGATGTCGTGACGCTCGCGCTCGCGGGCGACATCGATGCCATCGCCGACCAGGGAAAGATGCTGCCGATCAACTGGGCGCAGCGGCTGCCGCACAACAGCGCGCCGTACGTTTCGACGATCGTCTTTCTGGTCCGCGCGGGGAATCCGAAGAACATCCGTGACTGGAGCGATCTCGTGCGCGCGGACGTGCAGGTGATCACGCCGAACCCGAAGACCTCGGGTGGCGCGCGCTGGAACTACCTCGCGGCGTGGGCCTGGGCGGAGAAGCAGCCCGGCGGTTCCGAAGAGAGTGCACGCGATTTCGTGCGCAAGCTCTACCAGAACGTGCCGGTGCTGGACACCGGCGCGCGCGGCGCGTTGACGACCTTCGTGCAGCGAAACATCGGCGACGTCGCGATCTCGTGGGAAAACGAAGCGCACCTGGCGCTGCGCGAGATGGCGGATCAGCATCTCGAGATCGTGGCGCCGTCGGTGAGCGTGCTCGCGGAACCGTCGGTCGCGGTCGTGGACAAGGTCGTGCTGCGCCGGGGCACGCGCGCAGTGGCGCAGGCGTATCTCGAATTCCTCTACACGGCGGAAGGCCAGGAACTGGCCGCGAAGCATTTCTACCGGCCGCGCGATGCGGCGGTGTTCGCGAAGCACGCGCACCAGTTCGCCAACGTCGAGCTCGTGGGCATCGACCATTTCGGCGGCTGGAAGCTCGCGCAGAAGACGCACTTCGCGAGCGGCGGGGTTTTCGATCAGATCACCGGCGCGAAACCCTGAAGCGATTCCGCCTCACGCATTCCCTGACTAACCACTAGTTCCCCAGGGACCCCCTGCGAAGATTCCGCGGGAAACCGGGCGCTGATCCCGGCCGCGCGCCACGCGCGTGATCAAAGCCCGCCACTCGTTGCGTTCGGAAAACTTTCCAGCACGCACCCATCGCGGGAAATTCTCTCAGATCGCGCCGATCCGCCTCTCGCGACCTGAGAGTGCGCGCGACTACCCGACACTTTAGTTCGTGACCCCTAACAATCTTGAGGAGGGCCCTTCATGGAACGGCTCGTAGACGGGATTTGCCCCTCGACAGTGTGTCGGCTGGCCGCGGCGACCAGTTTCCTCTGTCTGCCGGTGGCGGCCGGCGATTTGCCGCTGCTCGAAGAAGTGCAAGTCACCGCCACGCGTGAGCGCGCCGCCAGCCACGGCGTTTCTCAAGGCGTGACCATCGTCGCGCGTGACGATCTCGCGTGGCACACCCCGCTCACCGCGGTGGATCACCTGCGCGGTGAGCCCGGCACTTATGTGCAGCAAACCACTCCCGGCCAGGGAATCCCCATCATCCGCGGACTCAAGGGATCCGAGGTTCTGCACCTCGTCGACGGATTCCGCCTCAACAACGCGATTTTTCGCAACGCGCCGAACCAATACGTGGCGCTCGTCGACGCCTGGAATCTCGAGCGCATCGAAGCCGTGCGTGGTCCCGGCGCGGCGTTTCACGGCGCCGAAGCCATGGGTGGCGTGGTGCAATTCCTGACTCGCGCACCGCATTTCGAAGGGCAGCCGGTGCAAGCGCGGGGCAATGCCGGCGTGCAGTGGGGCTCCGCGGATTCGCGTCTCGCGACGCAGCTCGAGGCGGAAGTCGGCAACGAGCGGTGGCTCGCGCAACTCGGCGGATCGCAGCAGAACGCGCGGGAGATGCGCGCGGGCGACGGCGAGACGTTGCCACACACGGCGTTTCGCACCCACGGTGCGCACGCACGGGTCGCTTTCGCGCCTTCGGCCGACCTGCGATTCACCGTGCAGGCGCAGTACACGGCACAGCCCGAGACACCGCGCGTCGATGCACTGGTGCCGGGATTCGGTCAATCCCGCCCGGATTTCTCGGAGCACGTCTTCCGGCCGCAGCGTCGCGAGTTCGCGCAGCTACGCGTGGAATCCGACAGAGCGCAAGCGTGGGCCGATTCGGTGGACGTGCAGATCGGCGCGCAGCGCATGACCGACGACCGCCTCACTCGCGACTTCCAGGCGCCGCATCGCGAGGCCGAGCAAAACTCGAGCACGTTGCTCGGCGCGATCGGCCATTTCACGAAGCAACTCCCGGGCAGTCGAGGCGCGAATCACTCCTTGAGCTACGGCTTCGAGGTGTATCACGACACCGTGGATTCCTCGCGCGAGCGCATCCGGCTCGCGGACGGATTGACGACCGCGCGGCCGAGCCGTTTTCCCGATGGCTCCACCATGAGCTGGGTGGGAGTGTATGCCGCGGACCGGTGGTCGCCGCGCGATTGGCTCGAGCTCACGGGAGGCTTGCGCTACACGCGCTACGACATCGAGTTGCCGCCGAACGTCGACGGCATCGAAGTCGGGATGCGGCCCGACGACGTCTCCGGAAACCTGGGGCTCGTGGTCCGCACCTCGGACACGCTCAATCTCGTGGCCAACATCGGCCGCGGATTCCGCGCGCCCAACGTCTTCGACCTTGGAACCTTCGGTGCGCGCGGCAACCGCTTCAACATTCCGAACCCCGATCTCGCTCCGGAGAGCGTGCTCACCTACGACCTGGGAATGAAGTACGCGAGCGGCGCGTGGCAGGCCGAGGCCTTCGCGTTCCGTTCAAACTACCGCGACAAGATCACGCAAGTGCTGACCGGCGAGATCGACGTGGCGGGACGTCTGGTCGTGCAATCGCGCAACGCCACGCAGCTATCGCTGCACGGCATGGAAGCGGGCCTCACGTGGCGGGGGAATGAGCACGCGAGCGTTTCGGCAACCGCCACCTGGACGCGCGGCGAGGAAACTCTGGCCGGCGATTCCTACCCGGCCGATCGCGTGCCGCCCTTCTTCGGCCGTATCAGCGCGCGCTTCGGATTGAGCCCAACGCTTGCGGTCGAGCCATCGATCTACTGGGCCACCCGGCAGGATCGCCTGAGTCCGCGCGATGCGGTCGATCCGCGCATCAACCCGCGAGGCACGGCCGGCTGGGCGAGCGCATCGATTCGCGCCGCGTGGAACCCGACGCGTTCATTCACGGCTTACGCCGGCGTGGAAAACCTCGCCGATCGCCGCTATCGCGAGCACGGCTCGGGGTTCGACGCCCTCGGCCGCAATGCGTTCGCCAGCGTCGCTTTCAGTTTTTGACGTCAAACACAGGAGAATCACATGAAAGGGAGAATTCGCAGGCTCACCGCGGCATTGGCGCTCGCGGTGTTGCCTCTTGCAGCGGTTCACGCGGGCGATACGTTCGTCGGGCGCGTGACCGCCGTGAAGAGCGCCAATGTCATCACGATGCAGCAGGGCGACATCGTCTACGACGTGCGCATCAACGGCATCGTGGTCGACAAGGACTCCACGCTGGCGCGTGCGGCGCGCAACGCGCTGACCAATCTGCTGCTGGATAAAACCGTGCGGCTGCGCTTCGACAAGCGTGTCGACGGCCAGATGACGGGACGCATCCGCATCGGCGGCATCGGCAAACCGGAAGAAGAGGTGAAGGATGTCGGCGTCGAGCTGGTTCGGGCGGGCGTGGTGCGCGCCGACGCGTCCTATCCGAAATACCGTTATGGGCAGATGCAAAGCGCCGAAGACGAGGCCCGGCAGGCTCGCCGCGGCGTCTGGAGATAACTCATGAAAAACCTCAAACACAAAGCGGGTGTCTGGGCACTCGCAGCGATGGGCGCGGCCGTCATCGGCAGCTTGCCCGCGACCGGACAGGTGACCCCCGAAGACGAGACGAATGTCTCGGCCCTGGCTAACTATCAGAACGAATGCGCGATCAAGGTGAACCCGACCGACGCGGATCAGATCGTCGCGGCATGCAACAACGCCACCGGCGGCCTGTTCTTCGCACGCAGCAACAATCGCGGCACGACGTGGGAGTATCCCGACGCGGACCGCACCATCGCGGACGGCGACGCGGGCCAGGGCGATGAAGCCTGTTGCGATCCGAACATCGCGTGGGATTCGTTCGGCAATCTCTACGTGACCTTCCTGGCCGACGACGGCGCAATCGATACCCTGCTCAGCACCGACGCCGGCGACACCTGGACCGAACTCGCCACATTTCCGGGAAACAACGATCAGCCGAGCATCGTCGCGGTGGACACTTCCGCGCCCGGCGTCCCCGTTGCCGTGTGGGTGGTGTGGAACAACGGCGTGTCCATGAGCGCGCGCGGCACGTCGGCCACCGGCCTCGGAGTCGTCGCTGCGTTCAACGCCACGCAAAACATCCCGGGGACCAACAGCTGTACCTACGGCGACGTGAACGTGTCGCCCGAGGGCGTGGTGGTGAACGTGTGCCAGAACCCGACGGGTGGCGAGGGTCCGGCGACCGTGCGTGTGAACATCGACGCCGATGGCCTGGGGGCCGCAAATTTCGGAGCCGTCACATCGCCGTTCACCTCGAACGTCGGCGGCTTCGATTTCATACCTCCACAGGCGGAGCGCAGCATCGACGTCGAGGTCGGCCTCGCCTTCGACCGGAATCCTCTGAGTCCGCAGTTCGGGCGGCTCTACATGGTTTACACCGACGAGGTGGTCAACGAGTCCAACGACACGGACATCATGGTCCGCTGGTCGGAAAACGACGGCGCCACCTGGAGCGCGCCGTTGCGCGTCAACGATGACCCGGCAGTGCCGATTCGCAGCCAGTTCAACCCGAAGATCTCCAGCAATCCGCTGTCGGGAAATGTCGCGGTGTGCTGGCACGACGCGCGCAATTCCGCGGGCAACAACCAGATGCAGGAGTTCTGCTCGCTGGCCACGCCGCCCGCGGTTGCCGGCGCCGCGCCTGCATTCTTCGCGAACGGCCAGGTGGGACTGTCGCTATCCGCCGGAACCGGTTCGGATCCGCCGGAACCCTTCCAGTTCGACATCCAGTACGGCGACTACTCGGGCCTCGACTATTTCCAGGGCCGCTTCCATCCGATCTGGGCCGACCAGACGAATAGTCAGGGTGGCAATCCGGACGGTCGTTGGGACGCGCATTCGAATCGCGTCGGCGGTGGCGCCGCGGCGAACGAAGGCGATCCGCACATCCGCACGGTCGACGGCACGCACTATGACTTCCAGACCGCCGGCGAATTCGTGGCCCTCAAGGGCTCCGACGGCACGGAAATCCAGACGCGGCAGAAGGCCATTGCGACCACGTTCTTTCCGGGACCCAACCCGCACACGGGGCTCGCGACCTGCGTGAGCTTGAACTCCGCGGTGGCGGCGCGCGTGGGTCCGCACCGGGTGACGTGGCAGCCGGGCCTCGATGGCGTGCCGAATCCGGAAGGGCTGGAGCTGCGCGTGAACGGCGTGCTGAGCAACCTCACCGCCGCGGGCATCACACTCGCCGGTGGCGGGCGCGTGGCGCGTTCGAGCGTCGGGGGAATGGAGATCGAGTTTCCGGACGGCTCGCGCCTCATGGTGACGCCGGGCTATTGGAACTCGCAGAGCCAGTGGTATCTCAACGTGAACGCCTACGGGATCGATGCTTACCACGGCATCATGGGCTCGCTGTCGCGCGGTGGATGGCTGCCGTCGCTGCCGGATGGCTCGTCGATGGGACCGAAGCCGGCGTCGCTCGCGCAGCGTTACGTCGACCTCAATCAGAAGTTCGCCGACGCATGGCGCGTGACCGACAAGGGAAGCTTGTTCGACTACGCGCCCGGAATGGGCACCGGCAACTTCACGATTGCCAGTTGGCCGAAAGACAAGCCGCCGTGCGATCTGCCCAAGGAAAAGCCGGTCGAACCCGCGACGCGTGAAGAAGCGCTCGAGGCCTGCAAGGTCGTCAAGGACAAGCAGCGTCACGAGAACTGCGTGTTCGACGTCATGGCGACGGGTGAGCCCGGCTTCGCGAAGACGTTCGCACTGACCGAGCGCATGGAGCGCTTCGGTACGGCGACGAAGATTCAGGACGTGTCGAAAAAACCGGGTAGCGATCTGGTCGTCTTCCGGGCGAGAGTGCTGCCACTCACAGCGCAGGAAGTGCCGAAAGGTGCCGTGCAGTTCCTGTCGGACGGCAAGCCCGTGGGCGAACTCGTCTCACTGGATGCCGACGGTGAGGCAATCTGGGAGGCGAAGGGGATCGATCCGAAGAAGTACTCGGTCGCCGCGCAGTACGTTCCCGGACGGGATTCGAGATTGCTCGAAAGTACGAGCTCGCAGATCGGACCCGCGGTGGCGGTGGATCAGCGTTAGAAGTTAGATTCGGAGGCGGCGGGAAATGGGGTCAGGCCCCATTTCCTGGCCGCGCTGCCTCAACCGCGCTGGCGCTCGCGGAACGCCGCCACCTTCGCGCGGTTTCCGCAGACAGCGGCGCTGCAGAACCTGCGGTTGTGCGCCTTGGTCTGGTCGAGGAACCAGAGCGTGCAATGACCACCAGCGCATTCGCGCAACAGCTTTGGATCTTCCTGCGTGACCAATGCGGCGATATCGGCGGCCGGCAACGACAAGAGCGCCGCCGGCGTGTCGAAGTTCGCGATCTCGGACAAGGTCAATCCCTCGCGTCGCGCAAACACCTGACGATTTCGATCCTCGCGCGCGAGCATCCGGTTGAGTTCCTCGAGCTCCTTCACGTACCGGCTCGTCGGCGAACGCCGCCAGCGCGCGAGCCACTCCCTCGCCCATTCCCGAAACCGGCGCGCCTCCGCCGCGGCTTCATCCATCGCGCGAGCACCGGCGCGGCGCGTGAGTCGCGCGATCTCGTCCGCCGCGATGAGATCGACCGCCACGAGCCATTCACCGAACGCCCTGCCATCCCCGAGCGTTTCCACGGCAACGCCATCCGGCTGGCGCCAGGTATTCAGGAAATCGATCGCGCGATGACTGCCTAGAAGAAGCGGTTCCATGGGACCTCACGTAGGCGGAAATAGTAACCAATCAAAATGCTATTTACCAGTTACCCATTCAGGGCGTAACCTGTGTTACGGATTTTTACTCGTTACGCCCACCCTTGACTTCGAGGACATCATGAAAATGCGATCTTTCGCCGCCGCGCTCGCTCTGTCGCTTACAACCGTGACGACACCCGCCATGGCGGGCGACGCCGTCGTGCATCATCGAACCGCGAACGTCGACGGCATCGAGATCTTTTATCGCGAGGCCGGCCCGGCAGACGGGCCCGTCGTCGTGCTGCTGCACGGCTTCCCGAGTTCGTCGCACATGTATCGAAATCTCATCCCGGCCCTCGCGAGCCGCTATCGCGTGATCGCGCCTGACTACCCGGGCTTCGGCGAAAGCGCCGTGCCGGATCGCGCGCGCTTCCGCTACACCTTCACGAAATTCGCCGAGCTCACCGACGCGCTGCTCACGCAGCTCGGCGCGCGGCGTTACGCGCTGTACGTCATGGACTACGGCGCGCCGGTCGGATACCGGCTCGCGCTGTGTCACCCGGAGCGCGTGACCGCGCTCGTCGTGCAGAACGGCAACGCGTACGAAGACGGCCTGCGCGAGTTCTGGAAGCCCATCAAGGCGTATTGGGCGAGCGGCGCCGCGGGCGATCGCGACGCGCTCGCAGTATCTCGGCGGGGTGCGCGATCCCTCGCGCGTCGATCCCGCGGCGTGGACGCACGACCAGGCGCGGCTCGACCGTCCCGGAAACGTCGAGCTCCAGCTCGACCTCTTCTACGACTACCGCACTAACGTCGACCTCTACCCGCGCTTCCAGCAGTTCTTCCGCGAGCGCCGTCCGCCCACGCTCATCGTCTGGGGAAAGAACGACGACATCTTCCCGACGCCCGGCGCCCTCGCCTATCTCAAGGATCTTCCCGACGCCGAGCTGCATCTCCTCGACACCGGCCACTTCGCTCTCGAGGACAAAGGCGACGAGATCGCGCGCCTGATGCACGACTTTCTCGCGCGCAAACTACCCGGCTGATGAGCTCGAGTTGTCCAGTCTGCCTCCGTGCCGATTTTCGGCGCGGAGGTCTTGACACCGCGAGGCAAGTAAAGGAGTCAGATCTATTCAGCGCGAGGGAGACAGGGCTCGCGAAGTGCGACCTTGAAACGGCTTCCGGTTGAATCGTTTTTTGGCCCGAATGGAGATCGGCGAGGAGAGAGCGTCCGCGAGCCGGGCTGATGCCCCGTCAGGTGCACCCTCGATGCCACAAAGAAGGCGAGCAGCGAACGACGAGCGAACGCCAAAAAATGTTCCACATTTTTTGAAGCGCGATCGACCTTGAGGGCCAAAAAATGATTCAACCGGAAGCCGTCGCGCGGACGAAGAACGAGCCCTGCCTCCCTCGCGCTGAATAGATCTGTCCCCTCTACTCGACCACCAGCTTGTATCCGGACGGCGCCGCCGTCTGCAGCAACTGCGGCACCGACGGATTCGCCTCGATCTTGTGTCTCAACCGGTGCACGAGTTGTTTGAGCAACTGCCGGTCGCCGGTCCCGCGATGTCCCCAGACCTGCACGAGCAGACGATCCGAATTCACCGCGCGCCCTGCTTGCGCGAGCAGCATCTGCAGCAGACGCAGCTCGAGCTTCGTGAGACTGATCGGCTCGCCGCCAGCGACGCGCACCGTGTAGTTCTCCAGATCGAGTGTCACTCGCCCCACGCTGAGAGGCGCATGCGCACGCTCCGCGGTCGCGCGGCGCAACAGCGCCTTGACACGCGCGAGCAGCGTCTTCGGGCTGAACGGCTTCGTCAGGTAATCGTCGGCGCCGAGATCGAGCGCCTTCACGAGATCCTGCTCCTCGCCACGCGCGGTCAGCATCATGACGGGAACATCGCCGCGCGCTCGGATGGCGGTGCACACCTCGAAGCCGGATGCCCCCGGCATGTTGATGTCGAGGATCACGAGATCGGGCGACTCCGCCTCGAACAGCGCGAGCGCGCCCGGGCCGTCGCTCGCCTTCACCACGAGATATCCGGCATTCGAGAGTGAATACACGACGAGCCCCAGCAGATCGAGATCGTCGTCGGCGACGAGAATTTTCATGCGGACACCTTGCTGCGTTCCTCGGGCTCACGCGGCAGCGTGAGCGTGAAGCGCGTGCGGCCTTCCGCCGTGCGTCCCGCAGTGATCGAACCCCCATGGCGCTCGACAATGGAGCGTGAGATCCAGAGCCCCAGCCCCAGCCCACCGGGCTCGGGCTCCTGCGCGCCACCGCGCTTGAAGCGTTCGAAGATCCCCTCGCCGCCCTCGGGCAGGCCCGGCCCCGAGTCTTCGACCCAGGCCTTCACGACGCCGGGCTCGCTCGCGGCGCCGACGCGGATCGGCGTGCCCTCCGGCGCGAACTTGCTGGCATTCGCGATGAGGTTGACGAACACCTGCGCGAGCCGCGTCGCATCGCCCTGCAGCTCGAGGTCTTCCGGCAGGTCGAACTCGAAGGTTTGCCGACGCTGCGTGAGCAGCGCCTCGACGAGCCCGCGCGCATCGTCGATGACGTCGCCGAGCGAAATGGATTGGCGCCGCACATCGAGCTGGCCCGATTCGATGCGCACGCTCTCGAGCAGATTGTCGATGAGCCGCGTGAGCCGCAAACTGCCGCGCTCGAGCGTCAGCACGAGCTCGGTCAGTTCCGCCGGCGACTTCGTCTTCAATCCTTCGCGCAGCAACTCGATGGAAGCGAGCTGCGCGGCCAGCGGCGTGCGGAACTCGTGACTGACGTTCGCGAGCACGGTGTCGCGCGCGCGACGTACACCTTCGAGCTCCGTCTCGTCGCGCAACACCTGCACCTGCAATCCGTCGACGACGCGCGAACTCGTGATCACGACCTGCCGCGTGCCGGAGCTCGTCTGCAACTGCTCGACCGAAGTCGCGCTGCCGGCCTGGCGTGCGCGCAGGATCGGGCACGCCGTCGTGGCGCACGGGCGCGTGCCCTTCGCCGACCCCTCCGGGCCGCAAGGTTTGAGCACGTCGCCGCAGAACTTGGCCGTAGCCTCCGACGCTTCGATGCCTAACAACCTCGCCGCCTGGGGGTTGAGGTAGCGGATGTTGCGCTCCTGGTCGACGGCATAGACGCCCTCGACCACCGCATCGAGCACGACCTTCGCCTGCGCCTCGCGCTGGCGCAACTCGAGGTTCAGGTCCACGAGATTGCGGCGCATGTCGTCCATGGTGCGCGCGAGCTGACCGATCTCCGCGGGTCCCGCGGTCGGGATCGACGTGGCGAAATCGCCCTGACCGAGCCGGTTCGCGGCGGCCGTGAGCGCTTCGGCGGGACGCGTGACGCGCCAGCCGAGCAACACGCCCGCGACGACCGCGAGGCCGGCGAAACCGATCGCGGTGAGGATCAGTCGCCACACGAGCGAACTCACGGCGTCGTCCGTCTCGGTGGACGACGCCGTCGTACGGATCAACGCGATGCCCTCGCCCGTCGACGAGAACACGGGGAAGCTCGACGCATAGAGACCGAGCTCGTCGATGCGCTGCACGGCGAAGCGGCCGTCGGACAGCGCCTGCGAATGCAACGACGTGAATTCGTTGTCCGGCGCGGCGGCGTACGCGCGGTAGTTGATGAGCGCGACGGGCAGGCCGCTGTGATCGCTCAGCACCTTGGCGAGCTCGTCGTCGAGCAGATGCACGACGACCACGCTGAACGAGGTGTACTGCGCGGGTAGTTTGGTGACCGCGCCGACCACCGAGTATTGCGTCCCGGGCGGCACGGCCATGAATCGCTCGCCCTGCTCCGCGGCGACCGCGAAGAGCTCGGGCCAGGGGAGCTCGACGCCGCTCGCAGCCACGACCTGAGCGCCATCGAACACCGCGCACGCATCGAGCTCGCTGGTCTCGCAGAACCGGCGCAGGAAGGGTGTGAGCCCCGCGCGGCCGGGCTCCCCGATCAGGCGGCGCAGCGGCGGACGCTCCGCGAGCACGCGCGAATATGTGAGCGTGTCCTCGGCCATGCGCGTGATTTCTTCGCGGGCGTTGGCGCCGGCGAGCTGGACGTGCAGCTTCTGCTGGCTGTCGGCGAGTCCGCGCAGCATGTCGATCGCGAAATAGGAGATGCCCGCGGCGACGAGCAGCACGATGAGGACGTTACTCGCCGCGAGCCACCAGCCGAGGCTGTTGCGCTTCATCGTCGCCGGTATCCGGAACGCTCCACGAGCGTCTTGATGATCAGCGTGAGGACGGCGAGCAACGACAGCATCGAGGCGACCGCAAAGGCGCCGACGAAGTTGTACTCGTTGTAGAGGTTTTCGATTTGCAGCGGCATCGTGGTCGTCAGTCCGCGGACGTTGCCGGAAACCACCGAGACGGCGCCGAATTCGCCCATCGCGCGCGCGTTGCAGAGGATGACGCCGTACACGAGCCCCCAGCGGATGCGCGGCAGCGTAACACGGAAGAACGTGAACCAGCCGCCCGCGCCCAGCGTGATCGCGGCTTCTTCCTCGTCGTTGCCGAGCTGCTGCATGAGCGGAATCAGCTCGCGCGCGACGTACGGGAAGGTCACGAACATCGTCGCCAGGATGATGCCGGGCAGCGCATAGACGATGCTGATCTCGTTTTCCTGCAGCCAGACTCCGAACCAGCCGTTCAGGCCGAACAACAATACATAGATGAGTCCCGACACCACCGGCGACACCGCGAGCGGCAGATCGATCAGCGTGATCAGGAAGCTCTTGCCGCGAAACTCGAACTTCGCGATACACCAGGCTGCGGTAATGCCGAAAACGGTGTTCAGCGGAACGACAATAGCCGCGGTCAGCAGCGTGAGCCGGATGGCCGCGCGCGTGTCCGGATCCGCGAACTCGTGGAAATACGCTTTCCATCCGTTCGAGAGCGCCGCGGAGAATACCGCCGCGAGCGGCGCGGCGAGCAACGCTCCCAGGAACGTGAGCGAGACCGTGATGAGCAGCCAGCGCACCAGCGTCGAGCCCACGTTGCGGTGGCCCGGACGGCTCGCGAGATCGGCCGCGAGTTCCGCGGAATTGAATGCGCCGGCCATCTACTGGGCTCCCATCATCTCGACACCATCATGCGTTTGCGTCCCCACACCTGCAGCAGGTTGATGGCGAGCAGCATCACGAACGAGATCGCGAGCATGACGCAGCCCAGGGCAGCCGCGGCCGCGTAATCGAACTCTTCCAGCCGGATCACGATGAGGTAGGGCGTGATCTCCGTCTCCATCGGCATGTTGCCGGCAATGAAGACCACCGAGCCGTATTCACCGACTCCGCGCGCGAATGCAAGCGTGAACCCCGTGAGCAGCGCAGGCAGTACGGTCGGCACGATGATGCGCCGAAACACGTAGAAGCGACCGGCGCCCAACGTCTCGGCCGCGTCCTCGAGATCGCGCTGCACCTCCGCGATCGCCGGCTGCACGGTGCGCACCACGAACGGCATGCCGATCAGCGTCAACGCAACCGTGATGCCGATCCACGTGTACGCGACCTTGATGCCCAAAGGCTCGAGGTGCTGTCCTATCCACCCGTTGCCGGCGAAGACCGTGGCCAGCGCGATGCCGGACACGGCTGTCGGTAGTGCGAACGGCATGTCGATGAGTGCGTCGATGATCTTGCGGCCGGGGAAGTCGTAACGGACGAGCGTCCACGCGATCGCGAAGCCGAACACCAGGTTCACGCCCGCCGCGAGCAGCGCGGCGCCGAACGACAGCTTGTAGGACGCGAGCGCGCGAGCGCTCGTGATGACGTCGATGAAGCGCGAGAAATCCATGCCCGCGGCCTTGAGCACGAGCGCGGACAGCGGCAGCAGCACGATGGCGCACAGGAAGAAGGTCGTGAATCCGAGCGTGATCCCGAATCCCGGGATGACGCTCGGTTCACGCGTCGTCACGCTCATGCCGCGACCTCGGCCTGCACGCGCGACTCACCGGGACGATAGACGAGCAGCACGGGCCAGCCCGGCTGCGCGGCGAGCAGCGTGCGATACGCGCTGCCGGCCTCCGTGATGTCGGTGATGCCGAGCACGAGCATCTGCGAGGCGGCCGCCGAAAGATTGCGCGTGAGCTCCGCCACCGTTTCGCCGATCGCGAGCTCGGTGCGCATCTCGAGATTGTGGTGCTGCTGCGCCTCCGATCGCGCGTCGAGCAGCGCGCGCATCGGCGCGGCGCGGCCGATTCCCGGCGGACCTTCCGGCACGATGCCGAGATACACGGCTTCCGCCGACACGTGACGCAGCAGGCTCGCCGACACGGCGAGCGTCGCGCGTCGCGCGGCTTCGTCAGTCCAGTGGATGATCACGCGCGTCGGGCTCGGTGCATTGCGCGGCAGCACGAGCACTTCGCTCGCGCCGTGACGCAGCAGCCATTCGACCGTGTTCGCGGCATCGGGTCCGCCCGCGATCGCGGCAACGCCCGCGAACGGCGCCGGCGTGGCGTCGAGTCCATCGATCGCGCGCAGTCCTACTCGCGTCTTCATGTTCGTCGAGAGTTTCTCGAGCAGCGGCTCGCGCGCGAGCTCTGCGGCTTCCGTCTCCGTGCGACCGCACGCGAGAAAGCTCGACAGCGGAGTCGGCAGTATGTGCAGACGCCGCGCACCCAGCGCGACATGCTGACCCGCGCGCAGCGGCAGATCGCGGCGCTCTGGCTGTGTGCGCGTGACTTCGAGCCGCGCATCGCCTGACGCCGAGGCACCGAGGATCTGGGCCGCGCAGGGTTCGTCGAGCAGGCGTACGCGCAGGCGCTCGAGCGCGCCGGTGAAGATGATTTCCTCCACCGCACCCGTGGCGATGTAGTTTGACCGCAGTACTTCGCGCGTGGCGCCGAGCTCGACTTCTTCGGGGCGAAGCACCGCGACGACTTCATGCTCGCGACCGGCGCGCACGGGCTCGTGACCGTCCGCGTTCACGGGCGTCGCGCCGAAGCGGATGCCGTCCACGCTCTGGCGTGCGAGCAGCAGGTTCGCGGCGCCCAGGAACGTCGCGACGAAGCGCGTCGCCGGGGCTTCGTAGAGATCGTTGGGGTTGCCCACTTCGAGAAGGCGGCCGTGGTTCATGACACCGATCGTGTCGGCGAGCGCGAAAGCTTCTTCCTGATCGTGCGTGACGAGCACGGTCGTGATGCCGAGTTCCCGCTGCACGGCACGGATGGTCCGGCGCAGTTCCTCGCGGATCTTGAGGTCGAGCGCGCCGAAGGGCTCGTCGAGCAGGAGCACCTGCGGCTTGTGCGCGAGCGCGCGCGCCACGGCGACACGCTGCTGCTGGCCGCCCGACAGCTGACCCGGGAGACGCTCGTCCATGCCCTCGAGCGCGACGAGCTTGAGCAGTTCCTTGCGGCGGGCACGCCGGTCGGCGGTTTTCATGCGCCGGACCCGCAATGCGAATTCGATGTTGTCCGCGACTGTCATGTGGCGGAACAACGCGTAGTTCTGGAACACGAGGCCGACGCCGCGATCGCGCGCGCGTACATGGGTTACGTCGCGGCCGTGCAAAGAGATGCGGCCGTGATCGATGCCGGTCAGGCCCGCGATGGCCCGCAGCAGGGTGCTCTTGCCGCTGCCCGAAGGTCCCAGCAGGACGAAGAATTCCCCCTCGCCCACCTCGAGGGAAACGTCGTTGACGACGGGCTGATCCTGATACCGTTTGGTGACTTGGTCGAGGGCGATGGACATGCGGGCGTGGGGCCGAAGTGTGGGAAATAATCGGGCCGTGATGCTAACAGCCGACCGGTAGTGCCCCGAGTAACCGCGTGGTTACAATGAGGTGACAAACGGTTCTAAGGCCAAGGAACTAAACACGGCGGCCCCTGAACTAACGAATACACTTTCCGGAGCGCAAATCCCGCATGGCCACCGAGAATCCCCCCGCCTATTCCGTGGAAAAGACCACCGCCGAGAAGCGCTCCGAGCGCCCGCGCTGGGTCCTCGACGACGCGGTCTACAGCATCAGCGCGCTCCTGCTCTCCGTCATCATCATCCACAGCATCTGGACCCTGATCATCCGCCCGCGCGCGGAGGCGGTGCTCTCCCAACGCGTGACGATCACCAACACCCAGAACGTGAAGGCGCAGGTCCTCCAGCTCCGCTCGGTCTACGTCATCCTCAAGGATCACGAGCAGGAGCTGTGCATCATCCTCTGCCTGTGGTCGCTGCTGCTGCTGGCGCGCCAGGCGCAGGTCACGAACAAGGACCGCAAGCTGCTCGATCGCGACTACGTGAAGATCGCCGACAACCAGGTCGTCCTCCCCGAAGATGCGCGCGTGCATTCGCGGCCGCTCGAGGCGCTGTCGAAAGAAGAACAGGCCGGCTTCCTCCCGCGTTTGCTCATGGTGGCCTACAACCGCTTCGGCGCCACGCGCAGCGTGCAGGACGCGGCGGAGGCCGTGCGCGACGAATGCGAATTCGAAACCGCGAGCATGGACACCAAACTGTCGATGGTGCGTTTCACCGCATGGGCCATTCCCGCGGTCGGTTTCGTCGGCACGGTGCGCGGCATCGGCGCGGCGTTGCAGGAAGCGCAAGGCGCGATGGGCGGCGACATCTCCGGCGTGACGATGGGATTGGGCATCACCTTCAACGCGACGCTCACCGCGCTGGTCGCCTGCATCATCGTGATGTTCTGGATGCATCAGCTCCAGCAGTACCAGGATCGTCTCGTGCTCGACAGCCGCACGTATGTCGACCGCGCGCTGCTGCGCAAGATGCGCGTCGTATCGAAGTAATTCGCGCGATTGCGCACACTCGTCTGGTTTCGGGGCAAGGATCTGCGCGTCGCGGATCACGCGCCGCTGCGAGCGGCCATCGCCGGCGACGGCAAGACTGAATCCGAGGTCATCCCCCTCTTCGTCCTCGACGACTACTTCTTCGCGCCGGACTCGGCCCGAAAAATTCCATTTCGCATCCAATTCCTCATTGAGTCGCTCGCCTCGCTCGCGGCGAACCTCGAGCATCTCGGCTCGAAGCTGATCCTCGTCGACGGACGCAGCATCGAGCAGGTCCCGCGTCTCGCGAAGCTCTGGAAAGTCGACCGCGTGGTCGCGCAGAGCTGGGTCGCGCCGGTCGGCCGCACGCGCGATGAGTGGGTGCGCCGCTCCCTCGATGTTCCCCTCGAACTGTTCCCCACGGAAACACTCGCGCCTCCCGGGAGCTTGCGCACGGGCGGGGGCGATCCTTATTCCGTGTTCACCGCCTTCGCGCGCGCATTCGCGCGCGATGTGCAAGTCGACGCGCCACTCGCCGCGCCGCGCGCGATGCCGCCGCTGCCGACGGATGTCAAGACGAGGAGCGCCGCGCTGCCAACACTCGAATCGTTGGGACTCGTACGCAACCCGCGCGTGCTCGAAGGCGGCGAGCGCAATGCGCGGGAACGACTGAAGCACTGGCTCGCGCGCGACGCGAAGGACTACGACGAGCTGCGCAATCGCATGGACTTGCCGGGCACCAGCCGTCTCGGCGCCGACCTCAAGTTCGGCACACTGTCGCCGCGCACCGTGTGGCACGCCGTGGACCGGCGTTTGCGCGCGTTGTCTCCCGACGCGCTGCGGGTCTACCAGAACGAGTTGCTGTGGCGCGAGTTCGCGCACTCGACGCTGTTCGACCGGCCGCGATTGCTGCGCGAACCCTTCCGCAAGGAGTGGCGCCACTTTCCGTGGCGAGATGACGAAGCAGGCTGGAAGGCGTGGGTGGACGGCCGCACGGGCTACCCCGTCGTCGACGCGTCGGCGCGCGAGTTGCTTAGCACCGGCTTCGTGCACAACCGCGCGCGCATGATCTCCGCGAGTTTTCTCGCGAAGCACCTGCTCATCGACTTCCGCCGCGGAGAGGAGCACTACTTCAACTGGCTGACCGACGGAGACTGGGCCAACAACGACGCGGGCTGGCAGTGGTCGGCCGGCTGCGGTTGCGATGCGCAACCCTGGTTCCGCATCTTCAACCCGGTGACGCAGGGACGGAAGTTCGACCCTGAAGGCGACTACGTGCGCGCGAATGTTCCCGAGCTCGCCCGCCTGCCTGCAAAATTCATCCATGCACCCTGGGAAGCGCCGGCCGAGGTGCTCGCCGCGGCTGGCGTGAAGCTGGGGTCCAACTACCCCAGGCCAATCGTCGATCACGCGGCGGCGCGCAAGAGATTCCTCGAGCAGGCCAAAGCGCACCTCGGTTGACCGGACGCTTGCTGCCTCGCGTAACATCCGCGGCGTGAATCGATTCCGGACCTTAAACCTTCGCCACTCCGTGATGCCGTTCGTGCTCGCGGCGCTGGCGTTGCGCGCGTTGATCCCGGCGGGCTTCATGCCTGGCTCGAGCGAGAATTTCGCGTTCACGGCAATGCTCTGCGCCCCGCAAAACCTCGGCAATAGCGCGGTAGCGATGGAGCGGTTCGAACTGCCGGGCAGCCCGGACGCACACGCGCAACCGCATTGCGACTTCTGCCTCTCGCCCGCACTCGGCGCGCCGCCCTCGGTCGGTTGCACACGGCTACTCGCCGTGGCGGCGACGGTCGAGCCGGCGCATTTCGAAGAACAGACCTCCTCGCGCACTCCCGATCGCGCACCCAGCGCTCGCGCGCCGCCCGCCTGACGTTCCGCGGCTCTGCCGCGTTCAACAGATCATCGATGAATGCGCGCGCCGCGATGGCGCGCGCCCGAACGTTCAGGTGTCCCCATGTCACGTTTCCTGCTCGCGTTGCTCGTGCTGACGGTGTCGGCCGCGCATTCGCACGACTACACCCGCGGCGATCTCGCCATCGGCCATCCCTGGTCCCGGCCGACGGCCGCCGGCATCCCGACCGGCGTCGCCTATCTATCCATCACCAACAACGGCCCTACGCCTGAGGTCCTGCTCGGCGCGCACTCGCCCGCCGCCGCGCGCGTCGAGCTGCACCAGACCCTCGTCAGCGAGGGCATGGCGCGCATGCGGCCGTTGCCGCAGATCGAGATCGCGCCGGGCGAAACGGTCCGGATCGCGCCAGGCGGAATCCATTTCATGCTCTTCAACCTCAAGGCGCCGCTCACGCTGGGCGACGCCGTGCCGCTCACGCTGCGGTTCCGCAATGCGGGTGAGATCGAGATCGAGATCGAGGTGGAGGCGCGCGACGCGGCGCAGCTATAACGCTGAGATCACCGCACGACTGCAGGAGGAGTGACGAGTGGCCCCTAAGGACACTTCGGTGCCGGACCTGTGTCAGTCGGGCATGCGCTGACCGCGCGTCTCGATCACCCAGCGCAGCAGCACGAGACCCACGATCGGCACGAACCCGATCGTGAACAGCGTGCGCAGGATGATTTCAGGATCGCCCTTCGCGGACTGCGCGATCATGCCGACCGCGAACACGCCGAACGCCGTGATCACGCGGCCGATGTTGTAGCAGAAGCCGCTGCCGGTGGAGCGCAAGCGCGTAGGATAGAGCTCGGGTAGATAGAACGGGAAACAGCCGAACACGCCGAACACCGTGAGTCCGATGAAGAACCACATGTAGAGGCGCGTCTCCGACGGGATATCGAGCCCGCACGCAAGCATGACGGCGAGCGCGCTGCCCGTGAAGTAGATCGCGAACAATTTGCGCCGGCCCAGGTACTTCGCGATCGGGATCGTGAGCAGCGTGCCGATGAGGCCGCCCCAGTTGAAGCACGTCGTCGCGAGCTTGATCCATTCCTGTTTGAGCGCCGCGGTTGCGGTGCCATCGAGGCCGCGGTTCAGGGCCTCCGTGCCGGCGAGGCCGTTCGCGAGCGTCTGCAGGAACGCGTTGCAGGTCCACCAGGTGATGAGGGCGACGAGCGTGACGATGAGCGCGCTCACCGTGCGTGCGCGGATTCCGGGCGCGAAAATCTCGCGCAATCGCGCGGGCGCGGCGTTCGCCGTCGCCGCGGCCCAGCGCTCGGGCTCGCGCACGAACGCGCGGACGATGAACGCGATACCGGCCGGGATCAGGCCGAACAGCAGCACGTAGCGCCACGACATCGAGGGGTCGTGCGCGAACCAGTCGCCGGCGACTTCGGCGTTCACGTAGGTCGCGAGGAACAATCCAAGCGGCGCGGAGGTGTAGAGCAAGGCGCCGGCTTCGACGCGTTGATCCTCAGGGACGACTTCCGCGACCATGGAAGAACCCGCAGCCCACTCGCCGCCGATGCCCAGGCTCGCGACGATGCGGAAGATGATGAGTTGCCACATCTCGGTGACGAACGCGCACGCCGCGGTGCCGACTGCGTAGAGCAGCATCGTGATCATGAGCACACGCTTGCGCCCGAAGCGGTCACAGATGGGACCGAAGATGACGCCACCGGCCGCCCAGCCGAGCAGCAGCAGAGAGTTCAGGATGCCGGTCCAGTAAGGCAGCGCCGCGCGGGCCTCCGGACCGCCGATGGGCAGGCCTAACAAGGTGGGGATCGCGTTCGGCGCGACGAAGTTGAAGAGCAACCCGTCGAAGATGTCGAAGCCCCAGCCCAGCCAGGCGGCCGCAAACACGGTCCATTGGTAGCGCGTCAGTCTGATCATGGCGCGCGAGTGTAATGGGGATTGGCCCCAAACGCCTGTTTGGGGAGGGGCCCCAAACAGCCCTTTAGTGCCGAGCCTGACGCATCCCGTCCACAGTCTCGACGGCGAATCGCCGTCAATTGACCAGTTTGTGTAACTCGGGAATTGCCGGATCGCCAGTAACCTTCAACGATGCCCCGCCCACCCCGCACCATCGTCGCGAACTACTGCTACCACGTGCTCAACCGTGCAAACCGGCGCGCCGAAGTTTTCCACGATACAGCCGACTACAACGCTTTCACCACACTGATGGCGAAGGCACAGGAACACGAGGAGTTGCCGATCCTCGCTGCCTGCCTGATGCCCAATCACTTCCATCTAGTCGTTCAGCCGACGCGGGTGAACAGCATCTCGCGGTGGATCCATTGGCTGTGTACAACTCACGTGAACCACTATCACCGAAAATACGGAAGCTCCGGTCGCATCTGGCAGGGACCCTACAAGGCGTGCCTCGTACAGACGGACCAGTATCTGCTGACGGTGATGCGATACGTGGAACGCAATGCTCGTGAGGCGCGGCTCGTTCGACGCGCGGAGGATTGGCAATGGGGAAGCTTGCGTTGGCGCGAAGGCGTGTCCCCGCTGATCTTGACGCCCGCGCCGATCGAGCTACCGGGCTATTGGGCCGAGTTCGTCAATCAGCCGCAGACGGCTGCCGAACTCGCGGCGATCCGCGAATGCGTGAGCATGCAACGGCCATTTGGGGATCCCGAATGGGTCGAAGCGATGGCGCCCGCGACGCCAATGAGGCTCGGCACCAAACGCTGATTTGGGGCCAATCCCCAAACCGGCCTTTGGGGCCACTCCCCAACTACGCGTGCTTGAACATGATCGGAATGCCCGACTGCGTCGTAAACGGCGCCGGATCGTTGAACGGCCGTTCGCGCCCTTCCGGCGCGCGCTCCGCCACCGCCGCGAGCACATCATCCAGCGGACCCGGACGCCCGAGTGCATAGCCCTGGCCAAACTGAATCCCCAGAGCAGCCAATCGATCGCGCACGCCGTTCGACTCCACGAACTCCGCCACCGTCGTGATGCCCATCGCCTCCGCGAGCTGCACGATCGCGCGCACCAGCGCCTGCGAGCGTGTATTCGTCAGCACGTCGCGGACATACGACCCATCCAGTTTGATGGTCGAAATCTCCAGATTCTTGAGATACGCAAGCGAAGAAACTCCAGTCCCGAAATCATCCAGCGCGAAGCGCACGCCATGCGTCGCCAACCGGCGGATGAACTGCTGAACGTGCGCGAGATTCGCGGCCGCAGCGGCTTCGGTGATCTCGAACGAGAGGCTCGTGCCGTCGATGCCGTACTTCGCCATCGCCGACAGCAGCCACTCGAGGAACTCCGGATCCGACAGCGTCGGCCCGGAAAGATTGATCGACACGCGCAATGGGCTCGACCCGCCGTTCTTGCTGAGTTGCTGGAAGGCCCGCTCGCAGACCGCGCGATCGATCTCGGGAAGGATCTGATACCGCGTCGCCGCCGACATGAAGTCGGCCGCCTCGACGATGTTGCCCTTGCAGTCGATGATGCGCACGAGCAGCTCGTACGTCGTCGGCAACGCATGATTGATCAGCGGCGTGATCGGCTGCGCGAACACGACGATGCGCTGTTCGCGCAACGCATCGCGCACGCTGCCGATGAGTCCGATCTCGTCGTGACGACGGATCATGCTCTGGTCGGTGTCCTGGTAGACCTCGGCGCGGCCACGGCCGCGATCCTTCGCCGTCTTGCAGGCGATCTCCGCCTCGGCGATGCGATGATCGAGGTGCAGATCGCTCGCCGAGGTCGACACGGCGCCCCACGACATCGAAGCCGGGTGGTTAGGCTCCTTCTGCGACGAAAGACCGGTCATGACCTCGCGACAAATGGTCTCGGCGAGCTGGCGCGCCTGGGAGAGATTCATGTGCGGCAGGAAAACGGTGAAGCGGTCGCCCGACAGGCGGCACGCGAAACTCTCGGCACCCACCAGCGAGCGACGAACGGCGACACCGCAACGCGCAATCACGCGGTCACCTTCCGAGAAGCCCACGAGATCGTTGATGACGTGCAGGCGATCTATGTCGCCGTAGAGCATCGACACCATCGCGCCCGGCGCGGCATTGCGATGCCAGGCCTCGACGCGCGTCTTGAAGCCGTCCCACGACAGGAGGCCCGTCAACGAATCGAGATCCTGCGTTGCATTCCGCGCGAGCAGTCGCGCGAAGCGCGCCAGACGGCGCACGCTGAACTCGTCGAAGCTCGGCTCTTCGGGGCGATTGAAAACAATGAGCGCGCCGGCCGGACCGCCGCGCGCGATGAGCGGCACGGCGATCAGCTTGCAGGCGATCTGCCCGCCGCTCGTGTGCTTGAGTTTGTTCGTGACCACCGGCTTCTTCGTTTCGATCGCGCGACGCGCGAGTTCGTCACCGACGATGGAGAGCTGCTCGCGCGCGAACGCGAGATCTTCCTCGGATCGCCCCCACACGGAGCGAGTCTCTTCGCGCGGGAATACGGCGGTGGCGGCCGTGCAGCCGAGGCGCAGGCAAACCGCGCGCAAAACGCTTTCCGTGCTCCGCTCGGGCGTACCGCCCGCGTCGAGCTGTCTCGTTTCAAACGTCTTCACCGGTACTCCAATAGTCGTTGTTATCGAACAGGCCGTCTCTCGTCGGCCTGCGCAGAGTAGTCGAGCGCCTTAAGACGGAATCCAACCCAGTTCGCATGTTTTCGGGCAAGCGGAAGCCCGGATTTCCGGCGGGAACATTATGAGAAGCGCACCCGCGAGTTATGTCACACGCGGTGCACGATCCCCTGTCACCGGTGTCAGCCAAAAGCTTGTCAGTGGTCCGACATGCCGCGGAAGCGGCCCGTTGCGGAGTACTCGATGGTTCCCGCCATGTTGCCCGCCATCACCGCGCGGCGACGCGTGACCGCCGCGTCGAACACTTCATCGACGGGCATCGCTTTGCCGAATGAATAGCCCTGCCCCGTCTTGCATCCGAGCGCGAGTAGCGCGTCGCGCTGCGCATCCACTTCGATGCCTTCCGCGACGGTGTCGAGGCCCAACGCATCGGCGAGCGAGAGGATGGCTTTCGCGAGCGCGACCGCGTCGACGCCCTCCTGCCCTTCTCCGCCGCGCGCGAGCCGCTCGACGAACGAGCGATCGATCTTGAGGATGTCGATCGGGAATCGGTGCAGATACGCGAGCGAGGAATAGCCCGTGCCGAAATCGTCGAGCGCGAGTCGCACGCCGAGTGTCTTGAGCTCGCGGAACGTCCGTTCGAGGCGTTCGGAATTTTCCAGCAGCAGGCTCTCGGTCACCTCGAGGATGAGACAGTCCGGCTTGACCCCGTTCGCTTCGAGAGCCTCGCGCACGTCGCGAACGATGTCGCCCTGATTCAGATAGCGGCTCGACACGTTGATCGACACCCGCAAACCCGCGCCATGCGCGATCTCGCGCTGCATTCGGCTCACGTCCTCGCAGGCACGCTTCATCATCCACTGCGTCATGGCGATGATCTGCCCGGTTTCCTCGGCCAGTGGAATGAAGTCGCCCGGCATCACGAGTCCACGCGTCGGATGACGCCAGCGCATGAGCGCTTCGACGCCGACGAGGTGGCGGGACGAGAGGTCGACGATCGGCTGGTAGTGAGCCTCGAGCTGGCCCTCGTCGATCGCGGTGGCGAGTTCGTTCTCGATGCGCATGCGCCGGCGCGCGGCGCGCAACATCTCGGGCGCGAAGACCTCGGCGTGACCCTTGCCGCGCGACTTCGCCGCGTACATCGCGGCATCCGCGTTGCGCAGCAGGCGCTCGGTGGTGCTCACGCGATCCGACATCGCGACGCCGATGCTCGCGCCGATGCGCACCTGGCGCCCGTCGAGATCGAATGGCTGCTTGCAGGAATCGATGATCTGCTTCGCGACCGCCATCGCGGCTTCGATGCCGGGCGCATGATCGACGAGCACCGCGAATTCGTCGCCTCCCAGCCGCGCGACGGTGTCTCCCGCGCGCGTGGACTGGACGAGACGATGCGCGAAGTTGCGCAACAGCGCATCGCCCGCGCCGTGGCCCAGACTGTCGTTGACCGTCTTGAAGTTGTCGAGATCGATGAACAGCACCGCGGGCGTCATGCCGTCGGCGATGTGTTTGATGGCCTGATGCACTCGATCCGAGAACAGCGAACGGTTCGCGAGCAGCGTGAGCGGATCGTGGAACGCCAGCGTGCGCAGCTTGTCGTTGAGGCGCGTGGCGTCGGAAACGTCACGGATGTTGAGCGTCACGCCGCGGATGGATTCGACGTGGCACAGATTCGCGATCACCATCTTGTAGGTGCGTGGTTCCCCGCTCTCCTGCGGGATCGTGAAGTTCACGGTCTGCTCCGCGTGCGCGGTGCGTAGCACCTGCTCGAACACGGCACGAACCTGGATGCCTTCGTGTCCCAGCGCCTGCTCGATCTGCTTGCCGTTGAGTTCGTTCGGCTGCACGCCGAGCAAAGCCTCCGACGACGGACTCGCGTAACGGATGATGCCCTGTTCGTCGCAGATGGCGATCATGTCGCTCGAGCGGCGCACGAGTTCCGTCAGCCGCTCGTCGAACCGGCGAGTCGCGACTTCGCGATGCAGGCCGATCACTTCTTTCGTACCGAGCGCCTGGCTCACGACGACGAGCAGTGTCGAAACCAGGATCACCCCGACCAGCAAAGGCGAATCGCCTTCGGTCAGATTGAGCCGGTCCACGAGCAGCGCGATGACGCCTACCATGAGCGCGACGACTGGCAGAGAGCCGCGCAGATCACCCTGCAGGCCGCGCATCATGGGGTTCGCGCGTTCGCGTCGTTGCGCGTTCGCGCTCAGCAGCATGCAGAGATAGTAGCCAACGTACACCGCGTCGATGCCCGAGCCCGGTTCGTATGTCCCCGCGAGCTCCGCGTTCACCGACAGCAGGTCCGCGACGATCGTCGTCACCATCGCGACGAGCAACCACGCGATCGCGGCGACCGAGCGCCATTCAGTGATCTGCATCGCGCAGAGGGCGGCGCCGATGATCATCACGAACAGGCCGAGCCCGTACGAACCCGCGGCCCAATTCTCCGACAATTGCGACGCGCTCATCGTCGTGAGCGGCGCGAGCGCGGTGAACCACAGCAGCGTGCCGAATCCGACGATTATCGTGGCGACGTCGACGAGAGAGCGAATCGTGTTGAGGCGGCCGCCGAGTTCGAAGTAGAAGAGCAGGAATGCGGCGCCCGCCAGCGGGTAGAAAAAGACCCAGACGACGTCCGGCCACAGGCCCCACGTCTCGCTCGCAGTCAGTGCGCCGTAGCCCCAGCCGACGCTCGCGACGAGATCGAGAATCTGTCCGACTGCGATGAGCTGGAAGGCGCGGCGGCGCATCGGGCTCATTTCGCGGTCGGTGATGATGGGCCACAGCATCACGAGCACGAGGCCCATGAGCGGCAAATTGCCCCAGGTTCCGACCCACGCCGTCACATCCTCGCCCGCAATTCCGGTGACGAGGATCACCACCTGCGCCGCGCCATAGATCACACAGCACGCGAGGATGACGCGCGACCAGCGATCCAGCAGCGATGCGAGTGTGGAATCCATGTTCGTTGGGTTGATCCTCAGGTTAACGGTCACACAGGGGAACTCTGAATGTCCTGCGGCCCGCCAGAATCGTATTGAACCGTGGTTATTGCGAACCCTGTCGCACCCGTTCAAGCTCGCAGCCCCTTACGAAAGGCCTTGAGGGAAACCCCGCCCGTGGCGAGATCCAGCCGAATCCTGATCCTGTTTTGTCTCGCCGCCTGCGGCGCAGCTCCCGGTCATGCGCAGATCGTCTCGGGATCCCTTGGAGCCACGTCCGATTTCGTGTTCCGCGGGATTTCGCTCACGCGTGGCAAGCCCGCCGCGCAGGCCTCTCTCGACATCGAATTTCCGCATGAATTTTACGTGGGCGCTTTCGCGGCCATGGCGGATCCGAATCCGGGCCCGAGCCCCGACGTCGAGATCGACGCGTGGATAGGCCGCTATTGGCGCGTCTCCGATGATTTCTCCGCAGATGTGCGTCTCTCGCAATACACCTACCCCGACGATCCACGCCGCTTCAACTACAACCGCAGCGAACTCACGAGCACACTGGGCTTCCGCGACTCTGTCTACCTCGCCGCTGTCTACTCGCCGAACACGAAAGCGGTCGGCTCGAAGCCGGGATACAAGGATGGCGATGCCTGGGCGTTCGAGCTCTCGGGTCGACGCTCTCTCTCGGAGCGCTGGGCGCTCTCCGCGGGCGTCGGCCACTACGCGCTCGACGAGGTTTACGGCGGCAGCTACTACTACTGGAACGCGACGGTGACGGCGATCCTGGCACCGTTCGAGTTGCAACTCGCGTATCTCGGCGTGGACGACGTCGCGGAGCGGCACTTCCTCGAGGATTCCACGGGCGACCGGCTGGCCCTGACCGCGCTGTGGCGGTTTTCGTCGTCGAACTAGGCGCGGGAACCTTCCGGAGCGTCCCCGTTACTTATGAGCAAATGGTTCTAGCGGGATGCTGCCGTGGCTCTGAAAAGCGTTGAAAATCACATACCTCGGGCCGCGGCCCCCTCCAACGACGCCTCGGAGCGGGAGTTGCTCGAACGTATCGCGAAGTCGCGCGACCAGGCGGCGTTCCGCACCCTCTACAGCAACTACCACCAGCGCCTGTCCCGATTGCTCACGCGCATGTCCGTGCGTCGTGAGGACATCGAGGAAGTCGTCAACGACACCTTCTGGGTCGTCTGGACGAAGGCCGGCGAATTCCGCGGCGCCTCGCAACTCTCGACATGGATCATCGGCATCGCGTATCGCCGCGCGCTCAACGCGCTCCGCCGCGCCAAACTACGTCCGGTCGCCGACCACGAGTTCGACGAGGATTCCGTCAGCGTCGAGTCGACGGACGATAACCAGACGGACCGGCAATGGCTGGCGCTCGGACTCGAACGCCTGCCCGTCGAGCAGCGCATGGCGCTCGAACTGACGTACACGCTCGGCCACTCCTGCGAAGAAGTGGCCGCCATTCTCGATTGCCCCGTGAACACCGTGAAAACGCGTCTGTTCCGCGCACGCGAGACGCTGAAAAAAGTTTTACCCAAGCTCGCAGGCATGACCGGAGACAACGCATGAGCCCCCGCATTCCCGACACACACGCCGAAGCATGGGCATTGCTGCCCTGGCTCGCCAACGGCCGGATCGCGGGCGAGGAACGCGAGTGGGTGGAAGCGCACGTGCACGCGTGCGCCGAATGCCGGGCCGAGCTGGCCGCGCAGCGGATGATCTCCTCGGGAATGCGCAACGACGCGGTTCCGACGCCGGCGGCGGCGAGCGAAGAACAGCGTTCGTTCGACAAGTTGTGGGCGCGCATCGAGGCGTCGGAATCCGTCACTCTGCCAGCGACTGGCACGGGCGGCGGCGGCGGCTTTCGCGCATCGCGCACCGTTCGCTGGCTCGCGGCCGCGGTGATCGTGCAGGCCGTGGGCCTGGGCGTGCTCGGATTCAGCGCGATGTCGGGCGGCGCAGGCTCCCCCAGTGATTTCGTGACTGTCACGCGCGAGGATCCCCGCACGGGAGCACGGGTGCAGGCGCCGACCGTGCGGGTCGTCTTCGCGCCGCAGGCATCGATCGAAACCATCAACACGCTGCTCGCGCACCAGGGCCTCGAGATCGTCGCGGGCCCCGGTACGCAGGGCAACTTTACTGCCGCCCTCTCCGTCGATGCAGTAGCCTCCGGCGCATCGGCGGAATCGGTTGCGGCCGTGATGTCCAAGGATCCGAATGTCAGCTTTGCGGAACCCGTTGCTCGCTGAGTTCGCGCGACAGGCGTCGCGCGCGGGTGTGCGTGTCTTTGCATCGTGCGCGCTCGCACTGATCGCACTCGCCGCCAACGCCGAGGCCTTCGCCGCGAATCCGCCCGTGCACACGCCGCCCGAGGTGCGCACGGCGCCGACGCAGTTCATCGTCGTTGCCGTCGCGAATCCCGTGAGCGGCCGGCCGGCCGCCGTCGGCGGCACGGCGCACGGTTACGGTGGCGGATCGAACTACCGCGTGGGCGCCAGCGCGTCGGCGCAGATCCGCGACCTCGCGCGCGAGTATTCGCTGACACTGGTTTCGGAGTGGCCGATCGAGCAGTTGCGCATGCACTGCGTGCTGTTCCGCATCCCGCCCGGCACGACGCGCGAGGCGATGATCGAGAAGCTGCGCGGCGACAAACGCGTGGTCATCGCGCAGCCGCTCAACGAGTTCGAATCCGCGACGACGATCGAGTCGCCCGGAGTCGACGACCCGTATGCAAAGCTGCAGGCGAACGTGCGCGCGCTCGACGTCGTCGAGGCGCATCGCCTGTCGCGCGGCGCGGGCATTCGTGTCGCGATCATCGACACCGGCGTCGACACGCAGCATCCCGACCTGGCCGGCCGCACGCAGGTCACGCGCAACTACATCGATGATGACGCGACGTCGTTTCGCAACGACCGCCATGGCACACAGGTCGCGGGACTCATCGCCGCGGCGGCCAACAACGGCATCGGAATCGTGGGCGTCGCGCCGGAAGTGACGCTGCTCGCGTACAAGGCCTGCTGGCAGGCATCCGCCACGAGCGCGGGCCGCTGCAACTCGTTCACGCTCGCGCAGGCGCTGGCCGACGCGCTGACCGCGAAAGCGCAGATCATCAACCTGAGCCTGGTCGGTCCGGGCGATACGCTGCTCGCAGCGCTGGTGGCGAAAGCCACCGAGGCCGGCGTGATCGTCGTGGGTGCCGTGTCGAGCGATCCGCGCTTCGGGTTCCCGGCCAAACTACCAGGCGTACTGCCGGTCACCGAGGCGGAGGCGCCGGGCGACGACGCCGCGCTGCTGCGCGCGCCCGCGCGCGACATCGTCACGCTGGTGCCGAACGGCCACTACGACTTCGCCTCGGGCAGCTCGCTCGCCACCGCGCAGATCACGGGCGTCGTGGCGCTGCTGCTCGCGCGCAATCAGCGTCTCGGTGTGGAGAAGCTGCGCGCGCTGCTCACGCAATCGACTCGGCGTCACGATACGACGCGCGGGCCCTACTTCTCGGTGAATGCGTGCACGGCGCTCGCGCAGGTGGTGCGCGGCGCGGTGTGTAAGATTTGAGGGGGTCAGAGAGAAAGGGGACAGATCTATTTATCGGAGGAACCGATAAAAAATCAGTCCCCTTTGCTAACCGGCGTCAGCTTTAGGCCCGCTGCGCGCTCTGCGCCGGGAACTGCAGCAGCGCCGGCGGCGCCGCGGTTGTCTTTGCGAGCCAACCCACCACGGCCGACAACGCCTCCCCATCCGTCGCGCCCTGCGACCGCGCGCGTTGGTGAATATCCAGCTGTTGGTGCGCGCTCGTGCCGCGCTTCAGGATCACGCGCGCATGCTCACACTCCGACAGGCAATCGAGCGCGATGGCGTCCTCGCGGGTAATTGCGAGCAATTCCTCCAGCAACTCGCCGAACGGCACGAGCTCGCCGCGCGCGAGATCGAGCAGGCTCGCGTCGGAGCCGAAGCGCATCGCGCGCCAGCGGTTCTCGGCAATCAGCATGCGCGGATAACGCCGCCACATCTTGTTGTCGCGGCGCAGACGGTAAAGCATGCGCACCAGCGAGAGGTTCAGGGCCGCCAGGCACACGGCGTCATCGAGGTGTGTGCAGCAGTCGAATACGCGCGTCTCGAGCGTCGGGTAGCGCGAGCTCGGCCGGATATCCCACCAGATCTTCGTCGTGTCCTCGATCAGTCCGTTGCGCACCAGCGCATCCAGGTGCCGGCGGAACTCGCCGTAGCTTTCGAAGACTTCGGGCAACCCGGTGCGTGGCAGCGACGACAGCAACATCAGCCGGAAAGACTGCATGCCCATCTCGTCGCCTTCCCAGAACGGCGACGAACACGAGAGCGCCAGCAGATGCGGCACGAAGTACGTGAGCTGGTTCATCACGTCGATGCGCAACTCGTCGTCATCGAGTCCGACGTGCACGTGCATGCCGCAGATCACCATGCGTCGCGCGCCGGCCTGCACTTCGCGCGCGATCGCGGCGTAACGCTCGCCATCGCTGTGCAAAGGCTTGTGAGGCTTGGCGAACGGGTGCGTCGATGCGGCGATGGGCGCGATGCCGTATTCGGCCGCGATCTCGCAAACCTTGAAGCGCAGCGCGGCGAGCTCACGACGCATCGATGACACGGAGCCGCAAACGGAAGTCTTCACTTCGAGCTGCGAGCGCAGGAACTCCGGGCTGACGCGGCCGTCGGTCTCGGCGATGCATCGTTGCAGCAGCTCGGCGGGAGGGTCGGAAACGAGATCGCGCGTGGCCATATCCACGAGCAGATATTCTTCTTCTATCCCCAGCGTGAACGCCGGTTCGGTGTCCCCTCTCATGGACCCGATTCTATGCCTGAGTCGTGATGGAACGTCACGTCCCCGGACCGAAAACCTCCTCGATCGCACAGGGCTCCGCGAGGTGGTACCCCTGAATGTAGTCGACGCCGATGGACTTGAGGACCGCCTGGACGGCCGCGCTCTCGACTTTCTCGGCGATGGTGGCCACCTGCATGGCCCGGCCGACCTTGGCGATGGCCTCGACCATGCTCCGGTCGACGGGGTCCGTCGCGACATTCGCGATGAAGTGCCCGTCGATCTTGAGGAAATCCACCGGGAGGTTCTTGAGGTAGACGAACGAAGAGACACCGCTGCCGAAGTCATCGAGCGAGAAACGGCAGCCGCGCGCCTTGATCTCGTTCATGAAATAGGTGGCCTTGGTCAGGCTGGCCACGGCCGCGGTTTCCGTGATCTCGAAGCACAGCGCCTTCGCCACCCGTTCGTCGCGCAGCCGTGAGAGCACGAACTCGAGGAAATCCTCGTCGTTGATCGACGTCCCCGACAGGTTGACGGCAATGAGGGGCAGGCGGGTGGTCGCCGGAACCCGTTCGAGCAGCTCGATCGCGCGATTCACGACCCAGCGATCCACCATGACCATCACGTTGTAACGCTCGGCCGCGGGGATGAACTCGATCGGCGGCACCAGCGTGCCATCTTCGTTGCGCAGCCGGACCATCAACTCGAAGAAGGGGTCGTGGTACTGCGCCGGACCGATCCCGACGATGCGTTGCGCGAAGAGCTCGAGCCTTCCATCTTCCACGGCGCGCGCGATGCGCCCGACCCACTGCATCTCGCGGTGCCGGTTGGTCCCATGGTCGCGCTCGTAGACCTGCACCCGGTTGCGGCCGCCGTCCTTCGCGGCATAACACGCGATGTCAGCCGCCGACAGGACGGCCGCGGAGCTCGTGGTTTCCTTGCCGATGCGCACGACGCCGATGCTCGCGCCCACCGACAGACTGTTGGCGCCCCAGAGAAAGCGGTAGCTGTGGATCGAGTGGCGGATGCTGTCCGCGACGCGCTCCGCCTGCTCGAGCGAGCAGCGTTCGAGCAGGATGCCGAACTCATCGCCGCCCAGACGCGCGATCGTGTCGGACGCGCGCACCCGCGTCTGCAACAGGCTCGTGATGTCGCGCAACAGCCGGTCGCCGGCGCTGTGTCCGCAGGTGTCGTTCACGACCTTGAACTGATCGAGGTCGACGTAGAGCAACACGAAGTCGCAGTCCCCGCGTTGCGCGGTGTTGACTGCGGACTCGAGCCGCGAGTCGAACTCGCGGCGGTTGATGAGGCCCGTCAGCGCGTCGTGGCTCGCCTGGTACGACAGCGCCCGCTTCAGGCGCCGCTCCTTCGTCACGTCGCCGAAGACGATGACGGCGCCGATCGCCTCACCTTCGCGGTTGCGGATCGGTGAAGCCGTTTCCTGGATCGCGAGCTCTTCGCCGCGCCGGGTCACGAGCACGTTGTGCTCGGAGGGCAGCGAGGTCTCGAGACCCTGCAACACGCGATCCAGGGTGTATGCCACCGGCTTGCGCGTCGATTCATCGATGAGCTGCAGCACGTCGCCGATGGGCCGGCCGCGTGCCTCTTCGAGGATCCATCCCGTCAGGCGCTCGGCCACCGGATTCAGATAGTCGATCCGGGCGGCGGCGTCGGTGGTGATCACCGCGTCGCCGATCGATTGCAGCGTGACTTGAGCGCGATCCTTCTCGGCATAGATCGCCTGCTCGACGCGTTTACGTTCGGTGATGTCGGACAGCGTGCCCTCGTAGCCCACGATCCGGCCGCTGCCGTCGCGCACGCCGCGCGAATTCTCGAGTGCGACTACCGTCGAGCCGTCGCGGCGACGCAGCAGGACTTCCATGCCGCGCACTTCGCCGTCAGCGTCGACCTTGCGCACGAACTCCGCGCGATCGGTCGCACTCCAGTAAATCATCACGGAGCTCGGCAGCGCGTACATCTCCTCCGCGGAGGAATACCCGAGCATCTTCACGAAGGCACTGTTGACCGAGACCAGGCGACCATCGCGCGTGCTCTGGTACACGCCTTCGATGACGCTTTCGAACAGGCCGCGAAACTTGGCTTCGCTGGCGCGCAACGCTTCTTCCGCGAGACTGCGCTCGATCGCGAGGCCGGCGAGGCGCGTCGCGTGCGCCTGCAACACCTGCTCCCGCGAGTCCGGCAATCCGGGGTCGGGACGGTAGATAGCCACCGCGCCGAGCAGCTTGCCGCTGGCGCCGCGGATCGGCATCGACCACACCGCGCGGAAGCCGGCATCCAGCACCACCTGCCTGCGGTCGGCCCAGTGGGGATCGTTCGCGACGTCAGCGCAGTACACATCGCACGCGGAATACACCGCGGCCGCGCACGAACCGCGGCGCGGCTCGATCGGCGTTCGCTCGAGCACGGCGGCCAGCATGGGCGGCAATTGCCGCGCGATGGTGAGCGAGAAGCAGCTCGAATCCGGCGCGAGCACGGAGATCGTGCAACGCGCCCGCGGATACACGGCCTGCACGAGCGCGGACACGATGTCGAGCACCGCGGGCAGACCTGCGTTCGAAGCGAGCAGCGCGAAGAACGCACGCTCGTTCTCCATGATGATCTCGGCGCGCTTGCGCTCGGAGATGTCGGTGATGCTCGCGCGAACGAGGGGCGAGCGGGTGCCGGGCAGGCGCACCAGACGCAGTTCGCACGGGATGTCCCGGCCCGTCGAGTCGCGGTGAGTCCAGTCGAAGACCTGCGATTCGCCGGCCGCGGCTAGCCGGAAATTCTGGCGATGCGGCGACATCGACGGCTGACCGTCCGGCTGTATTTCCGCGCTGACGCCGCCCAGGTTGCTCGACAGGAGCTGCTCGCGTGTCAACTTGAAGAGCTTGAGAGCGGGTTCGTTCGCCTCCACGAATCGATTCGTCTCCGCGTCGATCACCGTGATGGCTTCGGGCGCATTGTCGACGAGCGTGCGATAGCGAGCCTCGCTGTCGCGCAGCGCAAGCTGCGCGGCGTGACGCTCGGAGATGTCGCGCAGGCAGATGACGAACACGTCGGTACGTCCGTTCTTCGCGCGACTGATGGAGATCTCGGCGGGAAACATAGTGCCGTCGGAACGTCGCGCCATGACTTCGGGAGAGACCCGCCGTCCGCGGAACGTATCGCTCGAATCGGCGAGCTTCTCGAGCCCCTGCGCGATCGATCCGTCGACCGCGATGCCCGGGACGAGGTGGTCGATGCGCGCGCCGAGCAATTCCGCGGGCGGAAGCCCAAAGACGCGCTGCGTCTGTGGATTCGCACGATCGACGATGCCCTCGCCGTTCGCCGTGATGACGACGTCCTTGATGTGATCGAGGATGACTTGCAGTTGGGCCGCGCCCTGCTCCGCGATCTCGACGCCGAGGGAGCGCGCCTCATCGGACATGAGCTGCATCGACCGCACCATCGCCCGCCGTTCGTCGTCCATCGAGTCGTAGTAACGGCTCAGCATCTCCAGCATCTCGTGCGCGCTGATTCGTCCACCCGTCACGCGCGCGCGCAACTCGCGCAGCTGCGACTGGAGCAGCGGATGCAATCGACGCATGGAGTGGTCTTCGAAGCCAACACGGCCCGCCGCGGAAATGACGGAGCCGTCATTCGCCGTATTCAGACCGGAATCAGGGGCTTCCGGGGATGACCCTTCGGCGCGTTTTGACATAACCGTGCAAGTGCGGACCAAATTGCATGATATGTCCGGGGCGCCGGCATCCCCGTGAAGCGCCTCCCGGTTTGGAGGCTTACTTGGGCGCCGCGGGTGCCGGCGCGGCCGCGGCCGGTGTTGCGGCGACGGCGACGATGATCGGCAGCGAGAAGACTCGCGACACGTTGCCTTCGGTCGGCCTTTCCGTCTCGACGGTGGCGGAGAGGATGAAGACCCCGTCGCGGCGCGGCAGCAGCACGAGCTGATGCTTGATGACGATCTCCGCTTTGACGTCGGTCAGCGGCTCGAGTTCGTTGCCGATGGTCAGTGCGAGGCCGTCGGGGCCTTCGAAGTTGGCGCGGACGGACGTGAAGTCCTGGTGGGGCACGATCGCGATCTCGACCGGCAGCGCCTGACCCACCAACGGCAGTTTGCCGAGGGCAAAGTGAACGCTGAGGATGCTGGACGAGCGACCGACCGAAACCGCGGCGACCATCTCCGGAGACAGGCCCGAGGCTTTCGTCGTTTTCGCCGGACCCGCCTGCGTCGCGACTGCCTCCTCCGTCGGGGAATCGCCGCAGGCCGCGACCAGCGAACCGATGGCCAACACAGGCAGCAAGAGCGCTCGACGGGTACGCGACATTCTGAAATCCCTCCGGGCCCGAAGACTAACACGGTCCTTCATCGCACCCTCTTCATCGGGAGAGGATGGGAGGGTCATCCATCGCGGACAACTGCTCGAACAGATCCGCGATGTGCCGCTCCCAGAAGCGGGCCTCGCCGAACCAGGGAAATGCGCGCGGAAACGCGGGATCGTGCCAGCGCGTCGCGATCCACGATGCGTAGTGGAGGATGCGCAAACTTCGCAACGCTTCGACGAGCGTGAGCTCGGCGTAGTCGAACTCGGCGAACACCTCGTAGCCTTCCATGATCGAGGCCCACGCCGACTGCTGCGCGGCGGCGTCGCCCGAAAGAAACATCCACAAATCCTGGATGCGCGGACCCGACATGCAATCGTCGAGATCGACGAACAGCGGCCCCGTCTCGCGCCAGAGGATGTTGCCGGCGTGACAATCGCCGTGGATCCGCACCCGCGGCAGACTGCCGAAATTCTCGAAGCACTGCCGGACTCGTCCGATGATCTGATCGCTCACGAGCGCGTATTGCTCGACGAGCGATTCCGGCACGAAGCCGCTGGCGCGAACGGCGGCGCGCGCGCGCACTCCCAGTCGGTCGAGATCGAGCACGGGCCGGTGAGCGAAAGAATGGCGCGCGCCGATCGCATGCATGCGCGCGAGGGTGCGGCCTAGCAAGGTGAGTGTCGCCGGCTGATCCAGCTCGGGCGCACGACCTGGCATGTAGGGAAAGGCCGCGAAGCGCAGGCCGTCGTGTTCAAACAGGCTGATCCCGTCGCGTTCGATCGGCGCGGCCACCGGAAGTTCGGCCCGGGCGAGCTCGAATGTGAAGGAGTGTTCCTCGTCGATCTGCGCGTCGCTCCAGCGCGCCGGGCGGTAGAATTTGAGCACCCAGAGCACGCCATCGTCGTCGCCGAGTTGATAGACGCGATTCTCGTAACTGTTGAGCGCGAACAACCGGCCGGACGGCAGGAGTCCGATGCTTTCAGCCGCGTCGGCGACCGCCATCGGTGTCAGCCGATCGAACGGCGCGGGTGCAGAATGCGTCACAGCCACCGCGGGACATTAATGTAAAATCCCGCCTCGTTAAAACTCCGCGGAAATTGCGATCTCATGAGCAAAGATTCATCGGTCCTGGTCACGGGCGGCGCCGGATATATCGGCAGCCACACGGTGCTGCAACTCGTCGCGCGCGGCGAGAAAGTCGTGGTGCTCGACGACCTGTCCACCGGCTTCCGCCAGGCGGTGCGCGACGTGCCGCTCGTCGTCGGCAACGTCGGCGACCGCAAGCTCGTGGAAGCGGTCCTGACCGAGCATTCAATCGACACCGTCATCCACTTCGCGGCACACACCATCGTGCCCGAGTCTGTCACGAATCCGCTCAAGTACTACGGCAACAACACCTGCGCCACGCGTTCGCTGCTCGAAGCGGCTTCGCAGGCGGGCGTCAAACATTTCGTGTTTTCGTCGACTGCCGCGGTCTACGGCATCACGGGCGGCGGGCTCGTCGCGGAAGATTCGCCGACCGCGCCGATCAACGCGTACGGCACGTCGAAACTCATGTCGGAATGGATGCTGCGCGACCTGTGCGCGGCGACGCCGATGCGCTCCGTGGTACTTCGCTACTTCAATGTCGCGGGCTCCGACAGCCTCGGCCGCATCGGTCAGTCGACGAAGAAGGCGACGCTGCTGATCAAGGTCGCCTGCGAGGCCGCCGTGGGCAAGCGGCCCTATCTATCCGTGTACGGCACTGACTTCCCGACGCCCGATGGCACGGGCGTGCGCGACTACATCCACGTCGACGACCTCGCCACCGCGCACCTCAACGCGATCGACTACCTGCGCGCAGGAGGAGCTTCGCTCACCGCCAATTGCGGCTACGGTCACGGCTACAGCGTTCGCGAAGTGCTGTCGAGCGTCGAGAAGATTGCCGGCCTGAAGTTGAATGTGCGCGAGGAACCGCGCCGCGCCGGCGATCCGCCGTCTCTCGTCGCGCGCTGCGACAACGTGCGCAATGCGCTCGGCTGGACGCCCAAGCACGACGACATCGACACCATCGTCCGGACTTCGCTGGAATGGGAACGACGCCTGCAGAGGGAGCCCTGGTGACTCGCTGACCGATGCGCATCCCCCGCCCAAAATCGCTGAGCAGCCTCATGCTGCTGGGTCTCGCGCTGATTGCGGGACCGCTGCTCGTCGCCGTGGTGGACGCCGTCATCCAGATCCGCGGGCTCACACAGTCGAGCGAGCAGCTCGTGGTCGAAGGCGTGCAAACCACTCGTCTGACGCAAACCCTGTTCGCAGACCTCCGTTCGCTCGAACGCACCGTTCGGCTCTACCAGGTGCTGAACAGGCCGGACGTGCTCGATTCTTACCGCACCAATGATCAGGCGCTCGCCACGACCCGCAACCAGCTTGCCGCGATGATCAACGACGACGCGACGCGACTCATCCTCGCGGATTTCGCGGCAATGCACGACGAGGTCGCGAAAGCCGTGAGCGCCACCTCGCCGACCAGCACAGCTTTCGCGGGCGTGCTCTCTCGCATCGAAAAGCTCAACGACCTCGCCAACGACATCCGCGACAGCGGCAATCGCCAGATCGACGTGCGCCTGGCCGACATGCAGCGGCAGACCGCAGGCACACAGAAGCGACTGTTCTGGCAGTCCGCCCTGCTCGTCCCGCTGACGCTGATCGCCATTCTCGCGCTGACTCTTTCGCTCGGCCGCCCGCTGCGCGCGATCGACCGCGCGATCAGCGAGCTCGGCCGCGGCACGTTCTCACGCGCCATCGAAGTGTCCGGACCGCGCGATCTCGAGCGGCTCGGCGCGCAGCTCGAATGGTTGCGACTGCGTCTGCTCGATCTCGCGCAAGAACGCAACCGCTTCCTGCGCCACATGTCGCATGAGCTCAAGACGCCGCTGGCCAACATCCGCGAGGGCGCGGAACTGCTCATGGATGGCGCTGTCGGTCCCCTGGACAACGCTCAGCGCGAGGTGGTCGCCATCCTTCGTGACAACGGAATCAAGCTCCACCGGCTCATCGAAAACCTGCTTTCCTTCAGCGCCTGGCAAAAAGAGAGCGTCGGGCTCGACCTTTCCGAGTTCCGGCTGCGCCCCCTGGTCAAACAGGTTCTCGAAGCCCAGCAACTCACGGTAGTCTCACAACGCGTCCGGCTCGAGGTGAAGGTGGACGACTTGATGCTGCGCGCGGATCGCGGCAAGGTTCGCCTCATCATCGAAAACTTGCTCTCGAATGCCATCAAGTACTCGCCCAAGGGCGGCACCGTCTATCTACATGCCGCGAAACAGGACACACAGCTCGTGATCGACGTCGCCGACACAGGCGCGGGCATCCCCTCGGAAGAACGTGCGCGGGTGTTCGAAGCTTTCTACACCGGCCGGCCGCCCGCTGGCGTGCAGGTCAAGGGCACGGGCATCGGCCTCTCGGTCGTGCTCGAGTTCGTGAACGCCCATGGCGGGACGATCGAGATCGTCGACGGCGTGTACGCCGGCGCGCACTTCCGCATCCGGATGCCCGTTCTCTCCATCACCAAGCCCGTCGGGAGCCAGGCGCATGCGGCATAAGTCGCTCCTCGTCTGCGCGCTCTCGGTGGCCGTCGTCGGCGCCCTCGCCGGCTGCGGTGCCGGCCTGCCGCTCAAGCGCGACTCCCAGACGCTGCCGGCGGTGGACCGCAATTCCACCGAAACCACCGTCATAACGTCGTACCTCGAAACCTGCCTGCGGCTCGCCCGGGGCTCGCCCGCGGAGCAGGCCGAGATCCTCGCGCGCGCCGGAAATGACTACGGCGCGGCCCCCACGCCCAGCATCGTGCTGCGTTACGCGATGGTCCTGTCCACCCCCAACCACGCAGGCCACGACCCTGTCGTCGCACAGCGACTTTTGCGTGAAGTCCTAGCAAGCCCTGAGACTCTGCTCCCTGCGGAGCGCGCTCTCGCGTTCCTGCAGCTGCAGCAGGTCGAACGTCAGCAATCTTTGCAGGCGGATGTTCGGCGCCTGCAATCGGGTGCCGAACGGTCGACCAACGATCGAATTGCGCAGCTAACTAAGCGCCTGAGTACCGAGAGCGAGGAAAATACCCGTCTCAAGAAGGCGCTTGCGGACGCCCAGGCAAAACTGGATGCGATCGCAAACATCGAACGCTCGTCCAACAACGGGCGCCCGAATCAGCCGGAAGGACGGAAACCGTAGAGGTTTCTGATGCACGCCGCCATGCAACTCGCCACTCCTCATTCCACCAAGCGCAAAGCCCGCATCCTCGTCGTCGACGACGATCCGGGTCTGCTGCGTTTGCTCACGATCCGCCTGCGCGCGGAGAACTACGAAGTCGAAGCCGTCGAGAGCGCCGCGCTCGCGCTGGCGGCAACCAGCCGGTTTCGTCCGGAGCTCGTGATCACCGATCTGCGCATGGACCAGATGGATGGGATCGGTCTGCTCAAGGAACTGCAGTCGCGCTACCCCGGCCTCAAGGTGATCATCCTGACCGCGCACGGCACGATTCCCGACGCCGTGCACGCCACGCAGTTGGGCGCATTCGGCTTCCTGACGAAACCCGTCGACAAACAGGAACTGCTCGACCAGGTCCAGAAGGCGCTGCGCATCTCGGGATTCGTGGATACGGAAGAAGACTGGCGCTCGGAGATCATCACGCGCTCCTCGCTCGTCGAGGAAAAACTGTCGCAGGCGCACATGGTTGCCGGCACCGATGCGCGTGTGCTCATCACCGGCGAGAGCGGCACGGGCAAGGAATTGCTCGCGCGCGCGATCCACAAGGTCAGCCCGCGGCGTAACAAGCCTTTCGTCGCGATCAATTGTTCGGCCATGGCCGAGAACCTGCTCGAAAGCGAGCTGTTCGGGCACATCAAGGGATCGTTCGCGGGCGCGATGCGCGATCAGGCAGGCCTCTTTCAGGCCGCCGATGGCGGCACCTTGCTCCTCGACGAGATCGGCGACATGCCGATGCGGCTGCAGGTGAAGCTGCTGCGCGTCCTGCAGGAGAACAACATCCGCCCCATTGGTGCGGCGGATCCGATCTCGGTCAACGTGCGGGTCGTCTCGGCGACGCACCGCGACCTGCAGCAGTTGATGATGAGCGGACAGTTCCGCGAAGACCTCTATTACCGGTTGAACGTCGTGCACATCGAGATGCCGCCGCTCAATCGCCGCCGTGAAGACATCCCGTTGCTCGTTTCGCACTTCCTCGCGGGGATCAGCAACGAGAGTGGCGTGCGCAAGATCTACGCGCCGGAAGCCGTCGAGCTGTTAGCCACGGCTGACTGGCCGGGCAACATCCGCCAGCTTGCGAATGTCGTCCGTCAAAACGTCGCTCTGTCGCAGACGCCGATCATTCCTGTCGAGCTCGTGCAACAGTCGCTGGGTGGAACGCAGAGCAAGCTGCCGTCGTTCGACGAAGCGCGCGACGAGTTCACGCGGTCATACCTCTCGCAGATCCTGCAGATCACGGGTGGAAACGTGTCGCAGGCGGCGCGGTTGGCGAAGCGCAACCGCACGGACTTCTACAAGTTGTTGTCGCGTCATCAGCTGACGCCGGAAGACTTCAAAAGCCGCTGAGCGCCAGATTGCGGCGCGGCGCCGGAAAATGGGGCCTGACCCCATTTTCCTTCCAGGCCTGTCCCGATCTACTGGCGATACGAGCCGTCGAGCACCGCCCGCCACCACGACTCATTCGACAGATACCAGTCGACAGTCCGCTCAATTCCCGTCTCGAAGCGCTCAAGGGGCTCGAACCCAAGTTCGTTGCGGATACGGCTCGCATCGATCGCGTAGCGCCAATCGTGGCCGAGGCGGTCGGTGACGTAGGTGATGAGCCCAGAGATGGGCTTGCCGGTTGCTGCGGGGCACGCCGGAAAACGCTGCGCCAGCGATTTGTCGGCGGTGAACCGTCGCTCGAGCAACGCGCATAGCGTCTTCACGATGTCGATGTTGCGCCATTCATTGCAGCCGCCAACGTTGTAAGTTTCACCGAGCCGGCCGCGCGCGAGGACGCGGTCGATAGCGCGGCAGTGGTCCTCGACGTAAAGCCAGTCACGCACATTCTCGCCCTTGCCGTACACCGGCAGCGGCTTGCCTTCGAGGGCGTGCACGATCATCAACGGAATCAGTTTTTCGGGGAAGTGGAACGGTCCGTAGTTGTTCGAGCAATTGCTCGTGGTCACGGGCAATCCGTAGGTGTGGAAATACGCGCGCACGAGATGGTCGGAGCCAGCCTTGCTCGCCGAGTACGGCGAGTTCGGCGCGTAAGGCGTGTCCTCGGTGAACGCCGGATCGGTAGCGGTGAGTGAGCCATACACCTCGTCGGTCGAGACGTGATGGAAGCGCACGCCGTCGCGAAACTTGCCGTCCTTCGCCCAGGCGTTGCGCGCGGCTTTCAGCAGTCCATGCGTGCCGAGTACGTTCGTGCGGATGAATTCATCGGGACCGGTGATCGATCGATCGACGTGAGATTCGGCCGCGAAATGGACGACGACGTCGATGGCGTGCCGTGCGAACACATCGTCGACCAACGCCGCGTCGCAGATGTCGCCGCGCACAAGCTCGACCTCGCGACCTTTCAGGTTGGCCGGATTGCCGGCGTACGTCAGTGCATCGAGCACGACGACACGATCTGCGGGATGCGCGCCAAGCCAGTAGTGGACGAAATTGGCGCCGATGAACCCCGCGCCACCGGTGACGAGTATGTTCTTCAAGCCTTCAACTCCCTCAAGACTGCGCGCAGCGCCACGCGCCAGTGCGGCCGTGTCGAACCCGTGCGCTCGAGTGACGAACGCCCATCCAGCACGCTGTACGCGGGCCGTCGCGCGGGCGTCGGGTAGTCCTCGGTGGCGATCGGAATGATTCGCGGATTCGAGGAGAGCAAGCCCGCCCCGTGTGCTTCCTCGTGGATCGCAACGGCGAAATCGTACCAGCTCGCCACACCCGCATCGGTGTAGTGCAGGATTTCGGGGTCACCGTCCGCGCGCGCGACGGCCCACAGAAATTTCGCGAGCGTCGGCGCGCTCGTCGGCGTGCCCACCTGGTCCGCCACGACGCGCAGTTCGGGGCGCTCGCCTAACAACCGGAGCATCGTGCGCAGGAAGTTCTTGCCGCCCGCCGAGTACACCCACGCGGTGCGGACGATGCGCCAGTCGAGGCCGCGCTCGGCGATCACCGCGCACTCCCCCGCGAGCTTGCTCTCGCCATAGACGCTCAAGGGCCCGGTTGGGTCCCCGGGCAGATAGGGGCGCGGACCGCGACCGTCGAACACATAGTCGGTGGAGACGTGCACGAGCCGCGCCTCGACACCGCGGCATGCGCGCGCGAGCGCTGCGGGCGCCGTCGCGTTGATCGCGAACGCGAGATCGCGCTCGCTCTGCGCCTTGTCGACGGCGGTGTATGCCGCGCAGTTGATGACGATGGCAGGGCGCTCGGCGTCGACGACTCGCTGGATCGCGGCCGGGTCGGCGAGGTCGAGGCGCGAGCGATCGAGGCCCACGGTCTCGGCATCAGGCGGCGCGCTCGCGAGCAACGCGGCGCCGACCTGGCCGGCGCTGCCGGTGATGAGCACCTTCACGAAAATTTCTCGGCCGCGGCGAAAGTCGAGCCCTTCGCATCGCGGCCCGACAGGGTAGGCGACACACCGGCGGGCAGCGGCCACGCGATCGCGAGCGTCGCGTCGTTCCACACGATCGCGCGTTCGGCGGCCGGATCGTAGTAGTCAGTGCATTTGTAGAGGAACTCGACTCGCTCGCTGAGCGAGAGAAAGCCGTGCGCGAAGCCCGGCGGCACCCACAGCATCCGCCTGTTGTCCGCCGAGAGCTCGACTCCGACCCAACGGCCGAACGTGGGCGATGACGCCCGCAGATCGACGGCAACATCGAAGACGGCGCCCTGCGTGACCCGCACGAGTTTTCCCTGCGGTTTTTCGAGCTGGTAGTGCAGCCCGCGCAGGATCCACTGGGCCGACGCGCTGTGGTTGTCCTGCACGAAGTCGGCGTCGATGCCGCCCTCGGCGAATTTGCGCTTCTGCCAGGTTTCCATGAAAAACCCGCGCGCATCCCCGAAAACCTGCGGCTCGACGATCACCACTTCCGGGATCGCCGTGGACAGGAACTTCATCAGGTGAAGACTTTGTCGTCGAGCATGCGCAGCAGGTACGTGCCGTACTGCGTGTTGCGCAACGGCTGCGCGAGCTCCCGCACCTTCGCGGCGTCGATGAATTTCTGCCGATACGCGATTTCTTCGGGACACGAGATCTTCAATGCCTGGCGGGTCTCGATGGCTTCGATGAACGAAGCGGCGGCGATCAGCGATTCGTGCGTGCCGGTATCGAGCCACGCATACCCGCGACCCATGACCTCCACCGAGAGCTCGCCGCGCGACAGATAGGCGCGGTTGAGGTCGGTGATCTCGAGTTCGCCGCGCGGGGACGGCTTGATCTGGCGCGCGAGCTCGAAGGCCTGCGTATCGTAGAAATAGAGCCCCGTGACCGCGTAGTTCGATCGGGGCGCCTTGGGCTTCTCTTCAATGGCGAGCGCGCGACCATCCGCGTCGAACTCGACGACGCCGTAACGCTCCGGATCGTTCACGTGATAAGCGAACACCGTCGCGCCCTTCGAGCGCGAGCTCGCGCGGCGCAGCAAGTCCGTGATCCCGTGGCCGTAGTAGATGTTGTCGCCGAGTACGAGCGCGAACTCGCGCGGACCGTATTTCTCGCCGGCGATGAGAATGGCCTCGGCGATGCCCGACGGCTTCGCTTGCTCGGCGTATTCGAACGTCACACCCCATTGCTCGCCGCTGCCGAGCAGCTGCTGGAACCGCGGCAGATCCTGAGGCGTCGAGATGACGAGGTACTCGCGAATACCCGCGAGCATCAGCACGCTGAGCGGGTAATAGATCATCGGCTTGTCGTACACCGGCAGGAGCTGTTTGCTCGTCACCAGGGTCAGAGGATAGAGCCGGGTACCTGCACCACCCGCGAGGATGATGCCGATTCGTTTTTGGGGTTGGGTGTCTGCGGTCATGGCGCGCGATGATCGCCGAATTCCCGCGCGGTCGCCTCTTCGAACCGCGGACGAGTCCGCGCGGCATGACGTAGTCGACAGTTTGGCGCGCCCAAACGAAAACGGCGCCTTGCGGCGCCGTTTTCGACTTCCTTGAGGAAGTTTCTTCTTGTCGAACTTTTTAGGCGGCGAGGCGCTTGCGGCGCGCGATACCGACACCGAGCAGACCCAGACCGAGCAGGGCGAGCGTGCCCGGCTCCGGCACCGACCGGTAGGTCAGGCGCACGACGAGGTCGTCGTGGTTGTCGTCGGCTCCGCCACCGCCGTCATCCCACAGCAGCCAGGCCGTGTTGCGGTCGGCGCTCAGCCACATGCCGATCGACTGCGTGCTCGTCGTGCGAGTGCTGTCGTTCTGGGTGTTGGTGAGGCAGGTGTTGATGTTCACGGCGCAGAACGAGAAGTTCAGGCGGCCCGTCGCCGTCGGCGAAAAGCTGCCGTAGTCGCGCTCGCCCCACGAACGATTGCCCGTGTTGTCGATGACCACGTTGCTGCCGACGCGGAACTGGTTGCGATAGCCCGCTTCGGAACCGAAGAAGTCGATGTCGATGACGAAGCTGCCAACCGGACCCGTCACACCCAGCGAGCGGCCGAGGTTGTAACGCGTCACGCCTTGACCGGCGAGCTGCGTGCGGAAGTCGTTGATATTCGTGATGTTGATCGCAGCGGTGCTGGTCGGCGTCACGGTGTCGACGAAGATGAACGCCGCGTTCGCGGAGCTGGCAGCGGCGAGAGCGCCGATGGCCGCGAGCGTGGTGAGGATTCTTGTGTTTTTCATTCTGGGTACCGGGAGAAAGGTGAGAGATCTGCGACGTGAATGAAGCAATCGCTGTGCCAGGCATTCGACCCCTATCAAAATCATGGGCTTGTATGTCTCCGTCCCAGATTCTGTCTGGTTCCGACGACGGGGGTGTAAAGCGCTCCGACAGACCTGGCGTGGTGTCGCCGAAACAGCCGTCGCGTTATGTTTCGCGCCCCGCCTTGTCAGGAGACCGCGATGGGCCTGTTGGCCAACCTGCTCAGCCCGACCGGATTCGCAATCACCCTGCTTATCTGCGGGCTTCTGGCCGGGTTCTGGCGGCGTCGTCCGGGTGTCTCATGGGCCTTGTTAGCCGCCTCCGGAATCGTCGTGACGGTGTTTTCCTCTGGAATGGTCGCCGCGGCGCTGATGAGTCCGCTCGAATACGCCTATCCGACCCTGCAGGATGCCCGCGCCCATCCGGAGGCGCGCCACATCGTCGTGCTGACCGGCTGGGCAGCCGACGACCCGGCCATGCCGCTGACCGGTCGGCTCAGCCCCTCATCCGCTTATCGCGTGCTCCTGACCCTCGAACTGGCGCGCGACCGACCCGATTGCGACGTCATCATTTCCGGGGACCGGCAAACCGTGCGAATCATGGGTGAGGCACTCGAGAAACTGGGGGTGCCACGCGAGAGGCTGCGTCTCGAAGATGGCGGCTCCTCGACGGCGGACAGCGCGCGTTTGCTGCCGGCGCTGGTCGCGACCGATCCGTTCTTCCTCGTGACTTCCGCGGGTCACCTGCCGCGCAGCATGGACGAGATGAAACGCGCGGGGCTCAACGCAGTGCCGGCGCCCACCGATCATCAGTTGTCGCGCGACTGGCGGCGCGCCGACTGGAAGCCGACGCCCACGTCGCTCTACACATCGGAACTCGCATTGCACGAGCACCTCGGCCGCGCGTGGCGACGGCTCAAGGCGGACTGAGTAGTTTGTTCTTGAGCGACTGGTAGTCGACCTTGTCGGTCGACGTGCGCGGCAGCGCCGGCAATACGGTGAACGCGTCCGGGATCATGTAGGGCGGAAGTCCCTGCGAAGCGATCGTCTTGAGCTGGATCCGATTCAGCGTCTTGCCTTCCGCGCAACTGATGAACGCCGTGACGCGCACGCCGGATTCCGGGTCCGCCACCGCGACCACCGCGACTTCGCGGATGTCGGGATGTTTGTTCAGGCCCACCTCGATTTCGCCGAGTTCCACGCGATAACCGCGGCGCTTCACCATGCGGTCGCGACGGCTGACGTAGCGATAACCCAGGCCTTCGTGTTCCGTGACGATGTCGCCCGTCCGGTACCACTTCCGCCCCTGCTCGTCGGTCAGGAACGCGATCGCGTTGCGCTCGGGCAGGTTCCAGTAACCGTTCATGACGTTCGGGCCGTGGACGACGAGCTCGCCCTCCTTGCCGAACGGCACCGTCGCGCCAACTTCATCCACGACCTTGCCGAGATTCGGTTCGCAGATCATGCCGATCGGGAAGGTCGGCATCGCGGCAATCTTCTCCTCGCCCTCCACTTCGTACCACGTGCAGACGTTCGTCTCCGTGGGGCCATAGAGGTTGAAGTAGCGAGGCGCGGGCAATAATGCGCGCAACGCGCGGAATTGCGGAATGGGGAACACTTCACCCGCGAAGAACACCATGCGCAGCGCGGAATAATCGTACTTCGGCAGCTTTCCGTAGTTGGCGAGCAGGCTCAGGATCGACGGCGTCGAATACCAGTGACTGATCTTCTGCTCGGAGATCACCTGCGCGAGCCTGATCGGATCCTTGCCGAGCGCTTCACCGATCAGCACGAGAGTCGCGCCGTGTTTGAGCGGCACGTAGATGTCGAGGATCGACAGGTCGAAATGGAACGGCGCGTGCGAAGAGAAGCGGTCTTCCGCGCGCGGCGAGAATACGTCGCTGCACCAGTCGATGAACGACAGCGCGTTGCGATGCGAGAGCACGACACCCTTCGGATTGCCGGTCGAGCCCGAGGTGTAGAGGATGTAAGCCAGATCATCCGGCGCGGGAGAGACGCGCGCGGCGCGCGGCGCCGGGTTCGTCGCATCGAGCGCGTCGAGCGCGGCGGTGAGCGCGCGCGGCTTCGAGATGTCGAGCGCGACGATCGGCGGCAGCGCCCCCGCACCCCCGACGAGCGCGGCGAGCTCGGTGCGCACGCCCTCTTCCAGCGCCGTCTCGGTGAACACGGCCTTCACGGCGCAATTGTCGTGGATGTACGCGCCGCGGGCCGCGGGCGACTCCGCGTCGACCGGCACGTAGGCCGCGCCGGCTTTCAGGATTCCGAACAATGTCGCGACGCCGTCGACCGACTTGTGCAACCGCATGCCGACGCGGTCGCCGGGCCGCACTCCGAACGCCACGAGACGGTCGCGCACGCGATCCGAAAGCGCGCCGAGCTCCGCGTACGAGAGGCTCTCGCCATCCGGCACGAGCACGGCGGTCTTGCCCGGATGCGACTGCACCGAGCCGTCCAGCAAGTCGATCAGCGATCTGAGCGGGCTTTGGCTCATTTCTGCTTCGAACGCACCAGCTTTTCGATGCTCGCGAGCGAGGCGAGATTTCCGGCATCGAGGTCGTTCGCTTCGAATTCGACCTTGAACGTCTCCTCGAGGAAGGACACGAGCTTGAGCGTCGACAGGGAATCCAGGATCCCGGATTCCTTGAGCTCCGTGTCGTCGGTGAGGTTCGACGGATCCTCGCCCTGCAGGAAGTTCGCGAGGATGAATTGACGGACGGTCTCTTTGATCTCGGACATCTCTACTCTCCAGTCGGCAATGTGTTCAGCGCGGGCAGCAGCTTCTCATAGAGCTTGTCCGCGATCAGGCGGTGACCCGCCGCGTTCGGGTGATCGTCCCAGGGCGCGACGCGCAACCCGGGGCGCTGCCCGGCCGGGAAGATGTCGAAGAGGTCGATGAGCGGCACGTTCGCGCGCTCGAAGGCTTCGTGGTTCGGAACCGTGGCGGGCGCATCGTCGATCACGACGTTGAGGCCGAGCGCCAGCAATGGCACGCCATGCGAGCGCGCGGAGTCGGCGATCTTGCCGATGGCCCACTCGTTGGCGGAATCGGCGATGCGGTGCGCCCGCGACGCGGCTTCGTCGCCCGGCATGCGCGCTTTCAGGCCCATCGCGCCCGCGACGGAGCGCCACGACTCGAACGGGATCGGCAAGTTGCCATCGGGAAACGGCAACAGGCCCGCGCGCGTGAGCATCTCGCTGAACTCGCCGGGCGGGATGTCCGCGCGCTTGGTCAGCACTTTCAGGATGTAGCGCTCGGTCATCGTGCGCGAGCGGTGGTACTGCGTGACGATGACGACGTCCGGCGAGAACTTCCAGACGCGGTCCTCGAGCATCGCGAGCTGCTGCGGCAGCGTGTAACCGTCGACACCGAAGTTCAGGATTTCGTAGCGCTGCCAGCGGCCGCCCGCGGCTTGCGCGTTGAGCTTGTCTTCGACGACCTGCTCGAAGGGCTCACCATCCGCGACGCCATTGCCCATCACGTGCGACGGACCCAGCAGCGCGATGCGCAGCGTGCCCGCCGGCTTCTCGAGTGTGTACTCGCGATCGCGCATGCCGAAGCGGTTCGTGCTGAAGCGCTTGCCGTTCCAGTCCGCGGAGAACGACGGCACGAGATCGCGGTCGATGAGGTCGCGGCGCTCGTGCAGGAAGCCCATGCTCGCGGGATCCTTCCAGTCGTGGCGCGCGCCACCCAGTTGATCCTGGACGCGCGAGTTCAACTGTCCGCGCACGTCGAGCTGTTCGTAATAGCCGCGATGCTGGAGCGCGGCATCGCGCGCGTTGAGCCCGGTGTTCCGGAGGCCAGCAATAATCGTCCCGGCCTTGCCGGGCACGAGCGAGTGCACGAGCGGCTGGGCCATCGCGACGAGGAAAACGAGCGTCGTCGTCGCGCGCACCCACGGACGCAGCAGGAAGTGACCGTCAGCCGGATTTTTGGGGCGCGAAGCCTCCCAGTCGCGGCCGCCGAAGCCGACGATCACGACGAAGACGAGCACGATCAGACCCAGGCCCATCGCGTTGAATTCCGTCGCGGCACCCAGCATCCAGATCCATTGGCCGATGGACTCCACGCTCCACAGCGACCACAGGAAACAGAAGATCAGGAACGTCGCCCCGGCATGCAGGCCTAACTTCAGGTGCCAGCCGCCTTTGTGCGGTTTCGTCTTGCCGCGCTTGAGCTCGCGCAGCGCGCCCATCACGACGAAGAAGCCGAGCAGGCCCCAGAACAGTGTGTCCTGCGGCGTCATCGGGAAGCCGCCGCGCAGCCAGAACCACTGGTAAGAATGCAGCAGCCAGGTCACGACGAACACGCAGGTCGTCGAGATCACGAGCGCCGTCGCGGGTTTGAGCTTCTTGACCTTGAAGTACACCGGATAGAAGACCGTCTTCATCATGAAGTCGGTCCAGTAGATGTTGATGCGGCGCCAGAGTTCGACGAAGTTGTGCGCGAGGTAGTAGAGCTTGTGTGTCTCGGGCAGCCGGAAGCCGAACAGATGCAGCAGGCCCGTAATCAGGTGGAACTGGCCCGAGACGCGCAGGTACAGCAGGAAAGTGCCGAGCATGAACTGCGCGAGGCCGCCAAGATCCGCGACGTCGACCGGGTCGATCATGAAGTTGTAATAGACGACGCGGTACAGCACGAGGTGCAGCAGGCCGCGCGCGACCCAGATCATGCCCGTGCGGTAGATAGCCGCCTCGTCCTTGTCGTAGTGCGTACGGTGGAAGGTCTGGTAGTCGACCACCGGAAACAACGGGAATGCCAGGTTCGGCAGCATGAAGAAATACGCGAGCGTGCCCCAGAGACCGCGCTCCGCGGGTTGCGTCTTCAGCGCGCGCAGGTACAGCGCGAGCCGGAACATGAACATCGAACCCAGGATCGGCCAGATCGCACCCGTCCACGGCGTCGGGGAGACGCCCGCGCGCAGCGCGGCAAAGCCCGCGGCCAGAACGACCAGCACGCCGACGCGCACCGCGAACGAGAACGGCAGGTGGCACGCGCCGATGAGCACGAGTCCGAGACCCAGCAGCCACGCGCCGTCGCCAAGGCCGAAGACCCAGAACAATCCCGCCAGCGAGAGCGCGACGAAGAATCGCAGACGCCAAACGAGCGGCAGCGCCATGTTGACGACGACGCCGCCGGCTACGAGGTACGTCACCTTGCGGAAGACGTCGCCTTCGATGTCGTACAGATGCACGACGACGACCATGAGCGCGAGCTGGACGAGCGTCAGCCAGTTGCGCGCCAGGGTTGGAAGGACAGCGGCCCAGCCAGAGCCTGCGGCCACCGGGGAGCCGGTCGCGGGAACCGCTGCGTTCACAGACCGAGTCCGCGCGCGATGATGTTTCGCTGGATCTCCGAGGTGCCGGAATACAGCGTGCTGCCGATCGAATCGCGCAGGTCGCGCTCGATCTGCGCCTCGGTCATGTAGCCGTAAGCGCCGTGGATCTGCACGGCGTCGAGACAGGACTTCACGTAGCAGTCCGACACGTAGAGCTTCGCGATCGCGGCTTCGGTCGTCGCGTCGAGATTCTTGTCCTTCATCTCGCCGATGCGATAGACGAGCGGACGGCAGGTATCGAGACGCACCTTCATGTCGACGAGCTTGTTCGCGACGGATTGGTACTTGCCGATCGCCTTGCCGAATTGCTTGCGCGTCTTCGCGTACGCGATGCACTCCGCGAGCTGACGGCGCATGACGCCAAGCACGTTGGCGAGGATGCAGCCGCGCTCCCACTCCATCGAACACTCGAAGATCGGCACGGCACGGCCTTCACGGCCCAGGCGATTCGCGACCGGAATCCGGCAATTCTCGAAGATGACCTCGGCCATCGGCGAGGTGCGCAGACCCATCTTGTCGAGATGCTTGCTGACGACGAGCCCGGGAGTGTTGCGTTCGACGATAAATGCAGTGATGCCCGTGACGCCCAAAGCGGGGTTCACGGTGGCATACGCCACGAACAGGTCCGCGATAGGCGCATTTGAGACCCATGTCTTTGAGCCGTTCAGGACGTAGTGATCGCCATCGCGCGTCGCGCGCGTGCGCATCGAGAAAATGTCCGAGCCCGAGCCCGGCTCGGAGGCCGCGTTCGCGCCGATCAGCGTGCCGTCGCAGAGTTTCGGTAGATAGGCCGCCTTCTGCGCGTCGTTGCCGTAGAGGAGGATCGGGATCGAGTTCGTCCACAAGTGCGCGTTCAACGAGAACAGCAGGCCCTGATCGCGAGTGCCCTCGCCCAGCCCTTCCATCACCGCGAGCAGGTCCGTGAGACCCAACCCCATGCCGCCGTGCTCGGCGGGAATGGGCATGCCCAGCACGCCGAATTCGGCGCACGCCTTCCAGGCATCGAGGTCGAAACTGGCTTCGCGATCGCGTTCGACCATGTCGCTCTTCAATGACGAGCGCGCGAAGGCAATAGCAGCCTCATGGAGCTTTGCCCGCTCCTCGGAAAACTCTGCCAATTTCACGGAATCCTTTACCCAGGTCTGGAATGCGAAGCGCGGGGCGGATCTTCCCAGTTCGGCCGCGGCGCCGGGATTCTATCCCGACCGGAACTGGTTCATATCGTGCGCTGACTCTCATTTCCCCGACCCCAATTGGGCTTGGGAGTCCGAGTACACTACGCGCCCTTTTTTGACCGGTCGGAGTCTCATGACGAAGGAATTGCGCGTGGCTATCCTGGGCGGAGGCCGCATGGCACAGCAGCATGCGACGGCCATCCGTCTGCAGCCGCAGGCGCGTTTCGTCGCGGTCGGCGATCCGTTCCTGTCGGCCGAAGAAATCAAGGAGCGCTTCGGCGCGGATGTCGACGGCTACAAAAGTCCGGAAGAGCTTCTCGCAAACGCCAAGCCCGAAGTCGTGCACATCGTGTCGCCCCCGCACACGCACTTCGACCTCGCGAAACTTTGTTTGTCGAATGGCGCGAGCGTCTACGTCGAGAAGCCCTTCGCGCCGACGGCGCGCGAGGCGGCCGAGCTCATCGATCTCGCGGAGTCGAAGAACCTGCGCGTGTGCTCGGCGCACCAGGTGCTCTTCCAGCGCGCCGGCCAGCACTACCAGACCTTTCTGCCGAAGATCGGCGACCTCATCCACGTCGAGAGCTACTTCTCGTTCAAGCCGGTGAGGCGCCGCCCCGATGGCGGCACGCCGTTGTCGGCGATCGATCAGCTCATCGACATCCTGCCGCACCCCGTCTATCTGATGCTGAGCGCGCTCGAGCGCGACCCCAATGCGCAGCCTGAGCTCACGGCGCTCGACGTCGCGCCCGAAGGCGAAGTGCGCGCAGTGATCCGCAGCGGCGGCACGCTGGCGACGCTGATCGTCAGCCTGCGCGCGCGTCCCGTGGAATCCTATCTGCGTGTCGTCGGCGTGAACGGCTCCGTGACCGCGGACTTCATCCTGGGCGACGTCGTGACTTCGCTCGGCCCGGGCGCATCCGCGCCCGCGGTCGTGCTCAAACCGTTCAGCACCGCCTGGCAGAAATACTGGGGCAGCTACGCGGGCGTCTTCCGCCTGCTGTTCCGCCGCCAGAAGAGCTACCCCGGCCTGGGCGAGTTGCTGGCTCTTCTCTATGCGAGCGTGCGCGATGCAAGCGCGCCGCCGCCGCTCTCCCGCCGCAACATCATGAACACCGTGACGATCTGCGAGCAGATCGCGGCAAAGCTCGCGGCGGCCGAGTCGCGCGCGGAGGAACTCGCGCGCAAGAAATTCGAAGAAGCGACTGCAAAGGTTCCGCCGCCGGATCCGGCGCGCGGCACCGTCTTCGTGACGGGCGGCTCCGGATTTCTCGGCAAGCGCGTACTCGAAGAACTGCGCAACGACGGCTGGCACGTGCGTGCCGCCGTGCGCCGCACGCCGGCCGCGCGTTCGCGCGTGCCAGGCATCGAATACGTCGAAGCCGATCTCGGCCGCGGAATCGATCCGGCGCTGCTCGCCGGCGTTTCGGTCGTCGCGCATTGCGCGGCGGAGACCGCCGGCAACCAGCAAGCGCACGAGCGCAATACCGTCGTGGCAATGACCAAACTGCTCGACACGATGGAAGCCGCGGGCGTGAAGAAGCTCATCAACATCGGCAGCGTCGCCGTGCTCAAGGCCGGCCCGTCGGTGCAGCGCGAGGATTCGGTGGTCGATCGCGGCAATCTCGGACGCGGCCCGTATGTCTGGGCGAAGGCCGAGGCGGAATGCCTGGCCGACGAACGCGCGAAGAAAGGCACCGTCGAAGTCCGCACCGTGCGCTTGGGGCCGCTCGTCGATTTCTCGGACTACACGCCTCCCGGCCGTTTGGGTCGCGACATCGCGAAGACGTTCATCGGCATGGGCTCGCGCGGCAACGCGCTCTCCGTGCTCGACACGCAGACCGCCGCTCGCGTCATCCGCTGGTACGCGGATGAATTCGAAACGGCGCCGCGCTGCGTGAACCTCGTCGAGGTCCCGGCCACGTCGCGTGGCCAACTCGCCGACCACATGAAGGCCACGCGCCCGGAACTGCGTTTCTTCTGGCTGCCGTTCTGGTTGTTGAAGCTCTTGAGCTGGTTCGCGATCGGTCTGCAGAAAGTACTGAAGCCCAAAGCACCGGCGCTCGACGTGTACGCGGCCTTCAAGTCCGAGCGTTACGACCCGGCCATCTCGCAGCGAGTCATCGGCGCGGCGGGACCGGCCCGCGTACCGCGCGGCGGCTGATCCTTGTCAGCGGCGAGCCAGCTCGGTGATCGCGTAGCGCGTGAGCGCGGCGTAGCCCGCTTCGCTGATGTGCGTCCCGTCGTCGGTCGTGTACTCCGTCTTGCGGAACCCGTCGCCATCGTCGAGCACGCGCTCGAGGTCGAGCACCTTGAGGTTCTGCTCGCGCGCGAAACCGCGCAGCCAATCATTGACGGCGCGCACCTCGCGATTGACGCGCGCGGCATAGCCTTCCTTGCCGCGCAGTCCGCCGACGAACGCGGCAAGGCGGTTCATGAATCCGACCGCCTCGCTCAACGTGACTTCGGTCGCGATGATCGGGGCGATGCCGTTGGCTTTCGCAAGCGCGACCATCTCGCGATAGTTAGCGCGGGCCCGCTCCTTCGCGGCTTCCATCTGCCCCGCGCGCGCGCGGTGGATGTTGTTGATGTGACCCCAGAGGATGACGGTGGCGGGCTTGGCCGCCAGCACCTCGTCGAATCGGGCGAGTACCTGCTGGGTTTCGTCGCCGCCCCTGCCGGTGTTGATCACGCGGTAGCCGGGAAACGGCGGGGTCTTCCAGTCCTTCGAGTACGAGGCGCCTGCGATGGCGAGCACCGGATCAGAGGGCGCGGCGCTCACGGTCGTGGCCGCCAGGGCGCAGAATACGACGCCCAAGAAACAACGAATCGCATGCATCACATCTCCTGCACTCAGAATGGCGATTGTCTGGATGACCGGAATGGCCGGGATGGCGGGAAATATACTTCCTTCGCGAAAGCCGCGCGCCTCCCCTGATGCGCATCCTCTTCGTCACGCAGATCGTGCCCTACCCGCCGCATGGCGGCGTCCTGCAGCGCGGCTTCAACCTGCTGCGCGAGCTCGGCCGGGAGCACGACGTGCACCTGCTGGCGTTCCATCACCCGGACGAGCTGCCGAGCGGCGAGCCCGTCGAGCGCAGCCGCGTCGAGCTCGGCAAGTTCTGCAAACAACTCGAGTACTTCGATCTCTGGCCCAAGAAATCGAAGCTGCACAAGCTCGTCGCATTCGCCGCCGGCGCGGTGTATCCGAAGCCGTTCAGCGAGCTCGCGCACCGCGACGCCGCGCTCGCGCGACGCCTGACCGAGCTTTGCAACGGGCCGAACCCGCCCGACCTCGTGCACCTCGACACGATCGCGCTCGCGCCGTACCGCGAGTTCTGCGGGCGCGTCCCCTGCGTTCTCGCACACCACAACATCGAATCGCAGCTCATGGCGCGCCGCGCGGATTTCGAGACGAGCGCGATCGCGCGTTGGTACGTTGCCTCGCAGACACGCAAGCTCGTCGACTTCGAGAAGAAGTACGCGGAGAGCTTTCCTCTCAACATCGTCGTGTCCGAGGCGGACGGCGTTACGCTGCAGCGGCTCTGCCCCGGCGCGCACACCGCCGCGATCCCGAACGGCGTCGACACGGATTATTTCACCGCGCGTGACGGCGCGGAGACCGCCGTCGCGTACACCGGCGGCATGAACATGTTCGCGAACCGCGACGCGGTCGACTGGTTCCTCGATGACATCTGGCCGCGTCTCAAGACGCTCGTGCCCGAAACGAAGTTCTTCGCGATCGGCCAGCGCCCGAGCGAGAAGCTCGTGGCCGCGGCGGCGAAAGATCCGACCGTGCTCGCGCTGGGCTTCGTCGACGACGTGCGGCCCTGGGTGGCACGCACGGGCGTCTATGTCGTCCCGCTGCGCGTCGGCGGTGGCACCCGCCTCAAGATGGTCGACGCGATGGCCCAGGGCAAGGCGATCGTCGCGACCACACTCGGCGCCGAAGGCATCGAGGGCGAGAACGGCAAACACTTCATCCTCGCGGACGATCCGGCCGAGTTCGCCGCCGCAACGGCGCGACTGTTACGCGATCCGGCCGAGCGCGCGCGTCTCGGCGCCGCGGCTCGCGCCCGCGCCGAAGAGACGTACGCGTGGCGCAAGCTCGGGAAACGCTTGGCCGACGAATACCGCAAGGTGATCACGTGAACGCGCTACTCAAGCGCCTCTACGACCTGACGCCCGTCGCCATGCAGGAGTGGCTGGTCAGCGCGTTCAGCGCGAATCTCGGCCGCGCGCGCTACGGCGGACGCTTCCCCGAATTCAAGGCCCTGCTCGCCGAGAGCCAGTGGTGGGACGCGGAAAAGATGGGCGCGTACCAGGACGAGCGGCTGCGCGCGATCGTGCGCCACGCTTACGACCACACGCCTTACTACCGCGAAGTCTTCGACAGACACGGAGTAGATGTCGAGAACTTTCGAGGCCGGGAGGATCTCACGAAGCTGCCCGTGCTCGAGCGCGACACGATCAAGCACCGCGCGGAGGATCTGAAATCGCGCAGACCTGAAGATCGGTCGCTCACGCACGGCCACACCAGCGGAACCACGGGCTCGCCGCTCTCCGTGTACTACGACCCCGGCATGGTCGCGATGAACTACGCGGTCATGGACCGGCAGTACGAGTGGGCGAATCTCAAGTTGGGCGAAGGCGGCGATCGCGCGGCAGTCGTGCGCGGCAACGTGATCGTGCCGCTCACCCAGAAGAAGCCGCCGTTCTGGCGCTTCAATCGCCACCAGAACCAGTTGCTGATGTCGAGCTTCCACCTGACGCCCGACAACCTGACTCACTACTTCGCGAAGCTGCGTGAATTCCAGCCGCAGGTCATCGATGGGTATCCATCGTCGCTCTACGTGCTCGCGAAAGTCTTGCTCAAACGCGGCGAGAAGCTGCCGCTGAAGGCCGCGGTCACCTCGTCGGAGACGCTGTACGACTTCCAGCGCGAAGCCATCGAGGAAGCTTTCCAGACGCGGTTGTTCGACTACTACGCCGCCGCCGAACGCGTGGTCTTCGCCGTCGAGTGCGACAAGCATTCGGGCCACCATCTCTGCGAGGAATACGGCGTCACCGAATTCCTGGACGACGCGAACCAGCCCGTGCCCGACGGTACCGAAGGCCTCATGACGGGCACGTCGCTGCACAACCTCGGCATGCCGATGATCCGCTACCGCACCACGGACCGTACGGCGCGCAAGGTCGGCCTCTGCACCTGCGGACGCCCCCTGCCCCTCATGGAGGATGTGTCGACGAAGGCGGAGGACCTGCTGCGCCTGAAGGACGGTCGCCTGATCCCGCCCTCCGTGCTCACCCACCCCTTCAAGCCGCTCGATTCGATAGAAGCGTCACAACTCGTGCAGACGCATCTCGATCGGCTGCTCATCCGTCTGATCCCGCGGCCAGAATACTCACCCAAACACGGTGAACAGCTCATTCGCGATCTCAAGGCGCGCGTCGGCGACGACATGCGCATAGAAATCGAGCTCGTGAAGGAGATGCCGCGCACCAAGCGCGGCAAGTTCAAGTGGGTGATTTCGGAAATCGATACGGGACTCTGAGGACTTCAACGGATGTGCGGAATCGTCGGCGTCTTCCGGACGCATGAAAGTTGCGATGCGGACCGTCTGACGCGGATGCGCGATGCGCTCACGCATCGCGGCCCCGACGACGCTGGCCAGATGACCGATGGGCCGCTGGGCCTGGCGCAACGTCGACTGTCGATCATCGATTTGTCGCCCGGCGGTCATCAGCCGAAGTTCACCGAGGACGGCCGTTATGCGATCGTCTACAACGGCGAGATCTACAACTACCCAGAATTGCGCGCCGGTCTCGAAGCGCGCGGCGTCAGGTTCACGAGCCAGTCGGACACGGAAGTCATCCTGCGTCTGCACGTCGCCGACGGAGACTCGGCGGTCGAGCGTCTGAACGGCATCTTCGCGTATGCAATCTGGGACAAGCTCGAGCGCCGCCTACTGCTCGCGCGCGATCGCGCGGGCATCAAACCGCTGTACCTCGCGCGGACCTCGCAAGGCATCGCGTTCGCCTCCGAGATCAAGGCGCTGTTCCATTCCGGTTTCGTGACGCCCGCGATCAACGAGAAGCGTCTCGCCGAGTTCCTCGTGTTCCGCCAGGTCGCCGGCAACGAAAACCTCTTCGCGGGCATCGAAGTGCTGCCGCCCGGCAACACGATGGTCGTTCGGGAAGGCCGCGCGGAAGCGCCGCGCCAATACTGGACGGTTCGCTCGCAGCCGCCGAAGTTCACGGGCACGTTCGCCGAAGCGACGGACGCGCTCGACGCGCTGCTCAATCGCGCCGTGAAGCGCCAGCTCATGTCCGACGTGCCGCTGGGCACGTTCTGCTCAGGCGGCATCGACTCGAGCCTGACTACCGTCATCGCGTCGCGCCACATGTCGCGCGCGATCAACACGTTCTCGGTCGGCTTCCACGAAGCGGACTTCGACGAGAGCGTGTATGCGCGCATGGCCTCGAAGGCCGCGGGTTCGACCCACCACGAACTCAAGATCGACGAGTCGGAGTTCGCAGGACTTCTGCCGAAGCTCATCGAGCACCACGATCTGCCGCTCAACTTCGCGAACTCCGTGCACATCTACGCGATCAGCAAGCTCGCGCGCCAACACGTGACCGTCGTGCTCACGGGCGAAGGCGCCGACGAATTGTTCGGTGGCTATCCGCGCTACTACATCCCGCGGCTGCTCGAACCGTTCGTGAAACTGCCGGGTGCGCTGCGCGGCACGCTGCTCGCGCTGCTGAAGGCCGCGCCCGATCACCGCATGCGCAAGCTCGCGGCGTTCGCCGGCCGCGACCGCGACGATGTTTTGCTCTACAACTGCACGGGCGTGGATCCCGCGCTCGCGCGCCGCCTGCTCGGGCGCCGTGGCGACATGCCGCTCGAATTCCGCCTCGACTGCATCCGCGATGCGCGGGCGCGCGGCCTCGACGAAGTGAGCGCGCTCGCCGAGCTCGACTTCCAGACGTACCTGGTCTCGATCCTGAATCGTCAGGACAAGATGAGCATGGCCACGAGCATCGAGTCGCGCGTGCCCTTCCTCGACAACGAGGTGATCGACTTCGCGCGCGGCCTGCCGCGCGACTATCGCCAGACGCTGCGGCACCGCAAGCGCGTGCTCAAGGAAGTCGCGCTGCGCTACCTGCCGGCCGAGATCGTGCACCGGCGCAAATCCGGGTTCGGCGTGCCGCTCAAGAACTGGTTCGCGGGTTCGGGCCCGATGGGCAAACTACTGGACGAAGCCGCGAACAGTACGGCGATCGGCGAGCTCATGGACGCGAGCCACCTGCGGACGGTGATCGCGGATCACCGGGCGGGCCGGGCGGATTACAGCGAGATGCTCTGGAGCGTTGTCAATCTAAGGATTTGGCGGCAGGCCTTCGGCGCTTAGTTCCGAACGTCGCTCATCGGTTTCGATGAGCTCGACGTTCAATCCCATCCCGAGGAACGCGAACGCGATCGGCGTCTCGTCGAACGCCTCGCCCGGCTCCGGCGCGGTCACGATGCGCGCGCCGCGGGATTTCAAATCCTCGCAGGCCGCCTCGACCGACTCCGTGCGAAACGCCAGATGGTGCAGACCACCGCCTCCCTTCTTGATGAAGTCGACGAGTGGCGAATCGAGCGACGCGGGCTCGATGAGCTTGATGTCGATCGAGCCCGGACGGCTCAGGAACTGAACGACGACTTTCTGGCGAGTGTTCTCGACGGGAGCCGTGCGCGGCTTGTAGCCGAGCGTGCGTTCGAGCATCGCCACCGCGGGCGCGAGCTTGCGCACCGCGAGGCAGACGTGATCGAGCTTCCCTTCGAATGCCTTCGCGGAATCGAACGGCGTCGCGGGCTCGCTCACGACGACGCCCAGGTGCGCGTGAGCCATTTCCGCGTCGTCTCCACCATCTCGCGCTGCCACTCGGCGAGCGCCATCACGTGGTTGGCGCTCGCGATCACGTGCTTCTCGATGTTGCCCGCGAGCGGCTTGAGCCGCTCCGCGAACGGCACCTCGAACTTCTCTTCGTATTCGGACCACAACCGGTCCTTCTCGCTGAACAGCATGAGCACCTTGCCGCCGCGCTGCAGGAACTCGAAGTACGCGGGCGGAAACAACGGGTTCGCATTGCCCCTCTGCTCCGGCGGCAACCCCGGTGTGCCGGCGGCCGCGGCCGCCACGGGTTTCGCCTTGGGCTTCACGACCAGGCGCTTCATCGAATGCCAGATCGTGGAGTAGTCGCTGCGGAAAGTGACGAAGCGCCACAGCGACGACAGCTTGAGCAGGTTGCGCAGATACATGTTGCGTTTGCCGTCGAGCTGCTTCGCGGTGAGGTACTTGCCTGGCGTCGCCGCATTGCTCGCGAGCGTCACGGTCATGCCGAGCGAGATGAGTCCGATCACCGCCGCGTCGCGTTTCGCCGCGAGCAGCGCCGTGATGGCGCCGCCGCACAGACCGCCCAGCAGGAAACTTGCGTGCCCCTGCGACCGCAGCCACGCGAGCGCGGCGAGCGTGTCGTCGACGTAGCGGCCGACTTCGATGTGGTTGTAGATGTCGGCGAGCAATGTCTCGCTGAGTTCGCCCTCCGAATCGCCGAGGCCGAAGAAATCGAAGCGGAGAACGGGGTGTCCGAGCGCGGTCAGCGCCTCTGTCAGCGGCACGTAGAGCCGACCGGGCCCGACGCGCATCTTCACGCCGGGCGACAGCAGCACCACACAGGGTTTTTGTGGCGCGCCCGCGGGCGGCAGATGCAGCGTGCCGAACAACTTCTGCCCCTTCTGGTTCGGGAAACTCACCGCGCGCGGTTCAGACATGGGATATCTCCAGCCACTCCTGCGTGGCGCGCTGCAGGTTCGCGGCACGGCCGTAGAAGGGTTTGATCTCGCGCCAGAACGGGTGCTCGATCGCGCGAGTCGCGGTACCGGCCGGGTATGCCCCCGCGAGCGCGGCCAGGTCGGCACGTTCGGGCGTCTTCTCGTTCGCCGCGATCTGCACGACGAGCGCGGGTCCCGCGTGACGCTTCGGCTCCGCGTTCAGTAGTTTGGGTAGCGCGCACGACTCGAACAGCGGCTTGCCGATCTCGTAACCGTCGACGTTCACCGTTTCGCCCGCGCGGATGCGCTCCTGCAACTGGTCGCGCGTCTCGCGCACCTTGCCGTAGACCGCGAGCTGCGTACTGAGGTTGATGCGCAGCAGCTCCTGGAAGTGCGCCTCGCCGTCCACGACGGGATCCCACAGGATCAGCGGCGCGGCGCGCAGGCGCGCCAGGCTTTCATTTTCGACCGCGCGCTCCGCGAACAGCGCCGCGACACTGGCGCCGAGCCGCAGGCCGATGAGCCCGATGCGCTCGAGGCCCGGCACGCGCCGTTCGAGCTCGGCGACCGCGGCGGCCAGATCTTGTAGATAGAGATCGAGGCTCGACTCCGCGGTGCTGCCGCCGCTGTCGCCGGCGCCCGTGAAGTCGAAGCGCAGTACCGCATGGCCGGACGCAGCCAGGGCGCGCGCCGTGCTCACGAACACGCGGTGGCTCCAGAGCTTCTCCTCCGCGAACGGATGACAGGTCACGAAACCCAGTCGCGGTGTTCCCGCGGGCTTGTGCAGCATTCCGAACAGCGGCACTTCGCCACGGCGGAAAAAAAACGGTTCTTCCATCAGCTCCCCTCGATACGGCGCGCGAGCCCGGCGGCCGCGCACGCAAGGCGGTCTACTATATGCCGGGCGTCACTTTCGGCACGGCCGTAAGGATCGACGATCTCCGCGGGTCCGCCGGCGAGCACGCCCGCCCACACGAGCTTCGCGGGATCGGCACCTGTTGCGACGAGCGCGAGCCAGTTGTGCCGGTCCATGAGCACGATCGTGTCGGCCCACTCGAGGTCGGACGACTCGATGCGGCGCGAACGGTGCGCGTCGAGAGCGACTCCGCGTTCGGCGCACATGCGGACGTGATCCGGTGGCGAAGGCCGTCCTATCTTTTGATGAAAGCCGCCGCCGCGCACTTCGACACGGCCGGCGAGCTTCTGGCGCAGGTATTCGGCGATGAAAGCGCTGCGGTAGATGTTGCCGTAGCAGACGACGAGCACGCGGCGGATGCCCCCGCGTTCGAGACGTGCCTGCGTCTGCGCATCCGCGCGCGAAACCGCCCGCGCCGCGCGCCACCGTCGCCCGAGCGACGCGAAAATTCTGCGGATCGGCATCGGTCAGCGGGGCCTTATGGCGTGAACGTTGTCGCCGCCGCTCGTCGCGGCGAATCGTTCGAGCGCGGCAGCCACCGCGGCACGGTCCGGCTTGCCATTCGCGTTGCGGGCGATCGACTCGACGATCTGCACGTGCGCGGGAACCATGTACGAGGGGAGATGCTTGCGGCAATGGTGCCGGATGTCTTCCCGCAGATCCGACCCTGATTGTTTGCCGCCCACGACCGCCACGGCGATGCGCGCGCCGAGCACTTCGTCCGGCAGGCCCACCGCCACCGCTTCGATCACGTGCGGCACTTCGAGGACGACTTCTTCGATCTCGGCTGGACTGACACGATGACCCGAAGTCTTGATCTGCTGGTCGGCGCGACCGATGAAGTAGAGATATCCCTCCGCATCGGCGCGCACGAGGTCTCCCGACCACACGGCATATTCGTCGCACAGCCCCGCGTTGGCGCCAGGCATGGGCCGGAAGCGGTGGCGCGTCAACGTAATGTCGTTCCAGTAACCGAGCGTCACGAGCGAGCCGCGGTGCACGAGTTCACCCGGTTCGTCGGGACCGCAGCGCGAACCGTCCGGCCGCAGCACGAGGACTTCCTGATTCGGGATCGCCTTGCCCATCGAGCCCGGCCGGTTCGCAAGCTCCGCCGGATCGAGGTAGGTGGAGCGAAACGCTTCCGTGAGGCCGTACATGCAGAAGACGCGCGTGCCCGTGAGCCGCTTCTGCAATTTCCGCAGCGCAGGGATCGGAAACACACCCCCCGAGTTCGTGATGTAGCGCAGCGAATCGACCACCGTTTGCGGCCACTCGCCTTCCGCGAGATGCGCCCACATCGTGGGCACGCCCGCGAGCCCGGTGATCTTCTCTGCCGCCACTTCCTGGATCATGGCGGCCGCGGTCGAGTAGTTGGCCAGAACGGCGCAGGCGCCGACGGTGAACGCCGTGGTCACCTGGCTGAAGCCGTAGTCGAAGCTGAGCGGCAGCGCCGCGCACAGGCGATCGTCGGCCCTGTTGCCGAGATAGCCGGCGACGATCGACGCGCCGGAGAGCAGATTGCGGTGCGAGACGACCACGGCCTTCGGCTTGCCGGTGCTGCCGGAGGTGTAGAGCAACGCCGCCGGATCCCGGTCGATGGCGCGCACGTCGAAATCGTGCGCGCGCTCCTCGAGCAGCTCTTCGTAACGGTGCATGGCGGCATGCGTGCGGCGCGCGCTGTCGATTTCGTCGCAGACGATCAGCGTCGCGAGGCCGTGTGCCGTGCCGAGCTCGGCGACCGTGCCGAGCGCGGTATCCGTGCAGACGAGCGCGCGCGCGCCGCTGTCCTGCAGGATGTGGCGCAACTGACGGCCGCGCAGCAGCGGATTCGCGGGCACGAAGATCGCGCCGAGACGGCTCGTCGCGAGCGCGAGCTCCACGACTTCGGGGCGATTCTGCAGGTGCACGACGACTCGATCGCCGCGCCGGACGCCACGCGCCGCGAGGCCAACCGCGATGCGCGCGCTGCGCTCCGCGAGTTCGGCATACGTGATGCCTCGCTGGCGATGCCGCAGAGCCACGCGCGCGCCCCAGTTCGCGGCCCCCGCGTCGACGAGGTCGTGGAGCAACGTGGGAGTCATCAAGCTCGCGGGACTCATGTGCTGAATTTCCGCGAGCCGCGCAGCTCCGTCAATGTGCGCAGGTTGAGCAGGCCGTAAACGGCGATGGAAAGGGCCAGCGTCGCGCCGAGGCCCCACAACGCGTGGTTGTCCCACAGGCGCGTGGCCCCGTAGGCGATGGCGGTCATGACGGCCGTCGTCCAGACCGGGCGCCACATCGTGCGCGCGAGCTGCGGGATCGTCACATCGACGTATTTGCGCAGGTACCAGAGACCCAGCAGCCATTGCACGAGCATGCCGAGCGTGACCGTCACCGCGGCCCCGAGCAGGCCGTATTTCATCGTGGCGGGGATGATGAGCGGGGCGATGACGACGAGGCGCACGATACCCATGTACATGGACAACTGCGGCTTGCCAATGCCTTCGAACAGATAGCCGGCGAACGCCGCGAGCGAGCGCAGCAATCCGAACACGGCAAGCACCTGCATCGGCACGGCGGCGGGCAGCCACTTCTCGCCGTAGACGGCGAACAACAGCGGCTCGGCCAGCACGATGAGACCCGCGCTCGCGGGCAGCACGGCCAGGATCACGAAGCCGTACGTGCGCAGGTACGCGCTGCGCAGTTGCGCGGGGTTGGATTGAAGCTGGCTGTACGCCGGCATCATGATCTTGGCCGCGATCTTCGACAGGTTGGTCGTCGCGAGGTGCGCGACGGTGAATGCGATCGTGTAGAAGCCGAGCTCGGTGTGGCCCAGCAACTTGCCGATGACGGCGGAGTCGATCTCGGTAGCGATGTACAGCACGATCGACGATGCGGCGATGAATTTGCCGTACCCGAGCAGCTCGCGCGCGATCTTGCGGTCGTAGCCGAAGCGCATGCGGCCGGCCACGAAGTAGTAAGACAGCGCGGAATTCAGCGCGGCGGTCACGAGCTGACCCGCGACCAGCGCCCAGACGCTGCGCAGCCACCATGCCACCGCGATCGTCACCACGGTGCCCACGATGCTCGTGACCTGCGCGAGGTAGCTCAGGCGGCGGAAGTCGAGATCCTTCTGCCGCGCGATCGTGTGGATGTTCGCGAACCCGCCGATCACGAACGACAACGCGAGGACCTGCAGCACGGTGCTCAGCGAGGCCGAGTCGTAGAACTTGCCGACGAATGGCGCCGCGGCGGCCAGACACGCCGCGATCACGACGCCGCGGCCGACGAGCAATGTGAAGGCGGTCGGCGCCGCGTCGTCGAAGTTGCCTTGGCGTGCGATGAGCGCCTGCGCGACGCCAGGACGCGTGAAGGTTTCGATGGCGCGCACGACGATCAGCGCGAGCGCCATGAGGCCGAAGACATCCGGCGTGAGCAGACGCGCGAGCGCGACCGAACGGATGATGCCGAGCACCGCCACGGTCGCCTCGGACAAGCCGACCCAGATTCCGGAGCGGAACACGCGCGCACCGACCGAGCCATCGTTCGCGAATGCAAAGCGCAGCACTTTTCGGATGGCCTGAATAGGCAAGGAAAAAGCCCGGTTTCGAGAGGGCGCAAATGATACAGCCAAGCTCCGGACGGCCCGGCACGGTAGGATTGCCCGCGTATGAAAACTGCGGGTTTGGTTCGCATTCTTTATGTCGAAGGCAATGTCGATGGCACGGTGGGAGGCTCGTTTTTCAGCCTGCTGTTCCTCGTGTCCGGATTGGACAGAACCCGATTCGAGCCGGTCGTCGTATTCGCCGCTGACAACACGCTGAGGCCGCGTTTCCACACCGCCGGCATTACCACCCGGCTCGAGATCCCGCCGCGCCCCGTGACCTTTCCGGGGCTCCCGGGACGGATCCTGGCCAAGGGAATCAATTTCTTCAGGGGCGCCGTGCTCGACCCGTTGCGGCTCGCGCGCCTGCTGCGCCGGGAGCGCATCCGGCTGCTCCACCTCAACAACAGCATCACGCGCAACCACACGTGGACCATTGCCGCCCGCCTCGCCGGCGTGCCGGTGATCACGCACGAGCGCGGAATCAACGACCGCTTCAAGCCGCGCGACCTGATGCTGGGCCGGCGCATGAAGGCCGTGATCTGCATCTCCGCCGCCGTGCGCGACAACTTCGAGCGCGTCGGCGTGAAAGACCTGCCGTTCGTCACGATCCACAACGGCCTCGATCCCGCGCAGATGAAGGTCACGCGCGCGGCGAGCGAGATCCGCGCGGAGCTCGGCGTGCCCGCCAGCACGCGGCTCGTCGGCATCGTCGGCAACATCAAGCCGTGGAAGGGTCAGGAAGTCGTGGTCCGCGCCATGGCGAAGCTGCGCGATGAATTTCCCGACGTCGTCTGCCTGCTCATCGGCGACACGTCTCCGGACGACATGCACTACCGCGTGTCGGTGAATTCGCTGATCGGCGAGCTGGGCCTCACCGGCCGCGTACTGATCACCGGCTTCAAGCAGGACATCGCGAATTACGTGAACGCGCTCGAGATGCAGATCCACGCCTCGGTCGCGCCGGAGCCTTTCGGCCGCGTGCTGCTCGAAGCGATGGCGCTCGAGAAGCCGGTGATCGCGAGCGGTGACGGCGCGGTGCCGGAGATCCTCGTCGACGGACAGACTGGCTATCTATTCCCGCCCAACGATTCGGATGCGCTCGCAGCAAGGCTGCGCACACTGCTCGGCGACCCGGCCGCGGTTGCGGCGATGGGCCGCGCGGGCCGGCAGCGGCTCGAAGCCGAGTTCTCGATCACGCGCAACGTCGCGGAGACGCAGAAGCTCTACGACAGACTGCTCGCGCGCTGACAACTCAAGATGAATTCGTAGTCCGCGGTGAAATCAGCGCGGACTTCCGGATGCTTGTAGACGAGATTCGGCGCGTTGGTTTTTTCGACGATGCCGGCGGTGTAGCGGCCGCCGCTTCTCGTCACGGCGTCGCGCAAAAACTCGTCGAGCCTTTTCGTCGACACCGCGCTGCCTGTGTTTGCGAGCGCCCACGCGCGCGGTGTGAACTGCCGGTAGTTGTCCAGCATGTACACGATCTTCTCCCCGAGCTCGGCGTCCGCGGCGAAGACGCCCGTATTCGGGTTCACGCGACTTCCAGCCCCGCCGATCGTCTGGTCGAAGACGATCGATGGGACGTCGGCGAACATCGCCTCGACGAGCGCCTTGTTGTCGCCTTCCTTGCGCGTGAGGAACACGAACACCTTCGATTGGCTCACATAGCCCGCGAGCTGCGTCTGCGGCACGCTCTCGAGGATTTCGACACTCACGCGCGGGCTCGCGTACGCGGCGGCTTCACGGCGGATGTCGTCGGCGGTTCGATTGGCCCATGCGAATCCGCACAGCAGCACCCGCACGTCGCGGTCGCGCACGTTCTGCAGCGCGCGAAACAACTCTACATGGCGCTTGTGCGCGCCCCAGTTCGCAACCATGACCAGGTCGTACGGCTTCGAAGTTTCCTTCGGCGGCGCGAAGACGTCCGCGTTCACCCAGTCGGCCGGACCGAGCCGCACCGGCACGAGCGGCCCTGCGACGCGTTCGATGTAGCGGTAGTCGTCTTCGGTGAAGCACATCACCAGGAGCGGATGGCCGCGCTCGATATTCATGAGGATGGACGGATCGCAATATCCCGCCCAACACGGTTCGAGCACGAAGATGAACCGCTCGCGCAGTCGCGGCATGTCGAACAGCGCGACGACTGCGCTGAACGTGCGCGCGTACTTGAGCAGGATTACGCCCTTTTCTTCGGGCGTATGTTTCTTGAGCACGATGAGGTCGCGGAACAGGTCGGCCTTGCCCTTGCCGGACAATGCGAATACGTCGGCCAGCGCCTTCGACGCGGGATCGGCGAGATAAGCACGCGCGAGCCAGTTATCGCCGCTCCCCTCGAGCGAGCGCACGATGCGCAGCACTCTGCGCAACGCGAATTCGCGCAGCACGCCCGGGTTGGCGATGCGCACGGCGGTGCACAAATGATCGACCGCGCGATAGCGCCGGCCTGTCACGAAAGCGAAACCCGAACGTAAAAGCAGGAAAGCGCCGGCGGCGATTCGCACCGCACCAAGCCGAAGCAGCGCGTCCTGCATCGAGGGATTCACCAAGTCGCAACTCCGGATCTCGAGGGTTCAACGGCGGCACATGGTATCCGGTGGGTATGGGCAATACACCGGTTTCCCGACGGAGGACGATGCGCGACAATGACGCCGCTCCGTAGCGGATGAGAGACGTGACCCCATTCGAAATCGTGTACAGCATCGTGGCGCCCTTCGAGCATCCCCTGCACCGGCACGTTCGGCGCACGCTGCTCCGACTGCGCGGCGCGCGAATGCTCGACGTCGGCGGCCGTCGCTCCAACTACACGATCGGTGTCCCCTCGGAAGTCTGGATCTCCGATATTCCGCGCGAGAGTGCGATTCAGAAGCAGCTCGATCTCGGCGCCACCGATTCGATCCGAATTGGCGTGATCTCCCGGCGCAGCAACATCAAGGAATATTGCTACGACGACATGACGCGCACGAAGCTGCCCGAGGATCACTTCGATGTCGTCAATGCCGTCGAAGTGCTGGAGCACGTCGACGAGGACGAGTGTTTCATCGCCAATGTCGCGAGACTGCTCAAGCCTGGCGGACATTTCGTCATGACCACACCAAACGGCGACTTCAAACCGGTCCCCTACCCCGACCACCGCCGGCACTACAAGGCGTCCGATCTCGAGGCGCTCCTGAAACGACATTTCTCCGAAGTAAACATCGAGTATCGCGTCAACGCCGGAAAGCTGTTCACCCTGGCATCGAACTCCGGAAAATTGTTTGGCATGTTGGGATACGGTCTCTCGAGCCTGCTCGAGACGCTGGGATCCGGCGGGCGCGGCCCGATGAAGAAGCATCACTTGTTCGCGATCTGCCGGAAATCGGTCAGTGCTTCGTCCTCTGGCGCTCGAGCAGCGTGAGGCGGACCATCTGCGTGTAGTGGTGCGGCAAATGCTTCTTCAGCACTGTCTTGCGCGCGGCTTCGCCCAGCCGCTGACGTAGCCCGGCGTCCGACATCACCCGATCGATCGCGCGGCGCAGCGCTTCGGGATCGGACGGCGGAACCAGCAATCCATTCTCGCCATCATCGATGTAGTCCACCGAACCGCTGGTGCGCGTCACGATGACGGGCTTGCCGAGCGCCATCGCGTGCAGGATCACGATCTGCCCCGTCGAAATGCGGCGGTCTTGCAGTGGCACCACGACGACGCGAGCGCCTTCGAGAAGCTTGCTGAACTCCGCGATCGGAATGTCTTCGTGGAGACGGATGTGCGGGGCGTCGGTCGGCAACTTCGCGACGGAACGCGACGCCACGATGACGGTGGCGTGGGACGTCGGCCGGACCGCGGCGATCATCGTGGGGAAATCGCGGAAAGTGCGCCCCGCTGCGAATAGATAGCCCCCGTCGCTGCCCGGCGGCGGCAGCTCGATCGTCGCGCTCGCGTGGTACGGCACGTAGGCGACCTTGCTCGCCGGCCAGCCGAACGCCTCGCGGTAGTACTCGCACTCCGCGCGCGCGGAACAGACCGCGAGGTGCACGGAGGAAAACAGCCACTTCATGAGTGCGTACTTGAGGCGCGACGCAAGACTCGCGGTCTTCTCGCGCATGATGAACTGCAGGATCACGTGCTTCGGCTTGCGGCTGAAGAGCAGCGTTTGCCAAAACGCCATGGCAAAGGATGTCAGCGAACATTCGAACGTGAAGACGTAGTCGTATTGGCGGCGCAGCTCGAGGTAGACCGGCAGCATCCGCAGCAGGAAAAACGGCAGCTCGAGAGCACCGATTTCCTTGGAGGACCGCTTGTTGCGGTAGGTGAGGTGTTTGACGGTGATCTTGCACAACCCCGCGTCGGCCTGGATCTGTTGCCACCACCATGGCGGGCCCGGATCTGGCCCGAAGCCCTTGAGCACGACCGAATTCAGCCCGGGAATGTTTTTCTGCAGCTCCGGGGCTGTCGGCGAGGTATCCATCGCGACACATGATGCCCGGACGTACACGCGAAACGAAGCCTCCCGCGTGGTTCGTCACGCGGGAGGCGATGTGGTCGACAGTTTTGTGCCTTAACGGCGTTCCGTTACTGGACGGTCACGCCGGTCGGAGGGCGCGGAACCACACCTACCTGGTGGCCGCGGCTCCCGACATACTGCGCGTAGTTGGCGGTCAACGTACCGTTCGCATCCACGACTCCCGAGCCCACGTTGCCCACGAGATTGTTCAGCGTGGTCACCCGCGTCGGCGCCGACACGTTCTCGAGATAGATGTGCGTGCCGGGGTCGTTGTTGATGATCACGTTGTTGTAGAAGTTGAACGGACCGTCGGCGGCATCGGTGTTTCGCACCAGGATCCGACCGATCAGCGTGTTGCGGTAGATGTCGATCTTGCCCGCCATGCCGTCCTGGTTGACGTCGACCGCGAATTGGCCGGCCGACGTCACGACGTTGAAGTTGATCTCGCCGCTCGTCGGCGTGTCGTGCATGTTGCCCGCGATCGCATTGAACGAGATGTTGGAATGCGTATTCCCGCGGTAAGTGAACTGGGGCATGTCCGCCTTCAGCTCGGTGGCGATGTGCATGTCGTGGAAGCGGTTGCCCTCGATCAGCAGCTTGCGCTGCGCGTAGATCTTGAGCGCCATGTCGTCCTGGGCGTTGCCAAAATCGTTGTCCTGGATGGTGAGGTATTCGCCGTACATGCCGCCGCCGGTGATGCACATGATGAACGACGCGTTCGAGCCGTCGAGGTTCGCGCGAATCAGGTTGTGATCGCGCATCCGCAGGCGACGAAACACGCCGTAGTTACCGACGAGGACTTGAAAGCCGATGATGCGCGAGTTGCGCGTCTCGAAGCCGTCGATGTACGCGTCCGTCTGCTGGAAGCGCAGGATGACGCCCGGCTCCGCGTTCGGTACGAAACCGAAATCGATCACCGGCGTCTCACCCGGATACGCGATCCAGATGTTGGACATGCGGCCTTCGACTTCGACGCGCTCCCAGGGCGAACCCACGCTCGCGCGCGGAAGATTCAGCGCGTTGTACGTGCCGGCACGGAAATAGACCATGTCGGTGCTGTTCGAATTGGTGTTGTTGTAGAGGTCGCTGATCGTGCGAAACGGGCTGCCGATCGCGCCGGTGCCCGATGCGCTGCCGTTGGCGGCATCGACGAACTTGAAGCCCGCTGTCGTGACGGCGATCGTCCACGGCGACGAACGCACGGTGCCTTCGGAGTCCGTGATCGTGATCGTCGGCGTGACGGTCGTGCCCGACGCATTTGGCCAGCGGATTTCGCCGGTGCGCGGTTCGATCGTCATGCCCGATGGCGCGCCGCTCAACGAGAACGTGTAGGGATACGCACCCCCGACGACGACGGCGCGGATGTTGTATTCGAAGCCTGGATAGGCCTTGAAGATGCGGTTGCCCGCACCGATCGCCGGACCGCCCGAGATGGGCGTCGTGCCCGCGGCACGTGGTGACACGAGCTCGAGCGAATAGTTGGCTGCCATCGAGTTCGTCGACAGAGCCATCGCCGCCGCCGCGACGAGCGACAGGGCGACGATTCGAAAGGCGGAAGGATTCATGAACTTCATAACATCTCCTGATCTCACGCGGTGCCGCGTGGTTCCAGACTCACGCACCGCAATGTCTTGCAACTGGATTTCCGACGAATCTGAAGGCTCCCGCTGGTGTCTCTCCAGACAGACGAAACCGGGGTTTATCGGAGACCATGCCAACCCCGCATTTCAAAGCATCCATCGCCTGCACGATCACCGCGCCTCCTGCGCCCATCCGAAGGCGTTTCGGATGTCTGGGCAGCACGCCCCAGCCCCTGCGTGCTTATGTGATCTGTGCTCAACTCGCATCTGCGACCGGCCCGTAGAATAACGACATTCCCGGGCCCCGCACATGCCGGAAAATTGCGACAGTCCTCGCAATTGTGAGACCTTCATCACAAGGCATGGACGCAGTCCGCGAAGTGCCTGAGATGTGAAAAAACTCAACGGGTTAGCATCTCCCTTTCGCGAGCCACGCGTCGTGGCCCCAACGACGTTTCAGCAAGGACTTGGCGTAGTGGCTTCCAGAGATTTCGGTGGAGTTCCGAGTAGCCCTAATACCTCGGAGAATGCTTCCTACGTGTCCTCAATGACAGACGCGTCGCGTCCTCGCACGCGCCTGCTCATGGTGAACTCGACTCTGCACATCGGCGGCGCGGAACAGGTTGCCGCGACCCTGAGCAGCCTCCTCGACCGGCGCGGGTTCGACGTTGCCGCGTGCTACCTCAAGGAACCGGGGCTCGTCGCCGACCAGATGCGCCGCAACGGCGTCGAACTGGTGCCGGTGCCCGGACTCGTGCCCGGACGCCGCGACTACTTCACCTCGCTCAAGTTGCGCCGCCTGATTCGCGAGCGCCGCGCGCAGGTGATCCACACGCACGACATCCACGGGCTCATCGATGGCGCACTCTGCCGTCTGTCGATGCCCTCGCTGCGACACGTGCACACCTTTCATTTCGGCAACTACCCGCACCGCAAGCTCCAGCACAAACTCATCGAAGGGTCGTTGTGGCGCGTGCCCGACGCGTTGATCGCGGTCGGCCAGGTCCAGGCCGCGTCCATCCGCGCCTTCTACGGAATTCCGGAGAATCGTCTGCGCATCCTCTGGAATGGTGTCGAGGATCCGGTTCGCGGTGGTGAGGCGAGCGAGTTCGCGAACCTCAAGGTGCCCGGTGTTCCGCTGATCGGCAGCATCAGCACGCTGATCACGCAGAAGGGTCTCGAACACCTCCTCGAAGCGGCCGAGTTGCTCAAGCAGTCGGGCGAAAAATTCCACCTCGCGATCGCCGGTCACGGCCACCTCAAGGAATCGCTCGAGAAGCAAGCGCGCGCGCGCGACCTCGACAACCACGTGAAATTCCTGGGCTGGATCTCGGAGGCTTCGCGCAAACTTCTGCCGGTCTGCGACATCTTCGTTCAATCTTCGCTGTGGGAGGCCATGTCGGTCGTGGTGCTGGAAGCGATGGCCGCCGGCAAGCCGATGACCGTGACGACAGTCGGAGAAAATCCCCACGTCGTGCTCAACGAAAAAACCGGACTCACGGTGCCGCCGGGCGACGCGCGCGCGCTCGCGGAGTCGCTGCGCCGGCTGCTGCGTGACGAGTCCTTGCGCGACAGCCTGGGCCGCGCCGCGCGCCACCGTTATGAAGAACACTTCACGAATCAACACATGGTGCGCGCACACGAAGCTCTCTATTCCGAATTGGTGAACGGATGAGCGGCTCCGGGATCTCCGTGACGCCAGTGGGCAACGAGGCGCGGGCCGAGTGGGACGCGTTCGTCGCCGCCAACGGCGGCTCGCTCTATCACCTGTTCGACTGGAAGGACGTCAACGAGCGCACGCTCGGTCATCCTTGCGAATACCTGGCGGCGCGCGGCGCGTCGGGCGCGATCGAAGGCGTGCTGCCGCTCGTGTTCGTGAAGAGCCGGCTCTTCGGCCGCATCCTCTGCTCCATGCCGTTCATGAACTACGGCGGCCCCGTGACGAGCTCGCCCGCCGCGGCCGCAGCGCTCACCGCGCGCGCGATCGAACGTTCGAGCACGCTCGGCGCCGACTATCTAGAACTGCGTTGCCCGGCGGCGCTCGAGACGACGATGCCGGTGTCGTTGCGCAAGATCAGCATGACCGTGCCCCTGCTGCCGGATTCCGAGGCGCTGTTCAACTCGTTCTCGCAGAAGCATCGCAAGAACATCCGGCGCGCGCAGAAGAACGAGCTCACCGTGCGCAAGGGCGGCATCGACCTGCTCGACGACTTCTTCCACATCCTCGAGTTGTCGTGGCGCAGCCTCGGCACGCCGATGTACTCGAAGGATTACTTCAAGCGCTTGCTGGAAACGTTTCCGCAGAACACGCAGGTGTTCACGTGCAGCTGGAAGGGCGCGCCAGTTGCCGTCGCGCTCACGGGTCACTACGGCGGCGTCGTCGAAGGCATGTGGGCCGGTGCGCGCCAGGAGCTCCGCCACCTCGACGCGAACTACGTGCTGTACTGGGAGATGCTGCGCGACGCATGCCAGAGCGGACACAAACTCTTTCACCTGGGACGCTCGACCTCGCAGTCCGGCGCCGAACAGTTCAAGAGCAAGTGGAACGCGGAGACGCACCAGCTCTACTGGTACTTCCACCGCCCCGACGGCGGTCCGATGCCGCAGTTGAATGTCGACAACCCCAAATACCAGCTCGCGATCGCCGCGTGGCGGAAGATGCCGCTGTGGGCCACGCGCCTGGTCGGCCCGCCCGTGGCGCGGCTCATCCCGTGAGCCAACCCCAGAGCTTGATCAAGAGCAATAGATAGTCGTGGCCTACTTAGCTCCCGCCGGCACCGTGATGAGCCTGGTCGAAATCGGCCGTGGCTTCGCGCGCGGCACGTTCGCGGACACGCGGAGCCTGCTCGATGCCGAGATCCGCCGCCGGTCCGGCCTGCCCCACGCCTGGCCGATCGCTTCCGGCCGCGCCGCGATGACGCTGATCCTCCAGGCACTGCGTAAAGTCGCCAACGATCCGCAACGCGACGAAGTTCTGGTTCCCGCCTATACCTGCTATTCGGTGCCCGCCTCCATCGCGCGCGCCGGTCTCAAGTTCCGGCTCGTCGACGTCGACCCGCGCACGCTCGGCATGGACCCGCAGGCGCTCGCCAAGGCAGATTTCTCGCGTGCCCTGGCCGTGGTCACATCCAATCTCTACGGCATTCCCAACGACCTGCCCGCAATCGAGAAGATCGCGCGTGACCGTGGCGTGTCGATGGTCGACGACAGCGCGCAGTCCTTCGGCGCGCGGGTCGGTGGCCGCGCGGTGGGCGCGTTCGGCGACGCCGGGCTCTACAGCTTCGACAAGGGCAAGGTCATCTGCACGATCCAGGGCGGCGCCATCGTCTGCAAGGACGAACGCGTGGCTCAGGCAATCGGCGCCGGGATCGGCGCGCTGCCACCCGCCACGCTCGCCGAGACCTTCGGCAATTGCCTCAAACTACCCATCTACTCCGTCTGCCTGCGTCCCGCGCTCTACGGCGCGATCCGCTCGCTGCCCTTCCTCGGACTCGGCAAGACGATGTACGAAGAGCGTTACCCCATCGCGCACCTGAGCGCGCCGCAGATGGGCGTCGCGCTCGAACTGCTGCGCCGGCTCGACGGAATCGCCGCCGACCGGCGTGCGAAGGCGGCGCGATTGCGCGCCGCGCTCGAGGGCGCGCCCGGCATCGAGCTGCCCACCATCGCGCCGGACGCCGAACCCGCCTGGGTGCGCTTTCCGTTGCGGGTGACGGACGCGTCGAAGCGCGATGCGGTAGTCGCCGCGATCGATGCGGCCGGCATCGGTGCCACGATCTCCTATCCACTCGCGCTGTGCGACGTGCCCGAAGTCGCGGCACGCCTGCGCGTGAACGACCCCATGCCGGGTGCACGCGACGTCGCCTCGCGAATGGTCACGCTGCCGACGCATGGTTTCTGTCCGGAAGGTTTCGAGCGGCGCATCCGCGCCGCCGTCACCGGCGCGCTGTCATGAGCGAATTCCTGCGCAGGCGCGGCCGCCGCATCATCGCGAACACGCTCTACTACACCGGCGCGCTCTGGCTGATGGCGTCCTTCCGGTTTCGTCGCAAGACTTTCGTGTTGATGTACCACCGCGTGCTGCCCGCGGGCGCGGACACCTTCTCCTCGCCCAGCATCTGCGTCACGCCGGAAGCATTCGCGCGCCAGATGGCCTTCCTGCGCCGTCACTTCCGCGTGCTGTCGATCGCCGAGCTGGCCGACCACCTCGAGTCCGGGCGAGATCTGCCGTCCGGCAGCTGCGTCGTCACGTTCGACGACGGCTGGCGCGACAACTTCGAGCACGCGCTGCCGATCCTGCGCGAGCAACAGGTTCCCGCCGTGATTTTCGTGGCGACTGACTACATCGGCGGCAGCGGCTGCTTCTGGCAGGAGCGCCTCTCGCGCTTGCTGTTCAATGGAGTGCGCGGCGGCGCTGATGCGCGCGCACTCGTCGAGGAGATCGCCGCGCGCCCGGGCCTCGCCGACCTGGACGAGGCCGAACAGCGCCGCCTCATCCGCGATGCGGTCGACCGGCTGAAGAAGCTGCCGCCGGCGGACATCGAGGCCATCGAAGCGCGCGTGCGCGATGTCGTGGGTCCGGAGGTGTCGCCCGGCGACGACCGGTTCATGGACTGGCAACAGGTGGCGGGTCTCGTGCAAGGCACGCGCGTGAATGTCGGCGCGCATGGCTGCTCGCACACACCCCTCACGAAACTCTCGCCGGAGCGCGCCGCGACGGAGCTCGAAGAAGCCGGCAAGCGCGTGACCGCGGCGGTGGGCGTGCCCACGACGTCGATCGGCTATCCGAACGGCAACTACGACGATGTCGTCGTGCGGCTCACGCGCGCGGCGGGTTACCAGCTGGGATTCACCACGGACAAGGGCCTGGTCGGCGACGTGCGCGACCCCTTCAAACTACCGCGCATCAACATCGGCGGAAGCGCCACCGACACGCTGCCGGACTTCCTGTGCGCGATCCTCCAGGTCTTCAACCGACTGCGCCGTTCGCCGGCGCCACGTATCGATGCGCATCCTCGTCACGGATAGCGACACGCGCGCAGCGCTCGCCGCCGTGCGCACTCTCGGAGCGCGCGGTCACGAGGTCGTGACCGCCGGCATCTCTCACTCCTCGCTCGCGGCCGTGTCGCGCCACTCGACTGCGTTCGAGCGCTACCCCGACCCCGCCGCCGACAGCGAGGGGTTCGTCCAAGCGCTCGCGCAGATCACGCGGCGCCGGAACATCGACGTCGTACTCCCGATGACGGAGGTGACGACGCTGCTCGTCACCGCCCATCAGCAGAAACTCTCGGGCCGTATCCCCTTTCCGGACTCGACGACGGTCGCGAACGCCTCCGACAAGGCATTCGTCATCAACCTCGCGCGCGAACTCGGCATCCCCGTACCGCGCACTCTCGTCGCGACATCGGCCGCCGATGGAATCGCACGCGCCCCCGAACTCGGCTTCCCCATCGTCATGAAGCCGTCGCGCTCGCGCGTGCGCACCGACGAAGGATGGGTGTCGACGGGCGTCGCCTACGCCATGGATGCCGCGGCGTTGCGCGCGGCGCTCGAACGCCTGCCGCCCGCCGTGTATCCCGTGCTGCTGCAGGAGCGCATCGAAGGACCCGGCGTCGGCGTGTTCGCCGCCGTCGACCGCGGCCGGACCGTGGCCCTGTTCGCCCACCGCCGTTTGCGCGAAAAACCGCCGTCCGGCGGCGTGAGCGTGCTGTGTGAGAGTGCCGCGGTCGATCCGGTCGCCGCGGAGCATGCGACGAAACTCCTGAACCACATCGGCTGGCGCGGCGTCGCGATGGTCGAGTTCAAACAGGACAAGCGCGACGGCAGCCTGCGCCTCATGGAGATCAACGGCCGTTTCTGGGGCTCGCTGCAGCTCTCGATCCTGGCGGGCGTCGACTTCCCGAACATCGCGGCCGCGATCGCGCTGGAGCAAGAACTGCCCGCGCCGCCGGCCTATCGCGTGGGCGTGCGTTCGCGCTGGCTCGCGGGCGATCTCGACGCCATGCTGCTGCAGTTGTTCCGGTCGCGAGAGCGGCTCAACCTGCCGCCTTCGCACCCGGGGCGCTGGAGCGCCCTCGCCGCTTTCCTGAGTCCGTTCGGGCCCGACGCGCGCTGCGAGATCGAGCGGCTCGATGACTTCAAACCGGCGCGCCTCGAATGGGCGCGACGCTTCAAACTAGTTTGAGAACCAACAAAGGGATTCCACCATGGCCGTTGACGCCGACGTCAGAAAAGAGCCGAAGTCCACGCTGCAGGCGATGGACATCCATGCCTCGTGGCAGCGCCAGTTCCGCACCAGCGAGAACGACCGCTTCTACAACCTGGCGTTCGACGATATCGCGCGCGCCTTCGGCGCACCCACGGAGAAGGCCGTCGTCGACGGCGGCTGCGGCTCCGCGACGAAGTCATTGCATCTCGCGAAACGCGGCTACCGCGTGCTCGGCCTCGACTTCTCGGCCGCGATCCTCGAGCACGCTCGCGCCGAAGCGCAAGCCGCCGGACTCCTGGAGCGCATGGAATTCCGCCAGGCCGACCTCACCGCGCTGCAGCTCGAAACCGCGAGCGCGGACCGCGTGCTGTGCTGGGGTGTGCTCATGCACGTGCCCGACGTCACGAAGGCGGTCGCCGAACTGTCGCGAATCGTAGCGCCTGGCGGCGTGATGGTGATCAGCGAAGGCAACGTGCGCTCGATCCAGGCCGTGCTGTTGCGCAATCTCAAGAAGTTGTTGGGCAGGAATCTGGGTGAGCTCAACCCGACGCCAGCCGGCCTCGAGTTCTGGGAGCCTTCGCCCACGGGCAAGCTCATGACACGCCAGGCCGACATTCCGTGGCTCATCCGCGAGTTCGAGAAGCACGGCTTGACGCTCGTGCAGCGCCGCGCCGGGCAATTCTCGGAGATCTACATGATCCTGCCGTTCAAGCCGTTGCGCTGGCTGGTCCACGTGTTCAACAACGCGTGGTACCGCTGGGTCCGGGCGGGAGGACCCTCGTACGGCAACCTGCTCGTATTCCGCCGCCCGAACTGAGTCACCCGTGCGAATCGTGCTCGTCATGCTCGCGCGCAACGAGGCCGACATCATCGGACCTACGTTGCGTTGGCATCTGGCCACGGGGGTCGATCACGCGATTGTGATCGACCACGATTCGACTGACGCGACCCCCGACATCCTGAGCGATCTGGCCCGCGCCGGCCGCGTTACGCACCTGCGCCGCCAGGGCCTCTACAACCAGGCCGCGATGACGAGCGAGCTCGTGCGGCTCGCCGCGGATGAGTACGCCGCCGATTGGGTGGTCCCGTGCGACGCGGACGAGTTGTGGACCTGCCCCGACAAGAACCTTCGTGAGATCGTCGCCGCGACTCCTGGCAATGTGATCAAGGTGCCGACCGTCAACTTTGTACCCACGGCGAACGATCCTGCGCACGAAGCGGATCCGGTGCTGCGCATGCAGTACAAGGCAGCGAAGCCGCCGAAGATCCCGAAGCTTCCCTACGTGCTCAAGCCGATCCAGGGCAAGGTCATGTTCAACGTGGCCGGCTTCCGGGAAATCCTGATGGGCAATCACGTAGTCGACGTCGCCGCGCCGCGGATCGGGCAGCACGAAGGCTTCGTGATCCACCATTACCCGTTGCGCAGCCGCGACCATTTCTTCCTCAAGGTGATCCAGGGTGGCGCGGCGCTAGAAGCCAACAAGAGCCTCACCAAACTACAGGGGTATCACTGGCGCCGGTGGTACGACCTCTACAAGCGAGGCAAGCTCGACCGTGAGTGGCGGCGAATGCGCCTGGGCGAACTTCGCCTCGCTGCGTGGCAGCTCGCGGGCGTCGTCCACAGGGACGTCGCTTTCGGACGTCGCTATCTCGAGGCGGTCACTCGGGCTTGAGTCCCGGCCGTGCGTTCGCGCGCCGGAAGCCGACGCGATCCTTGGTGACGTTTACCACGATGCCCGTTTCGCTCGATGCGAGCGCGCGCGCGCTGATCATGAGGCCGGTGAGCACGTAGATGTGCGGGTAGTAAGTTGCGGACAGGAATGCCCCCGCGACGCCGAACCCGACCATCGCTGCCGCCGACATCAGCAACGCACGCGCGATGACTTCCTGGTTCGAGGTGACGGGTGACGACTCGCCCTTCTCCTTCGTTCGTGCCGCGAACGGCTTCGGTTTCGAATCCGGCTCCTTCGGCGGAGCCAACGCGTCACGAATGAGTTTGCGCAGGTTCATCGTCGCGCGGATGTTGCCGATCACGATCGCGAACACACAGATGACGCCGGGAATGCCGAGCTCGCCGAACGCAAGCACGTACGTGGAGTGCGCGGTCTTGCCCCACCGCGGACCGAAGTGCCCCGCGCCCACGCCGATGAGCGGATTCTTCGCGCCCATGCCGACGCCCGCCCCCCAGGCATCAATGCGTCCCTGCGCGGAACCGTCGGTGGGATTGGAGAGCGTGCCCATGCGGGCCGTATACGCGGACGGTGCAAGGGCCAGCAGCACGACGCCGGCAACCGCCATCGCGACCGCGCCGATCGCTTTGTGCTTGCTCCACCACCAGAGAAACGCGAACGTCGCGCCGATGCCGAGCGTGGCGCCGCGCGACTGTGACGCGACCACCGCGTAGAGCAGTACGAGCAGCGCGAGGATGTTGAGCAGTTTGCCAAATTTCGATGGACTCGTCTGCACGAGCCAGATGCCGAGTGGAAACAGCAGGCAGATCGACAGGCCGAAATCGTTGCCGTCTCCCAGGAAGGTTGCGCCCTTGATGTATTGGCGCGTGTTTGGATCGAGCAGCACCTGCGGGTTCATGGCGAGCAGGAAGAGGTGCGCGAAGATCAGCATCTTCACGACACCGCGGATGCGAGACCACGTGGTGCACACCCGCGCGAGCACGACGAAAACCAGCACATAACCGAGCACTGACGTGAAGACGTCGATCGCGTACGCCCAGAAGATGAGCATCGAAAGCATCACCACGCCGAGCAATGCGAAGATCCATTTCGACTGCTTGTTCGAGAATGCCTCTTTCGGACTGCGCAGTCCTTCCGTGAAACATGACGTGACGAACAGGAGCAGCGGTAGAGCGCTATAGAAAAACGGAATATTGAGAATCGGGAAAAAGCTCGCGGGCCGCGCATATTCCATGAACAGCACTACGAGCAGCCAGCCGTAGATGAGACCGCCGGTAGGTTTGACGACTTTCATGAGGGGCCTGCGCAGACACGGCGATAGAACTCCGTGAGCTTGCCAGTGCGCACCGCGATCGAGAAGCCTTCGACGATCCGCCGCTGCGCGCTCTCACCCATCGCGACGAAACGCTGCGGGTTCTCGAGGAATGCTTCGAGCCCCGCGCGGATCGCGCTCACATCGCCGGCCCCGATGAGCCAGCCGCTCATGCCGTGCTCGACGACTTCGTCCGTTCCGCCCACGCGCGTCGCGAGAATCGGCACGCGCAGGTACGCGGCCTCGACGATGACGTTGGGCAAACCTTCCGTCAGCGAGCTCTGCACGAGCAGATCGACGTCCGCGTACAGCTTCGGCATGTCGTCAATGTAGCCGAGAAAGTGCACGCGGTCGCCCAACCCCAGCGATTGCGCGAGAGCGCGCAAGCGCGCTTCCTCGGGACCGGTGCCCGCGATTTTCAGCGTGAGACCCGGGTAGCGCGCGATCAGCGGTGCCATGGCCTGCAGCAGCAGATCCTGTCCTTTCTCGGGGGAGAGCCGGCCCACGTTCAGCAACGTCACGTTCCGCGAATCCACCGGACGGCGCGGCGCCGAGACCATCTCCGCGCCGTATTTGCCGAGCACGAGACCGTTGTGCAGCACGCCGGTACGCGAGTCTGGCAGCCACCAGCGGGGCACGAGCGCGCGCGTGGCGCCCGAGACGAACAGGACCGAATCGAGCCGGCGCAGCAACACCTTGTCGATGAAGCGGTAGATGCGGCCGCGAGTCGTGTTCACGATCCAGCCGTGGACCGTGCACACGAGCTTCACTCGCCGCCGACGGCGGGCGAGCTGGGCCATGATGTTCGAGCGGAATTCGCTGCTGTGCAGGATGTCGATGTCGAGCTCTTCCATCAATCGCACGATCTGCGCGATGAGGTTCTCGTCGAGTCCGCCGCGATCCTCGAGTTCGCGCACGGACTTCCCGGCCGCGCGCAGCGCGGCGACCAGCGGATGCGCCGCACCACCGGGCGCGACAAACGCACCGACGTGATATTCGATCTGGGCGGGGTCGAGGTGCGTCGCGGTGTCGAGGATGGTCCGGCCCGGACCGTCGACCCACGGAGAATCGCGCAAATGCAGCACGCGAATCGGCCGCGCGCTCATTCAGGTCTCCGCGTCGGCTCCCACACTTCGAGCCGCGAGCCCGAGATCCACAGCAGCAGCGCCTTGAAGGCCGCCGCGTTCACGAGCACGAAGAACGCGGCCAGGCGCACGAGGCTCACGCGCGCGGCGAGCGCCGGCCAGAGAAGACCCGCGACCGCGAAGGCGTAACAAACCACTTGCGCGATGAACGCGACTAGATAGAAGGCGTGTTCCCTCAACAGCCACGAAGTGACCAGCGCGCCCGCCATCGGCAGCGGCGCGAGCCAGCGCATCAGCTTGTGCGACCAGAGGATGAAACTGAAGGCGGGGTAGCGAAACGGATTGAGCAGGTGCGCGTTGCCGAACAACGCGGTGATGCCGCGCAGGAACGTGCGCACCTTGCGCGTGAACTCCGCGCGCTGGCTGGACGCGGCCGTCATCGAACCGCGCGCCGCGGGCTCGGCGAGCGCCCGGCGACCGCCGGTCACGCTGACGAGTACGGACAGGAAATCCGGCGCCATGCCCGCGATGAAGCGTCTGCAGGTGTCACGACGCTGGGCGTAGAAGCAGCCGCTCGCGCCGGCAATCGAATGCAGTCGCGCCTCTTCGCGACGGAACAGCAGCTCGAGCCGGCCGTAGAACCCTTCGCTGTCGCCGCTGCCTTCGATGTAGTCCTCGCCCGAGACGCAGGCGATCGCGGGATCCGCGAAATGCGCGACGAGGCGCCGCAGCGACTGTGGCTCGAGAATGATGCCCGCGTCCGTGAACACGACGATCTCGCCGGTCGCGCGCTCGAGTCCCGCGTTGAGCCCCGCTGCCTTGCCGGCGCGCTTTGCTAGCGGAATCGCGTCGACGAGGCCGCCGCCCGCCGCGCGGGCGCGTTCGAGCGAATCATCCGTGCAGGCATCGCCGATGACGAGCACCTGCAGCTTGCCGTGCGGATAATCCAGCGCGAGCAGGTTGCGCACTTTCTCCGCGATGCGTCGCGCCTCGTTGTGCACCGGCAGGATGACGGTGACGGTCGGCTCGAACGCGGGATCGGCGACGTGCGGCTTCCGGCCCAACAACCGGTTGAACCCCACGAGCACGAGCGGATAGATCGCATACGGGTACGCGATCAGGAACAGGCAAACCCAGAACAGAACCGCATTGATCAGAGCTTGAGCTCCGCGACCGCCTCCACCAGCACCGGACGGAGATGCAGGTAGCGAGTGGTCTTGCGCTTGGCCACGATGTCGTTGAGCACGAACTGCGCCTGTGCCTCGGTGATCTCGAGGACCGGCGCGAGCTCGGCGGCGCTCTTGCCGTTGTTGAGCGCCCACAGCGCGAGATCCATCTGCGCGAAGGGCAGCGCGAAGTAGAACTCGTCCTGGCCCTGCGCGAGGCTGTAGGTGTCCGTGGTCGGAATCGCTTCGCAGATTTCCTTCGGCAGCTGCATGTGGCGCGCGAGTTCGTACACCTGCGTCTTGTAGAGGTGCGCGATCGGCTTCACGTCGGCCGAGCCGTCGCCGTTCTTCACGAAAAACCCCTGGTCGTATTCCAGGCGGTTCGGCGTGCCGATCACCGCGTAGTTCAGGCGATCGGCGTGGTAGTACTCAACCGTCTTGCGGATGCGCTGTTTGTGGTTCGTGGCAGCCACGATCTGCAGGTATTCCGGCAGCGGCAGGCGGGCGGTCTTGAGCTCGCCGGCAGGCGTCTGCACCACGAGCTCGAAGTGGTTGATGCGGCCTTCGAGGCCGCCCTTGATGACGATCTTGTTCTTCCAGCCGTCACCGTATTCGGGAAACACACGGCGAATCGCTTCGTCGCGCTGCCGGTAGCAACCGATGCCCTCGAGCGCCGCGGCGATGTCGTTCACTTCGTAACGGATGCCGTGGTGCTCGGCCAACTGGCGGCCGCGCGCGGTGCTGAAGCCCGACGAGTCGCGCTCCGGCAGCATGATGCCGTAGACCTTGTCCTTGCCAACGGCCCTCACGCAAAGCGCGGAGCTCACCGAACTGTCGATGCCGCCGGACATGGCGACGACGAAGCCACGCTTGCCCACGTCCTTGGCGAGGATCTCGCGCAGGCGCGCGCAGATCTTCTCGATGACCTTGTCGTTATCCATTTTGAGAACAGTTGCGTCGAACGCCATTGCGGAAGCCTCGTGATTAATTGGCCAGCTTGAATCGCTGAATTTTGCCGGAGGCAGTGCGCGGCATGACGCTCACGAACTCCACCGTCTTCGGAACCTTGTACGCCGCCAGGTGCTGGCGGCAATGCGCCTTGACGGCACGCTCGTCCAGCGTCGCGCCTTCGGTGCGCACGATGACGGCCTTCACCGCCTGGCCGAGCAGATCGTCGGGCATCGCGGCCGCGCAGACTTCTTCCACGCCCGGGACCGCGGAGATGACTTCCTCGATTTCCTGCGGACTCACACGGAAGGCGCCGACTTTGATCATGTCGACGGAGCGGCCGTCGATGTACAGAAAGCCATCCGCGTCGCGGTGACCGAGATCGCCGGTGCGCAGCCAGCCGTCGCGCAGCACTTCGTGCGTCGCGGTCGCGTCGTTCCAGTAGCCCTGCATGATGCTGTCGCCGCGCGCGACGATCTCGCCGATCTCGCCCGTGGGCACGGACTGACCGTCGAGACGCACGTCGATCTCGACGCCGGGCACGGCGACGCCGACCGAACCCAATTTGTCCGTCAGCCGTTCGGGAGGTAGATAGGTGAGGCGCGCGGTGGCTTCCGTCTGGCCGTACATGATGAACAGTTGCACGGCCGGCAGTTCGGCGCGCAGGCGCTCGATGAGCGGCCGCGCCATTGCGCCGCCAGCTTGGGTGAGGTACCGCAGCTTCGAGAGATTGAAGTCGCGAAAATTGCAGCGGCCGAGTAGCAAGGCAAACGTCGACGGCACACCGGCGAAACCGGTGATGGCTTCATCCTGCAGACGCTGCACGGTGAGATGCGGAAACGCGAGATTGTCCTCGAGCACGAGCGCAGCTCCCGCCAGCAGATGGCTGTGCAGCACCGAATTGCCGTACGAGAAGTGGAATGGCAGCACGCACAGCCCGCGGTCGGCCGACGTGATTCCGAGGTAAGAGACGATCGCGCGCGCGTTCGTCGCGAGATTCCCGTGGCTCAGCATGACGCCCTTCGGACGCCCCGTCGTGCCGGAGGTGTAGATGATGCTCGCGAGCTCCGCCGCTTCGGGCGGCGCGCCCGGCGCCGCACGTCCGCTCGCGAGGTCACGCAGGAATTGCTCGAGCGCACTGTCGTCGTCACGCGGCGCGATCGGAACGACCGCGCAACCCGCTGTCGCGGCGGCGGCCGAGAGCGCCGGCCATTCCGGGTGATCGGTCGATCCCACGACGATGCTTGCCTCGCAATGCGCGATCTGCCGGGCAAGCACGCTCGCGCGTTCCTGCGCATTCAACGGCACCGCGACGAGTCCCGCGGTCAGAACGCCGTAATACAAAGCGACGTACTGCGGAGAATTCCGCAGCAGAAGCGCCACTCGAGCGCCGCGCGCCGGCGCCCGCCCGGCGAGCCCCGCCGCCGCGCCCGCAATCGCGGTCTGCAGATCCCAATAGCTCCAACGCGTGCCACGCCACACGAGCGCGGTGGCCGCGCCCGCTTTGGCCGCGGCTTCGTTGAAATGCTGGATCAGCGTATCGGGCATATCGACTTCAGGCGGCTTTGCGCTTGTTCGAGACGAACGCGGCGATCTTGGCCACCGAGTCGAGGTTGTCCGGGATCATTTCTTCGTCTTTGACCTTCACGCCGAGCTGTTCCTCGATGAAGAAGATGATCTCGAGCATGCCGGTCGAATCGACGATTCCGCGGCCGAGCAGCGAGTCTTCGAGACCCAGCGCCGAAACGTCGTTCGTGAACAGGTAGTTTTCCAGAATGAAGTTGCGAATCTGGTCGTTGAGGGCATCAGCCATGTTGTTGGATCCTCCTGATAAACATTGAATAAAGTCACCCCACCGCCTGGCCCGACACGAAAGTCGCATGCCAGATCTGGGTGGAGAGCACTCCGATGAAGGCCATATTGTCCCGTGCCGATGCACCCTTCGATCGACCCAACTTCGTCATTAATCGCGAAACCTTGACCGGATCGAAATACCCGAAGCGCGCAATCATCGCCTCACTCGTGAGTTCTTTCACATATTCCGGTGTCTTGAGGCCCAGGAAGGCGGCGGCGTCGGGAGCCCGGTAGGGCTGTTTGTGCCGGTTCAGGATCGACGCGGGTAGCTGCGCCCGCATGGACTCCTTGAGCAGCCACTTCTCCCGCAGGACCTTCATCTTGTATCGGGGGTGCAGCTTCGTGGCCCACTCGATCAGCCGGTGGTCCAGAAACGGGAATCGGCCCTCGACCGAATTGGACATGAGCATGCGGTCGCCCTGCGACGAAAGCAGGTAACTCGGCAGCAGTGTCTTCGCCTCGAGGTATTCGCTGCGATTGAACGGATGCCAACCCGCCAGCTCTTTCGGCAGCGACTCGCGCAGGCGTTGCGCCGGATCGCCCGACACGCGCTGGCGGAAGTCATCGGACCAGAAGAGCTTGCACTGCGCGGTGGTCGCCCAACGTGGCAGGTGCGAGAAGCACGGATCGTTCGGGTTCGAGAGGCCGACGCCGAAGAATTCCTTGAGGTAGGCGGCGCTCTGTTCGGTTGTCAGGTCGAGGTATGGGTAGAGGCGCTTGAGGAGCCCCGGCCGCCACGTCGACGCCGGTTGCTGTGCCCAGAACTGGCGCACCTTCGATTCCTTGAAAATGTCGTAGCCGCCGAGCACCTCGTCGGCGCCCTCGCCCGTCAGCACCACCTTCACCCCGTTGCGTCGAACGAGCCCCGACAACATCTGCATCGGCGCGGGCGCGGTGCGCAGGATCGGGCTTTCGGTATGCCGGACGGTGGACAAAAAGTCACGCGCGATGTCGGCGAGCGTGCACTGGATATGGTTGTGGTTGGTGTCGAGATGTTTGACGACCTCGCGCTGATGCACGGACTCGTCCAGACCCGCGTCGTCGAAACCGATCGAAAAGGTCTGCAGAGACTTCGGCACGCGCTGCTTGAGCAGCGCCACCAGCGTCGACGAGTCCAGGCCGCCCGACAGATAGGCGCCCACGGGCACGTCCGCGCGCAGGCGGATCTGCGTGGCATCGCCCAGGACATCGAGCAACTCGGCTTTGAGCTTCTCCGGATCTTCGCGGCGCAGTGCGCCGGCTTCCGGGAATTCCCAGTGCCAATAGCGGCGACGCTCCATGCCTTTGTCATCGAGCACGAGCATCTCGCCCGGACCCACCTGGCTCACGCCCGCGAAAATCGTGCGCGGCGCGAGCGGCGCCCAGAAGGTCATGAGCTCGTCGAGACCGTCGGGATCGAGCGCGGGCTGCACGAGGCCGCTCGCGATCAGCGCCTTGACCTCGGAGCCGAAGACGACCGTGCCGCCATCCTGGCCAGAAGAAATAACAGAGTAATAGAGAGGCAGGATTCCCGCGCGATCGCGCACGAGAAGAAGGCGGCGCTTCTTTCGGTCCCAGAGCGCGAACGCGAACTGGCCGTTGAGGTGGCGCACGAAGTCGTCGCCGTATTCGTCGTACGCGTGCACGATCACTTCCGTGTCGCTCTGCGTGTAGAACTTGTGGCCGCGCGCGAGCAATTCCTGGCGCAGCTCGATGTAGTTGAAGATTTCGCCGTTGTAGGTGATCCAGACGGTCTCATCGGTGTTGTGGATGGGCTGCGCGCCGCCGCCCAGATCGATGATCGACAGGCGCGCGTGGCCGAGCCCGACGCCGGGCTCGAGGTGGTAACCCGTTCCATCGGGCCCGCGATGCGGGATCGCGCTGATCATTCGCTTCAGGAGCGCCACGTCCGGCGTGCGCTCGCGATCGGTGAAAACAATTCCTGCTATTCCGCACATCTTTGCATCAGCCTCTCTTGCTCCGGAGCTCGCGCGCCGCGGACAGTAACCTGTCCATGAGCCGCGCGGCGATTCCGGCGGCATTGTTCGGATAGAAATATACGGCGTCGTAGCGGCGTTCTTGCATCTGCCACTGACGTTGCCAATCTTCAGCCACGCCCAGGCATTCGATTCCGCAACCTCGTGCCTCGATCGCGTGACGCATCAGATCGACGTGGCCCACGAATCCGGGCGATCCCGCCGCGAACTTTTCGTCGTAGCCCATCTTGAGGGTCCAGAATTTTCCATCCTGCTCGACGCACAGCTGCAGAGCCGCCGGTGCGCCACCGCAAGTCAGACGCGATATGCGCAACTCTCCGAGCGCCGCCCGCCGTGCGGCAAAATCGCGCACGAATCGCGCCAATTCGCGATTCTGCCTGAGCGAAGTGCCGTTGCGTCCCTTCCATCCTCGGCTCTCGACCTCGACGAGCTCGTCGAGCAGGGGCGCCTGTTCCGATTCCGAGGGCGCGAACATTTCGAATGCCACCGGACCAAACGCCTCGAGCTTGCGACGCCGGTACTTGTAGTTCTTGAGCGAGCCACTGATTTCGCGCCATTCGATTCCGCGAGGAATCAACAGCGTCGCGGGCCCCGCCTTCACTCGCACCGCTCCCTCCCGCGCGAGCATTGCCACGCAGGGGTCTCCCGCTTCGATTCGCTCCAGACCGACTGGCATGCCTTGCGCCGCCACGGCGCGGCACAGCGATGTCAGTGCCTGCTCGTCGACGGCCGGGAATTGGCCGGGCTCGTACAGCTCGCGCGCACCGATCAATTCGAGGCGCTCGATTCCACGGCGGCGCACGCGGCACAGAGGCGCCACCGCGACAAGGCGCGAATCGCGCCACACGAGGATGACGTGCAACCGGACGTCGAAAGCACGCGCCGCGCAACTCCACCAGTCGTGGGAGACGAGCGGCCCGCAGCGCTGCGGGCCGAGATCGGACCACGCGTTGGCGAGTGCATGCAGTGCGTCCACGTCATCGACGATCTCGATGTCGTCGCGCGTATCCGCGTGCTCGACGTACGAGGCGCTCACGCGTCGTGTCCCTTGAGGTCTCGCGCATCCCGGTGCCGCACGATGCGTCCGCCCGCCCGCGGCCGGATCATGTCGCGCAAGCGTTTGATGACTCGCAGCAGCCCGGCGTTGGCCGTGCGGTTGTACAGCGTCAGCGAGCGATGCCAGCGAGTCTCGTCCGTCCATTGCCGCTCCCATTCGTAGGGTTCGGCCGGAAAATCGAAATGCGGTACGGCGTCGGCGATGAGCTCGCGGATGAGCCAGGCGCGTGCGACGGTCGCGACACCGAGCGCCTTGTGCTCTTCGCGGAAACTCGTTTTGAGATAGTAGTAGCAGTCGTTGACGACCACGCCCAGATTGTGGGCGACGGCACGCCCGTCGATACGCAGGAACGTGAGGTGCAGCGTGCCCGCGCTCTGCGCGGACTCGATGAGCTCGCGATAGAAGCCCGTCTGGTGCGCGACCGCGCTGATCGCGGTGCCGTTGGCGTGTTTCCAGCTGGAGGTCTCGATGTCGAGAAGCTCGCGGTAGGCGGCATCGATGTCATCCGTGGCGCGCACCCGATCGAGACCGCACTCGCCCGACGCTTGCAGTTTCTTCTCGGCGCGTTTCAGGTAGCTGCGGAATTTCGCGCTGCGCGCCTGCAGATACTCGGCGTAGCCACGCGGCAGCGGCAGGAAATACGAAGGCTGCTGGTCGGACAGCTCGAAAGCATGGTGTCCACGACTCAAGCCCTGCTCGAGCGCCGCGCACAGCGGTGAGTTCTCGAGCAGTCGCGACATCTGCAGGAGATCCCAGCGCCCGCCGTTCGTAAACGTCGCACTGAGCCAGGCGTCGAGCAGCGCGGGATCGTAGTCGCTGATGAGCAGGTCCGAGTGCGTGTTGTTCTTCTCCTGCATCGGCTGCAGCAGAGTCACGGTACGGCCGAGCAGTCTGCGGTCCGTGCGCACCATCGGAATGATGCCGACGACCCTCGAGGAGCGGCGCAACAGCACGGTGAACCAATCCTGCCGGCGCACGAGATGATTGCGGATCATCGCGAACGACCATCCAAAAGACAGCGACGGCTCGCGCGCGCGTTCGTCGTACAGCCGGTTCCAGTCGCCGCGCAATGTGTCCAACGGAAATGTCGGGGGCAAGACCTCGGCGCTGATCATGCGAAGCCCGAATCGCTCGCGGGCCAGCGGCGCCGCACGCGCCTCTCCAGCCGGAAGTACACGCGTTTCAGGAAGGTGGGTAAATAGCTCGCGACATACAGGCTGGTGTGCGCAAACCCGAGCTTGCTCGACTGGCGCAGATAGCGGCGCGCACGGCGCGGCAAATAGCGGCGGCGATGAGCGCTCGCGCCACCGTAGGAAATCATGCGCATCGCGACCGCGCGGCACAGTCGCGCGACGAGCCGGTTCACGCGCGGCCGGTGCGCGGCGTAGTAGTCCGCGTCCTGCCAGGCGTGCACGCGCGCAACACGCAGCAACCCCGATTGCAGCTTCACCGCGTTGATCTCGCCGCGGTCGCCTGTGGTCGCGCTCACCTGCGCCGGGTGATAGCGCAGCTTGTAGGTGGGATTGTCGATGAAGCCCACCTTCCCCGCGCGGCACAGCCGCAGCGCGAATTCGAGATCGTGGAAGTGGCCGAAGTAAGGATCCTGCAGGCCGACCGTCTCGAGCAGCGAGCGGCGGAACATCATACTGTTCGTGAACACGATGGTGTCGAACAGATAGGCGTCGAACACGTGGCCGCGATACTCGCTGCGCTGACGCCACTTGTCGTTGCCGAGGCCCGCGAGCACGCGGTTCCGGTCGAGGCCGGACTGCTCGCTGAACAACCGGTCGTACGCGCAGCGCGAGTGGCGGAATGCGGACTTGTGATACGTCTTGAGATGGAACTCGTCCCAGAGCCCATCGCCGTCGAACGCCGAGAATTCCGTGTACACCATTCCGCAGTCGGGATTCGCGTCGAGCCACTCGACCTGCAACGCGAGCTTGTGCGGGTAGTAGAGATCGTCGGAATCGAGATAGCAGAGAAACTCGCCGCGTGCGCGCTGCATGCCGGCATTGCGGGCGCGCGCGGGGCCGCCATGGTCCGTGTAGACGTACTCGACGCCCGCGTACTCCGCCACGACCTCGCGGGTGTCGTCCGTCGAACCGTCGTCGACGACGATCACTTCGAAATCGGAGAAGGACTGGCTGAAGACGGAATCCAGCGCCTCGCGCAGCAGTGCGGCGCGGTTGTAGGTAGGGATCAGGATGCTGACGCGCGGGGTACTCATCAGGTTTGCGCTCCGGTTCGTCCGCGCAGGCTGCGGCGCAACGAGCGCACCAGCCGACCCGCGGCGGCGCGCACGTCGTACAACCCGGTTGCCGCGAGGTGGATGAAACGGCGGTGATAGACCCCGAGGTCCACGTTGTGGCGCTGGCGGGTCGCGAACCGCTCCTTGAAGGACTCCTCGCCGATGGTGAAGTCGAGCTCGTTGCGCTCGCGGCGCATCGCGTCGTCGATGAGTGCGTGCAGCAGCACGATGCCGGGGGAATGTTCGGCGTACTTCACTTCGAACGTGGGCTTGTACCAGGTCACGCAACCCGCGTAATCGAAGCCGAAGTGGAACGCGAGCGGCGCACCGTTGAACTCGACGATGGAGAATTGCAGCCAGCCGGTGGAATGCAGCGACTCCGCGAGCGCGGCGTAGAAGTTCCGTTGCGCGGCGCCATCGAACAGGCTCGCGCCGCCAGCGCGCTGCCAGCGACGACGGTGCTGATCGAAGAAGGCGGGAAGATGACCGCGGATTTCGTCGAGCGAGCGGACGTGGCGAAACTTGACCTCACCCCGCTTGCTGAACCAGTTGAGTGGACGCCGCATGCTGTACTTGCCGAGGATGCGGCGCGCGCGCTCGCGATCGTCGCGCAGGAGCAGCGTCGGACAGGACACCCGGGCTTCGCACACGAGGAACAGGCCGCACTCCTGCGCGAATTTCGTGAACAGATCGAGCGTCGTCGAAGATCCTGGGATATTGGTCAGTTCGAGGCGCTGCCAGGCGCGGCGCTCGGAGACGAGAAACGCGCAGATCGCGCGCAACGCGCGTGGCTTGTCCACCGGCAACACGAAGTCCTGGTAGTCCGCACTGCCCGTGCCGACGAACTCGAGCTGCCGCAGCCCGAAGCGCGTGCGGCGCGTGACGAACGCGGCAAAACCAACGACCGCGTCCGCCTCGCGCACGACGAGCAGATGCAAGCGGCGGCGCGCCCCGAAGCTGCGCCACCACGAGTCGAACCACTCGTACGTCTGGAAGATCGTGTTCGTCTCGTTGGCGGCCACGAGCGCGTTCCACCCTTGCGCATCGAGCGGGATTTCCGAGCGTTGGGTGACGAGCTCGACACGCATCGGCGCACCGCTCAAGCGGCTTCTAGGTGGGGACGCAGCACATCGCGCATGGTGGTGAAGCGGAAATCGTCGAGGAGCGCACGCAACCGCGACTCGCACTTGTGCAGGTTGTTGTAGTGACGGAAGCGGGAGACCAGGCTCGCGTTGACGCGCGGCTGTTCGGGATCGATCTCCCAGGGATGCAGATAGAACACGAAGGGCATCTCGTCGTCGCGGTTGACCGCGGCCAAAGCCCAGCGCGTGAACCAGTACGGAAACAAACGGAAATAGCCGCCGCCCGCGACGGGGATTCGTTTGCCGAGCACGTCCTTCGTCGACAGCGGGAACTCGACGATCTTCTTGCCGTTCGGCGCCGAGATCGGCCCCGGGCGCGTCGACGAACCCGGAATTCCGTAGCGATCGTGAGCGATAGGGAAGATGCTGGAGTCGTACTGGAATCCCAGATCGCAGAGCGTGTCGAGCGCCCACAGCGACTTCGCGGTGATCGAGTAGCTCGCGGCGCGATATCCGATGACGGGCGCGCCGATGGTGTCCTCGAGCATGCTCTTCGAGATGCGCGTCTCTTCGTGAAACACTTCGGGGGTCTGCCGGTACACCAGTTCGTGCGTGAGGCCGTGGCAGGCGACTTCGTGGCCCGCCGCGTGGATGCGGCGAATCAGCGCCGGCGATTTGCGCGCGACCCAGCCGAGCACGAAGAACGTCGCCTTGACGTCCTTCTCCGCGAACATCTCGAGTAGTTTGTCCGTGCTGTGCTCGGCACGGAACTCCAGCGTGTCCCAGTCCTTGCGGGAGATGACTTCCGCGAGCGCGGAGACGTGGAAGTAGTCTTCCACGTCGATGGTCATCGCGTTCGCGCGCGTCTTCACTGCGCGCGTCCGCCGGAATACGTGAGAGTGAGGAACGCGCGGCGCTCGTCGTAGTCGCCGCCCGCGTGGGACGAGCCGCGGTCATACTGCTCGAGAGACAACCGCAGGCCGAGATGCCGGCTCATCTCCCAGGTCAGCGACGCGGTCGCCTGCAGGTCGTCGAACTTCTGCGCGCTCACGTCGTACTCGTCTTCCGAATAGCGCGCCTGCAGCATGAGGGTGAGCGTGGGCTGGAGCTGGCGAGAGAACGACGCGTTGTACATCACGCGGGTTCGGTCGAACTGCGTCTGGACTTCGTACTCGTTCTCCTCGTAGGTCACGCCGAGTGTGATTCCCGTGCGATTGCGGCGGAAGTTCCACGTCAACGACAGGTCGCGATTCTCGTAAGGATCGGAGGTCGCGAGGATCTGGCTCGGGCCGCCGCCGCTTCCGCCGCCGCTGGAAATGCCGCGCAACGCATCGCCGGCGTCGGAGAACTGCGAGCCCGCGGTGAGCGCGAGCGACGAGGAGCTGGAGACTTCGCGCGTGATGCTGAGCTCGAAGAGTTCGCCCCCGTTCTTCGTGCCGTCGTCGAGCTCCATCCAGGAATAGCCGACCTGCGTGGAGATCGTCGTGCGACCGCCCGTGAAGTCGTAACCCACCGACGCGGAGCGGCGCTCGTAGCCGGTGTTCGCCGGATTGTCGAATGTGTTGTCCGCGGTCGTCGCATTCAGCGAGAGCTGGCTCGCACCACTGAGATGACGAATGAACGAAAGACCCCCGCTCACGCTCTCGCCGTTGAGATCGGTCACTTCGTAGTGAGTCGGTGAATAGCGCGCGAACAAACGCACCGCATTCTGGGTGCCGATACCCAGCGTCAGATCCGGGCCGGTGGTGAAGTAGTTGACGTTTTCCGAGTTCTCCGGCGTCACCGGAGAGAAAGGATCGCTCTGCGCCTGCCCGAAGGAGTCCTGAACCTGCCACGTGAAACGCTCGGGCACGATGCCGAAGGTCAGGTTCGCGTCGGCGGTGCCGACGACTTCGCCCGTGTAGGTGTTGCCCAGGTATTCGACGTAGTCGAGATCCACGAACACGTCGGCGTCGAGACGCCGCGTCGTCTTGGTCCAGTCGAGATGCGCCCCCAAGGTCGCTAGCGTCTCGTCGATCTGGCTCTCCGAGACTCGAGTGATGTTGTCGGAGTGACCGACTCCGGCCTCGACTTCGTAGGTGAGATCGGCGCGCGCTTCAGCGCCCAGGAGCAGCGCGCACACCGCCGCGATCGATCCGCTCTGCTGCCTTCCCATAGTCGCCTCGGCCGTTGCTACGGCGCTTTTTGATCTGCTGCGCCGTCTTCGCCGTAGTAACCGTAATAACCACGACGATGTTCTTCCGCTCCGCCATTCAGGACGATGCCGATCGAGCGGCCTTCGCCGAGCATCTGCAGCGCCTCGAAAACGGCCTGTTGCGGAGTCGCGCCGGCGCGCACCACGAGCACGATCTGTCCGCAGACGCTGGCCAACGCGCGCGCTTCGCTCGTCAACAGCAGCGGCGGCGAATCCACCAGCACGATGCGGTTCGGATCGTTCGCGACCAACTGCTTGACGATGGTTTCCATGCGCGCGCTGGCGAGGTGTTCCGTCGCCGTGGCCGAATTCTTGCCGGCCGACAAAAGGGACAGCCCGGGGATGTCGGTGTCGATGATCTTCGATTCGACATCGACGCTCTCGTCGCGCAAGACGTCGAGCAGGCCCGGTTCGTTCTCGATACCCATGACGCGACTGACGTGGCGCTTGGCAACGTCCGCGTCGACGAGCAGCACCGATACGTCCTTCTCGAGCGCCATCGAGAACGCGAGATTGAGGGTCGTGAACGTCTTGCCGTCTCCCGGCAGCGCGCTCGAAACCAGGATCACGTGGCCATTCTCGAGTTCCGGAACGCCGCGGCCCATCGCGTTCGCGATCAGCGGCCGCTTGATCTGGCGATATTCCTGTTTGAGCCGGCGCTCTTCCGTTTCGGCGGGCAGCAGCTCGACCGCGCGCAGCGCGGCGTAGTCGATCGTCACGACGCGCGAAGATCGGGGCAGCGGCTCGACGCGCGCGGGCGCCGCCGGCGGCGGCGGCGCCACGTTGCGGGCCTGCGCGGGAACCGCCGGTGGGGGCGGCGTGTTGCCGCGGGATTCCTGCAGTTTCTTGAGCGCCCTTTCGACGAGACTCATGAGTGGACTCCGACGCTCAGATCAGTTTGCGCAGGAAGGCCGATGCCGTTTCCTGCGTGAAGAGGACGGCAGCGAACACGACGAGGAGAGCCCCAGAGGCCACCGCGTAGCGCATGAGGCCGGCGCGCATGTGCGCACGGTATTTCTGGATCCACGTCCGCGTGACGACGCCGAGCACCGGCAGTCCCGTGCGCTCGACGAGCGCTTGCTCCGACGAGAACACCGGCTTGATCAGGTGCATCAGGTACGCAATGCCGCCGCCAATCGCGAGGCCGAGCAGCAGCACGACGGACAGCAGCAGCGGACGATTCGGGAACGTCGGTTTGAACGCGACGGTCGGCGGATCGACGATGTTGAAGCGGATCGTGCCGGTCTGATCCGCGTCGCTCGACACCTTCGCCTTCTCGAGGCGCTCGAGCAGGTTGTTGTACTGCGTCTTGATGACGTCGTAGTCGCGCGTGAGGCGCGCGTACTCGGCTTCGACCTCGGGAGCCGTATCGACCAGCTTACGCAGGTCCGCTTCGTTGCGGCGGTGGTCGCCGAGCTCGACGCTGAGCTCCGCGATCTGCACGTCGACCTGATTGAGCTGCATCAGGATGTTCTGGTAGACGGGGTTCGACGACGCGCCGGACATGGCCGCCGCGCCCGGGTCACCGCGCTTGAGCGCCGCGATCTCTTCCTGTTGGCGCGCCTGCAACTGCTTGAGCGTCTCGCGGGCCGCGAGCACGTCAGGGTGCTTTTCGGTGAAGCGCAACAGCATGTCGTCGAGACGGGCCTGCGTTTCCTGGATGCGCGATGTCGTATCGGGCGATGCCTGCGCACTTCCGCTGCCGCTCGACCGCGGAGTTCCTGTGGCGCCGGTCGACGGGACGTAGGCCGATTCGCCGCGCAGCTGCCGCTGCAGCTCGGCCTTGCGGCTAGACGCGATGCCGAGCGCGCCCTGCAGGCGCTTCACTTCCTGAGTCTCGGTAGTGAGGCGCGAGAAGTGATCGCCCTGCGCGCCGGGGACGAGGCCGAAGTTCTGCTTCTTGAATTCCGCGAGGAGATTCTCGGCGTCGGCGAGGCGGCGGTTGTAGTCGGCAATCTGTTCGCGCAGGAAGCGCTGGGCGGACGCGCTGCCCGACGAACTCATCGTGTCTTCGACGAACGAGTTCAGCAACGTGTCGACGACCTTGAGAGCGCTCTGCCGGTCGCTGTCCTGATACGTGATTCGATACAGCGTGTTCGGGATGCGCGGATCGCGCACGGTCGGCGTCTCGAGCACGATGTTGATTCGCTCGCTGATGCCCGTGATCAGCTCGTCGCGGTCTTCGGGAGTCACCGCCTTGCGATCGAGTCCAACCTGCGTCGCCACCTTGTCGAGATTCGCGCGGCCCAGCAGAGCCTGGCGCATCAGGTTGAGCTGGGACTCGACGTCCTGACGGACCGCGATGCCTTCGAGCAGCGGACCCAGCGCCGTGCGCGTGTCGACGTTGACGCGCGCGTACGAGGTGAACTGGTCGGGGAGCACGTACACCACGAGCCAGCCGATCATGCAGGCGGCCCACGCGGCGATCAGCGCGTAGCGGCGGAAGCGCCACGCACCCTTGAGTTCGGAATAAACCTTGTCGATCAGGCCCTGCATTCGTTCCTCATCAGAGCATCGATTCGGGGATCACGAGCACGTCGCCGGCCTTCAACTCGAAGTTCTGCGACATGTCACCCTTGTTCACGAGATTCGCGATCTTCACCTTGATGGTCGTGTCCTTGCCGTTCACGCGGCGCACGATCTTCGCGCGATTGCCCGCCGCGAAATTCGCGAGGCCGCCGGTCGAGAGGACCGCGTCGAGCACGCGCATGCCTTCCCGGAACGGCAGCGACTGCGGCTGCGTGACCTGGCCGATCACCTTGACCTGACTGAATGCGCTCAGCGGCACCGTCACGATCACGTTGACCTGCGGCGAGCGGATGAATTCGCCGAGCACTTTTTCGATGTCGCGCGCGAGCTCGGAGGGCATCTTGCCGACCGCGACCATGTCCTCGACGAGCGGCGTCGAGATCTTGCCGTCGGGTCGCACCGGGACCGCTGAGGTGAGTTCGGGATTGCGCCAGACGAAGATCTGCAGCGTGTCGCCCGGGCCGATGAGGTAGTTAGGAGAGACGCCCGCCGCGGGTGCGGCCGGCAGGGTCGGAGACGCGGGCGGACCCGGCACCGGCGCGGGCGCAGTTGCGGCGCTCGCGGGCTGCTGGCTCCAGCTGGTGGCGGGCGAGAGAATGAAGAGCAACGAGGCGCCTGCGACGGCGAGAAATTTCATGGATGTTCCGTTGACGACGACGCGGGCGACCCTTCAGCCCCGCTACAGGCTGGAGATAATGCCCGAGCATCCCAATCAAAGTATTGAATTCCATGGGAATGCCTGGGTAAACCGTGACGGGGTACCAGAATCGTTCAGGGCGCCTTACCGATGCCCTTGCTGAGGCTCGCGAGCAGCTTTTCCGCATCATCTCGGCTAGCAAATTTTTCACTGTCGCCCAGCAATTTGCGCAGCCGGGCCTCGGCCTCGGCGGCGGCCCCGGACTTCGCGAGGGCGGCCGCGTAGTGATATTGCATATCGCCATCCGCGGGCGCGCGGCCGGCGGCATCGGCGAGCAGCTTCACGCCTTCCTCGGCTTTTCCCTCCTGCACCAGGATCCAGCCGAGCGTGTCAGTCACCGCTGGCGCGCCGGGTGCGAGCGCGTGGGCGCGTCGCGCGAGTTCGAGTGCGCGCTCGTCACCCGCTTCGAAATAGATCCAGGCGAGGTTGTTGAGCGACACCACGTCGCGCGGATCGCGCTCCAGGATCTTTTCGTACTGTTCCGCCGCGCGGCTGGGCGCGCCCGATCGCGCATGCGCTTCCGCGAGGATTCCGCGCACGGGCAAATCGTTCGGATTCCTGTCGAGCCAGCTCGTGAGCGGTTCCGTCGGATTCGCGAGCGTGCCTGCCGTGCGCAACTGATACGACTTCACGGCGAGATTCGCCGACGGCGCGAGCTTCGCGGCGACGGCGAGCGAACGCTCGGCCTCCATGAAATTGCGCTGCGCCGCAAAGACCTCCGCTTCGAGAACGCGCACGCCCGGATCCTGGGGACGAGCCTTGACCAGGGCATCGACGCGCGCGCGCGCGGCGGCAGCCTGGCCGTGCTGCAACTCCAGGAACGTGAGCACGCCTTCGGCGGGCAGCCAGTTCTTGCGCAGCGTGAGAGCGCGCTCCAGCGACTCGCGCGCGGCGGGCACCTGCTCGAGCGCGAGCTGCGCGCGACCCAAGTTGAGCCACAGGCTGACGCTCGTGGAATCCGCCTGCGTACCGGCCCGGAAGTGTTCGATGGCCTTGTCGTAGCGCCCGGTCGCAAGGTAGATAGACCCAGCGGCGTTGCGCGTCTCCGCGGCGTTGGTCGCGCTCGCGACTGCCTCGTCGATGAGTTGGTCGGCCAGCTTGGCGTCATCGCGTTGCAACGCGAGCTGCGCGAGCAGCAGGCGCGCTTCCGTCGCGCGCGCCGCGCCCTTGCGCAATTGCTCGAGATTCGCGACGGCGGCGTCACGCTGCCCGCGGCGCACCTGCAGGCGCGCGAGCGCGAGGCGCGGTTCGGCGTCGGCCGGCGCGCGCTTGACGGCGGCGTCGAGGATGGACTGCGCACGCTCGACGTCGCCCTGCGCGATTCGCAATTGCGAGGCGAGCACGGCGAGACCCGAATCGGCGGGCCGCGCGGCCAGCATCTGTTCGAGCTTGCGATTCGCGGCTTCGACGCCCTCGGCCTGCGCAGTGGCGGACAGTGTCAGGCGATCGACCACCGGGTCCGGTTTCGCGTCCTGCATCGTCTTGAGCAGCGACAAGGCCTTCGCGGGTTGCTTGCTCTCGATGTAGAGGCCCGCGAGCTGCAGACGCAGCGCGCGATTTTCAGGAGTCTTGCGGTAACTGCGCTCGAGCATGCCGACCGATTCCCCGGCCTTGTTGGATTGCAGCCGCGCTTCCTCGAACAGCATGTTGACGTCGGCGGAGTCCGGTGTGTCGGCTTCGAGCGCCGGCACGAGCACGCGCATCGCGCCCGCCGGATCTTCGAGACGCATGCGGATCTGCGCCAGCAACTGGCGCGCCTCGAGGTTCTGCGGCATCTGCTGAACGACGGCGTCGAGCTCCGAGCTCGCCTGTTCGAGGTTGCCCTGCGCGGCCAGCGACACGGCCAGCAGGAATCGCGCCCGCGTGAATTGCGGCGCGGTCGAGAGCGCGCGCCGCAGCTCCGTCGTCGCGGTGGAGTAGTCGCTGCCGGCCATCGACACGCGCGCCGACATGAGCGTCGCGAGCGGCGAGTTCGGCACGATGCGCGCGAGCACGTCCGAGCTCGCGCGTGCCTTGACCAGCTCGCGATTCGCGAGCTGCACTTCGATCAACGTGGCGACGAGCGCGACCTTGCGCTGCACGTCGAGCTGGCGCGCGGCGGCCTCGCCGGCGCGTTCCAGCGCGACCTGCGCCTCCTTGAGCTGCTGTGCGTTCGCGAGCTGCGCGCCGTGCATGAACCACGCGAGCGCCGACTCCGGATGATCCTTCGTCATCTGTTCGGCGAGAGCGCGCGCCTCGGCCGATTTGCCCTGCGCCGAGAGACTGTCGATCACACCGGCCTGAGCGATCAGTAGTTTGGTATCGGCCGCGAGCGCGCTGCGAAAGGCCTGCCGCGCTTCATCGAAACGCTGCAATGCCTGCAGGGCCTGACCGCGATACAACCAGGCAATCGCGGGCGCGTTCTGCGCGGGCGTGCCGACGACCTCGAGCACGTCCTGTGCGCGCCCGGCGGCGATGTCGATGCGCAGCGCGAGATCGGCGCGCTTCTCGGACTGGAACTGCGCGGGCACGCGCTTGAGCTCGCGTTCCGCGCTGACCGCGTCGCCGTGCCACAGCATGACTTCCGCGAGCAGCAGTCGCGCCTGCGGCAGGTCCGGCTTCGATTGCAGCGCATTGCGCAGTTCGATCAACGCGGCGTTGTGCTCACCCTTGTCGATGAGGTCCTGTGCGCGTTCGGCGTGTTTCTCGGGGCTGCGGAAGTATCCGCAGCCCGAAACCAGGACGAACCCGAGCGCGAGACAGGCAACGAGGCGAAATGTCGGCTTCATGGATAGTGGGTCTCGGTGACTTGAGTGAGCGCGCGGCGAGCGCCGGCGCAATCGTCTGAATCGCAACGCGCGCGCAAGGCGACGATCGCCGCGGCAGGCGCGCCCGCGAGGGAGCGGAATCCATATTCGATCTGCAGGCCGAGCGCGTTGCGATACCAGCGATCGTCCATTCGGTACGCGGACCAGAGCAACCAGCGGCGGCCATTGTCGTCCACGGCCGCGCTTTCGTTCCAGGGCGCGGGGACTTCGCCGCGCGGCGCGCGCGCGCGATGCAATGACTCGCCGAGCAGCGAAGTGCTGAAGCCGGCGAGTTCCTTGCCCTGCCCCTGATTCCGGAATCCGGCGACGTAGAACTCGACGTCACCGAATGCTCCCGTCGAGGTCGCATCGGCATTCGGGAAGACCGGCGTCCAGCCCGGCGTCGGCGCCGATCGCGCAATGTCTGCATCGGCACGCATCGTCGCCTCGAGCTGCGCGAGCGTCGCCTGGTTCGAATCCACGAGCAGTGCGAGCGGCGCGCACGCGAGCCCCGCGATCGCGACGGCGAATCCGCGACGCGGAATCGCGGGGCCGGCCGTGTCGATCGCAGCGGGCGGGCGCGCCTCGGGCGCGGGCCAGCGGCGCACGACCAGGAAGTACATCACCATCATGCCGGCGAACATGTACCAGCCGAAGGTGTAGTGCTCGTTGACGACGAGACTGTGCGTCATGTCGCTCAGGTAACCCGCGAGCACGATGATGAAGATGCGGATCCAGTTCGTCGCCATCGCGAGCAGCAGCGCGAACACGACCAGCTTGACGCGCGTGCGCGTCGAGTCGCGGTTCACTTCGCCGTAGAGCAGCGAGACCGTGAGCGCGACGACGAAGAAATGCACGCCGCTGCAACCGTCCGCGATCTCGAACGTGCCGCCGGGGATCTCGAAGCGGTTGTTCACGAAGAACGCGGGCACGTCCGCGACGCGCAACAGGAAACGGACCGCGAATACAGAAATCGAATTCAGCAGCGGCAGGATCGCGTCCCAGACCGGCACCGCGAGATACAGCCACGTGAGCGGAAACGCGAGCGTGCGCAACACGCGCCAACCGAATGCGGTCAGCACCGCGACGGCGACGAGCGCGGGCAACGCCGCCTGGTGCACGATCTGCAATCCCGCGCGGTATGCCACGAGCCAGCCGACCACGCCGGCAATCGCGAGCAGCAGTCCCGGCAGCCAGGGCAACGCCCGCACCGCGGCCAGACGCGCGCGGTCGCGCCAGATCATCCAGAACACGAGGAGCACGACGATGTAGCCATGCGTATACGTGCGGCCGACCGTGTCTTCCCAACGCTCGCGCAACGAGAGCAGCGTCGGCCACAGCGCCGCGAAGGTCGCGAGCACGAGACCCATCAACGCGACGGCACGAGAACGCGCGAAGCGCTCCGCCTCGGCCGACGCCAACGCCGGAACTCCCACCGCCTTTGCTCCGGTCACGATGCGGGCCCCGCGCCGTACTTCGCCATCAGGTCGTACAGCGTCGGCCGACTCACACCCAGCAGCTCCGCCGCATGCGAAACATTGTTGTCGCAGATCGCGAGCGCCTGCTGGATCGCCTGGCGCTCCGCGCGCGTGCGGACTTCCTTGAGATTGAAAACCGGCGTCGCATCACCCGCGTCGCGCAAGCCCAGATCGTCGACCGTGAGCATCGCGCCGTCACCCATGATGACGGCCGACTTCACCTTGTTCTCGAGCTCGCGCACGTTGCCGGGCCAGCGATAGGCTTCGAGCGCCGCGATCGCCTCCTCGGTGAAGCCGCGCTTCGGCCGGCTCTGCGCGCCGTTGTATTTTCGCAAAATCGCGTGCGCCAGCACCGTAGGTCCTCCGCGTCTGTCGCGCAGCGGCGGCACCTTGATGGTGACCTCGCTGATGCGGAAATAGAGATCCTCGCGGAAGCGTTGCTCGCTGATGAGCTGTTGCAGGTCCTTGTTGGTCGCGCACACGACCCGCACGTTGACCGGGATCTCGGCGCGCCCGCCGACGCGTTCGATGACGCGGTCCTGCAGGAAGCGGAGTAGTTTGGCCTGGAGCGCAAGCGGCATGTCGCCGATCTCGTCGAGAAAGAGCGTTCCGCCGCTCGCCACTTCGATCTTGCCGAGCGTCTGCTTGGCGGCGCCCGTGAACGCGCCCTTCTCGTAGCCGAACAGCTCGCTCTCGAGCAGATTCTCGGGAATCGCCGCGCAGTTGATCGCGACGAAGCGCGAACCCTGACGCCCGCTCTGCGCATGCACGGCGCGCGCGATCAGTTCCTTTCCGGTACCGCTTTCGCCAAGGATGAGAGTCGACACGTCCGTGGGTGCGACCTTCTCGATCATGCGGCAGACCTTGAGCATCGCATCATCGGTCGCGATGAATCCTTCGAACGGCGAGCGCATCTGTCCTTCGAGCAGACGGCGGTTCTGCGCCTCGAGATCGTGGATGCGCAGTCCGCGGCTCACGATGAGTCGCAGCACGTCCGGATCGAGCGGCTTCTGATAGAAGTCGTATGCGCCGAGCGACACGGCGCGCATCGCGTTGTCTCGATCCGCGTTGCCCGTGATCACGATGACGCGCGTGTACGGCGCGAGGCTCAGGATCTCCTTGAGCGTCCGGAAACCCTCGCTCACCCCCTCCGCATCGGGCGGAAGCCCCAAATCCTGCAGCACCACCGGCGGTTCGAAGCGGCGGATCTGCGCGAGCGCGTCTTCGCGATTGCCCGCGACGATGACCTCGTATTCGTCGAAGCTCCACTTGAGCTGCTTCTGCAGCCCGGGATCGTCCTCGACGACGAGGAGTCGCGGTTTGTCAGGGCTCGCGGCTTCGCTCATGTGGTCACCGGAAAGATGAAGGAAAAACGCGTTCCCTCGCCCGGACGGCTCTCGACCTCGACATCACCGCCCACCGACAACGCGAACTCGCGTGCCTGGTAAGCGCCGATGCCCATGCCTTTCGAACCCTTCGTGCTGTGAAACGGGCGGAACAACTGGTGCTGAATGAAATCGGCATCCATGCCCGCGCCATCGTCGGCGACGGTGAGTCGCACCGACCCCGCGCCGTCTTCGATCGCGATGCGCACGCTGCCGTTCTCGCGCGTGGCGTCCTGCGCATTGCGCACGACGTGCTCGATCGCGGTGACGAGCGTCTCGCGATCGGCGCTCACGAGACGCTCGCAATCCTGGCCTTTCGAGAACGTCGGTTGTGGACGCCGCGCCAGGCAGCGATCGACGGCGGCCGACGCGATCTCCGCGAGGCGCACCGGCAGCGCGGGTGCGGTCGGAATCTCGCGCCGGCTCAACTGCTCGATGAGCCGCGTGACGCGCTCGGAAGTGTTTGCGACCGTTTCGATCGCGTCGTCGATGAATTCGGGATTGTGCCGGTGCTTCTTCGCGTTGCCGACGACGAGGGTGAGTTGCGCGGCGCAATTCTTGAGATCATGCATCACGAACGCCGTGAGCCGGTTGTACGTTTCGAATTGACTCAATTCCGTCACGCGCCGGTCGGCTTCATGCTGCGCGAGCATCGTCGCGACGTGCTGCCCCATGGTGTGCAGCAGGTCGCGATCCTCGAAGGACAGTTCGAATGGGGGCGGCGGATCGAACAGGACGAATATGCCGATCAGCACGTCGACCTTGAAGATGGGCGCGACGATGCGCCAGCGTGAGTCGGCGCACAGCCAGCCGGGCAGCTTCACCTGCTCGTAGAGCGCAGGCCGTTCCGCGTGCTCGCGCACGTCGACGATCCAGCGGCGGCGGCGCATGAGATCGACCAACGGATCGTCGGCCGCTATCGCCGATATCGCCGTGACGCCCGAGAGATCGGCGAGCGCGAATGGCCACGCCGCGGCGGGAACGAACCGGCGCGCAGTGTCATCGAGCGTGAGCAGCATGCCGCCCGGCGAGTCGAGGGTCTGGGCGACGGCCTGCACGATCGCGCGCGGCACGTCCGTCGCATCGTTCGTCGACAGCGTCTTGATGAAGCGCAGCCACTCGACGCGGTAGTCGTACTTGTTGCGATAGAAGTGCTTGCTCACGAACACGCGCAACCGCCGGCGCATCGCCGCCGACGTCACGAGGATGACGAGCAGCGCAAACGCGCCGACGAGAAAAAAGCCGCGCGCCGTCTCGCCCCAGGCGCCGCCCAGCTCGCGGATCGCGTAGCCCGCCAGCGACATCAGCAGTAGATAGATTCCGGCGGCGAGGAACGTCGTCGTGTAGAAGGTGACCTGCCGCGACACGAAGACGCGCAGATCCGAGTTCGGCAGGCGCCGCGCGCCGAGCAGCAGCAGCGGCACCAGCAGCAGGTTCGCGAAGCCGCGCGCGTGCCAGCTCATCGCATCGAGGCCGCCCAGCAGCACCGCCTGCGCGTAGAGGAACAGGTCGTAGGTGAAGAGACCGCCCACGCCGATCGCGAGGAACTTGAGATCGCCGCGCGCCGCCTCGGGCGCGTTGCGATACACCTGCTCGAGCAGCAACAACATCAGCAGCGCCATGCCGAAGCCGCCGGCGCTCATCACGGCCTCGATGCGGAACCCGGCGAGCGCGGCGACGACCCACAAGCCCCAGAGTCCATAACTCACGGGCGCGAAGAATCGCGGCAGTGTCGCGGGAGCGAGTCCGAGCAGCGCGTACAGCCACGCGCCATCGCGCACGACCTCGCCGGCCAGGATGAGCCACGCGGGCGGATGCCGGTCGGTGTGTTCGAACGCGAGGATCAGCGCCCACAGCGCGGTGAAGACGGTGGCAAACAGCAGCCGGCGCGCCGGTGCATTGCCACCGCGCAGGGCTACGCTGAGCAACACCGACAGAACGGTAAAGCCGACGAACGCGGCACCGAAGCCGGCGAACCCGAACGTGTTCACCCGAGGTGATTCCCGAACGCGCTCACTATCGCCCCCCCTTCCCCATCAGGACGACTTCGACGGTCTGCAGCAGGATCATCAGGTCGAACAGCAGGCTGTGATTCTTGACGTAGTAAAGATCGTACTGCAGCTTCTCGAGAGCATCCCGCTCGGAAGAGCCGTACGGATAGCACACCTGCGCCCAGCCGGTGATGCCAGGCTTCGTGCAATGCCGTTCGTCGTAGTAAGGGATGGATTCGGCGAGCTGTGCCACGAATGGCGGGCGTTCCGGACGCGGCCCGACGAAGCTCATGTCACCGCGCAGCACATTGAAGATCTGCGGCAGCTCGTCGATGCGCACCTTGCGGATGAACTTGCCGACGCGCGTGACACGCTCGTCGGTGCCGCTGGCCCAGCGCGCCTTGCCGTCGCCTTCGGCGTCGACGCGCATGCTGCGGAACTTGAGCACGTCGAACTCGCGGCTGTCGAGGCCGACGCGGCGCTGTCGGTAGAAGATGGGCGCGCGCGGGCCTTCCTCGAGCACGATGGCGAGCATCGTCAGCAGCACGACCGGCAGCGTGACGACGGCGAGGACGAGCGAGGCCGCGACGTCGAACGCTCGCTTCGTCGACTGACGCACGGCGTCGCGGCGAAAGCCCTCGGAGAAGATGATCCAGCTCGGGTTGAGTACGTCGAGATGCACACGGCCCGTCTCGCGTTCGAGGAAGCTCACGATGTCGATCACTTCGATGCCGTTCAGCCGGCAATCGAGCAACTCGCGCACGGGAAACTCGCGACGCCGGTCGTCCATCGCCACGACGATCTCGTCGACTTGCTGGTCTTTCGCGATCGCGCGCAACTGCGGCACGTTCGGCGGCAGCAACCGTTTGTCGTCGACGAGCACTTCCTCGCCGGGCGCCGGCATGTAGCCGACCACCAAAAAGCCGCGTTGATCGGCGCGGCGGCGCAACTGCATGAGGTTCTTCGCGCGCTGGCCGGCGCCGTACACGAGTACGCGACGCTTGAACGCATCGTCGTCGAGCAGCGCGCCTTCGATGACGCGCGCGAGCACGACGAGCAGGAGCGACGCCGCCGCCCACGCGAGCGCGCGACCCGGTTGCAGCTTCACGGCGTGCACGAAGAACGAAAGGATCGCGAACATCCCAAGACCCAGCGCGTGCGCGACGACGACGCGCAGAAGGATTCCCGGCGTGCGCGCGCGCTGGCGCGCGCTGTAGAGACCCATCGCGGTGAGCGCGACGCCGATGCACGCGACGAACGCGAGCATCTTGGGTGTCGTCACCTGCCAGGCTTCGAACATCGACGCGAAAGACTGTCCGAGGATCAACGTTTGCACGATGAGTGGCGCGCTCAGGATGAGCAGCGTCTCGACGACCGCGAGAAGTGCGATCGGCAGGTTGTGATAATGGTTGAAGATCCGAACCTTCATCGCCTGTTCTCGCTACTTATATATGGAGCGATTGGGCTCTCCACTTCAACCGATATGTTAAGTGCGGCTCGCAACGTCACGTTGTCCCTCATTGACGATCTGTCGTGCACTGGTTCACGTCCCGAAAAATGTCTCCGTATACAGACGCTTAGACGTATTGCTGCATGCCAAAGCGTTACCTATTCTTGCGACCAGCTAGATCCCACGAAGGGCAAACCCACCGCGAGGTGGGGGCGCAAAGCTACCGATCTCGGCCGGTTGCCGAGACAGCGGAGTTGCTAATGATGCCTAGTAGAAAATCTTTTTATGGTTGCCGCGGACAGCACGTTGTCGCGATTCTGAGCACCATCACACTTTTAGCCCTGGCCGGATGCGGCGGTGGCAGTGAAGTGACGAACGGCGGCGGAGGCAGCAGCAGCAGCGGAGGCGGCGGAAGCCCCCCGCCCTCCGGTTCCAATTCGGCGCCCACGATCTCCGGCAGTCCCACGACCGCTGCCGTCACCGGCCGGGCCTGGACCTTCACACCGACCGCAACCGACCCGAACGGCGACCGCATCACGTTCGAAATCCAGAATCGCCCGGCATGGGCAACGTTCGACAACGCGACGGGACGCCTGAGCGGCACCCCTTCGGCCGCCAACGTCGGCAGCTTCGCGAACGTCGTGATCTCGGCAACGGACGGCAACGGCCGCTCGAGCCTCCCGGCTTTCTCGATCAACGTGAGCGCGATCGCGAGCGGTACGGCAACCGTCGCCTGGACGGCGCCGACCACGCGCTCCGATGGCACCGCCCTCACGAATCTCGCGGGATACCGCATCTACTACGGCGTCGGTCCGAACTCGTTCGACAACGTCATCGAAGTGAATACAGTGGGCGTGACGAACTTCGTCGTCGAGAATCTCTCGGTTGGCACGTGGTATTTCGCGGTGTCGGCGCGGGACAGCACCGGCGCGGAGAGTGGCCTGTCGACCGCCGCGACCAAGACAATCTCGTAGGGATAGCGGAGCGATCACCCGCTCACGGACGCCGCCCCTTCAGGGCGGCGTTTTCCGTTGTGGCGCGAAGCGCCTGAAATGGCGTCCCCAAGGGGATTCGAACCCCTGTTACCGCCGTGAAAGGGCAGTGTCCTGGGCCTCTAGACGATGGGGACGCCGGCCTGAACTTGAATCGGTGGTGGAGCTAGTCGGGATCGAACCGACGACCTCTTGCATGCCATGCAAGCGCTCTCCCAGCTGAGCTATAGCCCCACGCGAGGCGCGGGAAGCTACTCACCCACTGTAAGTATGTCAAGGCGCGCTTGTCCGGGGGTTTCCGTGCTGCCCCTCACAGCAATTTTTCAGCCATTCACCTTATTCGCCGAAATCGCGAAGCCTGCACTCCGGCGATCCCTTCAAGGGAATCCTCGCATGTCTGCGCACGCTGACAGTTTGCGCGCGCTTGCTTTGCACGATTAACTGCACATCAACAGCTAAGGGCAAACCCACCGCGAGGTGGGGACGCAAAGCTTCCGGTCTGGAGTCGAGAGATTCGAGATAGCGGGGTTGCCGGTGGAGGCGTTCGTTACGCCCGCTATCGTCATCTCGTCTTTTCTCTTTCTAACTACTCCGCGGCGCCCTGGCAGCGGCCTCGAATGGAGTAGTTAGAAACATGTTGCACGGATCGACGCGAACGCTCGCCCACCTCTTCCTCGCCATCGGCGCCACTTGCGTGCTCGCCGCGTGCGGCAGTGACGGAGAAGAGGTTCCCAATCGTCCGCCGACCATCGGCGGAGTCCCGGGAATCGGCGTCGACGCGGGCAGCGCGTATACGTTCACGCCACGCGCCGCCGATCCGGACGGCGACAGCCTCACCTTCTCCGCGACGAACCTGCCGGCCTGGGCCGCGATCAGCTCCACCACCGGCGTCGTCACCGGCACCCCGGCGGATGCCGACGTGGGCATGACGCAGGCGATCACCATCGAAGTCTCCGATTCGGCGGCGGTCGCGCAGCTCGAGCCGTTCCGCATCCAGGTTCGCGCGCGCGCCACAACTCCCACGCCGCCGACCCCGACACCCGATCCGGTGAACCGCGCGCCGACGATCTCCGGCACGCCGGCGACCATCGTCACGGCTGGCAGCGCCTACGCGTTCCAGCCCGACGCGGTCGATCCCGACGGCAATGCGCTGACCTTCGCCATCGACAACCCCCCGACGTGGGCCACGTTCAGCACGTCGACCGGCCGCCTCTCGGGAACACCCGCCGCGGGAAACGTCGGCACGACGAACGGCATCGTGATTCGCGTCTCCGACGGACTCACCAGCACCGCGCTGCCCGCGTTCAACCTGCAGGTCAGCGCCACGGTGCCGACCAATCGCGCGCCCGTGATCAGCGGCACGCCGCCGACGACGATCGCCGCAACGACGGCTTACACGTTCACACCCACGGCGTCCGATCCCGACGGCAATGCGCTCACCTTCGGCGTGCAGAACCGCCCGACCTGGGCGACGTTCGATACGGCAACGGGTCGCCTCTCCGGCACACCGTCGGCGACACAGCTCGGCACCTTCTCCAACATCCGCATCACCGTGAGCGACGGCACCGCGACCGTCTCGCTGGCCGCGTTCGCGATCACCGTGACTCAGGCCGCGAATCGTCCCCCGGTCATCGGCGGCACGCCGGCCACGGGAGCCACCGTCGGTCAGTCGTACACGTTCTCGCCCACCGCATCGGATCCGGACGGCAACACGCTCGCGTTCAGCGTCGCGAACCTGCCGGCCTGGGCAGCGTTCAACAGCGGCAACGGCACGATCACCGGCACCCCGACCGCGATGAACGTCGGTTCCTACGCGAACATCGTCATCACCGTGAACGATGGCCGTGTGAGCGCCAACCTGGCGGCGTTCTCCATCAACGTCGTCGGCCAGTCGAACGGTACCGCCGTCATCAACTGGACGCCGCCCACCGAAAACACCGACGGATCCACGCTGACCGATCTCGACGGCTTCTACGTCGTGTATGGCCGCGCCGCGAACCTGCTCGACCAGCGCGTCGACGTCACCAATCAGGGCCTCACGACCTACACCGTCACGAACCTGGCCTCGGGCACCTGGTACTTCGGCGTGTCCGCGTACACGACGTCGGGCGGCACGAGTGAGATTTCGAACGTGGGCTCGAAGACGATTCCGTAGCGAACCGCATCGATTCGGACCCGAAGGAAGCGGGTCCGGTTGCGGCGCCGTCAGTTGGAGGGAAGCCAGCTGGGCGCCGCTTCCTTGTTTCAGGCCAGCGCCTTGTCGAGTCGCGCCAGCGTGCGCGGTTGGCCCAACAATGCGAGCGTCGCATCGATCGGCGGCGAGATCGTCCCGCCGGTGACCGCGACGCGCAGCGGCTGCGCGACCTTGCCGAGGCCCAGGGATTTCTCCGTCGCCAGTCCTTCCAGCGCGGCATGAATGCCGGGAGCGACCCAGTCCTCGATCGCCGCGAAACGCGTGCGGAGCTCGCGCAACAGCGCCTTCGCATCGGCCGTCAGATGTTTCTCCGCGGCCTTCGGATCGAGGATCACCTCGTCGCCGAAGAAGAGCCGGCTGTTCTCCGCCATTTCCTTGAGCGTCTTCGCGCGCTCGCGCTGCGCGAGGATGATGCCTTCGAGCAGCGCGTCGTCCTGCGTGAACACGCCGAGACGCGCGAGGTGCCAGCGCAGGTGCGGCACGAGGTCCTTGGGTTGCGCGCGGATCATGTGCTGCTGGTTGAGCCACAGCATCTTGTCCGGGTTCATGGCCGACGCCGACTTGTTGATGTCGCGCACGTCGAACGCCGCGATCATCTCCTCGCGCGTGAAATATTCCTGGTCGCCGTGCGACCAGCCGAGCCGCACGAGATAGTTGAGCAGCGCATCGGGCAGATAGCCCTGGTCCTGATAGTCGAGCACGCTCACCGCGCCGTGACGTTTCGACAGCTTTGCGCCGTCGGGCCCCAGGATCATCGGCACATGCGCATACACCGGAGGCTGCTTGCCGAGCGCGAGCAGCATGTTCATCTGCCGCGGCGTGTTGTTGAGATGGTCGTCGCCGCGGATCACGTGCGTGACGCCCATGTCCGCGTCGTCGACGACCACGCAGAAATTGTAGGTAGGCGTGCCGTCGGAGCGCGCGATGATGAGGTCGTCGAGCTCCTTGTTCTGGAAAGTCACCGCGCCGTGCACCACATCTTCGACGACGGTCGCGCCGTCTTCCGGATTCGCGAAGCGCACGACGGGCGGCCGGCCGCTCGCGGGTCCCGGACCCTTGCCGTGGCGGCAACGGCCGTCGTAACGCGGCTTCTCCTTCGCGAGCTGCTGCGCGCCGCGCATCACGTCGAGCTCTTCCTTCGAGCAGTAACAGTGATAGGCCGTGCCGGCCTTCAGCATGTCGCCGATCACTTCCTTGTAGCGATCGAAACGCTGCATTTGATAGAACGGCCCCTGGTCGTGGTCGAGGTTGAGCCACGCCATGCCCTCGAGGATCACCTTCACCGCCTCCGGCGTGGAACGCTCCACGTCCGTATCCTCGACGCGCAGGATGAATTGGCCCTTCATGCGCCGGGCGTAGAGCCAACTGAAGAGCGCGGTGCGAACGCCGCCGATGTGCAGCATGCCGGTGGGCGACGGGGCGAAGCGGGTGACGACGGGTGTACTCATGAGGGCGCGCATCGTAGCAAAGCGGTGATAGGGAGGGGTTTTCGGGGGTTGGTCGAAGGATTTGATTCGCTTCCGCGCGCTCTTTAGACTCTCGCCCCTCTCGACGGACCCGGTTTTCGGGGCCACGGCGGGCGGTTAGCTCAGCGGTAGAGCACTGCTTTCACACGGCAGGGGTCACAGGTTCAAGCCCTGTACCGCCCACCACTTAATCACAGCAAAAACAGGGATTTACGCACTCGCGTGAATCCCTGTTTGTTTTTCGAAGTGGCATTTGGGACAGTTGTGGGACAGCGAAACGGGTGTTTTGCGCACACCTGAAACACGAGGAACACGCATGGCCACTCTCGAAAAACGCGGTGATTTCTGGCGCGCGAAAGTACGTCGCATTGGCTTCCCAACGCAGTCGCGAACGTTCGATAACAAAGCGCTTGCGGAGCGCTGGGCGCGCGAGATCGAAAACGAAATGGATCGGGGGGATTTCGTTGATCGGACAGAGGCAGAGAAGAACACGCTGGCCGAAGTGTTGAAGCGATATCAGAAGGAAATCTCGCCCACGAAGAAAGGCGCGGACTCCGAGGACTACCGCATCGATAGCATCGTCAAATCCCGGGTGTGCAAGACCAAGATGTCCGCCCTCTCCAGCGCGCAGCTCGCGGCGTACCGGGATGAGCGCCTGGAGGCGGTGTCACCGTCGACCGTCAATCGCGAGCTCAACGTGATCTCACACGCTATCGAGATCGCCAGGCGCGAATGGGGCATCTACATGCCCGAGAACCCGGTGCGGCTGGTGCGGCGGCCCAAGGCGCCGCGGGCGCGGGATCGGCGGTTCGCAAAGGATGAAGAAAAACGATTGCTCGCCGAATGCAGGGACACTGCCCGCAATCCGTTCCTACTCCCAGTCGTCCAGTTGGCGATCGAGACGGGAATGCGACAAGGCGAAATCGTTGGGATCGAGCGCAGCCGAATGGATCTCAAGAAGCGATATATCGTTCTGCCGGATACCAAGAATGGCGACCAACGAATCGTGCCGCTGTCGCCCAAAGCTATACAGGTGATCAAGGCGCTGCCAGCCTCGATCAACGGGAAGCTGTTTCCGGGATTGACCACCGAGGCGGTGAAGCGCGCATTCATCCGGGCGGCCAAGCGCGCGAAGCTCGATGACTTCCACTTTCATGATTTGCGGCACGAGGCGACCAGCCGGTTGTTTGCATTAGGCCTAAATCCGATGGAGGTAGCGGCGATCACGGGCCACAAGACTCTGCAAATGTTGAAGCGTTACACGCATCTGAACGCGACTGATCTCGCAAAGAAGCTGCGATGAGCAAGGTTCTCGAATTTCCCTCACGCAATGGCCTAATACACAATGCCTTACGCGGGAAAAGTGAGTCCGTGCGAGAAGTGACTCGATGCACGCTCGCACGATGTGTGGCAATTCCGAAGTCCCCTACCTATGATCCTTCACGTCGAAATCACCACGACATTTGGACCATCGAGACTATGGCCGCCACGGAGACGAGATAGCTCATGTCACGGTCAGATCTGGTCCTGAATCTTGTAAAGGCCGGGGCGACCGGCGACCAGGGTCTTCTTAAGACGACGGTCGAGGCTTTGGCGGCGGACGAGCGCGCCAAGCAGCACCATCAACTCGCAGATAGATTGGTCGAGAATCTGCGTACCTCTTCGCGCTCGGGCGAACCGTCCCGCCTGCAGGACGCCGGCCACGGCGGGCTTGTGTTCCAGGTCGACGCGGCTCGCACGCTCGATTCACTCGTGCTTGATCCGGCTGTGCAACGGGTTTGTGGCGAGCTAGTTGAAGAGCAACGCCGCGCGGATTTGCTTCGCTCATTTAATCTTGAACCTAGACACCGCGTTCTCCTGCAGGGCCCTCCCGGAAACGGAAAGACTTCGTTGGCCGAGGCAATTTCGTACGAGCTTGCAGTTCCCCTCTTCGTCGTCAGATACGAAGCGATTATCGGCAGTTTCCTCGGAGAAACGAGTTCACGCCTGCGAAAGCTTTTTGATTTCGCGCGCACACACCCATGCGTCCTGTTCTTTGATGAGTTCGATACTCTTGGTAAAGAGCGCGGCGACGTTCATGAGACCGGCGAGATTAAGCGCGTTGTAAGTTCGCTCCTGCTACAGATTGACGCGCTGCCCAGTTACGTTGTGGTCGTTACCGCAACGAATCATCCGGAACTCCTGGATCGTGCTGTATGGCGCCGATTCGAGATTCAGATTGATCTGCCGCCGCCGTCACGCGCTGAAGCCGTTCAATGGCTCACGAAATTGCAAAAGGAAATCGGACTTCCATTCGGACTCAGTGCTCAGCGCATCGCTCAGTTGTTAGCACCTAAGAGTTTCTCCCATCTAGAGGCATTTGGCCTAGACCTGAAGCGAAGAATCGTGCTCGCAGGTCCAGATGTTCGCCCGAGCAGCATCATAAAAGCTCGCCTAGCTACCAGAAAGATGTCATCGTCACAGAGGCGCAACTCAAACAACAAGAAACGTGGCCGCACCTGACCATCTATTTCTCCTGCTTCCAAACAGCACCCAGGCGACAAAGGGTCGCCGGTCAGGAATGCCTCCTGACATTGAGTTCCCTTCATTCACGAAACAAGTTGGCCGCATACGACCCCAGTTTGCGCGACTGCAAAAGCAGTTTGATGATCAGGTGGCCGAACTCCGTCACGCAGTGCCTGCGGCCGACGTCGAACAGGTCGTGGTACTCGAGACGATTGGGGACGTTACCGACTTCTACCGCGCCGTAGAAAAGGCCGGACTACAATTCCTCTTCGACGCCGATGGCACTGGGGCGGCGCCAGACAATAACTTCACCGTTAAAGACCCTGCTGTCGATGAAGTTCTACCTACCAAACTTTTCCTCATCCTCAGCGACCAACACGCGATCTCTGAAATCTTGCGATTGTGGGGCATTTACGCAAGACAGGGGCGCAAGGGTTTCGCGCGGGGGCTGACACGTTGGGCAGACGTGTTTCAGCAACTTCGAGAGATTCGGCTCTGGGGGATCCAGGATCGACTCGACGAAGACACGCGCGCGTATTGGCAATCAGCGATCGACGATGGACTCGACTCCATCCGAACCGAAATTGACGTCTGGTATTCGAATTCCGAGCAGAGGAATCTAGACAGGACGCGCGAGTTGCTCGAGATATTGAATAGGGGAAACGCGCGCGTCATACATCAGTCCGAAATCCCTGCGATCCGCTATCGCGGTGTATTAGCCGACATGCCGATTGCGCAGGTCGAGGCTATCTTGAAGGGCCAAAACACGGGGCTTGCGATCGCGAGCCAGGTCATGTTCTTCCGCCCGCAACTTCGCGGAATGGCACTAGATGGCGGACCAGAGCGTGAAACTGCCGCAATCCAGAGACCTGTTCCGACGGGAGACCCAATAGTTGGCGTCCTTGATGGAGTGCCCCTTGAGAATCATGCGCTGCTCGGAGCACGAATCTCAGTTGTGGACCCGAACAACTTCACTGCTCAGGCTCCTCCCCAAGATCGGGTCCACGGAACGTCGATGGCGTCGATAGTCCTTCATGGCGACCTCACTCGACCACCGCTGACCATTCCAAGCCGCATCGTTTGTCAGCCGGTTCTAATTCCCGATCCCACTTCAAACGAAGTCCCGCGCCGCGAGATCACACCGCCCGACCGCCTGCTGATCGATGTGATCTATCTTGCAGTTCGTCACCTGCTCGATGTGGATGGCGGGCAACCTCCAGCTGCTCCGTCGGTGCGTGTCATACAGTTCGCGATAGGCGATCTCAACCGGGAATTTGTGCGTGACATGAGCCCGCTGGCTCGCCTGATTGATTGGCTAAGCTGGAAGTACCGGGTTTTATTCGTGGTACCGACGGGCAATCTTCAAGCATTTCACCGTGGAGTGGAGCTTGAGATAGCGCGTCAAGATTTTGCGAACCTCGCCGAACCAGATCGGCAAGCTCAGGCGCTCCGGGCAATCGAGCGGGATACAGGGCGCCGACTTCTCTCTCCAGCCGAGAGCATCAATGCAATTACAGTCGGCGGCCTCTACAACGACGGCTCACAGTTCAATATTCACGGACGCTTCCCTGTTTTTCCGGCGGGATGGCCTGCCCCAGAGGGTCGCAATGGTCCGGGCTTTCTACGCGCGATCAAACCAGATGTTGTCGCACCAAGTGGTCGTCGACTCTTTACTGAAAAGCTCGGGAATAGACATGTTCGCGCGATCGTCGAACCAATCGTGGGGGTTGCAAGCGCACCTGGCATCAGAAGTTGTTCCGTGGGCGCGCAACCAGGGCGGACGGATCAATACAGGTACTCCAGTGGCACAAGCAATTCCTCGGCCCTCGTCTCTCATGCTGCTGCCCACGCACATGCCGCAGTCGAAGCGCTTAGAAGTGTTGCAGCGAGAAGCGCCGCGGCGTTGCCCGAGCGCGATGTTGCAGTATTGCTGAAGGCCATGATCGTACATTCATGCCACTGGCCTGATGATGAAGCACTAGAGGTAGCTTTGGGGCTGGCGAACGATCACGGGACAAAGAGGCAGCACAGACTTGAACGGTTGTTCGGCAATGGCGTGATCGACATAGATCGCGCGCGCGGATGCCCTGACGAGAGGGCAACGTTCCTTGCGATAGGAAGTATCGGGAAAGATCAAGGTGTCGAGTACCAAGTGCCGTTGCCAACGCTCTTGACAGGCAAGCGCATCTGGCGGCGACTCACAATCACCCTTGCATGGAATTCGCCGATCAATCCGCAGCATCGGGACTACCGCCGCGCGCAGCTCTGGTTTAAAGCCGACAACCAACAACTGTGCTCCACTAGCGCAGGCGGTCATTGGCAGGCGGCGCGTCGAGGAACGGTTCAGCATCAGGTTTGGGTGAGTGAAGATGCGATTGCGTATGCGAACAATTCGACACTTCCCATTCTAGTTAGCTGCGCTGCTGATGCCGGATCTCTCACAGACACGATACCGTTTGGGCTATGTGTGTCCATAGAAGCAGCGGAAGGAACTGCGGTCGGGATTTATCCTGAACTTGCTGCGCGCGTCGGCGCGAGAGTGCCGGTGCGCCCGGCGGCGCGCTAAGCACGAGCGGTTCACCTTGCTGGACCGGCACGAGAGAGACAATCTTGAATCGGCATGAAGCGGAATCGATCCGAGCCCGGCAGCTCACTGAGCCAGAATGGATCGCTTCTACAAGAACGCGTTTTGTGACGACCGCACGTGATGCACAAGATTGCGCGCGGATGATACCGTCACGTCACGTACTTCCCCTAACTAGCGCCGTGGCCGATTGCCACAACGTCCCAGAGGCCTCTGTGAGCTACAAACCGAAATCACTCTTTCGAATGCTAGAAGACATCGAACGTAACGAACTACTGCTTCCCCACATACAACGACCATTCGTATGGGAGGACGATCAGATGATTCGTCTATTCGACAGTTTGATGCGGAACTATCCAGTCCAGACGCTGCTTTTCTGGCGCACGAAGGAAGCTATTAAGGCCAGGAAGTTCATGAGTGCGATTGATCGTGAAGCAGATCTTTCAAGCCTCTACGCACCCGAAAAAAGCGCAGCGAACGTCGAGAAGACATTCGTGCTTGACGGACAGCAGCGCCTTCAAACTCTCTACGCGATTTTTCGCGGAGGCGTCCTGGACGCCCATGAGAGGCCGTGCGATGCATACGTCAATGTGCTGGAAGGACGAGAGGAGATCGAAGGCACGGACCTGCTCTATCGCCTCGTGTTTTCTGCTGTGCCCATGGACCTGCCGTACTACCGTTTGCGCAATCTCACCGAGAAGGACGCGCAACGCGATCCCGCTTCGATTGCCTACGAAATCTGCGACCGGATCACACGACCACCGAATGAGGATCAAGACCAAACGCGTTCGCGCGAGCGGCACGTGCACACGGCTATTTCTCAGCTCCGCACGCTGCTTCGCGAGGAACTTCACTTCTGGGTTAAGGAGCTCGATGGTGTCGCGGATGCGTTCGAATACAGGAAAGTGCTAGAGATCTTTGTTCGCGTAAATTCGGGTGGCACAAAGCTGACGGCATCGGACTTGATGTTCGCCGCCCTCAAGGAAGGCTGGGAAGACATCGAAGAGAACACTGAACAGACCGTTGAGCTCCTAAACATCGGCAACAAGCTACAGTTCGAGTCGAGCTTCCCGCTCAAGTGTCTTCTGGTAGCGCAAGGCGAAGGCGCAGAGGTGAATGACGTCGCAAAGTTCACAGGAAGCCGTGGCGAGGCCTTGTTGGGTCGGTTGCAAAATGGCTGGGATCGCGCTGAAGCAGCGTTTCAAGAGTTGCGGGACTTTCTTGAAAACGATCTCCGCCTGTTCTCCGACAAGGTGGTGCGCAGCTACAACGCTTTCGTTCCTTTATTTGATTTTCTCTACAACAATCCAAAACCAAATGAAGGCAGCCGCGCACGCATGCGTGCCTATGCCTACAAGGCGCAGCTTTTCAATTGGTTTGGCGCAAGCGGTGACGCGACGATAAACGCCCTTCACGAGTACCTAGGAGCAAAAAAGCCCGATGGATTCCCGCTCGACGAGATCATCAAGTATTTTGAAGGCCGCTTTCGCCAAGTACGGCTGAGCGACGAGCACCTCACAGATAATCGGCTTCGCGCGATTCTGCTCAGCATCGTCTATGTCGATTCGACGGGCACATCGCCTTTCAACGTCCGTTTCAAAGGTAACGAACCACACATCGATCATATCTACCCTCAATCCCCGCTTCGTAAACGACTTGGGCAACTTTCCGCCCAGATCAACGACATCGGCAATCTTCGCTACGTTGGTGCAACCGATAACATCCGCAAACGTGCCGAGCTCCCGGCACAATATTTCGCGCGACTCAAACGGGATGGAATCGACATCGGCCGACACCTGTTAGTACCCGCGTTCGCGCAAGATCCTTCTCACTTGCTTTTCGATGAGCCCACATTTTCCCGATTCAGGGAAGAACGACGAGCAACTATTCGCAAAGCACTCAAGCGCATTGTGGATCTCGAGGAGAACTGACTAGGAGCGCCATGTACGTCAGTACATTCGCAGTTAACATTACGAAGTGGGACAAACCGCCTTCACTTCGCAAAATTTGGGCCATACACGACAGCGAGCTATCAAAAATCGGCGAGGCGACCCTCTCTCAACTCGAGAAGGGCCCGCGGGCAGCGCAAATCGCGTGGCAAGGGCTGGCAATCCATGAGTTCGCAGACATTCAAGATCAGACGTTTCCGAAAGCTGGGCCGTACTTCAACATCAACTTTTTTTACTTCGAAGCCTGCTCGGTTCTTCGTGAAGCACTGATCGCCGGACTTAACGGTTCAATCCATGCGTCGCTAGCGGTCTTGCGTCCGGCGTTCGAAATGTTCGTGCTCCATCGTTATTGGAAGGAACGACGGCAGAATGCGGACACCTACGACGAGTTTTACGGGTGGTTCACTGGTACCGCTAAAGCGCCTGGATTCGGGAAGCTATTAGGCGACTGCTATCAGCCTGAATTCCCGGGCAGCGTCACATCGGCGGACGCGCGCGTTCTCTACTCCAAGCTTTGCTCATACGTTCACAAGCCGAACTGGGCTGAATCGATCACGACCATTCGTCGCGGTAACGTTCCTGGAGTGCCTCACACGCTTTTGGAGTATTGGTCGCAAGTCATATATGACCTTCAAATGCATATCATTGACCTATTGGTGAGAGCATCACCGGCATCGATCTTCCCAATCGATATCACGCGCAAGTTTGGCTTCAATCCCCCGGTCGGATTGTTCTTTGATCAGGAAAGCTACCGCATTCTGGAGAAGGCTCTTGGGAAGGAACGCGCTGTCGTGGTACGGGGAGTGTATGAAGGCTTGGGCACGCCCGCAGAAATCGAATGGGCACGATCTCGATCTGACCTGACAGATGCGAAAATCTTTAAGTCATGGCCAGACGACGCTAGCCCACGCCTGGAAGGCAAGACAAAGGCCGAACGAATTCGTCATGGGCGATTAATGCTGAAGGCCAAGATGCGAGTGATTGCCCAGTCGACCGCCTATATGAAAGACGCACCCACGATGCCGGACATCCGGGAGTTCCTCTCAAGCATCGCCAAAGTCTCGGAAGACTGGAACGACGAGGAAGAGGTGTGAAGGAAGTGAGGCGCTCGGTCCGGTAGTCACCGAGCCGCGCGCTAGTGGACGTGCTTCAGCACTTCCAGCTAGCGCGGACATTCATAGCCGCGCCAATCAAAGGGTGAAGATTCTGAATCCAATGGACACCGCTAACAGCCACGCGGCAGTAGTGACAACGGTCTTCCATGCCAATGAGCGGCATATTCTTTCATTGCGATCTGCGATTTGGTTAACGTTGCTCAATGCGTCACGGACCGACGAAGTCAAGTCCCTGACTTGCAAGTCGAGCTGCGTAGTCGCGGCCCTTGCAGCCACCTCTGCCTGCGCTAGAGCAGTTTCTCGTAGGCCGCGCTCGACTAGTGCTAGCCAGTCGTTTCCCACTCTTGCTGAAAGTTTTGCGTGCGTCTCAACGGCAGCGGCCGCTTGAATCTGGATTGTTTTCAAGTTTCTCAGCGCCTCGTCCTGCTGCCGATGTGCTTCGTCCGCTTCTCGCCGTCGCAGTGCGCCCGCCTCGTTCATTGTTCGCACATATTCCGCAACTGAAGCTTGAATCTGCCCAAGAATCGCAGCTGTGCGCTCTTCAAGCTTGTCTGGATCTAGGGTCACAATTGCTTCCTTTGTTGCCTTCGGAGGAGAGTCAAATCTCGCGATCTATTCCACGTGGCTTCGGCTCAGGCGGAACTCGCGTGTCCGACTTTGATTCACGTCCCTCATCGACTTTGTGTCGTTGTTTCGCTTCCTTGTCGTGCCCGGACGAGCGTGCCGGCAATTGCCGAATGGTTAATTCTCCGGCAGGCAAATGTTCTCTTTCCATCAGCGACTTCTCGAACGCCGACTCAATACGTTCCCGGAATTGCTCCAGCACAGCATCGGTTGCGCGCATGTCACCGTCGCGCGACCCGTCCGAACGCACAGAAGTTTGTGTCACGTAGTCCGTCGCGAGCTCCTTCGGCCTGGCTCGCGAAAGCGCCGAGTTGAGATCCTGTTTGCTGCGGAAGTCCTCTCGCGCGTAGTGCAATTCCGTAGCCTCGCGATGCCGCGAAAGCGCTACGTAGGTCAGATGTCGATCAAAGCTTGGAGCCGCAAGCACATAAGTTCGATCCACCGTGGCGCCCTGCCCTTTATGGATCGTGGAAGCGTATCCGTGGTCGAGGTGACGGTAGAAATGGCTATCGACTTTCACCTCGGTACGCGACTCATTCTCTAGTCGTACGTGAAGAACCCGCCCGTCTATCTGCTCAATCGTGGCCAGCGTTCCGTTCTTCACTCCCAGGCTCTTTTCGTTCCGCAGGAAGTAGATTCGGTCGCCCTGAGCGAACTCGCGCTGCCCACGCTCGGTCTCGAATACGCGCCCGTCCACGAGGTATCCATTCGACTTCCGGAGCTCGCGAGCAGCCTCATTGAGCGCATGAACGTCTGCCCGTGCGTGCGCCAGCATGAGTTGCGTGCCTTCGCGTTCCGCGCCCTTGGCCCAAGCTGTCAGGAGCCCTGCCCGAGCCTCCTCGCGGGTTGCGTGCTCGTGGACTAGCCGATGCAACTCGTACCCGGCCAGTGCCTGCGTGGTATTCCCTGCCGCGAGTTGGCGCGTCGCTTCGCGCTGCCATAGCTCCTTCTGGCGACGTACTTCCTCGAGCTGGACACCTCCGACTGTCGCGAGAATTCCGCGGAACGGTGCACCAGCTTCAATAGCCTGTAGCTGCTCCGGATCACCCAATAGCACGACCTTTGCTTGCGCCTTGTCAGCAGCTTCGAGTATCCGCGCCAACTGGCGAGTTCCGACCATCCCGGCCTCATCGATGACCAGAACGTCAGCTCTCCCCATGCCATCACGCCCCTGCTTCCAAGCGTGTTCGTAGCTCGCGAGGGTGCGCGATGCGATGCCTGAAGCACGCCGCAAGTTCTCCGCGGCGATGCCGGAAAGAGCCGCGCCTCGTACGGAATAGCCGCGCGATTCCCACGCTTCGCGAGCTGCAGCGAGCAATGTGCTTTTCCCGGACCCCGCCACACCTACGACGAGTTTGATGCCGCCGGCGTCCAGAATGTGATTGAACGCGGCCTTCTGTTCGCGTGACAAAGTCGATCCGTCCAATGCTGCCTCTCGATGGGAAGGCGCGACTGGGTGCGAAGTCTTGTCGGCCATTCGCTCCGCCCTGGAGAACAAATCTCTTTCCAGTTTCACCATCTCGCGAGTGGTGAATCGGCCTTCGCCGTACTCGCGGGCATCTATCCCGACGACCTCGGGCGACGACATCACGCTGGCCATGGCCGTCTGCAACTGCTCGCTTCCGTCAGTTCGAGTCGCCAGAAAGTTGGTGATGTCGCGCTCACCAAACGTTGCCCGGTTGTAGGTGACCGCGGTCAGTGCAATGGTTGGATCCGCGATGATCTTGTTGCCGTTCTCGCGAGCGATCTCCCGCTGCTCAAGTATCCGCTCGGTCAGATATTTCGGAAGATCTTCGGCGACTTGGCGCTCCAGACCCACACCGATCTTTCGCCCAGGAACGAGCGAAATGCCCTGCTCCTTGAAACTGCGATGATCCACGCGCGCCTCATGGCCACTCATGACGAGCTGCTCGTTGACGGCCGCTGCCCATGCCTCCCTCCATTCCCGGAGCAGCGGTTTCTGGTTCCAATCCCGGTCCTTGTCACCGAATCCATTCGGCCCGATTTCTCTCAAAGTGAGGAGCACATGCGCATGCGGGTTCTGCGGGTTGTCGTGATGGATGGCGATGTCTGCCATCATTCCTCGCGCCACGAACTGCGCTTGGACGAAGCCGCGGACGAGCTCAACTTGCTCGCGCAATCCGAGTTCGACAGGCAGCGCAACCTCCACTTCCCGCGCGAGCTGCGCGTCCTTTCGCTGCTCGATCCGGTCGATTTCATTCCAGAGTTGGACGCGATTTCTGGCCCACTCAGGCGCGCTCTCGGGCGCCATAATCTCCTTGTGGACCACACCTCCCTTGCGCGAATAGTCGTGCATGACTCCCCCTATTCCGTCCTGCTGGAGGCGTTCACCGGACCGATATGCAGCTGCGCCGAGCGCAGTCCGGCCGCTCTGTCGGGAAACGATCTTGGCGCTGAAGTGGTAGATAGCCATGCCACCGCCTCAGCCTTTCCACGGACGTCGCGCAGCGACGTATAAGTGCGCACTTCCATCCTCGATCTGATGCATAGCCTGCCCTTCAGCCTTTTTGTTTTTGATTGGCCGGGCGAAGCTGCACTACCTTGGACGCCGCCAGGCTCGCGATCTCCAGCGCGACTTCCGCCGCACGATCTGCGCTTGTACCCACCGCTTCGACGGAGGCCTCATTCGCGAGTCTTTCACCCGAGACCCGCAGACCTTTGTCGGGAATGAACTCGCCCGCCTTGTGCCGCTGGATCAATCCCAGGGCGTACCTCAGCGGCGACCGCACGCCACCCGACTTCATGCGTGCCGCAACTTCGTCGAGGATCTGCTGGGCTACGGCGCGGTTAGGCGGTACCGCTCGGAGAATCTTTTCCCGGTCGCTTTCTGAAATCTCATTCGCGAAGACCAACGAACCGAGTGCGGTGTTGTCTCCTTTATGTGAGCACCCGATGTCTGTTTGTTGTTGGTACCCAGTGGTTACCCTATCTCCTGGCAATGATTGCCCGCCCCTCCGCGAGCCAGTGCCCGAGATCGAGCCGCGCACTACCTCCACCGGCACCATGACGACGTACAGGTTGCTCGTGTAACCACGCGCATTGGTCCGCCTTGGCATCCAGGTGACGAGCTGGCGCGTTCGCAGCCCAACCAGTGCCGCACGCACGGTCTTCAGCGTCCGGCCCGTCATGCGGGCAATCCAGGCCTGCGACGGGTAACACTTGCCCATGTCGTCGGCGAGCAGCGCGATCACCAGAAGAACAAACTTCTCGGTGGACGGAATCGGTAGGCCTAGCACCCAGTGCAGCACGGTCATCCTCACCCTAGGCTTCCTGTCGGGGGCGGCCACGGCGACGGGAAGGCAAACGAGCAGCTCGCTCACCATCGTTCAGGACTGCGCCTGGCTGACTGCGCAGCCATGCGTCCAGTTGGTCGGGGAGAAACAGCCGCTGACGGCCGACCACAAAGCTCGGGGGCATCGGTAGACCCGCCGCAAACCGGTTCCTAGCTGTCTTTACGGAAATTCGAAGTGCCTGCGCAACCGAGCTGATATCGAGCGTTTCCATAATCCGTCCCAACCATTCCTGTTGACGGAAACACAGTAATTCGCGAGCCTGACCGCGCCGGTAATTCCAAAAAAATAGTCGACCCCGAACAATTACCGGCGGCGAACGTGGCAGGCACAAGAAAAGACGTTGAACGTCAGGAGAAGCTCAATGGTTCTTACGCCACGGCGTATGCACAGCGGGCGGTACTGGCGGGCTTCCTGCTCGACACGCTGGGCAGGAAATTTGTGCAACGTAAGTCCTGTCGAGACTTGATTGGGCCTGCGGCATATCGTGCGATTGGAAAAGGTAGCTGGAGTCGAGAAGAGAAAGACACAAAGCTCTTCACCGACGCCGCGCGGTACTTCCATGATTGGTTCGAGCTCCGGAAGGCAGCACAGCCAGCAACGTTGCGCGCATTTATCGACAGCAGTCCCTATCTGTCCTATCTCCGAGGACTTGAGAACATTCCGCAGGCTGGCACCCGCGTCGGCAACGCGCCGAACCACCTGCTTCTGCTGCTTCAGGCATTGCGAGCATTCGAACTTGACGAATCCGTCGGTGCGAAGAATGCATTTGCCACGAAGGCGGCGCTCGCACGAGGCATCCTCCGATCAATCCTCGAGAATTGGACTCCGGATGAATCCCGATCGATAAATCTCGATGAGTTCCGGATCGGCGGCTGGGGCGCATGGGCAAAAGGCGATCGCCACGGAGCAGGTGCCGCGTTTAAGGGGATGAAGATCTATCAGGATCGAACTAGGTTCTACGTATCCGAAGAGGTGGCACGCAGTTTCCACCAGCGCCTGGATATCGGTGTCGTCGACTATCTCCTGTCGCTGGCGATGGACTACGAACCCCTTCTAGTGGGCGTACACCTGCGTTGGGGAATGGATCTATTCACCGCCGCGCTGGCCGCCCGCTGCCTCTTGGTATGCGAAGCGATGCCCGAAAGCATCGCAAAGAAAGGCGAACGCACCTCGACGCTGAGTTTCGATGCTGAAGGCTTAGACGGCCTCATGGAAATGTTTTGCGTTCGCGCAGACGCACTCAAGCCGCGTTCACTTTTTCGGTTGTTCGAGCGTATCCCCTGCTTCGATCAGGCCGAGCGTGAAGCCCGAACCGTTTGGTGCGTCGACTCACTCAAACACGGCGCGAAACTTTTTCGTTCTGTTACAGACATGCTTACGCCAGGTCCTAAAGGATTCGTAGCCGCGTGGGAAAAGTTCTCTCCGAAACTTCCGTCGGCAGCATCAACGAACTCCTCGGCACCGGTCGAGAGGGCAATAGCCGCTGCCGAAGCAGAGCACGACTCGCGCGATAAGATGGACACGTTTCTTTCGACATTGGAAAGGGAACAAGAATCGAAAGTGAAAGAGCCACCGGCCCCGCCGTATGCGAACGTAGCGCACCTCGAATTAGGTAGCGACCCTTGGCGAATCCGAATGGAAGCAATCATCGACTCGCGAATGGACCATGCGAAGCACATCTACGAGCGCGCGACGTCCCAGAATCGCCGACCGTCGCGTGAGGAATACATTGAAATCGTCAAGAGCCTACCGGAAACGCGCGCAGATATTCGCGCGGTAACGCCAACAGAAACGATGGCGAACATTCGGAGAGCGCTTATTGGCGTGAAGAAACAAACACGGCGCTCGCCCGCGAGGCACAAGTGAATACAAAAGAGACAAAAGCTATGACCAGCCAAGAGGAGGTGCTGGCACACCTCGGCGGCGCACTCCTCGCCGCACAAATCGTCGAACGCTTTGTCATCATGCTGCTCGAACCGTCGCCAATTCGAGGCGACGCAGGCGGCCTCGAGACTTTTGTCGCCAAATCCAAGGCCGCTCGCTCAACGCTTCTCAAGAAGATGCTCCACGAGCTTCGCGAACGTGGACGTTCAGTGCCTGCACTCGATTCTGAGCTGCGACGATTCCTCAAGGATCGCAACAAGTTGGTCCATAGTTTCCAGGACCTCGGCGACTGGAACTTTCGGCGGGAGCGGGATTGTGATGGATGCGTAACCTTTCTCAGGGATTTCATCGATCGGGCGGCATCACTCCAGCATCTTTTCGTGAGTGTGATGTCGATCAGGGACGTTCAGTTCGGAACACGAGTCCCCAAGGTCGAGGCGGATCGGTATGCAAACGACTTTAGGACTGTGTACAAGCCGCTTGAAATCAGGTGGGCGGAACGAATTGGCGCTCGATAAATCACAGTCTCAATCCAGCCTTGAGCATCGCCGCGGCATCCTGCGACGCAGGCCTCGGGACTAGCGGTCGCCGACTATGCGGCTTTCTCGCTACTTACCCCACAATCCCAAGGCAATGACCGCTATCCAGGTTGTGACGGCGATCGCGACCATGATGGGCGCAACCCATTCTCTCGTCAGCCTGGTCTCTCTAGATGTGGAAGCGTAGATGAAGGACGGCAGGTCAACCGCTGGCATTGAACTCACTTGCTGGCGGAGCCGACTGATGAGCTCCTGCTGCCGGCCTATCTTGTCCTCGAGAAGTTCGACTTTGCAGCGCAGCGCTTCGAGATCATGGACAACGTTGCTTTCGTTCAGGATGGCCATTGATGTAGCTCCGGTAGTGCGGCGACACAGTGCCGATTGCGTTCAGAATCCCTTCACCAACGTGGGGTAAGCGATCCCGTCCAGTCGAAGCAGTCACGATCGATATCCGACAGGGTACGGTTGCCACTCGACGTAAACTCCGCGTGACTATGCGCGTGGAACCTGCCGGCGTCGACCGCGGAATTCTCGTGAGAAACTCGGAAGTTATTGAGATCTACACCGTAGGGATTGCCACCAGCATCCAACATCGATCCACGCACCATCGGAAAGCCCGTGGCCGGGTTGATTCTTGGCTGTAGATCGTCCAACTCTTCGGCGGTAAGCCAGCGCCATTTGATGTTCCAAGATCGAACGTCTTCGCGAATCTCGCGCCAGATTTCTTGGAGCATCTCCGAGCCGGTCATCGCGTTAACCTCCTTGGCGCAAGTGTGAGCGCCGACAACATCACGCGTCCAGAGGGCGAGCTTTCCTCGATATACAGTCCTTGAGTTTGCAATTCACTGTTTGGACGCTGGTCCAAGTTAATTACCATTGCCTGCCCCTGCCCAACCGAGCCCGTTGTTGGACCCCTGGCAGGATTCGAACCTGCATTCGCTCGACCTCGGTCTCGAAGACTACGGAGATCCGTTTCGTTGTCTGAGCTGCGCGTCCAGTTCGCCTCAGGGGTGAGGAGACCATATCCGCGCTCTAAGGCAAGAACACTGGCAACTTTTGCCAGTTATTTGATGGACAACGAAACACGTAGCTCGGGCCGAAAGTGCGGCCCAAGCATTGCCATGCGCACTCGACCTTCTGACGAAAGCACACATTGGGCTAACCAAGAGTCCAGGCAGCTTACTGAACGAATCAAGATTTGATGCCGATCGCCAGGCTTGGGAAGCGGCAGAATCAGTGAGAACGCATCAACGAGATGCAGCACAGGCTGAGTCTCTTTCCAGAATGCCCACATCCTACGCCCATCGATTCTCCTTTCTGCCGCGACCTCTTCGATGATGCCTGAGATGCGCTGTTCGCCCCCGACGGCGATCTGCAGCGCACTTCGAGCTTGGCGCAAGAACTTTGAATCTTCGACCGAGCGCAGCTTGTGAAGAACAAAAGCTGAAGAGAACCTCCGCAATCGGAGATTGCGCTCTGCCCGATTGCAAGCTGCGTAGACCTCCCGATTTCTCATTGCTGGCATCTGACGTAGGAGCGGAAAAGTCGCATTGGCCGCGCGTTTTGCACTCGCCCGCCGATTCCCAACTCTGTACTTCAGGATTCCGCGGATGTATTCAAGGATCGCCTGGACCAAGACGTTGCGCTGCGCATGCGAACGCGCGTCGATCCCGGGGTAGCACATCACTGCCAGATATGCGCATGGTAAGCGTCATGCCGAGACCGCATTGACGGCGAGTTAGATTTCGTAGCGAACGGATCCCGAGCCGGTGTTGATTTCGTCGACGCGGGCGCCGGTGGCTT
>JAYTOK010000147.1:0-1125 GCA_043747835.1 Pseudomonadota bacterium | reverse complement strand
GATCTCGATCACCGACGGCCAGATCTTCCTCGAGACGGATCTCTTCAACGCCGGTATCCGCCCGGCCATGAACGCCGGCATCTCGGTATCGCGCGTCGGCGGCGCCGCCCAGACGGACATCATCAAGAAGCTCGGCGGCGGCATCCGCCTCGCGCTCGCGCAGTACCGCGAGCTGGCGGCGTTCTCGCAGTTCGCCTCCGACCTCGACGAGGCGACCCGTCGCCAGCTCGAGCGCGGCCAGCGCGTCACCGAGGTCATGAAGCAGAAGCAGTACGCGCCGATGTCGGTCGCCGAGATGGCGCTGTCGATCTATGCGGTCAACAGTGGCTACATGGACAAGGTCGAGAAGGTGAAGGTCGTCGACTTCGAGGCGGCACTGCAGTCGTTCGCCAAGTCGGCGCACAAGGACGACCTCGCCGCGATCAACGCCAACCCCACGCTCAAGGCGCACGAACCTACCCTGAAGAAGATCTGCGAAGCCTTCCTCGCGACCGGCACCTACTGAGCGGGATGCACTGACGCCATGCCGGGCACGAAGGAAATCCGCAGCAAGATCGCCAGCGTCAAGTCGACGCAGAAGATCACCAAGGCGATGGAAATGGTCGCGGCGAGCAAGATGCGCCGCGCCCAGGACCGGATGCGCCTGGCGCGTCCCTATGCCGCGAAGATCCGCACCGTCATCGGCCACCTGAATGCGGTGAACCCGGACTACAGGCACCCGTTCCTGATCACGCGCGAGCCGAAATCGGTCGGCATCGTCGTGGTGTCCAGCGATCGTGGCCTCTGCGGCGCGCTGAACACCAACGTGTTCAAGACCACGCTGCTGCTGATGAAGGAATGGCAGGCGAAGGGCGCCACCGTGAACCTCTGCATCATTGGCGGCAAGGCGCTCGCGTTCTTCCGCCGTCTCGGCGTGCCGATCCTCGCCAGCGTCACGGGCCTCGGCGACAAGCCCCACGTGAAGGACCTGCTGGGCTCCATCAAGGTGATGCTCGATGCGTATCGCGACGGCAAGCTCGATCGAGTTTTCCTCGTCAACGCCACCTTCGTCAACACCATGACGCAGAAGCCCGAGGCGCAGCAGCTGCTGCCGATCGAAACGCTCGACGGCGCCGACCTGCAGGA